>NZ_JBIAVS010000003.1:0-186320 GCF_042894545.1 Streptomyces sp. NPDC001530
AGTTCGGGGTCGTCGTAGCCCAGGGCCTCGCCGTCGGCGATGCGGAACATCTCGCGGACCAGGTCGATGCCGGCGACCTCCTCGGTGACCGGGTGCTCGACCTGGAGGCGGGTGTTGACCTCCAGGAAGGAGATCGTGCCGTCCGCGCCGACGAGGAACTCCACGGTGCCGGCGCCGACGTAGCCGGCCTCCTTGAGGATCGCCTTGGAGGAGGAGTACAGCTCCGCCACCTGCGCGCCCGACAGGAACGGCGCGGGGGCCTCCTCGACGAGCTTTTGGTGGCGGCGCTGCAGGGAGCAGTCGCGGGTGGAGACGACGACCACGTTGCCGTGGCTGTCGGCCAGGCACTGGGTCTCCACGTGCCGGGGCTTGTCGAGGTAGCGCTCCACGAAGCACTCGCCGCGGCCGAAGGCGGCCACCGCCTCGCGGACGGCGGACTCGTACAGCTCGGGGACCTCCTCCAGGGTGCGGGCGACCTTCAGGCCGCGTCCGCCGCCGCCGAAGGCGGCCTTGATCGCGATCGGCAGCCCGTGCTCCTGGGCGAAGGCGACGACCTCGTCGGCGCCGCTCACCGGGTCGGGGGTGCCCGCGACGAGCGGGGCACCGGCGCGCTGCGCGATGTGCCGGGCGGCGACCTTGTCACCCAGGTCGCGGATGGCCTGCGGGGGCGGGCCGATCCAGATCAGGCCCGCGTCGAGGACGGCCTGGGCGAAGTCGGCGTTCTCCGACAGGAAGCCGTAGCCGGGGTGGATGGCATCCGCTCCGGAGTCCTTGGCGGCCTGCAGCACCTTGGCGATGTCCAGGTAGCTGGTGGCCGGGGTGTCACCGCCCAACGCGATCGCCTCATCCGCGGCGCGGACATGCGACGCGTCCCGGTCCGGGTCGGCGTAGACGGCAACGCTCGCGATCCCGGCATCCCGGCACGCCCGGGCCACGCGGACAGCGATTTCGCCACGGTTGGCGATGAGCACCTTGCGCACGATGGCTCCCTTCGCTCTCACGAGCGCGGTGGTCCGGATGGCCGCCCGCCGTCACAGCGGAGGGTTTCCGTGCTTGCGGGACGGCAGGTCGGCGTGTTTGGTCCGCAGCATCGCGAAGGAGCGAATCAGTGCCGACCGGGTGTCGCCCGGATCGATGACGTCGTCGACCAGGCCCCGCTCAGCCGCGTAATACGGGTGCATCAACTCCGACTTGTACTCCTTGATCTTCTGCTGCCGTACCGCCTCGGGATCGGCGGCGGCCGCGATGTCGCGACGGAAGATGACATTGGCGGCGCCCTCCGCGCCCATCACCGCGATCTCGTTCGTCGGCCAGGCGAGGGACAAGTCGGTGCCGATGGAGCGCGAGTCCATGACGATGTACGCGCCGCCATAGGCCTTGCGCAGGATCAGCTGCACGCGCGGCACGGTCGCGTTGCAGTACGCGTACAGCAGCTTCGCGCCGTGCCGGATGATTCCGTCGTGCTCCTGACCCACACCGGGCAGAAAGCCCGGCACGTCCACGAGTGTCGCCAACGGGATGTTGAAGGCGTCGCACATCTGGACGAAGCGCGCCGCCTTCTCGGAGGCCTCGATGTCCAGGACACCCGCGAGAGAGGCGGGCTGGTTGGCCACGATCCCCACCACATGGCCGTCGAGCCTGGCCAGAGCGCAGACGATGTTCGTCGCCCAGGCGGGGTGCACCTCGAAGAACTCCCCGTCGTCGACGATCTCCCCGATGACCGTACGCATGTCGTAGGCCCGGCCCGGGTCGTGGGGGACCAGGTCCACGAGCGCTTCGGTACGCCGGTCGGCCGGGTCGTCGCACGCCACGACGGGTGGGAGTTCACGGTTGTTGGCGGGGAGGAGCGCGAGGAGGAAGCGCACGTCCTCCAGGCAGGCTTCCTCGTCGTCGTAGGCGAAGTGCGCGACGCCAGAAGTGGCGGCGTGCACATCGGCGCCGCCCAGGCCGTTCTGGGAGATCTCCTCGCCGGTCACGGCATGCACCACGTCCGGTCCCGTGATGAACATCTGCGAGGTACCGCGCACCATGAAGACGAAGTCGGTCAGCGCGGGGGAGTAGGCGGCGCCGCCCGCGCACGGTCCGAGCATGACGCTGATCTGCGGGATCACCCCGGAGGCGCGGGTGTTGCGCCGGAAGATGCCGCCGTAGCCGGCCAGCGCCGAGACGCCTTCCTGGATCCGGGCTCCGGCCCCGTCGTTCAGCGAGACCAGCGGAGCACCCGCGCCAGCCGCCATGTCCATCAGCTTGTGGATCTTCTCGGCGTGCGCCTCGCCCAGCGCGCCGCCGAATATGCGGAAGTCGTGCGCGTAGACGAAGACGGTCCGGCCGTGGACGGTTCCCCAGCCGGTCACCACCCCGTCCGAGTGCGGTCGCCGTCGCTCCAGGCCGAAGCCGGTGGCGCGGTGTCGGCGAAGCGCCTCGACCTCGGTGAACGACCCGTCGTCCAGCAGCAGTTCGATCCGCTCGTGGGCGGTGAGCTTGCCCTTGGAGTGCTGGCGCTCCGTGGCGCCCGGGTCCGGTCCCCGACGCGCCGTTTCCTTGATTTCGCCGAGCTCCGTGAGCCGTTCGTGCACGCTTCGTTCGTCCGGGGGGTGCTCGTCCGGGCGGTCGGGGGCCATCCGGAGGCTCGACCCGGACGCCTGCCCAGGGATGCCCGAGGGGATGTCCGAGGCGGTCTGCTCAACCGTACGCATGGTGTTCCACTCCAAGGCTTTCGGCGACATCGACGGTCGGGGGAGGGCGCCGCCGCTCCCGCGTACTGCCCTGCCATCGGACGACGACGGCCCCCTCCCCGCGGATCTGCTCAGACCTGCGAGCGGGCGGTGCTGCTCTCGGCGAACGCCTTGGCGTGCTCCAAGGTGATCCTGCTGTTGCCGCTGAGCGCGCTGCGGGCGAACTCCCGGGCGTCGGCGACCGTGGCACCCTCGCCGAGGATGCCGGCCACCGCCTCGGGGCGTATCGCCACCGTGTGCTGGGAGGTCACCGCGACTCCGCCTCGTACGGCGGACACGCGCCACTCACCGGTGTGGGCCGTCATCAGCGGCGGCACCACGACCTGCTTGTAGACGATGCGTTCATCGGTGAAGCAGACACGCACCGACTTGGTCGTGTGCATGGCGCCGTCGGCGGTGATGGTGTCCATCTCCATGATCTGTACGCCCGGTTCGTCTTCCGTGAGGTCCATGCGGGAGACGTGCGGCAGCCGGTCCGGCCACTCCTGGGCCCTGTAGAGGAAGTCGTACACATCGGCCATTTCGCCGTCGACGACGATGGTGTCCTCGAAGGTCAGCTGCAGTTCCGACCGGTCCGTCGCCTGCTCCGCGAGCGCCTTGAGGTGGGCGAGCTCGGAGCGGCTGTTGCGGTCGGTGACGTCGGTGATCCATGCGAGGGCGTCGGGGGCGTCGTCGATCGCGCGGTAGGTGTGCTCGAGCACCACCTCCGTTCCCCCGTCCGGAAGCGGCTGGAGGATCCATGCTCCGGACATCGCCGCGACGGGCGGCTGGGAGACCTCTTGCCGGAAGGTGATGCGCAGGCCCGCGGGGTCCAGTTCCCGCCGGGAGGTCCAGGTCTTGACCGTGTCCCCGGCGACGGCCCAGATCCGGATGCGCTCCGCCTCCGCGCCCCGTTCCAGCTGCTCCACATGGACGGTGGGAGGGAAGTTCACGGGCCACAGGGCGGTGTCGGCGAGGAGTCCGTACACGGTCTCGGGCGTTGCGGACACGGTGACTGCATGTCGCACGTCGGTCATGGTTCGTACGTCCTTCGTGTCGGGCGTATCGGGGAGGGGCGGGCCGATGAGGGCGGCGGTGTCAGTAATTGCCCAGTCCGCCGCACACGTTGAGGGCCTGCGCGGTGATGGAGGCCGCGATATCCGAGAGCAGATAGCCGACCAGACCGGCCACCTCCCCCGGGGTGGAGTAGCGGCCGAGCGGGATCTTGGTCTCGAACCGCTCCAGTACCGCCTGCTCGTCCGTGTCCCAGATCCGCGCGTAGTTGGTGCGCACCTGCTGCGCCATGGGCGTTTCGACGTAGCCCGGGCAGACGGCGTTCACGGTGATGCCGGTCTTCGCCAGTTCCAGCCCCAGCGCCTTGGTGAACCCGACCACTCCGTGCTTGGACGCGGAGTAGGGCGCTCCGAGGACGACGCCCTGCTTGCCGCCCGTCGAGGCGATGTTGACGATGCGGCCACGCTGCTTCTCGCGCATGCCGCCCGTGGTGAGCACCTCCCGCGTCATCAGGAAGACGCTGTTGAGGTTGGTGTCGATGACGTCGTACCAGGTCTCGTCCGCGAGGTCGGCGGTGACTCCGCCGCCGCTGCGGCCGGCGTTGTTGACGAGGGCGTCGATCGTGCCGTACCGCTGCACCGCGGCCTCGACGAAGGCCCGCACCTCCGCGCGCGACCGGACGTCGCAGCGGACCCCGTCCACGTCCAGCCCGCGCTCGCGCAGCTCCTTGATGGTGACGGCCAGGTCCTCCTCGTGGCGTGCGCAGAGGAACACCTTCGCTCCGTGTTCGGCCAGGGTTTCGGTGACGGCCCGGCCGATGCCGCTGGTGCCGCCGGTGACGACCACCACGTCGGCGCTGTCGTTCGCCATGCTGTCTTCTCCTCGTGTCCGTCCTGCGGGGGTGGGGCCTTGGAACGGGTACGGGCCTTCCGGCTGGGGGGTGCCGGAAGGCCCGTGGTTCATGTGTTCGCCGCGACCGGCTCGTTGACCAGGGCCAGGAAGAGCCGGGGCGTCTCGGCCTCGCCGACGGTGTCCTCGGAGAGCTTGACGCCCAGCTCGCGCTCGACCCTGCTGGCGGCTTCGAGCAGCGCCAGCGAGTCGTAGCCGAGGTCGGTGAAGGTGGTGTCCAGGATGTCGCCTTCGAGGTCGATGCCCTCGTCCTCGCCGGCGCTCTCCCGAAGGATGCGGGTCAGGTCCGCAAGGGTCAGCTCGCGTGCCGCCATGGGTGATGTCCTCACTCTCGTGTGTCTCTTGCCGTGCCGCCGCTGATCCGGCGGATCAGTCGCTGTCGATACGGCCGGTCAGTCGCCGTCCGGAGCGCGCAGCACCATCGCCGCGTTGAAGCCGCCGTGGCCACGGGCGACGACCAGCGCGGTCCGTACGGTCATCTCGCGTGCGGTGTCCCGGACCAGGGCGATCGGGCAGTCCGCCGCCTGGTCCGGGACGTGGAGGGTCGGCGGGACGACGCCGTCGCGCATGGCGAGCAGCGCCGCCGTCACGTCGAGGGACGCGGCGCCCGAGTACAGGCGGCCGGTCATCGTCTTGGGCGCGGTGACCGGCACGGTGTGCGGGCCGAACACGGCGGCCAGGGCCTCGGCCTCGGTCCGGTCGAGGGTGCGCACCCCGGCCGCGTCCGCGAAGACCACGTCGACGTCCGGCGGGGTCACCGCCGCGTCGGCCAGGGCCAGTTCGACGGCACGGCGCAGTCCGGGCCGCCGACCGGAGCCGGGTGCGGGGTCGAAGGTCGCGCCGTACCCCGCGAGCGTGCCGTAGATCCGTGCGCCGCGGTCCCGGGCGCCCCTCTCGCTCTCCAGCACGAGAATCGCCCCGCCCTCGCCGGGCACGTACCCGTCGGCCGAGACGTCGAAGGGCGCGTAGGCGCGCTCGGGGTCGGTGGAGCGGCTGAGGCGTCCCGTGGTGATCTGTGAGACCAGGCCCCAGGGGCTCAGCGAGGCGTCCACGCCGCCGGACATCACGAGGCCGGTGCCCTTGCGTATGTGCCGTCGTGCGTGGGCGAGCGCGTCGAGGCCGCCGGCCTGGTCGGTCACCAGGACGCCGCTCGGGCCGCGCATCCCGTGGCGGATGGAGATCTGACCGGTGTTGACGGCGTAGAACCAGGCGAACGACTGGTAGGCGCTGACGTACTCGGGGCCCTTGCTCCACAGCTTCTGCAGTTCGTGCTGGGCGAACTCGAAACCGCCGGAGGCACTGGCGGTCACCACCCCCATGTCGAACTCCGGCACTGTCGCCGGGTCCACGGCGGCGTCGGCGAGGGCCCAGTCGGATGCGGCCAGGGCCATCTGCGTCATGCGGTCGGTCTGCGGGAGGATGCGGTTCGACAGGTGGTCGGCCGCGTCGAAGGTCAGGACCTCTCCGGCGAGCGGCGAGGGGTAACCGCTCGGGTCGTAACGGGTGATGCGGTCGATGCCGCTGATGCCCTTGAGCGTCGACGTCCAGAACTCCTCCGTGCCGAGGCCGTTCGGCGCGAGCACGCCGAGCCCGGTCACCACCGCGTTCTCGGTCATATGGCGCTCCCTTCCGCGGGGCGGGTCAGCACCATGGCGCTCTGGAACCCGCCGAATCCGCTGCCGACGGTGAGGGCTGTGTCCACCCGCTGTTCCCGGGCGACGAGGGGGACGTAGTCGAGATCGCACTCGGGATCCGGGGTGTGCAGATTCGCGGTGGGAGGCACGACACCGTGTTCGATCGCCAGCGCGCAGGCCGCGATCTCGATGGAGCCGATCGCTCCGAGCGAGTGCCCGATCATCGACTTGATGGAGCTCACCGGCACGTCGTAGGCGTGCTGCCCGAGGCTGCGCTTGAAGGCGGCGGTCTCGTGGCGGTCGTTCTGCTTGGTGCCGGAGCCGTGCGCGTTGACGTACGACACGTCCTCGGGGTTCGTGCGGGCCTCGACCAGGGCGGTCTCGATGGCGACCGCCATCTCCCGGCCGTCCGGCCGCAGCCCCGTCATGTGGAAGGCGTTGCAGCGGGACGCGAAGCCGGCGATCTCCGCGTAGACATGGGCGCCGCGCCGCCGGGCGTGCTCGTACTCCTCCAGTACGAAGACCGCGGCCCCTTCGCCGAGCACGAAGCCGTTGCGGCTCTTGTCGAACGGGCGGGAGGCGTGCTCCGCCTCGTCGTTGCGCGGAGTGGTCGCCTTGATGGCGTCGAAACAGGCCACCGCGATCGGGGAGATCGGGGCGTCGGTCGCACCGGCGACCATGATGTCCACGCTGCCCTCGGCGATCAGATCGCGGGCGTAGCCGACCGAGTCGATGCCGGACGTGCAGCCGGCCGAGACGACGGCGGCCGGACCTTCGGCTCCGACGGCCCAGGCGACCTCGGCCGCGATGCTGCTGGGCACGAAGTGCCCGTACAGATGCGGCACTCCGTAGGAGTGGTCGACCAGCCACTTGCGCCCGCTGTCGCTCAGGACGACGTACTCCTCCTCGAGCCCCATGGTGGCGCCCACCGCGCTGCCGATCGTCACGCCGATCTGTGCCGGGTCCGGTGTTCCGAAGTCGAGGCCGCTGTCCTGCACGGCCTCCCGGGCCCCGGCGACCGCGAACTGCGTGGCCCGGTCCATACGGCGGATCTCGCGGGGCGTCAGGCCCTGCTGCGCCGGATCGAAGGTGCACTCGGCCGCCACCTGGGAGCGGTACGCGGCGGGGTCGAAGAAGGAGATGCGCCCGGTCGCGGTGCGCCCCGAAGTGATCAGATCCCAGAACGCCTTGGTGCCCGTGCCGCCGGGCGCGATGACGCCCACGCCGGTGATGACCACCCGGCGCGGGCCCGGGGACGTGCCTCCCGGCCCGCCTGTGCGGCGGGCGTCCACAGCTGAGTCCGTCGCTGACATGTGGGTTGCCTTTCGTGGCCAAGTCCCCGTCTCGGCCGCGCTCCGGGACGGTGCGCGGGGACGTGGGTCTGCTCGGTGCCGCCGGCCTGACGACCGGTCCGGCGGCACCGAGCAGACCCACGTGCCCTCAAGGACGGGTCAAGGACCGCTCAAGGGGCCGTCGGGCCGCACTGGTGCGGTCGTCCGACCTGGGTCGCGGCGCCCTTGAGTCGGCCTGTAGTCGTCCTTGAGCGAAGCCCGAGAGCGTTCACCTCGCCGCACCGCGGTTCCCGGTAGCGCGGGACCCCGTCACGAGACCGGCACCATCAACGCGATGTGAGGACTCCTTGAGTACGCACACGGCATCCGAAGTGAAGAACTCCGCATCCGAAGTGAAGAACTCCGTCGTCAACACCGTGGTCATCGGTGTCCCGGCCGACCGCCTCTGGCGCTCGTGCACGGACATCGAGCGCTGGCCGAGCATCTTCCCCACCACCCGTGAGGTCCGCCGCACCGAGGTCGGCGCCAACGAGGTGGTGATGGACATGAGGGTCTCGAACGAACTGGGTGAGAACAGCGTTCGGTCGCACCGGCGCTACCGCCCCGACCAGTTCCGTATCGACTTCCGGATGGTGACGCTGCCCCCGGCGATCGCCGCGATGGACGGCAGCTGGACCATCGAGCCGGCCGACGGCGGGGCACGTCTCGCCATCGTGCACACCTTCGTCCCGCGGCAGGACGACGCGAAGAGCACGTCCGGCATCGCCGACGCGCTCTTCAGGACCACCGAGAACGTGCTCGCCGCACTCAAGGAGTGGCTCGAGGCCGGCCGGGACCTCGTGGCGGACGCCGACGGCGACAGTCTGCGCGACGCGTGGGGACCGAGGAACGCCGGCAACGGGATCTCGGCGGCGACGTTCGAGAACTGTGAGCTGTTCTTCAGCCGGCTCGGCCTCGCCGGCCTCGACTGGGGCGACATCACCATGGTGCTCAAGGACCTGCGCAAGGAGAGCACGCACGACGACTGGGCCGACTGGCACCGCCGGTGGTCCGCACTCGGTGTGCACTACGAGGGACGCGCCGAGGAGTCACTGGCGGCGGGCCATCTGGAGACCGCCCGCACCGCCCAGCGCAAGGCCGCCGCCTGCCACCACTACGCGGAGTTCTTCTACTTCGACGACGCGGAGGCCAAGTGGGCGAGCCGGGACCGGGTCACCGAGGTGTTCGAGCGCGCCATCCCGTATCTGAACGAGGTGGTGCACCCCCTGGACATCACCAGCGACGGACTCGACGTACCCGGATATCTCATGCTGCCGCGCGGCGAGGGCCCGTGGCCGTGCGTGGTACTGGTCAACGGCCTCGACTCGGCCAAGGAGGTCGAACTCTACGCCTTCGCCCGCGAGTTCATCGCCCGCGGCATGGGCGCGGTCGTCTTCGACGGGCCGGGGCAGGGAGTGCACATCGGCAGGACACCGATGGCGGTCGACTTCGAGCGGGTCGTGGCCGCGGTGATGGAGCACGTCGTGCGGCGGCCGGAGGTGGACGCCGACCGGATGGGGATCTTCGGAGTGAGCTTCGGGGGCTATCTCGCCGCACGCGCCGCCGCGACCGTCCCCGGCTTCCGGGCGTGCGTCAACCTCTCCGGGGGCTTCGACCACGACACCTACCGCGACGTCAACGCGATGGTGAAGAAGGACTTCCGGTTCGTCTTCGACCAGGTCGACGACGCCGCGATGGACGAGCTCGCCCGTACGTCGCTGAACCTGCGCGGCATCCCGCCCCTCCAGATCCCGCTGCTCGCCATCCACGGAGAACTCGACACGATCATCCCGATCGAGTCCTGCGAACGGATGCTGGAGTGGGCTGCGGGAGAGACCGAGCTGATCCGCTACCCCGGCGAGCGCCATGTCGCCACGAACTACTTCGGCGACTTCATCCCGCGCTTCTGCGACTGGATGTCCGAGCGGCTCGGAGTCGTGGCGCGCTGACCCGGGCCGGGCACGGGGCGGGCCGCGTTGACATACATAGCAAGCTATGGGCTAATCGACTCGACAGAACCTGTGCACGGAGGTGGCTGTGGCGGTCGGACCCGAAGGCGTGGCGATCCAGCAGTCGAACCAGCTGCCGCGTGAGGCATCGCTCGGCTACCAGGTCAACCACCTCGCGCGCCTGCTGGAACGCGCCCTGCGGCTGAAGATCGAGCGATACGGCGTCGTGCCCGGCCAGTTCGCCCAACTGCTTGCGCTCTACGAGCAGGAGGGACTGACCCAGCGGGAGCTGTGCGACCGCGTACAGATCGAACAGCCGACGATGGCGAACACCCTCCAGCGGATGGAGCGGGACGGACTGATCCACCGTGTCCCGGATCCGCGGGACAGACGCCAGGCACAGGTGCTGCTGAGCGAGCGTGCCCGTGAGCTCCAGGAGCCTTTGATCGCCGCCGCACACGAGGTCAACGATCTGGCGACCGGCGGTCTCGACGCCTCGGAGATCGCCACGCTGCTGAGCACGATCGCGCGCGTCATCGAAACCCTGGAGTCCACCGGGAGTCCCTGACCTCCCGCAAGGTCGGTGGCCCCCTTTGACGCACAACGAGACGTCAGGAAGATCCGTCTCGTCCATCGCACTGGGGAGAAGACCGTGAAATCACGTGTGCACGCCGCCGCCGGAGTGCTCGCACTGTCACTCATCACGCTGTTCTTCACGTCTTCGGTCCTCGTCGAGATCTTCGGCGACGACCACGCCGTGTCGGTCGTCAAGACGTCCATCGCCCTGGCGCTGCTGGTTCTCGTGCCGAGCATGGCGATCGCCGGAGCCTCCGGCCGCTCCCTGAGCAGCGGTCGCCGCCGCGCCCCGCTCATCCGCCGCAAGCAGCGGCGCACGGCGGCGGCCGCCGCCGTGGGACTCCTGGTGCTCGTTCCCTGCGCCGTCACCCTGCAGTCACTGGCCGCGGACCGTGACTTCGGTACGCAGTTCTCGCTGATCCAGACCGTCGAACTCATCGGCGGCGCCGTGAACATCACGCTGCTGGGGCTCAACGCCCGCGACGGCAGGCTGCTCTCCGCCGCCTCCCGGCGCCGGCGGAAGCAGCCCGTGTCCGCCGACGCACCGTCGTAAGGACCACCCTCCGGAAGGACAAGCCATGCCGGATCAGATGCCGGTCACCCGCCCGCACGGGCGGTACGCAGAGTATGGGCGCCACCGTCGACGGAGGGCCGCCTGAGATGGCCGTCGCAGGGAAGACCGCGCTGGTCACCGGCGCGAGCGAAGGCATCGGGTTCTCCATCGCCGCAGCGCTGATCGAGGCAGGCGCGCAGGTCGTGCTGACAGCGAGGCGGCAGGGACCGCTGGCCGCCGCGGCCGGACGGCTGGGCCCCTGGGCAACCTGGGTCGCCGGTGACATGGCGGACGCGGAATCGGCGCAGCGCGCCGTGGACCACGCGGTCGATGTGCACGGAAGCCTCGACCTGCTGGTCTGCAACGCGGGGATCCTGATCCCGGGAGCGCTCGCGCAGCAGCCCCTGAGCGAGGTCGACCGAGTGATCACGGTCAATCTGCGCGGCACCATCGCCACGATGAACGCGGCAGTGCCCGCGATGGCGGAGCGTCCAGGTGCCTCCGCCGTGGTCGTCTCGTCGTCCATCGGCCGCACGCCCACGCCCGGAATGGGCATCTACGGAGCCACCAAAGCGGCACTGCACTATCTCGTGCCCACCTGGGCTATCGAACTGGCGCCCCTGGGGATCCGCGTCAACGCCGTGTGCGCGGGCATCACCGACACCCCCGGTCTGCGCGTCGGAGCCCAGCACATCCCCGGTCTCGAGGACTCGGTGATCGCCACGAATCTGATCAAGCGGATCGCGACCGCCGACGAGATCGCGCGACCCGCGGTGACCCTGTTGGACAGTGATGTCAGCAGCTATGTCACCGGATCGGTCTGGGACATCGACGGGGGCTTCCAGCGCGATCGCGGGAACGGCCCGCCGCCGCGCGCGGCCGAGGTCGAGGGGACTTCCCATGACGCAGCATGACGTGGTGGTGGTCGGCGGCGGTCACAACGGACTGACGGCCGCGGCCTACCTCGCCAAGGCGGGCCTGGACGTGGTGGTGCTGGAGGCGAAGGACTACGTGGGCGGTGGCGTGATCACGCGCGAGGTGACCCTGCCCGGGTTCCACCACGATCTGCACGCGATCGCGCACATCTTCATCCAAGGCAATCCGCTGATCCGCAACGACGAGCTGGGCCTGCTGTCGCGCCACGGACTCCGGTACGTGTTCCCGGACCCCAGCATCGCCGTCACCTTCGCGGACGGCGACTACATCGCCTTCTACCGGGACGTGCACAAGACGGCCGAGACGATTGCCAGGATCTCGCCGCGGGACGCGGAGAGCTATCTGCGCTTCCACGCGTTCGCCGATCAACTGCTGGACATGCTCATGGCGAGCCTGTTCGAACCGCCGCCCCCGCTCGGAGCGTTCCTCGGCGGGCTGGACCAGACCGAGGTCGGCCAGGAGCTGCTGCGCATGCTCATGATGAGCTACCTGGACGTCGTCAACGAATGGTTCGAGAGCCCGAAGGTCCGCGCCGCGCTGGCCCGATGGGTCTCGGAGATCCTGGCCGCGCCGGAAGAAGGCGGAACCGGCGCCTTCCTGTTGATGATGGTGCCCGTCATCCACCGCTATGGACTCGGCTACGCGGTCGGTGGGTCGGGGTCGCTGACGACCGCACTGGTCGACGCAGTGGAGGAATACGGCGGGACCATCCGGACCGCGGCACCCGTCGAACGGTTCCTCTTCGCGGGCGACCGCGTGACCGGGGTCGCCCTGCGCTCGGGTGAACACATCGAGGCCCGGCGGGCGGTCGTCGCCGACGTGAACATCAAACAGCTTCCCGCGATGGTCGACCATCGCTTCGGGGCCGACTGGGAACGCAAGGTGAGGCGGATCAAACCGGTCGGCTTCGCCCTGCTGACCGGACATCTGGCGCTGAGCGAGGCGCCCATGTTCAAGGCCGGTCCCGAGGTGGGCAGCGCGGGCTTCCAGGAGATCGCGGTTCCCCTGCCCGAGCTGATGCGGACCTTCGACGGCCTGAAGTACGGCGTTCCGATCAGCAACATGCCGAGTATCGCCGTGGCGAGCGCCTGGGATCCGACCCGCGCGCCGGCCGGGCAGCACACCCTCTACCTGCTGAGCTACGCCCCCCTCGAACTGGAGCAGGGGAGCTGGGACGAGCGCAAGGAAGAACTCTTCGACCGCGTATTCGAGACCTTCTGCGGCCTCACCACGAACATGGGCCCCGACAAGGTACTCGCGAGGGTGATCGACAGTCCGGTGGACGGCGAGCGGTTCAACGCGTCGTGGCCGAACGGCGACCCGGGTCACTTCGGTTCGCAGCTCTTCCAGTTCATGGGATACCGGCCCCTGCCCAACATGGGCTACCGACTGCCCGCGGAGGGCTTCTATCTGGTGGGGCCGTCCACACACCCCGGATCAGGGGTCACCGGCGGGGCGAGAGCCGGAGCCCGGTCCATTCTCAGCGACCTCGGATATGACTTCGACGACGTGATATCCGGTCAACGGCCCACCGTTGACCTGTCGGAATAGAAGTTCGCGGGGCGGCTCGGCCGACTCGTGGGGCGACAGCACAGTCGCCCGCCCGGTCGGCCCGGCCGCCCTGGTACGCGGGGAGGTGAGCAAGGTGGACATCGGAATCCTCGGCCCCTTGACGGTACGGTCCACCGGCGGACAAGCGGTGCCGACCGCCCCCAAACCACGGCAGTTGCTCGCTTTGCTGGCCGCTCGCGCGGGCCTGGTGGTTCCCGTCGACCTGCTGGTGGACGAGTTGTGGCAGGACGACCCGCCGGCCCACGTGCTGACCGTGCTCCAGACCTACATCATGCAGCTGCGCCAGTCGCTGGCCCGCGCACGGGGAGCCAGCACCGCCGAAGTGGCCCGCGAGATACTCCCGTACTCCGGATGGGGATACCGGTTGGTCGTCGACCGTGAACGGTCGGACGCGAGCGTGTTCGCCCGGTACGCGGAGCAGGGCCGACGCGCACTGCTCAACGGCGAGAACGACCAGGCATCCGCGCTGCTGCGCCGGGCGCTGCAGGTCTGGAGGGGGCCCGCGCTGGCGGATGTGCGCGTGGGGGCGCACCTGTTGGCGCACCGGACCAGCCTGACGGAGAGCAGGCTCGGCGTCATCGAACAGCGCGTGGAAGCGGATCTGCGCATCGGACGGCATCACGAACTGATCGACGAGCTGACGGGATTGGTGGAGCGACATCCGCTCCACGAGAACCTGTGCGCGCTCCTCATCATCGCGCTCTACCGCGCCGGACAGCCGGCCCGCGCCCTCGACGCCTTCGAGCGGCTGCGAACGAACCTCCGTGAGGCACTGGGAATCGACCCTTCACCGCGTGTACGCAATCTGCGGCAGGCAGTTCTCGACGCGACCCCGCGCGCGGAGCCCGGCGAGCCGCTGCGGGCGGGGTGTTCGCCGTAGCCGGCGCCGACCCGGATCGGACCCGTTCTTCCCGACAGTCCCCGATCTTCCCACCAACCAGGGAGTGTGTGGATGCCACCCGAAGCGAACCCGACTCGGCGCCGTCCGGTCGACCTCGTCCTCGACCCGCTGCTCGATCTGTACTTCGTACGCGGACGGGTCGAGCATCTCGAGCAGGCGACACCGCGCATGCGCCTGATCCGTATCACCGGGCGGAACGTGTGCGGGCTGGATTGGGCACCGGGCCAGCACGTGAGGGTGCATGTGAAGGATGTGCAGGCCCCGCTCTGGGCCGGGGCCCTGCGCGATGTGCTGCGGACCTACTCCGTGTGGTCGTACGACGGGGAAGGGCTGGAGCTGTGCGTCCTCGACCACGGGGACGGTCCCGGTGCCCGCTGGTCCCGTTCTCTCCGGGTGGGGGACGAGGTCACCTTCCGCAAGCCCGAGGGGCGGTTCGTCACCGCCGAGTCGGCGGCGTACCACCTGTTCGTGGGGGAGGAGACAGCGTCGGTGGCCTTCGGCGCGATGCTGCGGGCGCTGCCGGACAGCGCCCGCGTCCACGGCGCCGTCGAAGTCGCCGGCCCGCAGGACCGGTTGGCGCTGCCGAGGTCCTCGGAGCTGACGTGGGGTTTCCGGGGAAGCGCGGCAGCCACCCGGTCCGCCTCGCTGGTCGCGGCCGTTCGCGCGCTCGACCTGCCCGAGGAACCCGGGGTCGCGTACCTCGCCGGCGAGGCCCGCACGTGCCAGGCCGTACGGGATCAGCTGGTGAGGGAGCGCCAGTGGCCGCGCAGGTCCGTACGGGTCAAGCCGTACTGGACACCCGGGAAGCGCGGCATGGATTAGCGAACCGGCAGGCCGTCGACGGTCTCATCCGGCCGCCGACGGTCTCACAGGACGCGTCCCGACGGCAGGTCCAGCTCCAGCCTGAACAGCCTGGACTGTATTTCTGCGTCCAGTGAGGGATCGGCCACAAGAATCGCCTGATGCAGATTGTTCAGGCGCGGTGAAGGGTCTATTCCCAGCTCGTCACGGAGATTTTTCCGAAGTTTCTGAAAAGTGCTGAGGGCCTGCGCGGGCCGCCCTGACCGGTAAAGCGAAACCATGAAGAGGGAATGAAGATTCTCATGGAGCGGATGCTGCAGGACCATCCCGGACAATTCGCTGATCAGTTCGTGGTGATATCCGAGTCGCAGATCTACTTCCACACGCTGCTCGACGGTCGCGAGGCGGCATTCCTCGAGATGGGTGCGATGTGCGCGCAGGTGCGGCCCGAGCCGGACGCCCGCCAGCGCCGGTCCGCGCCACATGCGCAGCGCCCGGCGCAGCATCACCGCCGCCTGGTCGTTCGCCCCCGCGGCCAGAGCGTCGCGCCCCAACTCGGCGCAGCGCAGGAACGCCTTCACGTCATGGGTCGTATCCGCACCCGACACCAGGCGATACCCCCAGCCCGTGAAGGGCAGTACCGCGTCGGCCACGTCGTCGGAGCCGATCCGCAAGGCGTCGGCGAGTGCCCGCCGCAGCCGCACGATGTAGGTCTGTACGACGGTCACCGCGCTGGCTGGAGGGCGGCCCTCCCATATCTCGTCGATCAGCACGTCCATGGAGACCGCTTCGTCCATCCGGGCCGCGAGCAGTGCCAGTAACTGCCGTGGCTTGGGTGCGGAGGGCGTGGCGTCGCCACCGCTCGACCGCACGACCAAGGGACCCAGAATTCCAATGTTCACCTTTCGCTCCCCCGTCAAAATGCGCGGTGTCTCATCGCAATTTGAAGGCTACAAGAGTTACCGGGCGGCATGTCAACGCTTTTCGGGTGAGTTCACCTTGTGTCGATCCGGCGTCTGTTTGTTAAGGCGAGGGAAAGCGGGAGGTGGGAAGTGTGTTGATTCGATTCAGTGATCCGGGAGTCGGCCTCGTGGATTATTCAATTAATTCGGTGCCCGTGCGCGGCCCGTGTCGAACGGGCTTGAGTGATTCTGTGGCGCATTCGGTTCTCCTGTTCTTGACGCCATCCCGTGGAGCGTGACATGGACGCCATGACCCGAAACACCTTCATCACGTACCAGGTCGAACAGCTGGCCGAGGGCGTGTACGCCTATCTCCAGCCGGACGGTGGCTGGTGCGTCAACAACGCCGGCATCGTGGTCGGCGGCGAGGGCACCGTGCTCGTGGACACCGCGGCGACCGAAGCGCGGGCACGTCTGCTGCGCGAGACGGTCCGCACCCTCTCCCCGCGCCCGGTCACCACCGTGGTCAACACCCACAGCCATGGCGACCACACCTTCGGCAACCACCTCTTCGCCCCGAGCGCCACCATCGTGGCCCACGAGCGTGCCGCGGCGGAGATGGCCGAACACGGCCTGGCACTGACCGGCCTGTGGCCGCAGGTCGACTGGGGGCGCATACAGGTGACCGCGCCCCACGTCACCTACCGGGACCGCATGACACTGCCGACCGCGGGCATCCGCGTGGAGCTCCTGCACCTGGGCCCGGGACACACGGCCGGTGACACCGTCGTCTGGCTGCCCGACCAGCGGGTGCTCTTCGCCGGGGACCTGCTCTTCTCCGGCGCGACCCCCTTCGTGCTCATGGGGTCGCTGTCCGGTTCACTGCGCGTGCTGGACCGGCTGCGGGCGCTCGAACCGCTGCATGTCGTACCCGGGCACGGCCCGCTGTGCGGACCCGAGCTGCTCGATACGAACGCGGACTATCTGCGCTGGGTCCGCGAGCTGGCGAGTGCGGGCATCGCCGACGGGCTCGATCCTCTGGAGCTGGCACGGGCGGCCGGTCCCGGACCGTACGCCCAACTCCTCGACAGCGAACGGCTGGTGGGCAATCTGGTCCGGGCCTACGCCGAGTACCACGGGGCCTTTGCCGCGGCACCCGTCGATGTGCAGGGCGCCTTCGAGGACATGGTCGCGTTCTGCGGCGGGCTGCCTCACTGCGGAGCCTGACGGTTCTGCGGTGGGCTGCCCTCCCTTGCGGAGCCTGACGGTGCCCGGGGCCCGACGCGAACAGGGCGCCGGCCCCGGGGTTGTCGTCGGCATCTCGCCGGCCGGCTCTGTTCGGCGTGCATCATGGGGCGAAGCCCGTCTGGGCCAGGGTCGCCCTTGCGGCGGCCCGAGCCGAGTCCGTTGTGGGAGTGCAATGCGATTGAGAGTGGAGTTCACGACCGAGCCCTTCGACCTCGACGAGGCGCCCCCGCACGCGCTGGTCGCCCGTGAGGTCATCGAGGCGGCCGAGCTGGACGCCGTGGACGTCGGTCCGTTCGGCAACACCGCGGAGGGCGGCGCGGACGCGGTGCTCACCGCGGTCGACGCGCTGCTGCGCAAGGCCCTGGAGGCGGGCGCCACCCGGGTCTCGCTGCAGGTGAACGTCGTCGGCGCGGTCGGGGAGGGTGAGCGGTGACCGGATTCGGGGACGACCCCTTCGTCTCGGCGGTCAAGCCGCTGGTCGACGCCATGGGGGGCGAGATGCTGCCGCCCGACCAGGCCGGCGCCGACGATGTCGTGCTGTCCTGGGAGGGCGTGGACGTCGTCGCCGTTCGCCTGCCCCAGCTCGCCGACTCGCTCGACCACATCCTGGCCGCCCTGGAGCGCAAGCAGGGCAAGCCGCTGGCCGACCTCGACCGCAAGGCCAAGCAGGAGGTCGTGCGCATACTGGAAGCGCGCGGAGCCTTCTCCGTACGGCATGGCGTGGAGACCGTCGCGAGCGCCCTAGGCGTGAGCCGCTTCACCGTCTACAACTACCTGAACAGGGAAAAGATGCAGTGATTGTGGACGCTGTATCCACACAGGTGGACGACTCCCGGGCGGTAAAAGCCCAGCTCAGAGGGGTTGTGCCCACTCGCAATATTGGATGTCAGTTGATGTGAGCGGATGTGGGCGCGTGGACGGGTTGTGGACTCTGCGCGGACCGCTACACAACCCGTCGCAGCCCGCCGCCATCGAGTGCCGCCCGCACACTCGTGAGCGAGTCCGCGCTCGCGTGCGTGTACAGCCACGTGATCTTCGCGCCGCGCTCGTGCCCCAGAATCTTCTGCGCGTTGGCCTCCGGCACACCCAGCTCGTGCAGCCTCGACGCGAACGCGTGCCGCACGTCATGGAAGTGCGGCCAGCGCTCGACCCGGTCCGTCACCGGATTCACCACCTGCCGCGCCACCCCGGCCGCCTCGGTGGCCGCAATCCACAACCGCCAGAAGTTGGAGCGCCCCAGCACCCCGCCGCGAGCCCCGCGGAACACCAGCTCCTCGGCGTGCATGCCGCTACCCGGCGAAGTGCGCTCCTGAGAGGCGGGATGCTTCTCCAGGTGCGCCTTCAGGACGTGGGCGGCCCGCGACGACAGCGGCACCGTCCGGCTGCCGGCCGCCGACTTCGGGTATGCCTTGCGGACCGGCTTGCCGTGCACCTGGATGACCGTCTCGCGGACCTGGATGCTGCCGTCCTCGAAGTTCACCCAGCAGCGGCGCAGCCCGACGAGCTCGCCCCAGCGCAGGCCGGTCTCCTCGGCGACGATGAGCATCGGATGGAAGTGCTCCGACAGCTGGGCGCGGATGTCTGCGAGCTGGTCGTAGGTCGGCGGCATCATGTCGTCCGGATGCTTCGGCTGACCCTTCGGCAACTTCACCCCGTCGCACGGGTTGAGGGCGATACGCCGGTCCCGGACGGCCGCAGCCATCATCCGGTCGAGCATCTGAAACGCCTTGTCGATCGTCCCCTTGCCGACGACGGTGGTCAGCTTCGCGACCCACTCCTCGACGTCGAGGTGGCCGATGGACACGAGCGGCCACGAACCGAAGTGCGGCTGCACGTGGTTGCTCCACACGCTGCCCGCGGTCTCCTGCGTGTTGTCGCCGATCCGCAGGGTCGCCGCCCACTTGGGATGCCACTCGTCGATCGTCACCTTGCCGCGGTCGAGGTCTGTGAAGCTCCCGGACCGGACCTGATCCCGCATCTTGTCGAGGTGCCCCTCGGCCCGCCTCTTGGCGTCCTTGCCCTTGAACGTCTTCGCGCGCTGTCGGCCGGACGGGTCCCGGTAGCGGGCCTGCCACGGCCCGGTGCAGTCCTTGCGGGTGTGGACTTCACCGGGCCGGAACGCTTCCGTGCACGCCTTGCAGCCGCACGACTTGATGCGGATCTGCCTGGGATTGTTGCGGGCCTTACGGGGCATGGCGGACCTCCTCGCGCCGGTGCGCAGTTCGCTGGACGGGGACCCGCGGCTTCGGCTTCGGGACCGCTATGAACTCCCCGCACCAGCATGTCGCACCCAGCCCGAGCTGTGGGGCACCCAGCCAGATCAACATGGCCCTGACTTGCTTCAACGCCTGGAAATAGTCGAGACCTTCACCGATGACGATCGCCACTCGGTCGCGGTCCCATCGCGGCGCGATCGGGTCAGCATCCTCCACGATCACGGTTGCGCACATACGACCCCCTGAGGCCTATGACTCGGCTCAACTGGCCCGGCCGCAGGTGGAGGTTACGGCGGAGGTTTGACAGTACCGCTGTCAACTACCGTTCGTGAAGCACGCATACGAGATCGGTGATGCGAAAACGTAGTACGCAAAAGGTTGTACGACGAACGCCTGATTTTCGGATCAGGACCGGGACTGGGAGCGCTCGCTCATCGCCTGCATCGTCGCCTCGATGACCCGACGGTCCTCGGCTTCCAGGGACCGCCACAGGTGGAGGAAGCGGCCCTCCGACTCGGCGTCCATGGGAGCGGGGATGGTCCGCCCGGCAGCCTCGAAGACTTCGGCGACGGTCAGGCCGGCGCCCTCGGCGAACTTGCGCAGCAAGGCGGGGGAGGGGCCGCGGCTTCCGGTGGCGCGGTCCCCGCTCTTCCAGGAGTGCAGCGTGGATGTGGAGATGTTGGAGCGCCGGGCCAGGGTGGACAGAGTCCAGTCCCGTTCCCGCATCACGCGCTCGATGAGCTTCGCAAGGTCATCCACATGTAGAAGCATCGGGCACTATCCACATTCGCTACAAGTCACAGCAGCACAGTTGACCTGCTTTGATTTCCACATTCGGAAGCCCTGGCATATGCAGAAGCCCTGGCCAAGACTTTTTTTCCAAGTCAGATCACTTGACATCCATCCACATCCAACCTTGAATGTGGAAACGAGGCCGTTGGACCGCTTCCACATTCGGTCACACGGCATCAACTCTCGGCCACGAAGGGGCACCACATGCACCGACTGGACAACGGCAAGCCCATCCGGGACGCGATGAGCCACGCCGGACTGTCCATCGAGCGCCTCGCCGAGAAGACCAAAGAAGTCGACCCCGCCGGCTACGGCATCAGCCGCTCAGCCGTCGGCCACATGGTCTCCACCGGACCCAGCGGGCGCGGCGAGTTCGAACGCCGCTCCGCCGACCTGGTGGCGAAGGCGCTCGGCAGACCCGTCACGGACCTTTTCGGCCCCACCCCCACGTGACCTTTTCGTCCCAGCAGTTTCCACATTCGCCGGAAGATCTTCCACAACAGATGAAAGGAGGACTCGTGGAGCAGCCCCTCACCCCCACGCAGCTGCGCACCGAATCCCCCCTGCTCACCAAGACCGAGCTGCGGCAGTGGCTCAAGGTCAGCGACATGTGGGTTCGCATCCAGATCGAAGAGAACCCCGACTTCGTCCAGCGCTGCGTGATCGACATCGCCACCCCCGGCAGTAGCCGCCGCACGTACCGCTTCCCGGCCCGCGCCGTCGCCGAGTACCTGCGGATCCCCGAATACGCGACACCGCAGCTCACCGCCGCCGCTTAGAGCGGCCGCGACCCCAACGGCCGGTTCGCACACCGGCAGCCGGGGTCACCGCGGCACACGCCGCGCGATCCACCCACACCATCCAAGAGAGAAGGGCAGATCGGTGCCTTCATCATCCACTACTCCGGAGCGCGAGATCGAGCGCCTCCGCATCGAGCGGGACGAACTCGCCGCCGCCGCAAAGCGCGTGGCCGACTCGCTCCAGTCCTTCATGAACGACACAACGGACCCGGGCACTGAGGCGCTTGCCGCCCACTACGAGGTGTCCCGGCTCCTCGCGAAGCTGGAGATCGACGGTCAGGTGATCGGCGACTCCGAGTACCTGTCGCGCTTCTCCGTCACCCCGGCCGAGGTCCACCGATTCCTGGCCAAGAGCCTCGCCGAGGACGTGCACCTGCGCTACCAGCAGGCCGTCGGCGGCCGGGCAGTTGAGGAAGCCGCCAAGGACTTGCGCATGACGGCCGCCTCGCTGGAGGCGGAAGGGGAGAAGACCACGCCTCGTGGGCTTCGTGACGCCGCCAACGAGATCGACCCGATGAAGCACGGCGGTCCGTTCCCGTCCGAGCTGATCCGCTTCGGCGAGTCGGGCGGCCAGCGATGAACTTCGAGCCGTTGACCCCGTTCGACGAGATCACCTCCGGCGTCCGGATGGTCTCCCCGTTGCAGACGATGTTCGCCGCGGCGGAGGAGAAGCTCCTCGCCACCCGCCCGGAGGGCTTCGAGGTCGAGGAAATCGGCCGTCTGGCCTGGGATCTGCTGCCGAAGTCCGAGCTGCCGCAGGCGTTCAACGAGCTGCTCTACACGTACTGGGAGGCCTTCACGGCCGACCGTGAGACGTGGGCCGCACGCGATGGCGAGGTGCAGTCATGACCCTCCCCTCCGACTGGTCCACCACCCGGTCCACTGCCTGTCTGCTGGATCACCTGGTGCACGTGCCGTGTGGATGGCGTAGCGCGCACGCCTATGCCCTGCCCTCCGACTTGGTGGGCGCCCGTGACGTCATCGACGGCCACGAATGCGTCGACCCGCTGGCCGCTGCCGTGGCCGAGCTGGGCGCCCTCCCGATGCCGACCGGGGGTGCGTCGTGAAGCGCCTGTCGCCGGAGCGCGAAGCCGGCATCCGCGAGTTGATCGTGCGGGCAACGCCGGTGGGTGCTGCTGTCGCCTCGCCGGGCGCACTCGCCGACCTGCTGGCCGAACTGGACGCGGTCCGCAAGGAGCGCGACGAGGCGGTGGGGCGGGTCGCCGAGTTGGAGGCCGAGCTCGCCGACTACACGGAACCGGACGTGGACGGCGTGGGCCGCACTTACGAGTCGTACCACCCGCCCCAGCCTGCCGATGACCCGGCCCGCTGCCTGGAGAACCACCGGTTCAGCCCGCGCGACGGCTGGCGGATGATCTGCGGCTCGTGTGACCACGGGTCGAAGGCCGAGTGCCACCGCATTGAGGGGGTCACGCGATGACCACCGACATGCGTGCCCTGGTCGACCGTCAGCGCGAGGCCGCCGCCGAGCAGCAGCTCGCCCGGCAGAAGTTCGAGCAGCGCATGGCCCCGCTGGCTGAGCTGCTCGCGCACCCGGAGACGGCCCACGGCGAACCGGCGTCCGCTGGCGAACTCGCCGAGTACCGGCACCTGCGCATCGACGGCGACCCGGACTGGACCGTCCACCCCTTCCCGGACCTGATCAAGCACGGCCGCACCAAGGGAGCGTCATGAACAACCTCGACATGGACTCCGGCCTCGCGAACGTCGTGGACTACCTGCGCGAAGTGCACGCCCCGATCACGCAGGCCATCACGGACCACAAGCCGGTCACCGCAACCGACTGCGCCGCACTGTCCGGTGCCGTGTGGGCGCTGCTGGACGCGATCGACGCGAGGCTTCCGCAGCGCGAGCAGCAGGCCGCTAAGGCGGTGGCGTGATGGCGACCGTCATCGAGCCCCGCCGCGCCGACGACGTCGAGGAACTCCTCGTCCAGCTCGACGCCGACTACAGCGCCGTCTACGGCCCGGACCTGGCCAGCTGGTCGCGGGGGGTGCGCGGCGAGTTCTTCGAACTGCAGCGTTCCCGCCGCGCCATGGACCGCGAAGTGCATCCGCTGCACCCGCGGAAGGCGTCCGCCGCCCGCCGCCGCCGGCATCAGCGCCAGCTGCCGTGGCGCATCAGCCAGATCGCCCCCGACGCCGTCACCGTCCTCCTCGCGCCCGTATGGACGGACACCACGGGGGAGTCCCACCGCCACTACCTCGCCCAGTGCTTCGACGCCGACGGGCACAAGCTCCGGCTTCCGCTCGGCGGGTCCCGGCAGCTCGCCGCACTCATGCAGGGCGCGTTCCCGGGCGCCGACTGGAACCGGGCGCAGACCTGGCGGGCCGACACCAACCAACTCACCGGCTGGCAGCAGCGCAAGGCGGTGGCGTGATGCCTGAACTCAAGGTCGAGATCGACGGCCAGCTTCTGCCGCTGACGAACTGCACGTGGATCACGTGGGCGCCGTGCGGCTGCCCGTGCGGAGCGCTCACCGCGGCGTTCGGCGACGAGGCGTTCGCCACCGAACAGCAGGCGTGGCAGGAGACGTTCCCGCTCAAGCGCGAGCGCGACAAGTACCAGCGCCAGGGCTACCGGCTGGAGCTCATGAGCTGGGACCGCTACCGCGCCGAAGTCGACCTCGCCATCCGCTGCCCGCACGTGAAGGCCAAGACCACGCAGCAGACGCTCGACGCAGCCGAGGCCGCCTCGTGACCGCCCCGCTGCCGTCGCCGCAACTGTCGCCGACCGCGGGCCTGTTCAACGCGCTCGTCCGGCTGAGCATCGCCCGCCTGGCCGCCTACGTCGCCGACCTGGAGCAGCAGATCGACGACCGCCGCATCCTCCGCGCCGCCCCGAAAGACAGCACCGACTGGGACGACGCGACGTGGGCCGCCTGGTGGCGCGCCGCCGCAAGGGCCCACGGAGACGGAGGCCAGCCGTGATCACCGCCATCGTCGCCGGGATCGCAGCCGTGGCCCTGCTCCTCGCCAGCGCCCGCGACGACCACCGCAAGCACACCACCAGCCGCAACGCCCAGGAGGGGCAGTGAAGACCGCCATTGAGATCGCCTGCCCCGTCGTGGTGTGCGGCTGGTTCATCGCCGCCTTCATCCGCGCCTTCTGCATCAGCGAGCCCGCCGAGGAGGAGCAGTGACCACCCTCACCACCCCGGCCCCCGACGAGATCGCCGACGTCCTCGACAAGGCCGCCGACCACATCGTCACCGTCGGCTTCTGCAAGAAGTACCTGTACAGCGTCCGCCAAGCCAATGCCGGGCTCGCCCTCACCAAGTGCGAGGTCGACGTGCTCGGCGCCATCAACGTCGCCGTCCACGGCACCCCCCGCTACGTCGGCGGCGACCCGCTCGTCCACGCCGCAGAGAAGGCCCTCGCCGACAGCATCGACGCCCCCTCCGTCGCCGCCTGGTGTGACTACCGGGGCAACGGCAAAGCCAAGGCGATCGCCCTGCTGCGCGACACGGCGACGTGCCTGCGGGAGGGGCTGTGATCGGCCGGGGCAAGCACCGGGCGGCGGCCGACAACAAGCGGCTGCGGCAGCTCCGTCGCGAGGACCGGCAGTACATCCGTCACTGCCACGAACGGTTCGCCGAACTCGGCTGCAAGGTCCGCTACTGGCGGGCCCGCGCCGAAGTCGCCGAAGGACGGCTGCAGGCGAAGGAGCAGCAGCTCCAGCAGCACGTCGAGCAGCTCATGGCGCGGGACAGCGAACTGGTCAAGTTGCGCGGCCAGTTGAAGGCGGCCAGCGACGACACCGTCGAGACGCCGATCCCGAAGCTGCCCGAGCCCGAACTCGCGGGCGCCACCACCTGACTCGCCGGGCCGCCGGATGAGACCGGCCGGCGGACCCGGCGCCAACGCAAGAACCCCGCCCAGGACAAGTGGGCGGGGATCCCCGCCAGGATCCCACAAGGAGATTCCCGATGATCGGTGAGACCACCGACTACACGATGATCGTCCACGGCCAGCAGAAGCACACCGTCTCCGGTGCCGTACAAGCGGCGCCCGGCCTGGTCGTCTTCCGGATGCCCGCCGACCAGTCGCTGAACAACCCGGCACGCTGGCGGATCGGCCACCACGAAGGCCTCGCTATCGCCGAAGCGATGTGCCGCGAGAACGCGTTCAAGGGCGTCGAGATCCTCGTCGAGTCCGGCATCGACTGGACGCAGGACACCGACACGATCAAGGACACGGTCACCGACAAGACCGCCCGCGACCTGTACGCGAAGCTCAGCTACGCCTGGTGCGACGAGCCCGGCAGCAACTACATGCGCGGCGACGTCTCCCACAACGGCACCTACACCGACGCCGACATCGAATCCGCGGCCGCCGAGTTCAAGGACGACGGCTTCAACGCGCTGCAGATCATCACCGCGATGTCCCACACCGTGCCGTGGATGGGCCTCGACACCAACGACTTCAACGAAGCCCACGACCGCATCGTCACGTTGGCAGGTGCCAACTGATGGCCTCCGAGCATCAGCGCGTCTGGAACCGGCGCAGCCAAGACGCCCAGGGCCCGTGGCGGCCGTCGAAGCTCACCACCGAGCAGCGCGCCGACATCACACGGCGCCTCGCCGACGGCGAGACCCCGATCGACTTGGCCGCCGAGTACGGCGTCACCGCCAGCCGCATCCGCCAACTCCGCTGACCAACAACCCAGACCGGCGGTCGCGTGAGCCCCCCACTCCGCGCCGCCACCCAGGGTCGCCGGCCCCGCACCACCCCCCCGGTCGGGGTCGGCGACCCGCCCTCAGTGCACCCATTTCACGCAGAACACGCACCTCAGCAGCGAACAGGAGCACCACTAATGAGCAACGAACTCGTCAAGAGCGGCGGGGCGCTCGCCATCCGACCCGACCAGACCGCGTGGACCGAACAGCAGGGGGCCGTCCTTCGCCAGTCCGGCATCAGTGACCAGGTCACGGCCGCCGAACTGTCCGGCTTCCTGCACCTGTGCCAGCGCACCCAGCTTGACCCGTTCTCCCGGCAGATCTACCTCATCGGCCGCTACGACCGGCGCGCGGGTCGCGAGGTGTTCACCCCGCAGACCGGCATCGACGGATACCGGGTAGTCGCGCACCGAGTGATCGCCGCGTCCGGGGAGACGTTCGGCTACGAGGACACCCTGTGGTGCGACGCCTCCGGCCGGTGGTGCGACGCCTGGCTGGCCGAAGAGCCGCCAGCTGCGGCGAAGGTCACCGTGCTCCGCAACGGCCAGCGGTTCTCTGCCGTGGCGCTCTTCCGCGAGTACGTGCAGACCGGGAAGGAGGGCAAGCGCCTCGGACTGTGGGGGAAGATGCCCGCCGGGCAGGTCGCGAAGTGCGCCGAGGCGCTCGCGCTGCGCAAGGCATTCCCGCACGACCTGGCCGGCGTGTACACGGCCGAGGAGATGGCGCAGGCCGACAACGCGGGCGACGAGCGCCACCTGCGCGCAGTGCAGCCGGGCGAGGCCGACCCGTGGGCCACAGCCACACCGCAGCCGCAGCAGCAGACCGTGGCAGCCAATGGGCGATCGCAGCCCGCGCAGGATCTCGCCGATGCCGCAGCCGACGCAGCCGACCAGGCGGCGGTCAAGGACGTCTACAAGCAGGCGCACGCGGCCGGACTCCTCACGGAGACGGTGAAGACCGCTGACCGTGAGCTGCTGGAGCTCGGCGCCTACCTGATCCGCCGGGGCCAGGAGCTCGCCAAGCCTGCCCCGTCCGGCGACGTCGTCGTGGACGCCGAGGTCGTCGAGACCGTCACCGAAGGCCCGTCCGAGGCGGACGTCGCTGAGCACCAGCTGCGCACAGCCGCCGCGAAGGCCGGACTTTCCAACCTCGACGAAGAGTTCGAGCGCTCCTACGGCCTGCCCATCCGCGAGGCCGGCGCCCAGCAGATGCGCGAGATGACCCGCATCCTCACCGGCTCCGCCGCCTAACCACCGCAAACGCCGGGCCGCCCCGCGGCTATCGGGGCGGCCCACCCCTAGGAGATCACATGAGCCTGAAAGAGGCAGCAGCCCGCGAGGCCTACCTCAAGACCCTCCTCGACGTTGTGGACGGCGCATACAAGGCCGCCCGCGCCGAGACCCAACTGCAGCTGGACAAGGCCGCCGAGGAGAGCGGCACCCGCCAGGTCGCCGTCACACTCCCCGACGGACCGGACATTGCCACCGTCATCCTGTCCGCAGGCGAGGGAGCAGCGAAGGTCACCGACCCGGAGAAGTTCAAGGCCTGGGTGCTGGAGAACTTCGGCAGCGAGATCAAGCGCGAGTTCGTCACCTCAGTGCAGCCCGCGTTCGAGAAGAAGCTCCTCGCCGAGATGACGGCCGCGAACTCCACGGAGTGGGCCGATACGGAAACCGGCGTCGTGCACGAGGTGCCGGGGGTGGAGATCGCCCCGGCCCGCGCCCGCACCCACGCCGTCCGCTTCAAGAAGGACGGCCGCGACCAGGTCATGGCCGCCTGGCGTGACGGGCGCCTCGTGAACGTGGCGCTGCCGGAGCTCACCGCCGGAGGTGCCGAATGAGCTGGCACACCGAACCCCTCCTCGGCTTCGACCTGGAAACCACCGGCGTCAACGTCGAGACGGCGCGCATCGTCACCGCCGCAGCCGTCGACTACAAGCAGGGCGACAGCATCGACACCCTGCCCGACCGCGCCCGCCTGTGGCTCGCCAACCCCGGCATCCGCATCCCCGCCGAGGCCACCGCCGTACACGGCGTCACCACCGACCAGGCCCGCGCCAACGGCCGGCCCGCCGCCCAGGTCGCCGACGAGATCGCCGACGTTCTCGCCGCGGCCCTGTCTACCGGCATCCCCGTCGTCGCCATGAACGGACGCTACGACTTCACCGTCCTCGACCGCGAGCTCCGCCGCTACGAACTGCGCACCCTTCACCAGCGCCTCGGCAGCGAGACGGCACCCGGACCGGTCATCGACCCGTACATCCTCGACAAGCAGGCCGACAAGTACCGCAGTGGCTCCCGCAAGCTCGAGGCCCTCGCCGTCCACTACGGCGTCACCCTGGCGGCCGCGCACACCGCGGACGCCGACGCGCTCGCCGCCGTCGAGGTGGCCGTCGCCATCGCCGAGAAGTACCCGCAGATCCAGGTGCATCCCGAGCAGCTGCACGTGTGGCAGGCCTGGTGGGCGCGGCAGCAGGCAGCCGAGTTCCAGAAGCACCTGCGCAAGACCGACCCCTACGCCGTGGTCGACGGCGAGTGGCCGCTCATCCCACTCACCGAGGAGCGGAAAATCCGGGCGCTGTTCGCCGACCTCGCGGAGCGGTGGGAGCAGATGGCGAAGTCCGCGCCTGGCCTCGGCGACGAGCTGCTCGTCGACGAGCCCACGCCTCTTCAGCGGTGCCAGATCGAGCGCGCCCACACCTACCGCACCGCCGCAGCGGACGTCCGCGACGCCCTGCGCACTGGCCTGATCCCGCACGCCCTGATGACCGACGCCGAGCTCGAGCAGCACGGCACGCCCGAGGAGGCAGCGTCATGACCACCACGCCCGAGCAGGCCGCCAGTTGGGCCGCCGCCCACCTCCGCGAGCTGTACTCGACCGTCACCCGCTGGGACACCGCCGTCCTCGACCAGGTCGTCCTCCACCTCGCCTCCCACGGCCAGCCCTTCGGCATGAACCAGATCAGGGTCATCGTCCCCGACGACGTGTGCCGCAAGGCCGGCCTGTACTTCCACGCCCTCGTCGGCCACGACGCCCTGCACCCCGACGAGCCGCGGCTGCTGCTGAGGGTCGGCGACGAGGTGTCGATCAACCCGAAGGCGCACGGCAAGAGGGTCAACGTCTACCTGCTCACCCGTGCCGGGCGGAAGTTCATCGAGGACCGGCAGGCCGCCCGCATCGACGAGCGGAGGGCGGCATGAACCTCGGCCTGCTCTACCCCCTCTGGATCGCCGCCTTCGCCCTGACCGTCGCCGTGGCGCGCCTCGCACGACGCATCTGGAGGCGGACGTGACCCCCGAGCAGATCGACGCCGTCGCCAACGGGCTCATCGGCTTGCACGACGCCGCCGGCACCTACGGGCCCGGCATCGCCATCACCCTCGCCGGCGGCACCGCCCTCTGGGGCGCTGGCCGGATCTGGCAGCGGCTCGACGCGCGACGCCAGGAACGCCGCGACCGCGCCAAAGCCTGGCGCCAACTGTGCGACGACCCGCCCGCCGTCGACACCGCATGGGGCAACGACAGCGACGACCTCCTCACCTGCCTGCAAATCCTCAACGCCACCGAAACCCGAGAGGGGGACACCCATGGCTGAGATGCGCGAACGGCCCCTCATCGCCGCCTTCGCCCGCTCACGGCGGCCCGGCTTCATCCCGCCCGCCACCGAAGACGAGTTCTCCACCGAGCACGTCGACTGGTACGCCGTCGAGCGCGCCATCAGCGGCGAGACCCCCCGCCCCGAGCTCACCCCCGACGAGACCCGCGAAGCCGCCCTGTGGATGCGGCGCCACGGCATCGAACGCGCCCGCATCTCCGTCCAGCTCAGCGTCTACGAACGGCTCATCCGGGAGTGGGAAGCCGACGCCGGAATGCTCAGCCCCGACCAGCTGTGCACCATCGACGACTGCCGCAAAGCCCGCGTCGGCCGCGGCCTGTGCACCAACCACCTCACCGCCGACCGCCAACGACGCAAGGCCGCCGCCGAGTTGGGGGTGGCCGCGTGAACACCCGCAACGCCATCGTCGAACTCCTGCGCGCCGGCTACAGCGACAAGGCCATCGAGCGGCAACTCCACGTGTCCCGGCGACGCGCCCGCGAACTGCGCGCCGAACTCGGCCTGCCCAACCACAAGCCCGGCATGCAGGCCGCCGCCAGCCCTGAAGACCTGTTCTGGCGGCGCACCATCCCCACCATCGACGGCCACCTCCTGTGGCCCGGATACGACCCGGCGCAGGCGCCCAGCGTCCGCCACGGCGGCAGGCGCCACTCCGCCCACCGCATCGCCTTCGGGCTTGCCCACACACGGCAGCCCGTCGGCAAAGTCCGCGGCGGCTGCGAGGTCGCCGGATGCGTCCACCCGCGGCACGTCGAAGACCAGCAGATGCGCGACAGCTACCGGGCCATCTTCGGGAGGGCCGCATGATCCCCCACGGTTTCGCCGGCATCGGCTGGTCCGAAGCGCTCCCGACCGGCTCAGGCGAGATCGGCCTGGAACTCGACGCCGCAGCCTGCCGCACCCGGGCCGGCGCCGGGCACAAGACGATCCGCTGCGACGTCACCCAGTACCCGACGTGGGTGTTCAAGGGCCGCACCAGCGGGAAGATCGACAGCCCGCCGTGCCCCGGCTTCGGCAAGTCCGGCAAGAAGCTCGGGCTCCAGGATCTGCCGCTCGTCCACCAGGCGATCGAAGACCTGTCCCGCGGCAAAGACACCCGGGCGGCCATCGGCGCCGCCTGCCGCGACGAGCGGTCCATCCTCACCGCCGAACCGATGCGCTGGCACTACGACCTGCAGCCCGAATGGATCTGCATGGAACAGGTGCCGTCCGTGCTCGTCGTCTGGCAGCAATACGCCGAGGTGCTCGAGCGGTGGGGGTACAGCGCCGTCACCGGTGTCCTCGACGCCGCGGACTACGGGCTCGGACAGACCCGCAAGCGGGCCGTACTCATCGCCTCCAAGGGCCGGGACGTGCAGCTGCCGGCGCCGACCCACGGCGGACTCGGCCAGCCGCCGCACGTTGCCATGGCCGACGTCATCGGCTGGGGCTACACCCAGCGGCCCGCACCGTCCGTCACCGGCGGAGGCACCTACACCGGCGGCGCCGAACCATTCGGCAACGGGACCCGGCAGGCGATGGCGAACACCATCGGCGCCGTCGATGAGGACGGACGGCCCCTGTGGCGTGATCGCAACGTCCCGCTCCGGCAGCCCACAGACCGGGAGCGCGCCGCCGGCAAGAAGCCGCGCCCCAACCTGCGGCCCACCGTCGCCGAATGCGCCGCACTGCAGGGCTTCCAGCCCGGCCTCGTCTTCCACGGCAACGCCGGCGAGAGGCACCTGCAGGTCGGCAACGCAGTCCCGCCGCCGCTCGCCGTGGCCGTGCTCGGCGCCGCCGGCATCACCCAGCAGCAGCCGCAGCTCGCGGCCGCCGCCTAGCCCGACACGACGAAGCCCCGCCGGAAGGCGGGGCTGGAGGAAGGAGGAGCGATGAGGTCAGAGGCTGCCGGTCTCGAGCAGGTAGTGGAGCTCGTGGTCTTTCCGCTCGAGCATCTCGGAGAACTCCGGGTCCTCGAGGAGAGCTTGGAGCTTGCTCTTCAGCTCGTCGTAGAACGGCCGGACTTCGGCGTCGTTGACGGCCGCCTGCCAGCGCTCCATGGAAATGAGCATGGCCTGCGGTTTGTCGCGGCGAGTGAGTTCGACGGGCGTGCCGAGCAGGCGTACTTCGGCGATGACCTCGGTCATGTTCGCGCGGGCATCGGAGACGCCCAGCTGTCGGATCCCGGACTCACTCATGCGACCAGGATACACAAGAGCTCGCTTGTAATGTCCGTCGGGTTGTACAATTCAGGGGTGAGCGAAGCTCCCGCACCACGAGCAACGCCGCCCCCATGAGGGCTGCCTCAAAACAGCGAACGACCAGCAGAGACACCCTCCTGAGAGAAGAGATCACGTGAGCATCGACGCCATGTACTGGGTCTGGCTCCACTCCCAGTCCAAGGGAGCTGGACGGCACGTCATGCTGGCGATCGCCAACCGCATCACCGGCGATGACGGCCAGGCGCGCGTCAGCACGGCCGAGCTCGTGCGGTTCGGTAACGCCGCCCGGTCGTCCGTCATCACGGCCATCGATGCCCTCGTGAAGTCCGGCGAACTGAGCCTCATCGAGGAGGGGCGCGGTACGCGGCCGGCGCTCTACAAGATCCCGGGAGCGGTCGGCTATGTGCGTCCCGACTTCGGCGCTAGGGGTCCGGTCACCGGACCTCTAGGCGAGAGCCAGGGGTCCGAAAACCGGACTGCTAGCGCACAGCAGGGGTCCGAAAACCGGACCTCTGCGGAAAACGCTAGGGGTCCGGAAACCGGACCCCAGGGGTCCGAAAACCGGACCTCTAGGGGTCCGGAAACCGGACCCCATAACCAGAACCACATGAACCACGTAGAAGAAGAAGCCTCTTCCGCCGTCGTGGCTCGGGAGATCAGCGCCGAGGAGAAGCTCGAGTTCGGCCGCTTCTGGAACGCCCACCCGAAGAGCAAGAACTACGACAAGACGCTCGAGGCGTGGACCGAAGCCGTCATCGGTGGAGCCGTCCCAACCGAGCTCACTGCTGCTGCCCTTGCCTATGCCCGCGAGGTGGTCGGCCAGGAGTGGCGCTACATCAAGCAGTCCGACCGGTGGATCAGCGAGCGCCGCTACGAGGACAAGTTCGCTCCCGCGCCCAACGGCAAGCCCCAGCTCCGCGCCGTCTCCGGTGGCTGGCAGCCCTTCATGAACCCCGAGAACCACGACGTCTACGACGAACCCCTCATCTAAGGAGCCCCATGTCCGACCAGTGGATCCCGCCCAGCCAGCAGCGGCGCGGCCTCGACCTCGCCGCGCTCGGTGTCCCGCCCGGCCGATACGTGCACCCCGAGGTATCCGAGTTCCTCGACTTCCCCGGAGGCACTCGCGAAGGCGCCGCCCGCATCGAGGCCTACCTCCACCGCGAAGCCGACCTGGATGCTCTGCAGGCCGCTGAGGTCGAGTTCGTTCGGCAGCACTTCCTCAAGTGCGCCGACGAGCAGCGACAGAAGTGCATCGCCCACTTCGAGACGAAGGTCCCGCGCCGCTACGCGTCCGCCCAGCCCAACCCGATCGCCCGCGCCTGGGCGCAGTCCGTCGTCGCCAACCCCGACGACACCCGATCGCTACTGGTCGTTGGCCCCACCGGCACCGGCAAGACGCACTACGCCTACGCGGTGCTCCGCGCCATCGCCGAGATAGGGCGTCCCACCGGCTGGGCCGCCTACACCGCCGCCGACCTGTACGCCCAACTCCGGCCCCGCACCGGCCGCGACAGCGAAGCGACCTTCGAGTCGATCTCCGACACGGACGTCCTGTTCGTCGACGACCTTGGCGCGGCCAAGCTCACCGAGTGGACCGAGGAGGTCACCTACCGGCTGATTAACCACCGCTACGAGCAGTGCCGGCCCGCCATCTTCACCAGCAACGTGCCCCCGACGCAGCTGCGGGACGCGCTCGGTGAGCGCATCGCTTCCCGCCTCACCGAGATGTGCGAGCGCGTGACCCTCAAGGGCGACGACCGCCGGAAGGGGATGGCGGCATGAGCACTCCGAAGCTCCGCATCCTTTCCCTCGGCGCGGGCGTGCAGTCGACGACGCTGCTCATGCTGTCCGCCGACGGCACCCTGCCCAAGGTCGACGCTGCCGTGTTCGCGGACACCGGATGGGAGCCCGCCGCCGTCTACGAGCACCTCGACCGGCTGGAGGCCGAGGTTGCCGGGCCCGCCAGGATCCCCGTCTACCGCGTTTCCGTCGGCAGCATTCAGCAGGACGTCCTTGACCCCGACAAACAGCGCAGCCTCCCCGCCCACACTCGCGACCCGGAGACGGGCGAGCACGGCATGTTGAACCGGCGTTGCACCCAGACGTACAAGCTCACCCCGATCCTTCGGCAGGCCCGGCTTCTCCTCGGCGCCAGCACCTCCGACCCCGCCCCGTGCCGCTACTGCGAGGGCAGCGGGGAAAGGGTCGCACCGTGGCGTGCCAAGCGTGACGACCGCACGCCCGGCCCCTGCTCCGTCTGCAACGCCACCGGCACCCTCAGCCGGGTCGGCCAGCCTCCGAAGGGTGTGTGGGCCGAGCAGTGGATCGGGTTCTCCACCGACGAGATCGGCCGCGTCTCGGACCGAGGCGACACGCGGTACTCCAAGTCGCGGCATCCGCTGCTGGAGCTGGGCATGTCCCGCACCCAGTGCGACGCGTACCTGAAGCACCGCGGTTGGACGTCGGTTGAGAAGTCCGCGTGTATCGGCTGCCCGTTCCACGGCAACGCCGAGTGGCGGCGCATGCGCGACAAAGACCCCGAGTCCTGGCAGCAGGCGGTCGCCTTCGACAAGGCGTACCGGCGCGGGCCTGGGATGCGCCACGAACGCTTCCTGCACATCTCCCGCAAGCCGCTCGACGAGGCGCCCATCGACCGCGTCCGGCCGTCCGAGTGGCAGCAGGACACGGTGTTCGACGCCGTGTATGACGCCGAGCTCGCCGAGCAGGGCGACCCCGACGGCTGCTCGCCGTGGGCGTGCCGCTCCGGCCAGCCCGTCACTGAGAGCGAGGCAGTCGCATGACCGATCCCCTCACCTTCGCCGACGCCCGCACCCTGCAGCAGCAGGGCGACATCGGCCGGTTCATCAAGCACCACATGGCCGAAGCCCGCCGCGCCGCCGCCCACCGCCGCGGCCTCGTCCTCCGCTACCCCGACCTCGCCGCGAAGCTCACCGAACCGCCCGTGGGCTTCTCGTCACCCGACAAGTGGAACGGCTACATCCCCCCGGCCACCGACTGCACCGGCGCCATGAACACCGCCCGCTGCCGGCCCGCCCTCCTCGCCCTCGTCGCCGAAGCCGAACGCCGCCTCAAGCAGCCCAAGGAGATCGCCGCGTCGGTCGAGGAGGTGGCCGCGTGAAGCTCCGCCGCCCGCCCGCCCGGCGCCTCCGGAAACTCCGCAACTGGGCTCGCACCACCGCCTGCTGCCCCACCTGCCAGGTCACCCCCGGCATCCCGTGCCACCTCAACGGCCAGCCCCTCACCCGGGGTGCCGTCCACGCCCGCCGCTACCAGGAAGCCGAGGAAGTCGCCGCATGAGCACGGTCAATTACGGGGACGAGAGGCTCCCCGAGCGGTTTTGGACGAAGGTTGCCGCACAGCCCAGCGGGTGCTGGCTCTGGGTGAGCACGAAGAACCCCCGGGGATACGGGAACTTCTGGAAGGCAGGCACGCATCGGCCCGCTCACCGCGTGGCGTATGAGGCGCTGGTCGGCCCGATACCCGAAGGTGCAGACGTCCGCCACGACTGCGACATCCCGTCCTGTGTAAATCCGAATCACCTGCGCACCGGAACGCGCAGCGAGAACATGCGGGACTGCTTGGAGCGCGGACGCAACGCCCAGGCCGCCAAGGAGTTCTGTCTGCAGGGCCACCCGTACAGCGAAGAGAACACCTACGTGCGTCCGTCAGGCGCGCGCACGTGCCGTACATGCCAGCGAGAAGCTGTTCACCGGTACCAGCGGCGCAACATCGGCAGCGCGGCGGACGCGGGCGGTGCCGCATGAAGGTCCGCGCCGACATCGCCGCCCTGATCCGCGAGGGCCACACGAACGCCTCCATCGCCGTCCGCCTTGGCTGCTCGCCCTCCACCGTCTCCCGGGCGCGGGAAGCCCTCCGCCTGCCGCCCGCGGACAAGTTGGGCCGCCTGTACGCCGAAGCGCTGCCCACCGGACGGGGTGGCTACCGGCGTCCTACCGGCCGGCTTCCCCTGTCGCCGGACCGGCAGGCCGCCAACCGGGCCGCGTTGCTGGCCGCGCTCCGCGAGGCCGCCTGATGCCCCACCCCTGCCCCCGTCACCCGCCCGCCGCCCCGGCCCGACCCCGCCCGTTGACGGCCGCCCTCACCCGGGGCGCGCCAAACCCGTGATCAACCCACCGACAGGAGAACCGACATGACCGATCCCAACCGCCTCACCGGCCTGCAGCTCGACGAGATCGACGCCCGCGCCGCGCACCTGTACGAGTACGTCCCGCAGCCGGAAGAGGCCGACGTCCTGGCTGGGACCGACGTGCCCGCCCTCCACGCCGAAGTCCTCGCTGGCGCCCTGTCCACCCACGCGGCCATGGTCAAAGCCGGCTTCCGTCAGCGGAAGGTGAGCATCCCCGTTGCTACACCAGCCGCTGCCGCCAAGGCTCTCCGCCGGAACCTTGAACCCGAACAGATCAAGGAACTCGTCAAGCTCCTCGTCGACGACTGACGGCAGAAGAAGGCCCCGACCGGATCCCGGTCGGGGCCTTCTTGTTGCGCCGCTGGTCGTTATGCCTCACCGAAGGGCGGGATAGGGATCGTGTAGCTCAGCGTGTAGCGATCTGCAGCCACGACGATGTCGCACGTCTCGACTGGCCGGTCGTCCACGTAGTAGGTGCGAATGATCGTGATGACTGGCACGCCCGGGGCGATTTCCAGCTGCTCGCTCTCGTAGGGGCGAGGTGCGCGAGCGTTGACGTCCTCGGTGACGTGCGTGATGTGCTGGCCGATGGAGTCCATGCGGGGCACTACGCCTGTGACCGATCCGCCCTCCGGCTGCTCGACCGGTGTTCCGGCGGTCAATTCATCGGGCTCGTAGGACGTCGACAGCATCACCGGCTTGTCGTCGGCGAAGAATCGGTAAGTGGTACGAACTACCTCATCGCCCGACTGAATGGCCAGCCTCTCGGCGATCGCCTTGGTTGCCGTGGTGCGACGGGTCTGCCACTCCCACTCTGATCGACGGCCTTCGGCTTCGGTGGCTCTCTTCATCGGTGAACTGGTGGGCCGCTTGCCGTATAGGTCGACGGAGAGACGCTTCTGCAGGGGGCGTTGTTCGCGGACGAACGTGCCCTTTCCGCGCTGCTTGGTGACCAAGCCTTCGTTTTCGATGGCCTGGACCGCGTTGCGAACCACGATGCGGGACACGCCGTACTCGTCCATCAGATCTGACTCGGTCGGCAGCTGGTCCCCGGCCTGGTAGTGGCCGTCGAGGATGCGCTGGCGGATGTCATCGGCGATCTGCTGGTACGCCGGCTTGCCCTGGTACGCCACTGTGTCCCTTCCGTCTATTGGTCACAACAAGTGAACCATGCGCCTGACCAGCACATCTACAGACGTTCCCGTGACGAGTCGGTCACGGGCCTTGCTGATAGGTACTAGTTGTTATAACGTCGTCTCTGTCAGCAGCTTCTGCGGAAGCGGCAAGTTCTGCTGTATTCCGGACAACGCAAAGGCCCCAGCGGGGTGATCTCGGTGCTACCAACACCGAGCCCGCTAGGGCCAGCGCATCAGAGATTGGGTCTCGAAGATGCATGACGAGCTTACCGTGCCTGCGGTACAGCAGGCACCCAACAACCCGCCCCTGCGGGTGAAGGCGATCGCCGACGCGCTGCGCGTCGACCGGGCCACGGTCTATCGCGAGATCGCCGCCGGCCGCCTCCCCGCCTACCGCGTGGGTTCAGGTCGCGGCACCATCCGAGTTCCGCGCGCCGCCTTTACGCAGTACGTCGCTGACCGAGGTATCCCGACCAGCGAACTGGCGGTGGCGCTGTGATGGCAGCAACTGCGTCCGCCCGCCTCGTCCCGGCCCTGATCAACGGCCGGACGGTCCGCATTGAGTGCTTGCCGTGGTGCGTGACGGACCACGTCGCCGAGAGCGAGCGCTCCCTCGAAGACGTCGCCCACGCCGGAGCACTAACCGACCTCGTCGTACCGGGCGGCGAACCCGGTCTCCGACTCCTGGCGCATGTACGCCTCGGCGCTGATTCTTACGCGCCGGACCCGGCCGATCAGGACCCGTTCCTCGTCGTCAGCGACGGCTCCGAGAGCCACCACCTGAACCCGAAGCAGGCCGGCCAGTTCGCCGACAACCTCATCGCGTTCGCCGAGCAGGTCCGTTCGCTGGCTCATGCCATTACGGAGGTGGCGTCATGAGCACCGCAACCCCGACCCACCTGACCGCCCCGCTCCCGCCGGCTGCCGCCGAGGCCCTGTCTCGCCTGGAGCTGGCGTTCGCCCCGCTGCCGGTGCGTAAGGCCGTGGTCCGTTACGGCATCTGCCTGGAGACCTACGCCCGGCTGGCCATGATGGACGCCCGCAACATGTCGGGCTATCAGTTCGACCTGATGGTCGAGGCGCAGGACGAGCTGACCCAGCGGCACGAGCAGCTGGAGCAGGCCGGGATGCTGCACCTGGTGGTGACGGCATGAGCAAGAAGCAGCCCACCCCCCACGCAGCGGTCGCCCGCGTTCTGGCCAAGATGGCCGACAGCCTCGAGGCCGACCAGCCGGACGACGAGATGACCAACGCCGCCCGCATCGGCCAGATCTGCCAGTTCATCCCCGGCCAGCCTGACCTCTTCGACCATGTTTTCCCGGCCACCCCGCCAGTCGTCCCACAGTGCACCCGGCGCGAGTACGCGGCCGAACTGCGGGCGGTGACGGCATGAGTACCGCAACGCTGGCTGCCGCCGACGCCGCTGCCCGCGACCTGGCGTCGTATCGCCGCACCACCCGGCCCGTACCGAAGCCGGGCCGCCGTGTCATCGAGCGGTTCCCGGCTGGCGGCCCGCGTGGTTCGTGGCCGGCGGAGGAGTTCGCGCAGGGTCTGCGCCGTGACGGGCGGGTCGTCGACGTGGTGATGGACCTGGCCAGCGACAGCTACCTCGTCGTTGAGGCGGCGTCATGACGGGCGACCAGCACAAAGAGCTGTCGAAGAAGGTCGCCGAGGCGAACAAGCGCAGCGAGAACCGGCCGCGCTAACCCCCAATCGCCGCGGGTGGCGGGTGTTTCGGCTCCCCACCACCTCGCCGCCCGCGGCTCTCCACCCCCATCCCAGCCCCACCTGACCAGTGAGGAACCACCCCTATGTCTACGTCCCTGCTTTTCGACGCCGATCTGGCCGCCACCGAGCTCGGCAGGAAGCGCCGCGCGCTGATGCCGGCCGACGCTCAGATCGTCGCCTCGTACTTGTCGGCCCGGTCCGACGGCGACCGCGAGCAGATGCGGATCCTCCGCCGGAACGCCGCCGCCCTCGACCCGACCCTCGTCGACGAGCTCGACGGGCTCAACTACCTCGCTGCCGCCTGACCTTCACCCCGGCCACCGACGACTGACCCCAGAGAGGACCCCATGAAGAAGCCGAACCCCGTCGACGTGATCGGCGGCATCGCAACCGCTGTAGTCACCGGCATCGTCGCCGCGAGCCTCGCCGACCACGACGTCAGCTCGCTCATCCTGCTGTCCGTCATCTGCTCGATGTTGTCGACGGGCATGACGCTCACCGAACGCGTGGCGAAGGCCGCGACGACCGAGGTGTACCGCTGCTCCGCGCAGGGCTGCTCGGTAGAGATCCGGGCCACCCGAAACCACTCGCCCGAGCGGCTCGCGGTTCTGCGGGGGATGGCCACCGACCACACGCGCCACGGATCGGCGGCTGCCTGATGGCGACTCCGATCCGTGTCGCCGCGGCCGTCTCGTGGCTGCTGGCCGCAGACCTTGCCCTCGCGCTCCACGCCGTCACCACCAAGCTCGGCGGCGGCTCCGGTGAGACCCGCCTCTACCGGTGCCTGAACTCGGCGGTCGCCCGGGCCGACGCCAACCCCCACCTGCCCGCCATGTTCCGCGACCCCCGCGACGTGGCCGACTCCACTGCCAGCTCCAACTGACGAGACGAGAGGACACCGATTCCCGTGAGCGCCGAACCGCAGCCTCGCTCTCCTGAGGTCCGCACGAGCATCGACCCGGCCGGCTTCCGGCCGCTGCCGATAGTCGACGAGCGGGCTGCGGTGGCGCGCGCCGAAGCCGACACGCTCCTCGCGCAGGCCAACAAGATGCACGGCGAGGCGCAGGAGAGGGCCCGCCGCGCTGTTGCTTCTGCGGAGGAGGAGGCGCGGCGCATCCGGTCGTCGGCCACCGCCGACGCCGACCGCATCCGGCAGGAGGCCCGCGTCGAGGCGGCGCAGCGGCAGAAGCGGGACGACAAGCTCGACACGTGGGCGGCGCGCGCCATCATCGCCGGCACTGTCGGCCTCACCGCCTCGGGCGAGTACGCGCTCGCCCGCATGGTCGGCTTCGACCAGACCGTCGCCTGGCTGCTGCCGTTCGTCATCGACGTCTACGTCATCCAAGCCTTCCGGCGGCACCGCGACATCATCCAGGCGATCACCCTCACGGTCGCCGCGAATGTCACCTACCACCTCGCGGACGCCCGCCTGTTCGGGCTGACGCCGACCGCGAAGCCGACGTGGTGGCTGATCGCCATGGTCGCCTCCGTCGCCTCCCTCATCCTCTGGCGAGTCCACCTCATGACCGCCCCGCCGAAGGCCCGCCGCGAGCGCCAGAAGCCTGCCCCCCAGACCGCCAGCACGCAGCGCCAAGAAGCCCCGCCGACTGCGACAGAACGACCGACAGAAGCACCGCCAACTCCGCCCGCCAAGACGACAACTTCTGCCGACAACTCCGACCGCCAAGAAGCCCGTTCTGGCGACGACAAGAACACCGCCAAGACGCCCGCCAAGAAGACGACACCTGGCGGCAGGAAGCCCGCCGCCAAGTCGCGCCAGAAGCCGGCCGCCGAGAAGGCCCCGCGGCGGTCCATGACCGAGTGGGTGACGCTCGCCGAGCCGATCTTCCACGCCGAGTTCAAGCGGCTGAAGCGCAACCCGACCGCGAGCGAGTTCGCCGACGCGATCGGCAAGGCGGGCCACGGTCGCCCCTCCGACTCCACCGCCAAGAACATCCGCACCGAGATCCTCGACCGCGCCGAACTCCCCACCCTGGACTGAGAGAAGAGACCGATGACCGACAACGACCGGTGGACGTCCGACCAGCTGCTGCAGGCCGGCGGGATGGGCGTCTACGCCGACCAGGTCCGCTTCGTGTTCCGCGACCACAAGGAAGGCTTCCGCGGACTCGCCGTCGAGACCTACGAGGACCTCAAGAACAGCCCGATCCAGGGCGACAACGCGCTGCAGGCCTGGTGGCACGCACGCAAGGTGGCCCGGGTCCTGCGGGCGATGGAGCGGCGAACGCAGCAGGTCGTCAGCTTGGCGAAGAGGCTGGAGAACACGCACGACCGCATCTACGTGCAGCTTCCCAAGGAGCGGGCGCAGAAGGCGATCGAGAAGGAGCTGCGGAAGTCGCAGCAGGCTGCACTGGCGGCGCAATCTGGGGACCGCTTGAACCGGGCCACGCAGCAGGTGCTGGGAGCGGCTTCCGATCCGGCCGAGTCTGCAGGTCAGGAGCGTGAGGAGTCGCGCGTCTTCGACTTCGACCTGTTCAGCCAGAGGAAGACGGGGTGACCGCGCCCGCCGAGCGGTCGAGGATCAACTTCGTCCGCTTCCATAATGCCCGCCAGTCGGCGGCGAGGAACGATCGGGAGATCCTCGCCGCCGCTATCGATCATGCGCGGGCGGTGGCGGCGAAGGCGGTCCGTGACGGCGATACGAGAGCCCTGCACTCCCTTGCCGAGGCGATCCACGCCTGGACTGTCAACTACGAAGCGTCACGTTCACGTTCATCATCATCACCCCTTCACTAGCCATCACGGGAGCTCAAGGCGCGCGCGCGACGCGCGCGCGCGAGGATGCCCGATCCCGTCACTTTCCGTCAACACCAGAGAGGAGGCCCGATGTCCGGCGATGACAGCGACTCCAACGTGCTGCACCTGCCCCGGGTCGGTCTCCGCCCGTCCTTCTTCAGCCCTCAAGCCGACCCTGTCCCGCAGGGCGGGGGAGCCGACGGTGCCCTGACGTTCCCCCAATTGGCCAGCGGCCGGATCGCCCCGGTCTCTGCGCCGCTGCCCGCCATCCCGGAACCGGATACTGCCCGTTCCCCGATGCTGGGCGTGGACCCGGGGTCGGGCGCGGGCCGCGACCTGGCAGCCCTTTCGCTACTCACCCTGGCCGCCATCTCGGTGGCCGCCCTGCGCGGCAGCTACCACCTGGTGGCGTGGCTGAAGGCGCGCCGCGACCACCACCGCGCCATCGCCGAGAAGGCGGCAGCCAAGAACGGTTCTGGCGGCGGCAACTCGGGTTCGCCGAAGCGGGTGCCGTCCGGGCCGGAGTTCGGCGGCAAAACGACCCGCAAGTCGGGCTCCGGCGCTGGTGGTTCTGGCGGCCGTTCTGGCGGTTCGGGCCGCAGCAAGGTGCCGGCGACGTTCCGCTCCGGTACAGGCCTGGGGAAGTCGGGCGGCACGAAGGCAGGCAAGGGGCCGTCGGCGAAGGGCGCGGGCGGGCGCAAGAGCGCGACGTCGCCCACTGGTGGAACCGGGAAGCGCTCGGGCGGGAAGGCGCCCCGCGGCCCGCGCCAGCAGCGGAACCGCAAGCCCGGCCGGGGCGACGCGGGCCGCGGCGGCGGTTCGTCCCCGAAGAGGTCCCGGAAGGGGCCGGGTAGCGCTGACGTCCGCGCGAAGCGGCGCGACAAGGCCGCCAAAGCCGCCTCGCTCAAGAAGGGCAACGGCGGGGGCGCGCTGAAGAAGCAGGGCCCCGGCCGCACGACACTCGCCCAGGCGCTGAAGAAGGACGCCCAGAGGGCCGCTGCCCGCCGCTGGAAGAAGAGGCAGAAGCGCGCCAGGAAGGACAACGTGAAGCCGTTCTTCTGGACAACCCCCAAGCAGAAGAAGCCAGGCAAAGCCAGCACCACCGGCCCGGCCGGAAACCCCAAGCCGACCAACTCGCCCGCCGCCACGTCACGCCGCCTGAGGTGGCGCCGCAGGAACACCACACCACCCATCTGGTTCGCCCCCAAGACCGGCGGCGGCCCCTCCAGCTCGAACCCCGGCAAGACCAGAAGCCGGAAAAAGCCGTCCTCGAAGCCGGGCTTCCGGTGGACGCGGCGGGCCCGCTGGCATCGCACCAACACCAAGACCGGAACACGCCCCACTGGCGGAACCCGGACCCGCCCCGGCGGCTTCACGCCGCCGCCCGGGATGCGCAACGAGTACACCGTCACCCTCACCCGCGACGACCCGCCCGCCACCTCTCAGCCGGCCGCCGCTATCGCACCTCCGCGCCCCGCCCTACCGCCTGCGACCGGCGCCACCGGCACGAAAGGACCCCAGCCCATGCCCGCACCCGTCAGCCCCTCGGCTCCGCCGCCCGTGCTCCTGCACCAGCCGTCCGCCGACTCCGAGCTCACCATCTACGACCTCATCGAGGCCGACGCCGACGCGGCCAGCGAAATCCTGGCCCGCGTCGACGAAGCCCAGCAGGTCGCGGTGGCCACCGAGGTGATGGACGAGCGCCTCGAAGTCCTGGCCATGAAGATCCAGGAGCTGAAGATTCCAGGTCTGCTCCTCGGCCGCGTGAACCGGCTGATGGAGAAGTCCGCTGAAGTCCGCGCCGCTGCCCAGGCCTTGGCCGCCGCGCTGCCCGGATCCTCCGAAGCCATTGCCGTCGCCGGCGCCAACGCCGCCGCACGCCACAAGCCCCTCGCCGACGTCACCGCCGACATGGGCCATGCCGCCCCGGCCGAAGCCGAATACCACCAGGAGTAACCCGATGTCAGATGTTGTGCCCGCCACCAAAGGCGTCTTGGCCGCCGCCGGAAGCGTCATCGCCGAAGGCGTCCGCTTCACCATCCTCGTCGTCCAGCTCGCCGCCGCAGGAATGCAGCTGCGCCACCTCGCAGGCCTCGCCAACTCCACGTTCGGCTACGTCGAAGACTGCGCCTCCAACGTCGACCAGCTCGCCGAAACCGCCGCCTCGCTCAACGTCGACGCCGACACCGTCGGCGAACACCACCAGGCCGCCACGGTGATGCGGTCCGCGCTCGCCCACGCCCGCTCCATGGAGGCCGCCGCCCTGGAAATGTCCACCCTCTTCCAGCAGGCATCCGACGACCACCAGGCCGACTACGGGCCCGTAGCTGCCACCGCCAACGCCATGCCCGTCCCGATGGCTGACCGCAGCTTCTACAGCAACCGCTGACCTCTGAGAGGAGGAACCCGTGATCAACCTGCCCGCCATCCGCACTGAAATCCAGCGGGCCCGCAACTGGGCCGGACGCGCCGCCACCCTCGCCGGGACGGCCGCCCTCACCGCATCCCTCTACACGTCGCAGGCCCTCACCGTCACCGCGCCCTGGATCATCGGCGCCACCGTGCTGGGCGCGCTGCTCGCCCGGCCCTGGCGTACCGAGATGGCCGGTGCTGTCACCGCCGTCTACTGCACCCCCGCGGTCCTCCTCCTCGCCGAGATGGCTGTGTTCACACGCACCGAAGGCATCCGCTGGTGGGAGCCCGTTGCAGCCGGGGTGTGGGTGGTCGGGGTCTGGTATGTGCGGCCCGCCCGCTACGCCGCCTCGACCGTCCGACCCGCCTCGGCCGCGCAGACGCTCCTCGTGGCCCGCACCGCCGAACAGCAGCTCATCAACTTCTGGGAGCGCAACGTTGCCTGCGACGGCGGCTACGCCCCCGGCAGCCACCTCGAAAACCCGCGCGTTCACGGAGCCCGCGACTTCCGCGCCGAGATCGTCGCCCCCGGCGGCAAGCCCGTGCCCGACATCCCCACCGACGGCCTGTCCGCCCTCATGGACATCCCCGCCGAGCTCATCAAAATCAGCCCCGTCAAAGGGCGCGGGGCGGGCCGCAGGCAGCTCACCGTCGCCAGCCCCGAAGGGGCCAGCCAGCACGCCGACGTTCACCAGGCGTGGGCTGGCCTCGTCGCACCCAAGGCCATGCCCGGCTCCATCCTCGTCAAGATCCGCCGCGGCTCCACCAAGACCGGAGAGATCGCATGACCGCGCCCGCCGACATCGACGTCGTCGAACTCGAAGTACAAGTCCCCGCCGGTGACGTCATCAACTACAACCTGCGCAACCTCTGCTCCGCCCTCGGCGTCCTGGACCCCGCCTGCCTCGCCGTCGAAACCGACGGCCTCACCCGCGCCCTCATCACCATCTACAAGGAGCCGCCGCTCGCCAACATCCCCGCGGCCCGGCCCGAAGACCTCGTCATGGACGCCGACGGCTACATCACCAAGGGCCTCTACCACGACGGACGGCCAGCTCGCGAACGCCTCTACGAGCCTGGCTCCGGCGCCCAGCGCTCCGCAGTGTTCGGCACCACCGGCGCCGGCAAGTCCCGCGCCCTGCAACTGCGCCTCGCCGCAGAGAAGCGCTCCGGCATCGTGTCGTGGCTCGCCGATCTCAAGGGCGGCCAGTCCGTGCCCGAGGCCAAAGGCAACGTGGACTGGCACGTCACCACCCAGGAGGGATCCATTCTGATGCTGCTGGCCCTCGTTGCGGTCATCGAGGAACGCACTCACCGCTACGAGGCGCTCGGCCGCAGCTACTTCGCCATCAACGATCCCGACCCGCTCCTCGTCGGCCACATCGACGAAGCCAACCGGCTCCTGGAGAAGGGCGCCCCCTACCGCGACCTTGGCGCCTACCTCGTCAAGGAAGTCGGCCGCACCGGACGTTCCGTCGGAGTCGGCATCAACATCGCCGCGCAGGCCGGCCACATCGATGAGCTCGGCGGCTCCGACACTCTGCGCGCGATGCTCAAGGAAGGCTCGGTCACCCTGCTGCGCTGGTCGTCCAGCATGATGCAGTCCCTCGTCTCCGACGGCCTCCTCCCGCCGGGTACCCAGCTCGCCCCGATCCCCAAGCGCAGCGGGCCACCGCAGCTGCGCTCCCGCTTCACCCCCGACGAGGAATCCGAGACAGCACCCGGATCCACCGCAGGCACCGCCTACATCCTCGGCTCCGACCGGCCCACCGCACCCATGCGGCACTTCCGAGTCGGCAGCAAGACACCCGTCCCCGGCCTCGACCCGGAAATCCTCGCCCTCTACGGACCCGGCGAGCCCCCGCGCCTCGAAGAGGAATCCCACGACGCGGCCGGCGAGGCCTATGCCGCACGTCCCCACATCCCGGCCCACCTCATCGCCAAGCTCCGAGGCGAAGACCAAGGCGAGGCAAGCGCCACGCCTGCCACGACCGCCGGTCTCCGCATGCCTGTCGGCGCGCCCCCCGCAAAGCCGTCAGCTCCGAAACTGACCGCGGCCGCCCGCATCCTGCGCGCCCTCGAAGACGGCCCACTGCAGAAGCAGGACCTCATCGCCAAGGTCAACGGCGACGGTGGCCCGGAACTGTCGGCAGGCAGCGTCAGCAACGTCCTCACCGCCCTCGGCAAGAAGGGCCACGTCACCACCTCCGGTGGCGGCATCTACGAGCGCATCACCAACTAGCCCGCACGCAACCGAAGGAGAGCCGACCCCCATGTCCGTCCTGCCCGAGCCGAAGCCCACCGCCCCCGCGGCCGGGCAGGCCACCCCAACGTCCGCCGACCGCGAGACCGTCCGCCGTCTGATGGCCGCCATCGACGAGATCGAGACGCCGACCAGCTACGACAACCCGGACCTGCCCAGTCACAAGGACGGCGCGCGCATCGGCGACACCCCGCCCGTCCCGCAGCCCGACACGCGGATCGCGCCCCAGTGGGCAGTCGGTATTGCTGTCGCTTCTATCGGTGTCGGAGCCGGAGCGACCGGTCTTGGCTGCGCGGCCTGGCTGGCCTTCAAGGGCCTGTCGATGGTCAGCGTCCCCGGCCTCGAGCGGTTCGCGTGGATCATCATCGCCCCGTTCGCCGGTACGGCCATGGTGCTCACCGCTCTCGGCTGCCTCATCGGCAAGGCCAAGCGGGCCGCCATGCCCGACGTGCACAACCACAACGGGCCGGAGTATCACGAGCACCACACCACCAACACCCGCGCCGTGTGGGCCAAGACGATCAACAAGCCCTGAGAGGACACTCAGCCCCATGAAGAACCTCCCCATCACCCCGGCGACGCACCATTCGGTCGCCCCGCGCCCCGTCCGCCGCCCGCACACGCCGCTCGCCGCCATCGACCCGCTCGGGGCTGTCGCAGTCCGGGCTGCGGGACGGATCACCGATGTGCCGGGGCGGCGGCCCGTCAAGCCGATCACGTTCGACTCGGCGCTCTGACCGCGCCACCACCGCGCCCCCGGCCGCATCCGGTCGGGGGCGCCCGCTCGAACCGGTGGAACATCCGGCAACCCGGACTCCATCAGCCTCATCCGCCGATAGCATCCCGACTCCACACAGTCCTGGGGGGACCATGACGAACGACCTGCCGCCGATGCCCAACACCCCGCCCACGCCCGCGCCTAAGCCGCCCGCGAAGAGGCGCCGCAACCTGATCGTGGCCGCCGTCGTCGCAGTCGCCCTCGCCATCGGCGGGACGGCCTACTGGCTCAGCCGCCCGTCCTACGACGACATCGTCAAGGACTGCCAGAAGGCACTCGCCGCCCAGTACAAGGCCAACGGGAAAGGCAAGCCGTCCGCATGCAAGGACGTGAAAGACGACGACTATGACGTGCTCGTCCTCAACGCGGCCATGGGCGATCTCGGCTGGCTCGACGACGACGGCAACTTCGACAAGAACAAGATGCTCGAAAGCACTCTCGACCAGCCGTAGCCGCTAGCCGGAAACGCCAGGGCCCCGGTCATCGACCGGGGCCTTCGTCGTGGGTGCAGGCACTGCGCGGGCCATCCACCGCCTATCCGTTAGCAGCTTCGGCAGCATCACCGGCACGAACCCGGCATCCACCAGCAGGGCGAGGCCTTCCGCGCACTCGTCCTGACTGTCCGCCTGCACGCCCACCCGGATCGCCATATGGGCAGTGTGCCCGCGGGGGTGGGGGAGACGGGGCGGAATCCGGGAAGCGCTACGGGCGGGGTGCGGCAACTAGCTGTCCACGCCGTTCCTGCACGCGCTCAATCAGGGCGAGTTGGGCCAGGGGGAGATCCCGTAGGACTCTCGCTTGATACTCGCGCGCCCTGGGTTCCAGCTCGCTTCGGTTGGACCCCCATCTCTTGGTTCCGTCGAGGCAGGACATGGCGGAGTTGCAGGCATCGCAGAGCATCCCTCGAATGATCCGGAGATAGGGGTGCGTTGATTCGAAGTGATCCACAACGAGCCGCCGCCCACCGGTCGCTAGGGCGGGCGTCCGGCAGATCTCGCAGCACCCACCGGCGCGAGTTTGCAGCCCGTCGTACTCGTCACAGGTGAGTCGGTGGTACGTGAAGTGGTGGCAAGGGTTGCCGGACTTTGAGTGCCGGTTCTGGGCCCTCCGGAACGCAGCCTCGGCTGCGCGTGTGCTCAAGAGGGCTTGACCTTCCCGTCTCGGATGCGGGCAACGTACTCGCGCGTGAAGCCTGTGGCCTTAACGACGGCGGTGAGTCGGCCGCGCACCTGCTCGCCGCCGTGCTTCTCGGGGAAGACCTCGGGGATCGTCTTGAAAATCCACGCCTTGTCGTCCGCCATGCGCTGGGTGCGCTTGGCCATTTCGGCGATCTTCTCTTCATCCGTCATGGGGGTGTCCATGTCTTTCAGTATGCCATTGCAGTAGGCGGATGCAATGTGCCAACTCTGTTGACACGCGATCTGAGTAGGCATACGGTGTAGTCACACCCCGAACAAGGGGAGCACCAAGAACAAGGGGGACCCGATGATCGCCACCGCCAAGATTCGTCGCCGCACCCAGGCCGCCGCCCGCACCGCCCCCAAGGCGCTCCGCTACCGGGCAATCAGCGGCCACATCGCGGTCCTCCTCGACACTGGCGCCCTCGTCCGCACCGGCGACATCCTCGACCGGCTCGGCGCCGCAGACCTCAAGGACGGCTACCAGTCCTGGTACGGCCGCCACGTCAAGAAGGCCTACATCGCCGCCAACGACACCGACCCCGTCCGCGTCTGGGTGCAGCACCGCACCACCGGCAAGTGGATCCACGTCCACGCCTACAACCCGTTCGACATCGCCCTCTACGTCGGACTCGCCAGCTACAAGCAGACCAAGCACCTCGCCCAGCCCGCCTTCTTCCAGGCGGCTTACGCGGAGGCCGCCTAGACCAACTTCGCGGCGCAGCAGACAAACCGGGCCGCCCGCCCGATCAAGGAAGCCCGCCTGCGCATCATGCGGGTCGCGCGCCAGCGGGACACGCTGAAGACGGTCGAGGGTGTTGAGCAGCGCACCTCCATGAACGACGCCCGGATCGCCCTATGCATCGCCCTGGGTCGGAACCTCGACGACATCGACGCCACATCCGGGCACGACCTCAGCCGCGAGTCCTACGAGTCCGTCCGTGAGTCCTGGCGGTGGAACATCCAAATGCACGGATGGAGCGAGTGGCACGAGCGGAATCTCAACGAGGCGCTGACCTGGTGGCGTGAGCGTCGCCCGGAATTCGTTGATGGAGACGACTGGCTCGCCGGAATCCTCAAGGAGGACCAGCCGTGATCGCCCGCCCGCCGTCCCCGATCCCGGTCCCGCATGCGGCCCCCGACATTCCGCTCGCCGAACCCCCAGCCCGCGACTGGGAAGACGACCCGCACATCGCAGCCCGGTACGACGACCGCTACTGGGATGACATGTATGACCGAGACGAGGAATGACCGTGAACGACTACCCGTACCTGCCTGCCGACTGCCGCAAGGGCCGCTGCGACCACGAGACCGGCCGCTGCACGCGCTACCGGTCCCGCCGATGCCTGTCCGGCGAATGCACCCACGCCAGCAAGAACCTCTTCTGCGCGGTGAACTACCCGACCACCGCCGAGAACAGTGACGCGACTGCCCGATGAGCGCCCCGGCCCCGACGATCGCCGACGAGTTCCCGATCCACCGCGTCCGCTTCGTCAACGGCCGCACCTGGCATCGCACCCGTCGGCCCGACGACGAACGCTGGTGGGACCTGCTCGAAGCCGCCTGCGGGAAGACTGGCTACCTCGCCTCCGGCTACACCCTCGGGACGATCACTGAATGCCGTGGATGCCGGCGCGCCGTGGAACGCGACACCTGACCCCCCGCACGACGAAGGTCCCGCCCCCACAATCTGGGGCGGGACCTTCGTCGCGCCGTCAGCGCGGAGACGCCGCCTGGTGCCGCTGCCACCACCGGTAGCCCGCCCGCGGTGCCTCCCAATACACGGCCCGCAGGATCCAGTAGCCGGCGTGGAGCATCCACCACATCAGTACGAACATGCCGACGATCGCCTTGACGCACAGACCGAAGAACCCGGCTGTAGATCTCCCCGGCGACATCGACACACTCAACGGGCCAATGCCGCCCCCGAGTCGAACCCCCATCGCATCCCCCCAGCTTGGTGCACGCACCCCCGGCGTGCGCGGTGGCGGGATGCTACCGCCGACGGCCGCGGGCCCGGCGGGTCTTCGCGGCTTTCCGCGCCATGACGGAACGCTGCGGGAACGTCCGGCCGGCGTTGCTGATCCTCGCCGCCTTCGACTTACTGGCGCCCTTGCGTCGTAGCGCGCGGTACGTGTCCTGGCGTGAGCGGTAGACGAAGCCGTAGCGGCCACCTCGGGCGGAGACCATCGCTGCTCCCTTGTCGCGGTTGCCTTCAATGGTGCGCCCGCGACCAGGGTTGAGGTAGGGGAGTTAGCGACTAATGCGCGCCGATGTCCTACGATTCAAAGGTGCAGGTGGTGTAATCCTGAAAAATCGACGGCAGTGAGGGGAGTGCGGGCATGGCTGGCGGACCCAACCCGTACAAGCGGAAGAACCCGGCCGAGAAGGCCGAGCGTGCCGCGATCGTCTTCGACCTCAAGCGCGACGGCCACAGCTTCCGGGATATCGAAGCGATCACTGCTGCACCTGACGGGCCGACCGGAGGCGTCCGCGTTCCCTGGAGCACCGCCCGCGACCTCGTCCGGGAAGAAGCCCAACGCCGTGTCGACCCGCGCGTGGAGGAGTACCGGTCCCTCGAACTCGCCCGCCTCGAAGCCGCATTGGAGCGCCTTCATAACATGGAGGAATCCGTCCGCACGGTCATGGCGCGCAAGCACATCACCGTCAACAACGGGCGCGTCATCAAGGCCGTCAACCCCGACAGCGGCGAGGAAGAAACCGTCGAGGACGACACCTTCGTCCTGCAGGCCGTCGACCGCCTCAACCGCATCGAAGAGTCCCGCCGCAAGACCAGCGAATCCATCCGACGCCTCCTCGGCCTCGACGCCCCGACGAAGGTGGAGGCGACGGTCACGGAGACCACCCAGCAGGACATCGAACTGCAGGAGATGGTCGCAGAGATGCGGGCGAAGAACGCTAACGTTGCCGAAGGGCTGCGCGCGCAGCGGGAGCCGGGCGAGTGACCACGGCCGTCGACCACCCGCGCATCGCTGACCCGTATGACGAGGCGGCGAACGCCGACACGTTCGACTTCCCCGCCTGGGTCGCCAGCATCGACGTGCGCCTCCTCGATGGCAGCCCTCAATACCGCGACGCCCGCATCGAAGCCACACGTCTAGACCCGCTCCTCTTCGCCGTCCTCTACTGCCTGCATCACCTCCGCGACCCAGAAGGGCGCGTCACGTTCGCCGACGCCCACCTGGAATGGGTGCGCCTCGCCCGACAATGGGCCATCCCGCCGGCCGCGCCGATGGAGCAGCGGGACGCGTTCCTCGCCCCCCGGGATACCGGCAAGAGCACGTGGATGCTGTTCATCCTGCCGCTGTGGGCCGCCGCTCACGGGCACGTCAAGTTCGCCGCCGTGTTCGCCGACTCCGGACCACAGGCCGAAATGCATCTCGGCACGTTCCGCAAGGAAGTCGACGAGAACGCCGCCCTGCGAAGGGACTTCCCGAAACTCTGCACCGCGGGCCGGCGCCCGTCCGGCGCATCCGAGTCCGACGCCAAACACATGGTCATCCGGCAGAACGGGTTCGTGTTCGCGGCAAAGGGCATCGACTCCAGCTCCCTCGGCATGAAGGTGGGGGAGCGGCGCCCGGACCTCTTGCTGCTAGACGATGTGGAGCCGGACGAGTCCAGCTACAGCGCCTACCAGGCGGACAAGCGGCTGAAGACCGTCACGGACGCGATCCTGCCCCTCAACATCTACGCGAGGGTGGTCCTCAGCGGCACCGTAACGATGCCGGGCAGCATTACGCATCAGCTGGTGAAGTGGGGCAAGGGGGAGCGCACCGAAGGCAACGCGTGGGTGGGGGAGCAGCAGTTCCGCGTCCACCACCACCTGCCGGTCATCGCTGACGACTTCGGCCGTGAGCGGTCCATGTGGCCGTCGAAGTGGCCGCTCTCCTTCCTCAAGCAGATCGAGCACACCCGCAGCTACCGCAAGAACTACCTCAACGATCCGATGGCCGCGGACGGCGCCTACTGGTCCGAGGACGACTTCACCTACGGCGCGTTCCCAACCGCCCGCACCTACCTGTCCGTCGACGGCGCTGTTACCACGAAGAAGACCTCGGACTTCACCGGCCTGTCCGTCGTCGGCTGGGCGCCCGCCAACAGCACGCACCCGGCGCGCTGCCTGGTGAAGTTCGCGCAGGCCGTGAAGTTGAAGGGCAAGCCGCTCCGTGCCCGCGTCCTGCAGATCCTCGAGAGCTTCCCCGAGATCGGCGCGATCCTCGTCGAGTCGAACCAGGGCGGTGACCTGTGGCTAGAGGTCTTCCACGACCTGCCCGTCAAGGTCGTCACGTTCAGCAACAGCGAGAAGAAGGAGACGCGCGCCGAGCGGCTCCTCAACCTTTACCAGCTGATCCCCGCCCGCGTGATGCACGCCGAGCCGCTGCCCGCGCTCGAGGAGCAGATGGTCGCCTTCCCCAAGGCCCCCAACGACGACCTCGTCGACACCGTCGGCAATGCGGTCCTGCGGTTCCTGAAGCCCCCGTCCAAGCCGCGGGCTGCGGTCCGCTCTGTGAGCCCGAGGTGAATTGATGGCGGGTACCGAGGATCTTGTCTACGCCTACCACGAGCTGTGCGATGCGCGGCCGGCGTATGCGAAGGCGGAGGCCTACTTCGACGGCGACGTGGATGAGATCTTCGCGTCGGACAAGGTCGCGCGGATGCTCGCCAAGTCCAACCTCGACGAGCTGGATGAGATCAACTTCGCGCGGATTCCCGTCACCGCGGTCACTGACCGCCTGCACATTACGGCGATCACCGCGGACGACGAGGGCGCGGATGCCGAGATCGCCGACCTGATCAAGCGGAACGAGCTCGACGAGGAACTCCCCGGCCTACACGTGCGGGCCTGCTCGCAGGGCGACGCCTACCTGATGGTGTGGCCCGACCTGGGCGAAGACGGCGAGCCCGCGGGCGTCGACATGTTCGTCAACGGGCCCGGCACGGTCCGCGTCATCTACGACGCAGAGAACCCGCTCCAGAAGAAGCTCGCGATCAAATCGTGGTGCATCGGGAGCGGGAAGACCCAGGTCATTCGCGCCGACCTCTGGTACGCGGACCGCATCGAGCGCTGGGCCTGGGAGGGCAAGCACTCAGGCAAGCAGGACAAGTGGGCGCCGTACACGGGCGACGAGCAGGACGCCATACTGCCGAACCCGTGGGGTGAGATCCCGTTCTTCCACTACAGGACGGGGCGCCCCTACGGCAGGCCTGAGCACTATGCCGCCTACGGTCCGCAGTCCGCCATTAACAAGATCGTGCTCGGGCATCTTGCCACCGTCGACTTCCAGAGCCTGCCGCAGCGGTACGGGCTCATCGACCCGGCCGTCGACCAGTCCGGCATGCAGTCCGACTTCGACCCCGAACGCCCTGAGGACATCGACGCCGACCCTGAGTCGCCCCTCAACCCGTCCCAGTTGCGCAATGATCCGGGCGAGATGTGGATGCTGCAAGGCCTGAAGGGTGTCGGCCAGTTCGCCGCGGCGGATCCGCAGGTGTATCTCGCGCCGTTCGACCGGTACGTCAAGGCGATGGCCCAGGTCACGTCGACGCCGTTCCAGGAGTTCGACTCGACCGGGGATGCGATCAGTGGGGAGGCGCGGCGGGAGGCCCGGGCCGCGCTCACCGCCCGCGTGCAGGCACGGCAGCGGTCGTTCGGGGCAACCCACCAGGACGCGTTCGAGTTCGCGCTGCGCCTCCTCGGCTACGACGACGTGACCGTCAGCGTGCGCTGGCAGCCCGCCGACTACCGCGACGACACCGAAGGCTGGGCCACCGTCCAGGCGAAGATCGACGCCGGTGTGCCGCGCGAACGCGCCCTCATCGAAGCCGGCTGCCCGCCTGAGATGGTCGAGGCTTGGCTGTCCACCCTCGACGACGACGCCGAACTGCAGCGCCGCGTCGACCTGCTCACCTCCCTCGGCAACGCCGTACAGGCATTGGGCACCGGCGTCCAGTTGGGCGCCATCTCCACGGAGCAGGTCACCGCCCTCCTCGACGGCGTGCTCGGCGCCGCGGAGACGCTCGGAGATGCGGAGGCCAACCGCTGATGGCCGCCGTCGCCACACCGCAGCAGCTCGCCGACCTCGTCCAGCAGCAACAGGCCGACGAGGCTGCCGCGCTGGAGGAGCAGACCGCGGAAGAGGCTGACGGCGGCGCGGGTGGTGCCCTGGCAGGGCTGGTGGCGGTTGCGCTGGCTGCGTGGGTGGCCGCGTTCGGGGCGCTCGCCGTCATAGGGGGCGGGCTGATGCTGGCGCGTCTGTTGGCAGGCCTGCGGGCGGACGTCGACCGCGCGGCCAGCGGGCTGGGGCGACGCTCACGCCGGGTACTGGAGGGGGCTCTGGCGGACGCGGCGGGGATGGGTGCGCGGCATGCCGTGGACTTCGCCCGCCGCGCGTCCGGTGACGACATCGGCGTGCCCGGTGTGGACGTGCCGGAGGCGGCACTGGATGCGGCGCGCGGACTCACGGATGTGGTCACCGAGCAACTCCGCCTCGCCGCCCGTCTGCTGGCCCCGCGCACGATCTCGGGCAGCGGCTGGCGGGGCGTCGTCCTCGCTCTGGCCGCGGCCAAGCGGGCGGCGACGCTCGTGCGGCAGACCGTCGCCTGGGCTGTGCACCGCGCCGTAAACGACGGCGCCGCACAGGTCGCCCAGCAGCTCGGGGCGCGCGGCCTGTGGGTTGCCGAGCCCGACGCCTGCGTGCGCTGCCTCGCCTACGCCGGACATCTCACCGACCGCGACGGCCACTTCCCCGGCGGCCTGTCCATGGACCCGCATTCACGCAGCACCCTCAAGGCGGCCATCGAAGGGCCGCCCCTGCACCCCGCATGCCGCTGCCGGCTCGTCCCCTGGATGCCCGACTGGGGCACCGGGCCCGGCAGCCTCCCCGAGCTTCTCCGCGACCAGGCGTGGCGCAGTATCGCCGCCGGCCGCGGGCGCCCCACCGAATCACATGCCGCCCGCCGCAGGGCGGCCCGAGCACTGCTGGCACGGCGCGGCCTGTCCGCGCGCGTCCGGCGACAGGCCACCGCGACCGCGGCCGGCCGCAGTTGAAGGAGAAACGCATGGCACCCATCACCCTGCCCGGCTGGACGCACCCGTACCGTGACCTGTTCGTCTGCTACGCCGACGGCGGCGACGACCCGGCCCCGGCCGACGACACGGCGGTCACCGTCGAGCCCGAGCCGGACGACACAGCCGCCGACGACTGGACGCCCCCGACCCGCGATGAGTACGAGAAGCTCATCGAGGGCAAGCGGAAGGCCGACGCCGAGGCCGCAGCCCGCCGCAAGTACCTGCGCCAGCACGGAATCGACCCGAAGACCGGCAACAAGATCGAGCCCGACGAGCCCGAGCCGGAGCCCGCCGCGGTCAAGGACGACCAGCCGCAGGGGCCGAGTGCCGCCGAGGTGAAGCGGCAGATCGAGAAGGCGACCGCCGAGGCCGAGCTGCGCGGGCTGCGCAAGACGAAGGCGCTCGTCACGGGCGTCAACTCTGCGCTCGCCGAGGCGGGTTGGAACGGGCAGCGCCTCAACTCGCTGATGAAACTGATCGACCTCGATGACGTGGACATCGACGAAGGGGAGATCACCGGTCTGTCCGAGCAGATCGACGCGATCAAGCAGGAGTGGCCGGAGTTCTTCAAGCGCACCCGCTCTGCCACTTCGTCCAATGGGGCTGGTGGTTCTGGCCAGAATGGTGTACCGGCAGCTAAGGTGGACGCGGCTGACAAGCCCGCGCCGAAGCCGGAGCCCAAGGGATGGGCCGAGACCCTCGCGCAGCGGGCACTTCGCGGCTGACAGCGCACTCCGGTGCGCGGCAGGACCGAGCGGGACGCTCACAGTTCGCCCAGGTAGGGCACCCACCATTCGTGCGGGCTGTGAGCCCCTCGCCCTCCTGGAGTGCCCATCGTGGCCAGCACCGACATCATCGACAACTGGATCCCGATCGAGTGGGACTCCGAAGTCATCACCCGAGTCCAGATGGACTCCGCGATCGAGCGCTACGCCCGGCCGCACGCCATGAAGTCTTCGACGAAGCGCATCCTGCGCTCCGGCGGCCTCACCGTCTCGGCCGGTACGACGTACACCCCCGACGCGACCGCCAACGACTACATCACGCTCACCGCGCGCCGCTTCCTCTCCCAGTTCGTGGTCGACGAGGACGACCTGGCCGACGCAGACTCCGTCATCGACACCATCAAGACCAAGGGTCTCGACTGGGCGATCTCCTACGCGGACACGTTCGACAACGCCTGCCTCGCCGTGTCGGGTACGGAGAACGGCACCACCGTCCCCTTCACGTCGCTGTACAAGTCGCTGCGGACCACCAACAGCGCCACCAGCTACACGGCCGACGCGAACTACTCGACGTGGGACGACGACAACGTCAGCTTCCCGGCGTCCGGCGGCGGCAACTCGCTGTACGAGAAGCTCTCCTCCACCTTCAAGAAGGTCGAGACCGGCAAGTTCTGGTCCCTCGCCGACTCCCTCGTCATCGCCGCCCCCGGCTGGCGTGACGCACTCCGTCTGTGCACCGACGGACAGGGACGCCCGATCTTCATCCAGGGCACCGCCGGAACCCCGGACAGCCTCTTCGACGTGCCGATCGCCTGGTCCCGCGGCTGCAAGGTCTCCGCAACCAACAGCGGCAGCCCCGCGGGCAACGACCTGCTGTTCTTCGGAAACCGCCAGTACCTCAAGCGCGGCGACCGCAGCGTGCCCGAGTCCCTCGTCGACCAGGCCCGCGCCCAGGACACCACCGACGACACCGCCGTCAAGTTCCGCGTCCGCAAGGGCTTCGGCGTCGGAAACGAGAACGCCTGGTCCGCCCTCGAGCGCATCACCGACTAGCCGGACCTCTCGGACTGCCGTCGGGGATTGGTGGGTGCCACCCCGGCGGCACCGGTGAACCCGAACCACGAGATGAGGGCGTTGTGGACTACGAGCAGATGAGCGTGCAGGAGCTGCGGGCCGAGAGTGTGCGCCGCGGCCTCGGCACCGCGCGCGCCCGCGCCGACCTCATCCAGCGCCTCACCGACCGCGACGCCGCCCCCGACAGCTCTGCCGGGGATGCCCCGGTCGACGAGGCCGTCCCCGCGCCAGCGCCGGCCAGTGCCCCGGCGGGCCCCCGCGCCTTCCGGCAGGACTTTGAGGCCGAGCCCGGCGGGCCTGACGAGGAAACCCACCTCGCCTACCGGCAGGCCACCATCCGGGCCGCCACCGAAGCCGGCCACACGCCGCGCGGTGACGCCCGGCTCGCGGCCACCGTCGACGGCCGGTGGGTGTATGAGGTGTCCGTCAGGCAGGTGACCTGACATGCCGTGGGCCACCACCAGCGACGTCACCACCTACACCGGCCTCACCGTCACAGGAGCGCAGGTAGAGCAGGCGCAGGCCGTCGTCGAATTGTTCGCCGACACGACGGAGGACGCCTCCGACGGCGGGGCCATCAGCGCCAAGAACCTGCGGCTCCTCAAGCTCGCCGTCTCCTACCAGGCCGCATGGATCACCCAGCACCCGGACGCTTTCACCAGCATGGACACCACGTCGGTGTCGCAGGATCAGGTGTCGGCTACATGGCTGCACGCCAACGCGGGGATCCTGGCGCCGTTGGCGACGCGGTGCATCGACCGCCTGTCGTGGAAGCGGATCCGCCCGCTGCGCGTCGGCCGCCGCCTCCCTGGCGGCATGATCCCCCGCACCCTGAACTTCACATCGGCGATCGAGGACGACAACGATCCTCGATGGCAGGCGCTCGGCTCGGACGGTGGACCGTGCTAGCCCGCGCCACCACCACCGTGACCGTGCTCCGCGGCACCTCGACGGACGGCTACGGCGACGAAGTCGACACCGACACCCCTGTGCACACCGGCATCCCCGTGTCGCTGGTCGAGCAGACCCGCCGGGTCACCACCCGCGACGACCCGACGCCCCGCGTCGTCCGCTACACCGTCGGCCGCGTCACCGCAGGCACCGACATCACCGACCAGGACCGCCTCCGGGATGAGCGCACCGGCGACATCTACATCGTCGACGCCGTCTCCGCCATGAACTCCGCAGCCGTAGCCGCAGACCTGCGGCTCGACCTGCGGCGCACCACCTAACCGAACACGGCCACACGCCCGGGGAGACCAGGCAGGCCAGCACGAGACCACCCACCGGAGAGGAGGGCGGCCATGGCGCGATCCCGCATGCGGATCGACCCATCCGCACGCACGCACGTCGACGCCGCCATCAACCGGTGGCTCGAGGAAGTCATCGGCCGCGCCATCCTCGGCGACGCCCAGCACCTCGTACCCAAGCGCACCGGCCGCCTACGGGATTCGCTGCGAGCGGAGGTCCACGACAAGGTTCTGCGCGTCGGATCCCTCGACTGCAACTACGCCTCCGACGTCGAACTCGGCACGCCGCCGCACGTCATCTTGCCGAAGAACAAGAAGGCCCTGCACTGGCCCGGCGCCGATCACCCCGTGCGCAAGGTCAACCACCCCGGCACCCAGCCTCAGCCGTACCTCCGGCCGGCCCTGTACCAGCGGAGGACCGGATGAGCCTCCTGCTGCGCGCCACGAACGAACTCGTCACGATTGCCTGGCTCAAGACCGTCGTCGGCGACCGCGTGGCCACCACGCTACCGAAGGACAACAGCACGTGGGCCGCCTCGGGTTTCGTCACGACGGACACCGTCGGCGGCTCGCCGAACATCTACGTCCCGCTCCGCGAGCCCGTCATGTCCGCGGACTGCTGGGCATTCAACCCTGGCAGCCAGAAGCCGCCATGGAACAAGGCCGCCACTCTGGCCGAAGCGATTCAGGCGGCATGCTGGGACCACCCCACCATCCCGCAGCGGGTCACCCTCCCGACGGGCTACCCGGACGTTCTGGTCCGGTCCGCGTACTGCACCGGCGAGCCGCGGCGCGTCCCGGATGACCCGTCGTCCTACGCCCGCTACAACATCCCGGGCATCGCCCTCGCGTGGGTGGAGGTGCCGTCATGAGCCGCTACGCACTCCAAGGCGCCATCAGCCGGGACCTCCTCACCTGGAACGGCAAGGTCCTCGTCCACGGCGACCGGGCCGAGATGGAGTTCCTGGTTACCGGGGACGTCCGCGTCATCCCCTGCCCCCGCGACATCCCGCCCGAGCAGACCCTCGAGATCCGCTTCCACCCCCAGCTCGCCTCAGTGACGTGGCCCTTGACCAAGGAGCAGTTCCGGTGACCCATCGCATCACCACCACCATGCAGCCCGGCGTCATCCTCGAGGTCGAGGACGCCGAATACACCGACCTCACCCGGCAGGGCCTCGTCCTCGTCGACTACTCCGAGCAGGCCGCGGCAGCAGCACCGGCCACCACCAAGAAGGCCGCCCCGTCGGCCACCACCAAGGAGGGCTGACCGTTGAGCGTCACCACCACCAACCTCGTTCAGGGCCCGGCGACGCTCTACAGCGGAGCTTTCGGCGCCACCGAGCCGCTCGACACCGCCGTCAACACCACCCCGGCCGCATCGTCGTGGACGGACGTCGGCGGCACCCAGGACGGTGTCAAGCTGACCGTCGACCAGTCCTACACGGAGCTGGAGGTCGACCAGGTCGTCGACCGTGTCGGCTCCCGGCTGACGAAGCGTGACTTCACCCTCGAGACGTCGATGGCCGAGGTCACCCTCACCAACCTGTCGCTCTCCCTCAACGGCGGCACGTCCGCGTCGGGCGCCGGCTACGCCAGCTTCGAGCCGGCCTTCGCATCCAGTGCGACCCAGCCCACCTACAAGGCGCTGCTGTTCGACGGCTGGGCGCCCGGCACGAGCGCGTTCAACCGGCGCGTCATCGTCCGCAAGACCCTGTCCACGGACGCGGTGGAGATGGGCTACACGAAGGACAAGCAGACCTTGTTCGGGGTCAAGTTCTCCGGCCACTACGTGTCCGCGTCCATCGCCCCCATCCACGTGGTCGACCAGACCAGCTAGCCCAACCCGCCTGCACGCATCGAGGAGCACCACCCATGGCACCCACCACCCCCGCCCGTACCCGCCAGGCGACTGCAGCCCGCAAGAAGGCCGCGGCCAAGCCCGTCAACGGAAGCGTCGACCTGGACTTCGAGCCGATCCACATCGACGCCGACGACGACATCGAAGAGGAGCGGGTCCCGCTCTTCTTCATCGGCGACGACGAGTACACGATCCCCAAGGAGATCCCGCGGGGCGTGGCCCTGCAATACCTGCGGCACGCTGCCGAGGTCGGGCATGAACTGGCGACCGCCCCGCTCCTGATTCGCGTGCTGGGTGAGGACGCGTACATGGCGCTGGAGCAGTCCAAGGCGCTGAAGGAAGACCAGCTAGGGAAGATCGTCGACATCATCATCCGGCTCGCCCTCGGCAAGCAGGAGGAGAAGGGGGGAAAAGCAGTCCGGCGTGGCTGACGAGCCTGCACGACTGGCTGTACGGGCAGGGCTGGCTGGACGCGATCGCGGACCGGCTCGGCCAGGTCATGTGGGTCCTCGACCACGAAGACGACTTGGATGCGGACTTCCTGGCCATCTACGGCATTGACCTCCGTGAGCAAGAGGTCGACGGCCCCCGCTACTTCGCCCTCGCGCACCGGCTCACCGCCTACCAGGGCGTGATGGCGGCCCGCGTCGACCAAGAGCAAGACCGCACGAGCAGCACAACCACCCGCACCAGCAGAACCCAGCCCGCCCAACAGGGCGGCAGCGAGACGAAGGAAGTCTCGCTGACGGCGTTCCGGGTCATGTTCCCCGGAATCGTGAGCGGAGGAGCAGGTGGCGGGTAGCTTCAGGATCGCTGAGGGCTACGTCGAGGTCGGCGCCGACGAGTCGAACTACGACCGCGCGATGGCGCGCCTGAAGTCGAAGAAGAACACGGCCACCGTCACCCTCGACATCGACGACACTGCCGCCCTCGCCAAGCTGCGCCGCTTTGCCGACGAGCACAGCCGGACCGTCCTCAAGGCGGTCATTGACGCCGACCTGTCTGAGACGTCAGTGCGCCGAGTCACGGCCAAGCTCGACGCACTCACCAAAGACCGCACGGTCCGGATCCTCGCCACTGCGGACACCCGCGTCGCGGCCGATGAGATCCGCAACCTGACACAGCGCCGCAGGGTCCGCATCGGTATCGACGTCGACACCCGGGTCGCAGCCGACGACATCGCAAACCTCACCCGGCGCCGCACCATGCGGGTTGTCGCGGACGCCGACACGGCGGCGGCCAGGGCGCGCCTGGACCTGTTGACCCGTGACCGGCGCATGAACGTGCGCGTCGACGTCGACCGATCCGCGATCTCGATGCTCACCAGCCTCGGCGGTGGCGGCGGTGGCGGCATGGGCATGCTGTCGTCGAGCCTGGCCCGCCTGGTCGCGATCGGTGTCGGCGCCCTGCCCACGATTGCCTCCCTCGGCCAGTCCCTCGCCGCTATGGGCCCTGCGGCTGCTTTGGCAGCACCCGCGGTCCTCTCTCTGGGCGCGGCATTCGCAGCCATCAAGGTCGGCACGTCCGGGATCGGTGATGCCTTCAAGGCCGCGTTCGCCCCGGCGACGTCCAGTGCGGGCGCGGCCACCAAGAGCATCCGGCAGGTCGAGAACGCCGAGCGATCCCTCGCCAAGGCCCAGCAGGGAGTGAAGGATGCGGAGGTAGCGGCTGCGGCAGCCCGCGTGCAGGCGGCCCGGCAGATCAAGGACGCCCAACTCAACCTGAAGAACACCGTCTCGGACGTCGCCGACTCCAACCGGCGCGCGGCCGAGCAGGTCGCCCAGGCCGAACGCGACCTCACCCAGGCACAGAAGGATGCAAAGCAGGCCCAGGAAGACCTCACGCAGGCCCGCAAGGACGCCGCCCGCCAGCTCGAGGACCTGGCGAACCAGCAGAAGGACGCCGAACTCGACCGCCGCGACGCGGTCCTCCAAGTCCAGGACGCGCAGGACGAGCTCAACAAGGTGCTGGCCGACCCGAAGGCCACACAGCAACAGCGGGACGAAGCCCAGCTCAACTACGACCAGGCCGTCCAACACCTGTCCGAGATCGAACTTCGACAGAAGCGCCTCGCCGAGGACGCAGCCGCCGCGAACAAGGCCGGCGTTGAGGGCTCCGACCAGGTCAAGAACGCACAGGACCGTCTCGCTGGAGCCCAGCAGAACGTCACCGACAAGACACGCGAGCTCAAGGACGCCCAGATTGAGGCGGCCCGCACCCAGGTCGACGGCGCCCAGAAGATCGCGAAGGCCGAACGGGATGTCGCAGACGCCCGCGAGGCCGCACGGAAGGCCGCGGTGGACGGGGCGCGGCAGATCGCGGACGCGCAGGCGGCCGTCGCCGATGCGGCAAGGGCGCTCGCGGACGCGCAGACATCCGGCGCCACGGCGACCAACAAGGTTGCCGACGCCATGGCGAAACTCGCCCCCAACGCACGGGAGTTCGTCAACGCCGTCCTCGCCCAGGCGGGCGCGTGGCGGGCATTGAAACTCGACGTACAGAACGCCCTGTTCGCGGGCCTCGGAGCGACGTTCACGACCATGTCGACGGCCATCCTGCCGTCCCTCACGACCGGCCTGACAGGCACGGCAACGGTCCTGAACACGATGGCGAAGAACGCGGCCAGCGCGGTCACCGAACTCGCCAAGACCGGCACGCTGAAGCAGATGTTCGCCGGCCTCAACGAGGGCCTCAAGCCCCTCGCAAAGGTCCCCGGCCAGTTCGTCACCGCCCTCGCTCAGATCTCTGTTGCCGCCAGCCCTGCGTTCGCCCGGCTCACCACGGCGGCCGGTGGAGCAGCCGACCGGATCTCCCAGAAGCTCGCGGACGCGTTCAAGTCCGGCCACCTTGAGGACGCCATCAACCAGGCCGTCGACATCGCCAAGCAGTTCGGGCATCTGATCGGCGACATCTTCGGGACCCTCGGCAACATCATGAAGGCTGCCGCAGCCGGCGGCGGTGACGCGCTGGGCGGCCTCGGGGCGACGTTCAAGGAACTCCGCAAAATCACCGCGATGCCGGAAGTTCAGAAGGCGCTGACCAGTATCTTCCAGGCGGTCAACGCGATCGCGAAGCTGTTTGCGACGACGCTCGGTGCCGTGATCCAGGCGGTGCTGCCGCTGCTCGCCGCACTGGCCCCGGTGATCACGGAGCTTGCCGAAAAGTTCGGGCCCGTCTTGGCCGAGTTGGCGGAGGCGCTCGGCAAAGCACTCATGCCGATCATGGACGCGCTGCTGCCTGTCATCAAGGACATCGGCAAGGTGCTGATCGGCCTGGTGCAGGCGGTGATGCCTCTGCTGCAGCCCATCGGTGAAGTCCTGGCGGCGATCATCACCGCGATCGCACCGATCATCAAGTCGCTCGGCGGCTCGCTCGTGTCCCTTGTCGCCGCGCTCGCCCAGGGACTCGCTCCGGTGATCACCGCACTGGTCCCGGTCGTCGGCATGTTCGGGCAGTTCCTCGCCGCACTCGCCCCGATGTTCCCGCAGATCATCTCGGCGCTCATCCCGCTGATTCCGCCGCTGGCCCAGTTGGCCCTTTCGCTGCTGCAGCTGGCGATGCAGGTCCTCACCCCCCTGCTGCCGCTGATCATCCAGCTGGCTCAGCTGTTCTCGACTGTCCTGGCGGGCGCGATCGGCATCCTCGTGCCGGTGATCACGACGGTCATCGGGTGGATCACCAAGTTCGTCGACGGCATCACGGCGGGCGTGCATTGGATCGTCGACAAGTTCAAGTGGCTGTACGACGTGCTGGTCGGGCACAGCATCATCCCCGACCTGGTCCACGCGATCGTCGGCTTCTTCAAGGGGCTGTGGGACAAGACCAAGGAGATCTTTACGAACCTGAAGAACGGGGTCGTCTCGATCTGGAACTCGCTGTGGAACACGGTCCGCGACAAGTGGAACAGCTTCTGGGGCGGCCTCAAGTCGGCCTTCAGTAACGCCTGGAGCAGCTTCAAGAACAGCGTCACCAGTCTGAAGACGTCGATCACCAACACGTGGAACAGCCTGTGGAACGGGGTCCGCGACAAGATCACGTCGATCTTCTCCACGATCAGCGGCAAGATCACCAGCTTCAAGAACGGCATGAAGTCCGCGTTCTCCACGCTGCGGGACTCGCTCGGCACCATCTGGAACGGCGTCAAGTCGAAGATCAGTGCACCCATCAAGTTCGTGGTGGGAACGGTCTACAACAACGGCATTCGCAAAATGTGGAACTCGATCGCCGGAAAGATCAGCTCAAAGATCACCCTCCCTGCGATCCCCCTGAACTTCAACCGCGGCGGCGTCGTCCCCGGCACCGGCAACCGCGACACCGTCCCCGCCATGCTCACCCCCGGCGAACGCATCCTCTCCAACAGCCAGGTCGCCGCGCTCGGCGGACATCGCGGTATCGACGCCATGCTCGGCCGCGACCGGCCCACCAAGACCGGCGGCAACCCCACCAGTCAGCAGGAACGCGAACGCCACCAAGCCACCCAGAAGTACGGCAGCGGCGGCATCATCGGGAAAGTCACCGGGGCGATCGGAGGCGCCGTCAGCTCCGCCTACTCATGGAGCAAAGACCTCGTCCTCGGCGGGCTGCAGGCCGCCGCACGCAAGGCCCTCACTGCGCTCGTCCGCCCGCTCATCAACCAGATCCCCGGCAGCGGCATCGGCAACCTGATGCGCGGCCTCGCCAACAAAGCCGTCGACGGCATGCTCGGCTGGTTCGGCAACGAGGACAAGAAGGCCGTCGGCGGTCCCGCCGTGCAGAAGGCGCTGGCCTGGGTGAAGACCCAGAACGGGAAGGCGTACCAGTGGGCGGGTAACGGCAATCCCAGCTGGGACTGCAGTGGTCTGATGTCGGCGATTGAGAGCGTCATCCGCGGCGAGCACCCGCACCGCCGCTGGGCGACGGGCGCGTTCTCCGGGAACCGCGGCCCGTCCGGCTGGGTCCGCAACCTGAACTCACCCTTCGAAATCGGGATCACCAATGCCGGGGTGGGTCACACGGCAGGCACGTTGGCCGGGATGAATGTGGAGAGCTCCGGCGGCCGTGGCGTGCACATGGGCAAGAGCGCCCGCGGCGCCCACGACGGGCTGTTCACCTCCCGCTGGGGCTTCAAGCCCGCCACCAAGTACGACTCCGGCGGCCTGCTCCAGCCCGGCGCCACCATGGCCGTCAACGCCACCGGCAGGCCCGAACGGATCCTCGACCCCCAGCAGACCGCGATGTTCGAGCAGCTGGTGCACGGCGGCGGCGGGGTCACCATCCAGGCGATCAACGTGAACGGGACCTTCGACTTCTCCAGCCCCGCGTCCAGGAGGGCCGCCGCGAACGCCCTCGTAGCCGAGATGAAGGAAGCCATCCGCAAGTCCGATAGGAGCCGTGCCTGATGGCCTTGTTCAACTGGGGCGACCTCCAACTCGGCCGCATCCCCCTCAGGGAGACGTTCACCGCCAGCGAGTCCGGCGGCAGCGACCGCGGCCTCGACCTGGAAGGGCAGGAGTCCTATCCGCCACTCACCCGCGCCCAGGTCATCGCCCGACACGACGGCATCAACTCGCTGATTCCCGGCCAGGTCATCCCCGTCACCTTCACCGACAAGCCGGAACGCAACGGCTACTACACCGTCAGCAGCGCCTCGTCGACATACACCGAGTACCTCAACGAGACGGTCACCGCCTCCTGGAAGGTGTCCCTTGACCGGGTCGGCTCCGACGCCGAAACCGACCTGCAGAGCAGGCTGACGGGCGCCGTGAGACTCAACGACTTCGCCCTGACGGGGGAGCGCTGGCACGCCCCACCGATCGGCCACTACGCCTACTACACCGGGGCCACGAACGCGACCACGATGAGCCGCACCGGCGCCGACGGCGCGATCACCGTCTACCGCGGCGTGCCCGCCAACGTCTCCCCGCGGTGGGGCTGCGCACCCACCAGCTACCTGACGGGCCGCGTCAAGGTGACCACGACGGGCAGCCAGGAGGTGTACGGCGTCGACGTGCCCCTCGCCGCCACCGGGTGGTCCATGTCGAACGGGCTCGTCAACGTCACCACCAGCGCATCGGCCACCCTCGACGTGCAGACGTACAGCGGCGGCGCCTACGCCTCAAAGCTGTGGAACGCCTCCGTCGCCGGATCCGCCTCCTCGATCACATCGTGGGACGGGGCGACGCTACTCCGCAACGACCCCGAGATGTGCATTCTCAGGTTGACCAAGGGCCTCTCGCCGGGTCGGGCGACGCTGGATCTGACACTGCGCCGCGGCTCCCGCATCATCGAGGGCTACCTCCAAGTCGGCACCGCGAACACCCTCTGCGCCTACCGCTCTACTGCCGAGGCCGCCACGAACAACACGTCCTACCTGGTGGCCACCAACGATGACGCCGACGGCAACAAGTATGCGATCGGCTCCGCCCGCACGTTCACCGCGCACGCCAACGGCGGCGTCATCAAGGCCGCGACAACGGGTCTGGACTTCTGGATCGGCGCCGTCGCCTCCCAGGCCACCCTGAACAGCAACCCGACATTCGAGGTGGACACCGCCGGCTGGACTGCCACCTCCGCCACCCTCACCCGCAGCAACGCCCAGGCTAAATACGGCACCTGGTCGGGACTCCTCACCTCTACCGCTGCCGCAGCCCCCCGCGGCGAGACCAGCCAAGTCGCCGTCACCACTGGCGCCATGTACCGGGCGTCGGGCTGGCTGTTCGCCCCTGCCGCCATTCCCACGGGCGCCGGGGTGAACATCAACTGGTTCGACGCCGCGCACGCATACCTGTCGACCTCGTCGAACTCCACCGTCCCCGCAACCGGTGCATGGCTGTTCTACGACCAGACGTTCACCGCCCCCGCCAACGCCGCCTACGCCACCCTCGTGTACTCCATGGGGGGCACCCCCGGCGCGGGTGTCCTGCTGTACGGCGACGATCTGCGGCTGCGCGCCGCCACACCCTCCGGGGACGCCGCCACCGACCTGCGTGACCACTACGTGGCCGCAATGCCGGAAGCCGTCTACGGAGTCCGGAGGTAGCGCGCGTGGCCGTTCAGGAAGTCCTCAAAGCCCTCGGCTCCTGGGAGCTCAAACTCCTGCCAGCAGTGCCGCGCAATGTCCTCGACGCGATCGACTACTTCGGCCACGTCGCGATCATCCCTGGCCGGCTCGATCCGCTGCAGTACGGCGACAACCTGCTGACCGCGGCCCGCTACGTCGGCGTCGTCCGCACGAAGACGATCGGCGACGACGGGCGCACCAACGCGCCACAGGACGACGTCAGTGTCGGGGGCGTCGGCATGGCGTTCTGGCTCGGCGACGAGGACGGCAAGGGCTCGGTCTACGAGAACGCTGTCGAGCCCGCGTCCGCGTCGTTCGCCTCCACGATCAACATGCTGCTGCCGGCCTCTGGCGCGGGGGCAGTCACCGCGGGCACCATCTACTCGGTGTCCGGCACCTACACCGGACGGCACCTCTACGAGTCGCCGCGCACCGCCATCCAGTACGTGTGCGACACCATGTCCACCACCTCCGTGCCCGTCTCGTGGCGGGTCAACGGCAACGGGACGCTGGATGCCGGCCCGGACAGCAATCTCTTCGTTACGAACCCGACGTGCGTCATCGTGACGAAGGGGGCGGGCGAGGACATGGCGCTGCGCGCTCTGCCTGGCAGCCTGGACGTCACCCGGGATGTCGAGGACTACACCACCCGGGTCGTTCTCCTTGCCGAGGGGGAGGGCGACAGCATCGCCACCGGTGCTGCGGACATCTCCCCGGCGACCCCGTACAAGGACATCCACGGCCACACGCTGAAGTTGACCAGGCTGGTGTCGGAGTCGGATACGGCGACGAGCAATGCCAGCATCCGGGCGCAGCTGCAACTGTCGCAGTTCACGTCGACACGGAACGCCTTGCAACTGTCGACCGCCGACTACGACGTGCACGGGACCTTCGTGGTGGGCGACCGGGTGTGGGTGTACGACCCGGACTCGGGGCTCGTCGACACCACCACGGAGATCACCTTCCGGGGGATGCGGCTCAACCCGATCAAGTTGCAGGTCACCGAGACTTCCTGGGCTGTCACCGAGGGGTACACGGTCGCCTACCGGGCCGCCGACGGCACCTGGACCGACCTGACGAACTACGTCGAGTTCGAAACCGACACCACCAGTACGGTGACCGTCGGCGATTTCAGTCGCCAGCTCACTAACTCCTCGACGGAGCCTGTCGGATCCCGCCCCAACGCCGATACGTCCACGCCCGCGCAGCCGGTGTTCGTGGAGCCGTTCCTCGGCTCCGCGTACCTGGACAACAGGGGCTTCACTCGGGCCCGCGTCATCCTCTCGTGGAACGCGCCACTGAACGTCGACGGCTCCACCGTGCTCGACGGCGACCACTACGAGATCCGCTACGCCATCGACACCGACATGCTCTACCCCGCCACCTGGACCCAGGTGTCGCAGGTCAGATGGCAAGACCTGCAGTCGTGGGCGCAGCCGTTCGCCGCACCCGACGGCGACTGGCAGACGATGTTCGTCGCCTGGGGCGAGACCACGGCCCAACTGCAGGATCTCTCCCCGGGCGTCGGCTACGACGTCCAGATCCGTGCCGTCGACAAGACCGGCAACACGGGCGCCTGGTCCCCGACCACCACGTTCGTCGCCTCCGCCGACAACCTCCCGCCCTCAACGCCGGCCGCGCCGTCGGTGGCCGCGTCACGGATTGCCGTGCAGGTCACCCACACGCTCGGCAAAAGCTCGGGCGGCACCTACAACCTCGAGAGCGACATCGATCATCTCGAGGTGTACGGCGACTACGAGCCGACATTCACCCCGTCCGACTCCAACCGGCTGGGCAAGGTGAAGGCCACGGCGGGGATGATCCAGGCGCAGATCCCGGTGGTCGCGACGTTCAACGTCGAGTCGGTGGTGCCGACGTACATCCGGGTGGTGGCGGTCGACATCACCGGCAACCGCTCCGGGCCATCGGACGCTGCGAGCGCGACGGCGCTGCTGATCGACGACGCGCACATCTCCGACCTGACCGTCTCCAAGGTCACCGCCGGAACGATCAACGCGGACTTCATTGTGGGCGCCCGCATCAAGACCGCCGACACTGGCGCCAGGGTCGAACTCAACTCCGGTGGCATCGGGGCCTGGAACGCTGCCGGAACACAGACCGTCGCCATCGCAGGCGCGGACGGATCCGTGTCCATCATCGGCCAGCTCAAGTCGGGCACGGCAGGCAAGCGCATCGAGATCAACCCCACGGCGACACTGCTGCCGGAGATCCGCTGGTACGCCAACACGGGCACCGACTACGGCTTCATCAACGCCTTCTCCGCGGGCACGGACATCGCGCTTGGCGTGAACAGCAGCCCCTACGACGATGCGGGCGTCGAGGTGCAGTCCCGCATACTCCTCAACACCAGCGTTGCCCAGCTGGAAGTCACGCGGACCGACAACTTGCAGCGGCGCGGCGGCTATGTGTGGGCGGCTCCAGGCGCCCTCTACGCGGGATTCAACCGGGCGGGCGTGGAGGGCGGTCGCTTTTACGCGGACGGCAGCGTGGCGCAGGTCGGCTGGAACGACGGCACCGACGCCACTGCGAACGAGTTCCAGTTCGAGAGCGGTCGGACCCGTCACATCGGCCAGTGGGCCGACTTCGTCTCAGCCTCAAGTACCGACGGCATCTGGACCGCCAACGAGCCCTTCGGCGCCTCCGGTGACGTAGCCCTGTCCCTGGGATACGGCGCCACGATGGCGTCGACCATGACGCCCCTGGTGACCCTCCGTCACACCACGCTGCGGACCTGGCAAGTTACATCATCCAACAGCACAGGACTCACCGTGACCGTCGGCACATCGTCCGGGCAACCATCCATTGGCGTCTGGAGCTACCGTGTCTGACCTCAGGATTTACACCGTCGACTGGGTGACCGAGCGCCTCACCAACGGCGTGCCCCGCTGGCTCGTCCACAAGATTGACCAGGACGGCAACGGATCCGGGTACGTCTTCCCCAAGGACACCCTGGAATGGCGGGCCGCCGAATACGGGCTTACGGACGTCGACGAGATCCTCGACATGATCCTCCACGAGCCGCACCTGCCCGACCAGCCAGACCGCGACGACGCGGCAGCGCGGGTAGGGCTGGTCACTTCCGCCAGCCCTGACGCTGAGCCGATCACTCTCTTCAACGCGGCATCGACCGCTGACGCGCTGACCTCCCACCGGCTGCGCATCGACGACGCCAAACAGGTCCGGGCGCAAGTCCGGCCGCCGTCGAAGGGCAAGAACCCGCTGGATGTGATCCGCGCCAACCACGGCATCACGGCGAGCGGGCTGCGCGCGAAGCGGGAGCGGGTCGACATCCACCGCTGGCAGCTGCTGTACGGGGACCTCCCCGTACCTGTTCTCTCGACCGCCCTGGAGGTGCCTCGTGCCTGATCCGTCCACCACCCGCCTCGCCCTCTACAAGTCCAAGTCGGACGGGTCCGAGCTCGTCAACTACACGCAGGACATCGGCCAGAACTGGGACAAGGTCGACAACGCGGTCGGCTTCCAGGTCGTCACCTCCAGCACCCGCCCCGCAACCCCCTACGCTGGCAAGCCGATCGCCGAATCGGACACGGCGTACCGGACACTGTTCTCCAACGGGACCGCACCCGCATCCGCGTCCTGGGTGGAGATCCCCAACAGCAGCGCCACGTTCAACAACAACCTGAAGTTGGCTGCAGGCAAGCAAGTCAACATCGGCGCCTCAGGCTCTACGGCCAGCTACGTCGCCCTGCTGTCCAGCGCGACCGGCGACTACATCATGGCCAGCCGCGCCACCGGCGACTCCGTCTCCCGCCTCACCATCCGCGCCGACGGCCGCCTCGACTGGTCCAGCGGCACCACCGCAGTCGACACCAACCTGTTCCGCGACACCGCCAACGTCCTCCGCACCAACGACTCACTCACCGTCGACCTCAACCTGAGCGTGGCCGGGAACGCCAGCGTCACCGGCAACCTCACCGTGTCCGGCATCGGGCAGAGCCTCTTCGCACGCAAGACCGCCGACACGTCACGCGCCAGCACCGTGACCATGACCGACGACCCCCACCTCACGGTCTCGCTCGCCGCCAGCGCCACCTACATCATCTACGCCTACATCGTCTACCAGGCAGGCACCACCGGCGACATCAACGTCGCCTTCACGCAGCCGTCCGGCGCCGCCGGATCCTGGCAAGGCACCGGCCTCGGCCGCGGCGTCGGTGCCTCCGTCGGCATCGACGGCTTCACCGTCCGCATGAACACCAACGACATCGGTACCACGCAGCCCCGCTCCTACGGCGGAGACACCACCAACCAGGCAATCCAGATCATGGGTGTCGTCCGCACCTCATCCGCCGGCACGTTCGCCGTCCAGTGGTCCCAGGCCAGTACCGACGCCACCGCCACCATCCTGCGAACCGACTCGTGGATGCAGCTCACCCGCGTCGCATAAGGAGAGATCCATGGACTACCCACACATCACCATCGACGCCGAGAGTGCCGACCGGGAGAACAACGTCCAGGTCGACCTGACCATCGGAGGAAGCGTCCCTGTCGACGAGGCCGTACTGGTGGACGTCATCAAGAACCACCTGCGCGGGCTCTCGGGCATCGCCACCGCAACCGCAACCCAGTACAGCGTCACGCAGCAGACGATCTAGGAGGCCGCCATGTCCCTGTTCGAGATCATCATGGCTATTGAGGTCGGCGTGATTGCCCTCGTCCACGTCCTGCGCCGCTAGCCCAGTAGGTCAGCCGGGCCCGCCATCGGCTGCTGGTCCGGCTCGCCGTTACGGAGGCGTTCGTTCGCCGCCTCCAGCTCGCTGACGAGGGCCTTGAGGAGGATGTTCTCGTCGGCGAGCTCACCGTGGCGCTGCCGGAACGCCTTGAGCGCCGCCTCGGGGCTGATTTGCTGGGCCATCACGCCACCTTGTCTGCGAGTTCCCGATACCGGTCGAGGAGATCCGTGGCATTCAGGAAGGGATGCTGGGGGAAGAAGCTCCAGTGGCTGACGATCGAGTCGCCGCGGAGGATGTTCGGCCGGCCCGTGGCGAGCGGCTGGTGCACCGTGTGCCACGACTCCTCCTCGTCCGGAACGAGGACGCCCGGCTGGGGGAGGGCGGCGTAGTCCTCGCCGCGGCTAGCGAAGCAGCTGACGGAGAACTGGGTGCCGGGCGCGAGCGGGAAGTCCTGGTAGAGGTACAGGTCTTCGACCGTGCCCGCCTCGATGTGATCCATGAGCATCTCGTGGAGCTTGACGGCGAACGGCCCGTTGGCCCAGCCGGTGGGGTCCATGCAGTACGGGCCCACAGCACCCCACTCCAGGGGGACCTTCCCGCAGGCCTGCAGGAAGTGGGAGCAGATCGCGTTGTTGAAGATGACCGGGAACACCGCGATCGGCGCAGGCATCTGGATACGGGCCCGCACCAGGTTTTCGACGGCATCGTCGTGCAGGTAGATGACGTCGTCGTCCAGACGCAGATAGATGGCGTCCGGGTCGGTCATGTACCGGTAAGCCAGACCCGTGTACCGCTGCTTGGGCAGGTGACCGAGGCTGACGCCTTCGGGCCGGTGGAGGAGCTTGAACCAGTCGTGCTGCTCGGCGAGTTCGTGCGCGTAGGCGATGTCGTCTTCCTGGCCCTGCGGGTCGGTGTTCATGTACGCCCAGGCCTCGTCGATCAGGCCGCGTCTGACGTCCCGCTCCAGGTACTTGGCGAGGATGCTGAAGGTGCGCCGCCTGCCGTAGGGCGTCCAGGCGATCACGCGCTTACCGTCGATCATGCTGCGTTCCTCTCTGCGGCGGGCACTGAGAGCGCCGCCTGCCACTGCACGTTGATGGCCTGGAGGATCGCCCCAGAAGCCTCTGCGCGGGCGGCCATGCCCATCTGCTGCCGCAGCCCGGGATCGTCGACGAGCTGCTTGAGATAGCGCCCCCACTCGTGCTCACGGCGCACCAGGAACCCGTTCTCGCCGTGGCGGATCACCGCCCGGTACGGCTCGATGTCGGAAGCGATCAACGGGATACCGAGCATCGACGACTCCAGATACTTCGTCGCGAACTTCGCCCGGTTGAAGGGGATATCCCGGTACGGCGCAACCCAGACGTCGAACTCGGCGACCGCCTGCAGATAGTGCTCGTGCCGCTCGACCCAGCCGAGCGCGCCGACTCGCCGGCCCCGCAGCCCGAGCGACATCGCGTGCTCGGGGCTGATGCCGACGACGCGGACCTGCACGCCGCCAGGCCGCGGGTAGGTCGCGATGCGGTTCAGCGCGCGGACGGCTTCCGGGAGTTCAGCGACGGTGCTCGATGTGCCGGCCCAGCCGACGAAGAGGGGCCGGCCTGCGGCCTCATAGTCGCGGGGGGTGCCCAGGTATTGGGCTGGCAGTCCGTTGGGGATGACTCTGACGTCATCCGCATAGTCGCGGAGGACTGCGGCCAGTGGCTCGGAGCAGCAGGTGACGAGGTCGGCGAGCGCCATATTGTCGGCGAGCCGCTGCAGCATCGCCTTGTCCCAGGTGCGGACGGCGGCCTGGTTGGCGGGGTCGAGGTGGAAGTAGTCGTCGTCCAGGTCGAGGACGAGCCGCTTGCCGTCCTCTTTGAGGCGCTTCCACATGAGGCTGGGCTCCTGCTTGGCGACACGGCAGCCGACGACCGCGTCCAGGGCGGGCCAGTCCTGGGGGAGCCGCATGCCGCCAGACACGGCGTGGCCGAGCCACTGCAGGCTCATGCCGGACAGGATCGCCCGATAGAAGGCCGATCCTGCCTCGTCGGCGGACCACATGTGAATGCGCACGTCAGGCCGCCAGGTAGCCGGGGAGCCACTGCTCGGCGTAGTAGCGGACGGTGTGGTGGATGCCCTCGTCGAGCGGCACGAAGTCTGCGGCCGTCATCCCGATCTGCTGGAGGGTGCTGGTGTCGGAGGAGACGACGGCGTTGGGGACTTCGCCCGGGCGCATGGGCAGGTGCTTGATGGCGGCGGGCTCGCGGCCGGTGATCCGGGCGGCTTCTTCGCCGACGAGGCGGGCGATGTCGTTGACGGTGCACGACTCGAGCGGGCCGACCTCGACAGGCGCCTTGGCGGGACTGTGTTCTGCCGTGTGCTCGAGGGCCTGAGCGAAGGTGCGGGCGACGTCGCCGACGTACACGCAGTCGCTGACCTGGGTGCCGTCGCCGTACACCTCGAGGGGCGCGCCGGTGAGGGCACGGCACGTGAAAGCGGGGAGGATCTTCCGCACCTTGCTCGTGCCGTAGGGGGCGGCGACACTCTGGCCAGGGCCGTAGGCGTTGACCGGGCGGACGATCGTGATCCGGCCGCCACGGTAGGCGTTGAACATGCGGGCGTAGTCCTCGGCAGCGGTCTTGCTGATCGTGTAGGAGCCGGTGCCGAGGTCCCTCATAAACGCATTCCCGACACCGGCGTAAACGGCCGGGAGCCCGTACTGGTTGGCGGCCTCGAAGACGTTGAGGCTGCCTCGGATGTTCGTGTCGGCGGACGGCCGCGGATTCCCGATGGTCTCCTGCGTGCCGAGAACGGCAGCCAGGTGGATAATGCCCTCGACGTGCGCGGCGAGTTCGACGACGGCCGTCTCGTCGCGGATGTCGCCGAGGAAGAACTCCTCACCAGCGGCCATCTCGGTGCGCGGGTTGCGGTCGAAGACGACGACCTGGTGCCCGCGTCGTAGCAGCTCGGTGCGGATCCATGAGCCGATGAAGCCCTGCCCGCCGGTGACGCCGATCTTCATGCTTGCTCCTTGTTCTTGTCGCATGTGCAGGTCTTGCAGTGCGCGGCGGTCTGGTGTTTGGCCTTGGCTGTGTCGCGGGCGGCGATGATCGCCGAGTTGATGACGGCTACGGCGGCGATGATCGCCGTGATGGCGATGGCGGTGTTCACGACTGCTCCTTGCTGGCCGGGCGGGCATAGGGGCAGACCTTGCAGTGGTCGCACTGCTCGGCACCGTCGGGGCAGTCGCAGCGGGGGCAGCGGCGCCCGGTGTCGTCGTTCGACTGGCTCATCGCGAACTCCAGGTGACGGTCGCGTACTCGATCTGCGCCTCGACGGGCTGCGCGAGGGCGAGGTAGGCGAACAGGAGCGCCAGCGCGGCGCAGACGGCGTTCATGAGGGAGCGCCGATCGCTTCGTAGGTCACGGCGAAGATGTCCGGCTTGCAGGGATACAGCTCGCCCTTGACGCCCCGGATGATCCAGTCGTCTTCGACGGCGAGCATGGTGCCCTCAAGGGTGGGGATGAGCAGGCCGATACGGGCGACGCGACCGTCGGGTCGGTCCCCGGGGAAGTCGTCACGCGGCTTGTCGTTCTCGTCGACGTACACCCCGCGCATGCCGTCAGGGAACTCACCGACGAACTCGCAGACTTCGCTCCAGGTGTCCCAGCGGAGCTGGACAGCTTCGATCTCGACGGGGCGCTTGCGGTACTGAGCCATGGGCGTACTCCTGTGCGGGTGCGTGTGCGGGTGGGGCGCGGGTTTTGGTGTGGCAGGGGTGCAGACCCGCACGGCCACACCCCTGCCACGGATCCTCTGAGCCAGGACCTACCGCAACGATACCTGTGATTCGTAGGTTAATGACGGGGTTCAGGCTACGATTCCAAGGTATAGGCCGTACTGAGGAGACCCGCATGGCAGAGCTATGGATGCCGGGCGCACAGAAGCTCGACATCGGAGACCACGCCCCAACCGACGGCGGCCCCGCGAAAGCGATCGCCCACATCACGTGGGACAAGAACGCCACCGCCGCCAGCCCTGTAGCCCTGGTGCCCTACGAAAACCTGCGCTCCTACTTCGCGGGCGGCGGGCGCACGGTCGCACCGCACGTCCTCTGGGATCCGTTCACCGGCAGGGTCTGCCAGTTCGTGCCCGCCAACTCCCGCTCCAAGAGCCTCGTCGACTTGGCCGGCGCGACCCGCACCAACCGGGCCGGATCCGTCGTCATCCAGATCGAAGCCCTGTTCTTCCCCTACTGCCGCGTCAACGGCGTCACCTACGCGCAGCTCGACGACACCCCCTGCAAGGGCTGGAGCGAACTCCACGCCTGGGTGAAGTCCTGGGGCGTGCCGGACGCCTGGCCCAACGGCCGTCCAGAGAACTGCACCCGCAACGAGTACACGTGGGAGACGAAGGCGGGCTGGTACCCACACAAGGGCGTCCCAGAGAACAAGCACACCGACCCGCTGACGTGGCCCGCGTTCCCCGCCGCGCCGAAGCCGTCGGCTCCGCCCGTCACCAAGCCGACGTATGAGCCCTTCCCCGGCGCTTCCTGGTTCGTGATGGGCCGCAAGTCGCCGATCGTTGCCGCGATGCACGACCGGCTCGTCGCCGTGGGCTGCAACCGCTACCAGTCGTCGGCCAACAAGGACGTCATCGGCTCCGGCGACAAGGCCTCCTACGAAGCGTGGCAGCGCAAGTGCGGCTACAGCGGCAGCGCCGCGCAATGGCCGCCCGGCAAGACCACCTGGGATCTCCTCCACGTCCCCAACGTCTGACCCTGAACCCACCCCGAGAAGGAACCCGCCATGTCCACTCCCACCACCGTCATCAAGACCGCCCAGACCTACGCCAAGGACCTCGGCGAACGCGTCATCTGGACGTTCCTCATCGCCGCGGGCAGCGTCGCCCTCGCCGCAGGCCCTGGCGACATGTTCAACGCCTCCCTCTGGCAGACCGTCGGCACCGCCGGACTCGCCGCCGTCGGCTCCCTGGTGAAGGGGATGCTGGCCCGCGCGTTCGGCGACAAGAACTCTGCGTCGACCGTCTCCGGCGTCTGAGACTGCCCACCTTGCGCGACCGGGAGGGCGCCACATGGATGCCACCACGGTCACGGCCCTAGGCGTTCTCGGTAGCGCGCTGATGGCCGGGCTGGCGGCCATGTACGGCTCCCGGATCGCGGGGCGGACTCAACGAGAGGCGTCGGCGATGCCGCTGTACGACAGCCTGGCGGGCCGCCTGATGGCGGAACGTGACAAGGCCGAGGCAGATGAAGCCAAGGCCGAAGCTCGTGCTGCCGCCGCTGAGGCGAAGGTCTACGCACTCGAAGCGGAAGTCGCCCGCCTCCGGACTCTCGTCCTGAGCCTCGGGGGGACGCCGTGACTGGGGCCGAGCGGGCGTTCGTCCGCCGCCGCCACCTCCTATGGATCGCCTGCGCACTCCTCGCGCTCACCGGGTTCAGCATCCTCATCTGGCAGCGCATCGACGCCGAAACCCGGCGAGGCGACCAGCTCGCCGAGGAAGCCGACCTCCGCGGCACCGCCGTGTCCACCCTTGCCGGAGACGTCCGCGCATTGAGGCAGCAGGTCAAAGCCGAGGGGAAAACCCCCGTGGCACCCGACCCGACCAAAGCCGTCAGCAATCTCCCCGACCGCGCCGAAGTCCCCGTCCCGATCCCGGGGCCGAAGGGCGACAAGGGTGACACCGGATCACCCGGCCCCACGGGATCCCCAGGCAGTGTCGGCGCGTCTGGGGAACCGGGCGCACCCGGAGCCGCGGGTGCCGACGGCGCCCAGGGCGAACCCGGGCCCGCCGGACCGCAAGGCGAACAAGGACCCAAGGGGGACACCGGCGAGCAGGGGCCAGCTGGCCCCAACTGCCCGGACGGGTACAGCCTCCAGACGCCCAGCTACGACCCGGACGCCGTCGTCTGCCGCAAGGACGGCGCAGCCGACCCAAGCCCCAGCAACGAGCCCCAAGGCCGCGGCCTGCTCGGCCTTGTCGCGCTCACCGCGACCGCCCGATACCGGAAACTGTGAGGAGAACGAGATGGGATTTCCGGCCGGCGTCGATGTCGTCACCGTCTCTGCTGGGGCGGCCGGCTACCGCGCCCTCGACGGCACCCCCTATATGGGCACACTCAAGTTCACGCCGTCCGTGTCCCGCGTCGTCTCCGCTGAACACGGCGTCATCGCCCTCGGCCCGGTCAACGTTACGTTGGGCGCGTCCGGCGAGTTCACCGAGACGCTGCTGGCCACGGACGCCGACGGGTTCAGCCCCAGCGGCTGGACGTACCGCGTCGACGAAGAGTTCACCAACGCCCCCGGGAAGGCGTACAGCATCCTCCTGCCGGCCGCTGCATCGTCGGTGGAACTCCCGTCGCTGGTCGAGGTAGAAGCATCAGACGGCACGGTGACCTGGCAGCCGTCTGGAGGCGGCACCCCGTCGAACACGGTGACAGGGGAGACCGGCTACGGGCAGGCCGCGGGCGCCGGCACGAGCACGACCTATGCGCGCGGCGACCACACCCACGGCACCCCCGCCCTACCGACGACAGGGACAACGGCAGGCACTTACGCGGCCGGCAACGACAGCAGGATCACGGGCGCGGCACAAAAAGCATCGAACCTCGTCGACCTCACCGACCCGGCCACCGCCCGCATGAACCTTGGGCTCGGCGGCGCCGCGACCCGTGACGTTGGCGCCACAAACGGCACCGTGGCTGCCGGCGACGATTCCCGGCTCAGCAACTCGCGCACCCCCACAGGCCCGGCTGGCGGGGACCTGTCCGGCACGTACCCCAACCCGACCGTGGCGAAGGTCAACGGGGTCACGGTCTCGGGCACGCCGGCCGCGGGTGACGCCCTGGTGGCGACGGGAGCAACGGCCGCCGCATGGTCTGCCGTGGCCAGCTCCGCCCCATGGGTGTTCGACGTCACCAAGTACGGGGCCGTCGCCGATGCGCAGGTCGTCGCGGACGGCGCGATGTCGTCCGGGTCGGCGGTGCTGACCAGCGCTACGGCGAACTGGCCGTCGACCGTGGTCGGCAAGGCGATCTCCGTGAAGGGCGCAGGCCCGACTGGGGTGACCACGCTGGTCACCACCGTCGCGAGCCGCCAGAGCGCGACACAGATCACCCTGAACGCGGCGAACGCTTCGGGCGGTGCGGTGTCGGGCGCGATCGTCTTCTGGGGCACGGACGACAACACGGCAGCCCAGGCCGCCACCGATGCCGCCTGGGCGTACCTGGCCGCAGGCAACACCTACGCCGAAGTGTTCTCCCCCCGGCCGTACATCGTGGCCGGGCCGCTGAACACGACCAAGCACGGCAACGGACAGCTGGCTTTCGACAGCCTCCCGACGAGCGGCGTGAAGAAGTTCCTGTTCTTTTCCGGGCCGTCGGATGGCGCGGCTGCGGTGCGGCACTGGTTGCAGGGGGTTCCGCAGTACGCGGGCGGCTGCCTGATCTCGTTCGGCGTATACGCCTCTACATCCGCGCAGATCGCCGACATCAACACGCACGGCAACCCCGGAGTGATCAGCGGCCCGAACGAAGGCTCTGGCTACGGTGTGGCCGCGAACTACAGCAACATCATCGTCGGGCTCAAGAACCTGGCGATCCTCACCACCCACTCCGCCTACGGCCTGACCTACGGCGCATTCAATTTCTACGGATGTGCCAACGCCTACCTGGAAAACGCCGGATGGAGCACCGCCGGAACCGTCGCCAGCCCCAGCACCGACTACACCAGCCCGGGTACGTTCGGCGCCGGCCTCAGTATCGGCGGCCTCCTCCCAGCGCCCGGCAATAACGACCACGTCATCGCGCGGAACATCAGCGTCGGCGGAGGCTACACCTACGCGATGTTCCTGACCGAGCACGGCCTGGTGGACCGGTACATGGCCCTGTACTGCTGGGCGGGTCTCGTGGCGGTCGGCAACTACGCAGGTTCGGTGGGCTCGGTCCATGCGATGAAGGTCATCAGCGCCTCCATTGAATCCTGCATCAACGAGGTGTACATCCTCGGCGCGGGTTCGTCGGGCATCGGCCCGATTATCGATATCGACCAACTCTCCACCGAGTCGTCCACGCCGAACGTCGGCGGGCAGGCGGCCCACATGGCCGCAGCACGCGGCGTGATCCGCTGGACCGGGCTTTTCAACGAGGCCGGGCTCACGCACGACAACCCCACAGGGATCGAGTCCATCAACGCGCAGGCCGCCAGCGCCGTCCGCGCGATCACGGCCACCACAACGGCCCGGCCGATCGACCGGGTCCTGAAGGTCGATGCGTCCTCCGCGGGCGTCACGATCAACCTGCCGTCCGCAGCCCCGAACCCGGTCATCTATACGGTCATCAAGTCGGACTCGTCGGGCAACGCCGTCACGATCGACCCGTCCGGCGCCGAGACCATCAACGGCGCCTCCACCCGCGCCCTGTCCGCACAATGGGAGACCGTCACCCTGCGATCCGACGGATCCAACTGGATCGCCGTCTAGGAGACCCCGATGCCGAACCGCTGCCCCGCCACCGACACGCTCACCATCGATGGGGATCCGCTCGAACTCCGCTGCGTCCACTGGAGCGACGACCCAGCCGGCCGCCACCAGGGTGACCACCTCGTCCACACGCCACCCGCCATGGGCGACGATCACACGTGGACCAACGAGAACCCGCTACCCGAGGATGAAAATGGCCTCTGACCGCGGTGAGGACGACCCGCCGCCGTTCTATCTGTCGCCTCGCCCGTTCCGTGAGCCGCCGCCGCTCCCGCCACCGGACGACGACGAGACCTGACCGGCCCTGCGCCCCCGCTGCCTTCGGGCGGCGGGGGCGCTTCGTCGTGTCAGAACGGGGCTTCGCCGCTCCCCAGGATGCGGATGACGAACGGGCTGCCGCCGTTGAAGGTCCAGTCGGAGGTGTCGGGGCGGATGAACTCGCCGGGCCGGCCGTCGACGAGAACGTGGCCGTCCCGCACGTTCAGCAGCACCGGCACGAGGGTCTGGTCGTGGAAGGTGAGCGTGCCCTGCCAGGTTCCCGACGAGTCCTTCGCGAGGTTGGCTGCGGTGTCGAACTGGCGGCCGTCGCCGATAAGGAGGACAGCCGCGCCTGCGTAAGTGGTCATGGCTTGGGACCCTACTCAGGGCGCGCGGCGAGGACGAAAAAACGCGCGCCTCCGAGCGCCCTTCGTCGTCTCCGGAAGTGCTGGCGATCACGCAACTCTATGGTTGATAATGACAGTTATCCCAGATGATCCATTAGTCAGCGGCCGCCAGTAGGCGCTGGGCACGTTCGACGCTCGCCTTGAGCTCGCGCTGAAAGCCTGGGTCTCGGCGTCGCGTGTCGACGTACTCGGCGATGGCGGCGCGGATGATCTCGGACACGGGCTTGTTCTCCACGCTCGCAACAGTGGCCAGCGCCTCGGCCTGGGCGATGGGCAGACGGACCGTCATGGCCTTCGTTTCGTTCTTCGTTGGCATCGGTCAATCCTCCGTCGGCTTCTCGGCCGCTCGTTCGCGGCGCCGTCGAGTGACGTAGCGGTGTAGGTCGCTGACGATGACGTCGGTCAGCGTGCGCCCCTCCGCCTTCGCCTCGGTCATGGCTGCATCCCAGAGTTCGTCGGGTACGCGGATGTTCCGCAGCGGCGTCTTGCCGGTGGCTGGCCTGGCCATCTCTCCCCCTTGGGTGTGTAGGTACAGAAACTAGCATCCATCTCGGCGGATGGCTTGACAAGGGCCCTCTTGTGGGCGCATTCTGTAGGTACAGAAACAAGCGCTCAGCAGGGGGAACGGGAATGTCAGAGAATGAGGTCGTCGACTCCGGTAAGCCCGCCGGAACGTGCCACAGCGGCACCTGCACTCAGCAGGCCACCCACCGCCTTGACTGGGACGCCTGGGCGAACGAGACGTGCGACGAGCACACCGCCTCCTGGCGCCCCGTCACCAGCCCCGACGGCACGCCCGTCAAGGTCACCCCCCTGTTCCGCTGCGCCTGCTGCATCGCCGACGCCGACCCCGAGGGGGAGCGCGAGACGGAGCGCTGGACGCCGAGCGAGCCGAAGGAGAGCACCGCGATCGAACTGCTCGACCCGCTGCACCCCTGCCGCCGCTGCAAGGGCAGCGGCACCTTCCACATCTGGAGCGGACCCGTCGAGTGCCGGAACTGCTCCGGAACCGGCGAGGTCCCCTCGGCGCGCGACCGGCGCCGTATCGACGCTGCCAACCGGAACTACTACCGGCTGATCAAGGCGATGCGGATGCGGGCCGAGGAGCGCGACGGACGCCGCAACGGACGGATCGAATTCGAGTCGCACCAGGGCTTCGGCCTGCTGGAGGGGAACGAGCCGCACCGCCTCCCCGCTCTGTTCCGGTCACTCGAAGCCGGACGCGTCGACGACGTCATCGACATGCTCATCGCCTACCGCAACGCCCACGTCGTCAAGGAGTCGGCGTGAGGTTCTATCTCGGGACCCACATGGTCAACTGGCTCTGGTCGGACGACCCGAGATTCAACGGCATCACGTTCTTCGTCTCCTACAACCGGTTCATCCTGCGCAAGACCCCGTTCGAGCACCGCGCCCTGCACGCCCACTGCCGAGACTCGGGCGGCTTCACCCACCTGAAGCAGAACGGCCGCTGGCTCATCCCCGCTGAGACATACATCGCCAACCACCGCCGCTGGGACCGTGAACTCGGACCCGCCCAGTGGATAGCCCCGCGCGACTGGATGTGTGAGCCGTGGGTGATCTATGGGAAGAACCAGCACCTCAAGCCCAGCCACCGCGACTACTTCCACGGCACCCGCGCGGCGCGCGGCCTTGGCCCATTCGACGAAGAGCAAGACCTCGACACCGCCGTCGCCATCCACCAGCGGTACACCGTCGACGACTACCTCGAACTCACGTCGCTCGCCCCCGACCTGCCGATCATCCCGGTCCTGCAAGGCTGGACCCTTGAGCAGTACCAGCGCTGCGCCGACATGTACGCAGCTGCCGGAGTCGATCTCGCCGCCCAGCCAGTCGTCGGCCTCGGATCCGTCTGCCGCCGCCAGGCCACAGACGAGATTGAGCAGATCGTCCGGCACTTCGCCGCCCAGGGGTTGAAGCTGCACGGCTTCGGCGTGAAGACGAAGGGCCTCAGCTTCTACGCCGACGACCTTGTCTCCGCCGACTCCATGGCCTGGTCCGATGTTGCACGCAAGGAAGAGATCCGGCTCTCCGGTCACACGCACAAGAACTGTGCGAATTGCCCTGACTGGGCGCTGGAGTGGCGGTCCCGCGTCCTGTCCGCACCTGCCCCCGAGCGGCAGCTGCAATTCGACCTGCTCGGCTAGCAAGGAGGCTGTCCCGTGAGAGACCCTCGGACTGACAGGAGGAACGCATGACCAGCAGCGAACCGGTGTGCTGCCCATACTCTGACCAAGAGACAACAGACGACGGTGACCTGATCTACCCAGAACTCTGTCAATGCATCTGCCATGCGCCCGAGGCTGAGGAGACGACAGATGAGTGATCTGGTGGAGTGGTTCGGTGAGCAGCTCGACGAGGACGAGCGGATCACGCGGGAAGCGACGCCTGGGTGGTGGACTCCGTGGCGGCGAAGCATGACGCATGTACTTAAGGACCTGATCCACTCTGTGGTGACGCAGGGGCAGAAGCCAGGCGACCGGGCGAAGATCGTGACGGCGTCATGGTCGGATGCGGAGCACATTGCCCGCCACAATCCGGCTCGGGTGCTGCGTGAGATCGACGCCGAGCGGCAAGTACTGCGTGATCTGGAGCAGGCCGAGTTCACGTTGAGCAAGGCGGAGCCGCGCACGGCTCCGCACGATCTGATGACCGGGGCCGTGAACGCGCTGCGCCGAACTGTGCGCCTGCTCGCCCTGCCCTACGCGGACCGGCCCGGCTACCGCGAGGAGTGGCGGCCGTGACCACCCTCGTCCCGCGCCCGTCGGCGGAGCTGTCGACCGACCGGCACGACCCCCGCGACGACTGGCCCGACGAAGCCCGCCAACTCGCCGACCACCTCACCGCCATCTACGGCGACCGCGACCCACTCCCCACCATCGCCGGAGGATGGGTCGCCCGCCAGAAGAGCCGCCACACGAGGCGGGCCTACGTCCGCACCTTCAAGGCGTGGGAGGAGTACGCCCGCAGCACCGGCATCCACCCGCTCCAAGCGAAGCTGCCGCTCGCCGACGCCTACGCCAAGCACCTCGCCAAAACGCCCACCCGCAACGGCAAGCCGCCAGCCGAGACCACCCAGGCCCAAGCCGTCGCCGCCGCCGGATCCTTCTACACCTACGCCACCCGCCTCCAAGCCGTCGACAGCGACCCGTTCGCCGCCGTCAACCGCCCCTATGTCGACCCCGACTACTCGCCGACCGAAGGCATGACCGAAGCCGAGACCGACCGGCTCATCGAGACCGCACGCGACTGGGCGCCCCGCAGCTACGCCCTCGTCATGCTCCTCTACCTCACCGGCGCCCGCGTCGACGAACTCCTCTCCCTCAACGCCGACCAGCTCGGCTACGACCGAGGGCACCGCACGCTGCCGCTCACGCAGAAGGGAGGCAAGAAGCGGCCCGCCCCCGTCCCGCCGCTCGCCCTCGATGCACTCCTCGCCTACCTCGGCGACCGTACCGACGGCCCCCTGTTCACCACCGAGTCCGGCCGCCGCTGGACGCAGCCCGAAGTGTGGAAGCACCTCCGCGTCCTCGCCCGCCGCGCCGGAATCCCGCAAGCCGCCAGCATCAAGCCCCACACGCTGCGGCACCAATTCATCACCGACAACCTCGCCAACGGCGTCCCCCTCCAAGACGTCCAAGACGCCGTCAGCCACTCCGACCCGCGCACCACCCAGCGGTACAACCGGCGCCGGAGGCAGCTCGACAACCACCCCGCCTACGCGCTCGCTGCCAAGCTGGGGGAGCGGCTCCAGAAGGGCGCCGAGTAGGCCGTCACCCGTCGATGAACCCGAGCTCGCTGTCGGGCCGGCAGTGCGGGCAGGCGTCGACCCCTTCGGCGAGTGCCCGCCTCCGCCACCCCCGCACCTGCGCCGTCTGCGGCCAGCCCGCCCCGGTCACCGAGGCCGTCGACACCCCGCACGGGCTTCGCTGGCTGGACCGCTGCATGCCGTGCGTCCTCGCCACCACCCCGTGCGGCGGGCCACCCGTGCCGCTCGCCGACACGGTGGCCGTGCTCCGGGATGCGGCCCACGAGGCGGGCGTGCGGCTGGCGGTGGTCACGGACGACGGCGTGGCAGGCTGAGCCCGTGGAGCGCTATCACCTCACGCTGACGACCAACGGGCAGCCCGTCATGCATGGCTGGTGGGCCGACCTGGCGACAGCCGAGCGGAAGTTCACGTCGTGGATCGGCGAGCACGGTAGCGTCGCCGGCGCCCGGGTCACGCTCGTCGACGAGGCCGAGGCGCGGGTGCTGAAGTCCTGGCCGACCGAGCCGTAGCCGTCTGCCATCCTGGCGGCATGGACACGATGCCTCAGCGGACACTGTGGGACCGCCACCTGACGGCGCGCGGTCGCTGGTGGCGGGTCGCCGCCTTCTACGGTGACGCCCCGGGAAGTCATAAGGGTTTCTGGCGGACCAACTCCGGCGGCCTCCAGGGATGGAATCTCCGCGTGGGTAGCCTCGCGCGCTGCCTAACCGTCTTCGCCCACACGAAGCCCGCCCGCTGACCCCACCCGTGTTGTCAGCGCCCGCCGTTACGCTGAGCGCACGTATCCGCGCATGCTGGCTGCACGCGCCCGCCCCGCCCTGATGGACAGCGCCACCCGGGCGGGGCGCTCGACTTGGAGGACCCCGTGGAGCTCGACGACGTCATGTCCGGTGCCGTCCCGCACTGACCCCCGACACGCACCGAAGCCCCGCCCAGTGCGGGGCTTCGTCACGCCGCCTCGACGACCTCGCACCGTTCCCGCGCGACCGCGACCGTCCACTCCGTGACGAGCTCCGCGTACAGCCGCCGCTCCTCATCGGTGAGCCGCATCGACGGGTGCGGCCACAACGCCCGGATCAGCCCGTTCAGCACGGCAGCAGACCGTGCGGAACCCGAGGCAGGGGGAGTGGGAGGCATAGATCAAAGCCTAGCCGTCCGGTCGGACAGTGGTCAGCCCTCGGCGGGCGGCTGTGGCAGCTCGGTGACGAACGTCCCGATCCCCGGCTGCATGTAGGCCAGCCCCGCCTTCCGCAGCTCGGTCAACACTCTGCGTGCGGTCACCTGGGAGATCCCGAACTCTTCGCAGATGTCGAACGCCGACGGCAGTCGTTCGCCGGGCGGGTAGCTGCCGTCGATGATCCGCTCCCGCATCATCTCGTGCACCTGCTTCCACCGCGGAACATCCGGCTCCCATTTCATGATCCAGACGCTAGGCGGGCAAGGTCGACTCGGCGAGATGAGATGACCTATCGGACCTAGCGCACCTATCGCCCTGGAGTATCGTGACCAGCACGTGAAGACCCCCGCAGCCGCGGTGCAGCGGCCCGGGGGCGTGGACGACACTGACCGGAGCGTCGACATGGACCAGCCTACGAACCCGCCGCCCGAGCACCAGACCGCGGACCCGATACCGCAACTCTGCTGCCACTGCGGCGAACTCACCCGCGAACCCGTCCTCGTCGGCGAAGTCCACACCGCCAGCGGCGCCGGCGCCAGCCTCTACGCCTGCCCCAAAGACGCGCCCCTCTTCGGCGAGAACGTCGTCCGACTGCAGGGCAGGGCGACATGAAGGCGACGCCGCCCCGGCCGACGAGCACCTGCTGGACCGAGCACCCCACCGAGCCGTGGCACTGCACGCTTCAGGTCGGACATCAGGGCCCGCACTGGCACACCTACACGCGCACCGAGTGGCCGCAGGCGCAGATACCGCGACGGGATACGCAGGGGCGCTGACGGCGAGACGTGACGCGCCGTTGCCTCACGGGCAAGAACGCGCCCTGACCGCTGCCTGCCAGGTAAGCCCTGGCCAGAGCATCCCCAAGCGGTTGCAAAATCACATGGGCTGCACAGGGATTTCATCGCCGGAACGGTCGTTAACTGTTCTCATTTGAATCTCGTTCAACCGTGAAGGAGGTCGGTGACGTGCACACGAAGAGCATGGGCGATGAGCAGCAGGTCCGAGAACTGCGGATCCCTCTGGGCGTTCTCGTAGCGCTGGATCGACCTTCGGTCCAGGCCGGCAAGGCGCGCCAACTGGTCCTGTGACAGCTCAGCCTGCCGCCGTAAGTCGGCGATGCGGTGACCGAGGACGGTACGTCTCTGCATGACCCAGTCGGGTCGGGGATTGCGGCGGGCTGGCACCCGTGACACGCTTCGGCGTCAATGATCTTGTGTCAGTACCCAAGTGGTCGCCATCTGAAAAAGATTGACTGCCGCGCGACGGACGGCCCGCCCGCCCTCGTAGAGCAGACGGAAGCCACACCCAGAGACTGACCGGCACCCCCCCCGTGGGTGCAGGTCGCCAGTCCGCCGCGACTCACGCCACCCCCGGCGCGACGGACGAGAGCGGCGGCCGCGCGTAGGTGCATCCGCCGGCCGCCGCTCATCATTAAGAGCACGCTATGAAAGCGACCGCCCCAGCCGCACATGCGGCTGGGGCGGTTTAGTGTCTGCAGCAGAACGCCCCCGTCGCAGATCGACGGGGGCGTCTCCAGTGGAGGCCAGGCTCCACCGGCGGGACCGAAGTCCTGCCTACCTTTTCCCCACCGGTTCTCGCGTGGGGGTGCATCGAGGGGGCCGCCGAAGCGGGACCCTCCCCAGGTGATCGACACGCTAGATCAGTGCAGCCTGCAAGGGAATAGGTCGTGCGGCGCACTCACCCCTTCGGGTGACCCTTGATCAAAACGGCGTTGTGGACGGGATGTGGATTTTCACCGATCCACATACGCTGCGGCATCCTGCGCTGGACGTCTCCATGTGGACGCTCACCTGCATGAATGCCCGTTCAGTGATCTCCCCCTAGACTCAGATCACAACTATCTGAACAGGGAAAACGCCGCGAAGGGCGACTGAGGCCGACCGCGCCAGACCCGTACACGACCCGCCGCCGCCCGGACCACCCGGGCGGCGGCTTGTTACTCGAAGTTTTCAACAAAGTGTTGACGTGGTGTTTCCGAGGGCGTTAGCTATCCGCAGCCCGTCCAGCACAAGGCCACGGAGGCTTCCCGTGACTTCGAGTACGACACCTGGCGGCCTCGCCCGGTTCAACGCCCTGGAGGAGTACGCGGCCGCCGCCGCCCTCCACGAGGCGTGCGCCTCTTCGGCATGGGGGAGCGCCCTGCTCGCCCGCCGCCCCTTCGCCACCGTCGACGACCTCTTCGCCGCGAGCGACGCCGCCATGGCCGAGCTGACCACCGCGGACCTGGAGGAGGCGATGGCCGGGCACCCGCCGATCGGGCGGCCGAAGCCCGGGGACCCGACCTCCTCCCGCGAGCAGCGCGGCATGGCCGGCGCCTCCGCGGAGCTCAAGGAGGAGATGCTCGAACTGAACCTGGCCTATCAGGAGAAGTTCGGCCATGTCTTCCTCATCTGCGCCACCGGCCGGACCGGCGAGCAGATGCGCGACGCGGTCAAGGAGCGGATCGGCAACTCCCCCGAGCAGGAGCGCGAGACCGTCCGCTCCGAGCTGGGCAAGATCAACCGCATCCGCCTCGGCAATCTCGTAGAGGAAGAAGAGGCATGAGCACCGACACCACGGCCTCCGTGTCCACGCACATCCTGGACACCAGCGTCGGACGCCCCGCCGAGGGCGTCGCCGTCCACCTCGCGGCCCGCGCGGGGCGCGAAGCGGACTGGCAGGCGCTCGGCGGCTCCGCGACCGACGCGGACGGCCGGTGCAAGGACCTTCCGGCGCTGCCGGAGGGGACGACCCACGTACGGCTCGACTTCGAGGTCGAGGCGTACTTCGAGAAAAAGCAAGCCGATGCGCAGCAGGACGCCCCCGCGAATCGGGACAGCGGTGCGTTTTTCCCCGAGGTGGCGATCACCTTCGCCGTCCAGCCGGGCGAGCACTATCACGTACCGCTGCTGCTCAACCCGTTCGGCTACTCCGTTTACCGAGGGAGCTAGCAGACATGACTGACAATTCCCGACCCGCCCGCCCTGTGATCCTGGGACAGAACCAGTACGGCAAGGCCGAGAACCGCGTCGTCAAGATCACCCGCGACGGCGACACGCACCACATCAAGGACCTGAACGTGTCCGTGGCGCTGTCCGGTGACATGGAAGACGTGCACTACTCGGGCTCCAACGCGAACGTCCTGCCGACGGACACCACCAAGAACACGGTGTACGCCTTCGCCAAGGAGTACGGCATCGAGTCCGCCGAGCAGTTCGGCATCCACCTCGCCCGCCACTTCGTCACCTCGCAGGAGCCGATCAAGACGGCGCGCATCCGCATCGAGGAGTACGCCTGGGAGCGCATCGAGACCTCGGACGCCAACTCCAAGTTCATCGGAGCGGACGCGGTCAAGCACTCCTTCGTCCGCAAGGGCCAGGAGACCCGGGTCACCCAGATCACCTTCGACGGTGAGAAGTGGGAGGTCATCTCCGGGCTGAAGGACCTCGTCGTGATGAACTCGACGAACTCCGAGTTCTGGGGCTACGTCAAGGACAAGTACACGACGCTCCAGGAGGCGTACGACCGCATCCTGGCCACCCAGGTGTCCGGCCGCTGGCGCTTCAACTGGACCGGCGACGAGCAGAAGATGCCGAACTGGGAGAAGTCCTACGACCAGGTCAAGAAGCACATGCTCCAGGCCTTCGCGGAGACCTACTCCCTGTCGCTGCAGCAGACCCTCTACCAAATGGGTTCGCGCATCATCAACCACCGCAGTGAGATCGACGAGGTCCGCTTCTCGCTCCCGAACAAGCACCACTTCCTGGTGGACCTGAAGCCGTTCGGGCTCGAGAACGACAATGAGGTCTACTTCGCGGCCGACCGTCCGTATGGCCTCATCGAGGCCACCATCCTGCGCGACGGCTGCGAGCCGCACATCCCGGTGGACCTCACCAACCTGTAGTACTGCGGCCAGCAGTACTGCTGCTCCACCCCCGACGCGTGCGCCGGCGTCAAGTCCCAGGGGAGAGCGGGGGCATCTGCGCAACAACAGCACCACGGACCCGGTCGTCACCCCGCTCGACCCCCGGGTCCGTCCACCAATGGGAAGAACGAGGAAACCGCCGTGGCAGCTTCGCGCATCGTGATCGAGAACTGTTCCATCGCGACCGTGGACGCGGGTGACACCGAGTACGCCTCGGGCCACATCGTCGTCGCCGACAACAAGATCGAGTCGGTGGGCGCCGGAAAGGCCCCCGAGAACCTGGAGAACGTGGTCCGCCGCATCGACGGCACAGGGCATCTGGCGACCCCGGGTCTGGTCAACACCCATCACCACTTCTACCAGTGGATCACCCGCGGCCTGGCCACGGACCACAACCTCTTCAACTGGCTCGTCGCGCTCTACCCGACCTGGGCGCGCATCGACGAGAAGATGGCGTACTCGGCGGCGCAGGGCTCCCTCGCCATGATGGCCCGCGGCGGCGTCACCACCGCCATGGACCACCACTACGTCTTCCCGAAGGGCACCGGCGACCTGTCCGGCGCCATCATCCGGGCCGCTCGCGAGATGGGCGTCCGCTTCACCCTCGCCCGCGGCTCCATGGACCGCAGCGAGAAGGACGGCGGGCTGCCGCCGGACTTCGCCGTCGAGACCCTCGAAGGCGCCCTTGCCGCCACCGAGGCGACCGTCGACGAGCACCACGACGCCTCCTTCGACGCGATGACGCAGGTCGCCGTGGCGCCCTGCTCCCCCTTCTCCGTCTCGACCGAACTCATGAAGCAGGGCGCCGAGCTGGCCCGACGCAAGGGCGTACGGCTGCACACGCACGGCTCGGAGACCGTGGAGGAGGAGCAGTTCTGCAAGGAACTGTTCGGCATGGGCCCGACCGAGTACTTCGAGTCGACGGGCTGGCTCGGCGAGGACGTGTGGATGGCGCACTGCGTCCACATGAACGACGCCGACATCGCCGCCTTCGCCCGGACGAAGACCGGCGTGGCCCACTGTCCGTCCTCCAACGCCCGCCTGGCGGCCGGCATCGCACGCGTCCCCGACATGCTGGCGGCCGGTGTCCCGGTCGGCCTCGGCGTCGACGGCACCGCGTCGAACGAGTCGGGCGAGCTGCACACCGAGCTGCGCAACGCCCTCCTCATCAACCGCCTCGGCGCCCACCGCGAGGCCGCCCTGAACGCCCGTCAGGCGCTGCGCCTCGGCACCTACGGCGGCGCCCAGGTCCTCGGCCGCGCCGCGCAGATCGGCTCCCTGGAGGCCGGCAAGCTCGCCGACCTCGTCCTGTGGAAGCTGGACACCCTGGCGCACGCCTCGATCGCCGACCCGGTGACCGCGCTGGTCTTCGGCGCCGCCGCCCCGGTCACCCTCTCGCTCGTCAACGGCAAGCCGGTGGTCGAGGACAGCCGCCTGCTGCACGTCGACGAGGACGCCATCGCCCGCTCCACGCGGGAAGAGGCGCAGCGCCTGGCGCGGATCGTCGCCCAGGCCTGAGCCCAGCCTCGCGCCGACCGGCGTACAGGCCTGACAACTGGAGATCTCCGGCTGAGGGGGACGGCCCTCGGCCGGTAGCCGTGGACCCGAGCGGGGTCCATGGCGGCCGTATCCGGGGCGTGCATGGACGTGCGCGCCCCGGAACGGTCTCCGTTCCCCATGAACGGTTTCCGTTCTCCGTGAAGGGGGCGCATCCCTTCGAACGGTTTCCGTCCCGGTCCCGCACGACCGCGCATCACCTCCCTGACACCCGCGCCAACGCCGACGCGTAACCGACCGGAGGAGCCGCCGTGGCCGCCCAGCCCGAGCCCAGCACCGATGCAGAACCAACTGGCCAGTCCAAGCATCCAGTTGACGAGAAACTCCCCGCCTTGAAGATGGCGACCAGCGGTCTGCAGCACGTGGCCGCCATGTACGCCGGAGTGGTCGCCCCACCCCTGATCGTCGGCGCCGCCGTCGGTCTTACCGCCACCGAACTGACCTTCCTCACCGGCGCCTGCCTGTTCACCGCGGGCCTCGCCACCTTCCTGCAGACCCTCGGCTTCTGGAAGATCGGAGCCCGGCTTCCCTTCGTCAACGGCGTCACCTTCGCGGGCGTCGCCCCGATGACCGCGGTCGTCGCGTCCGCCAAGGACAAGAGCGACGCGCTGCCGATCATCTTCGGCGCGGTCATCGTCGCGGGCGTCCTCGGTTTCATAGCCGCCCCCTTCTTCAGCAAGGCGGTCCGCTTCTTCCCGCCGGTCGTCACCGGAACGGTCATCACGCTGATCGGCATCTCGCTCCTGCCGGTCGCCTTCGGCTGGGCGCAGGGCCCCAACCCCGCGGCGGACGACTACGGTTCGACGACCTATCTGGGCCTGGCGGCGGCGACACTCGTCATCGTCCTCCTGCTGCGCCGCTTCACCCGCGGCTTCGTCAAGCAGATCGCCGTGCTGCTCGGCCTGGTCATCGGCACGCTCGTCGCGATCCCCTTCGGCGTCACGGACTTCGGGCCGGTGGCCGACGCGGACGTCGTCGGCTTCCCGACCCCGTTCCACTTCGGCGCCCCGCAGTTCCAGCTCGCCGCGATCCTCTCGCTGTGCGTGGTGATGGTGGTCTCGATGACCGAATCGACGGCGGACATGCTGGCGTTGGGCGAGATCGTCGAGCGTCCCGCCGACGAGAAGACCATCGCGGCGGGCCTGCGCGCCGACACCCTCGGCTCGGCGATCAGCCCGCTCTTCAACGGCTTCATGTGCAGCGCCTTCGCGCAGAACATCGGCCTGGTCGCGATGACGCGGATCCGCAGCCGGTACGTCGTCGCCACCGGCGGCGGCTTCCTGGTGCTGATGGGCCTGTGCCCGATGGCCGCGTCGCTCATCGCCGTCGTTCCACGTCCGGTCCTCGGGGGTGCGGGCGTCGTCCTCTTCGGCTCGGTCGCGGCAAGCGGCATCCAGACCCTCGTACGGGCGGGCCTGGAGAGGGACAACAACGTCCTGATCGTCGCCGTGTCGCTCGCCGTCGGCATCATCCCGATCACCGCGCCCGAGTTCTACCACGCGTTCCCCGAGACAGCGAAGATCGTCCTGGACTCGGGCATCTCGACGGGCTGCGTCGCGGCCGTGGTCCTCAACCTCGTCTTCAACCACCTCGGCAAGGGGCAGGACGCGGGCGAGGTCACGCATCCCATGGAGGCGGGCGAGGACCTCAAGGCGGTCCCGGCGCACTGACACGTCCCAAGGGCGCGGCACCAGGAGCGTGCCGCGCCCTCCGCCGTTCCGGCTGCGTCGCTCAGCCGATGTGGTAGCTGTCCCCGTACACCTTCCAGTCCAGCGGCGGATCGAGGTTCAGATTCCGCTTGCGCAGGAAGACCCGCTGGGCGGTGTCCACCCGGCTGGTGTCCGAGTGGGCCTCCTCCTGCTTCATGGCCCACACCCGCGCGTCGAGGAAGGCATTCAGATACGTCACCTCGTCGCCGCCCTGGGCGGGCGGCTGGGCCTTGGCCAGCGCACGCCGGCGAATGCTGCCGAAGCTGGTGCTGTCGCCGCCGTCGCCGTGCATCACGATGGCGTCGTAGTACGCGAACTGGCCGAGGACGCCGATGCCATCGGCCTTGCCCTGCCGGACGGCCGGGTTGAAGTAGACACGGTCGCGCTCGTCGTTCTGGGCCCGCTGGAACGCCGAGTCCTGGGCCGCCCTGCGCCAGTCGCCCTCGAAACCGGGGTCCAGGCCCTCGTGGGAGTCGCTGCCGTTCACCTCGCGCAGCGCGGGCAGGTACGTGGCCAGGACGTTGCCGGGCTTGCGCTGCGTGTAGAGCTCGACGAGGTCGAGCATGTCGCCGGTGCCCGAGCAGAAGCCGATGATCCCGGCGGTGTAGCCGCGCCCGTCGCCGATGTCCTCGATGTACTTGTACTGCGCCTTCCAGTCAAGCGAGGAGTTCTCCGCGCTGGAGACCAGCTTCATGGCGATCTCCTTCTTCGCCGGGTCGTCCAGACCGGCCGGCGCGGCGGTCGCGGACTGGGTGGCGATGACGGGACCTGCCACCAGCGAAGCTCCGATCAGGGCGAGCAGGGTGCGACGTGACGTGCGTATGTGGGGGGTGTGCACGGTACCTCCGAAGGGGGGGATTGTGTCGTTGCCGCGTACTGTTAGGAAAGTTTCCTACCAGAGATTGCGGGTCACGTATACCCATAAGGCAAAGGCGAGTTGGTGATCGGAAAGCGGATGCTGGGCTACGGTCTGAACGCACAGACATGACCACGAGGGGGATGGCACGTCATGAACGAGTCGGGCCGTGTGGAGGCCTTCAGCGACGGCGTCTTCGCCATCGCCATCACGCTGCTGATCCTGGAGATCAAGGTTCCCGAGACCGGCGAGCACGGCGGTCTGTGGCACGCGCTGGGCGCGCAGTGGCCCTCATACGCCGCCTATGTCGTCAGCTTCCTGGTCATCGGCATCATGTGGATCAACCACCACCAGGTCTTCAGCTACGTCGCCCGGGTAGACCGCACCCTGATGTTCCTGAACCTGCTCGTCCTGATGGTCGTCGCCGCCGTGCCCTGGCCGACCGCGATGCTCGCTGAGTATCTGCGCGAGGACAAGGCCTCCCATGTCGCGGCCGCCGTCTACAGCATGGTGATGGTCGCGATGGCCCTCGCCTTCCAGGCCCTGTGGTGGCACCTCACGCGCACGGGCCACCTCTTCGACACCCGCGTCGACGTCGAGGCCGCCCGCCGCACCCGCGTCCGCTTCGCCCTCGGCTCGCTCGCCTACCCCGCCACGGTCGGACTGGCCTACGTCTCCGCCCCGCTGACCCTGGCCGTCCACGGCCTGATCGCGATCTACTACGGCTTCAACCAGGTACCGGTGCCGACCCGGACGCCTGACACGGCCGCGCTGCCGGAAGACGGCCGGTGAAGAAGGACGTGGGCGGCACGTACGTCAGATGCTGGGCCGGGCGCCGCGGACGTATGCCGGGTGGGCGCGCGATCACCGGGAGGCGTTCGCGCGGGACTGACGGCCGGCCGCCGATGTCTTGGATGCTTCCTCCGTCACGGGGGCGGAGGGGACGCGTCCCGGTCGCAGGAGCGCCGCCGCCAGCAGCAGGGCCGCCGCCGCGATGCCCGTGGCCACGGTGAACGCCAGCCGATAGCCGTCCGCGGTCGCCGCCACGACGTGCGCGCCCCCGGCGGTCAGGCGCTCCGTGCGCCCGGCCGCCAGCGTCGTCAGGACGGCCAGACCCAGCGAACCGCCCACCACCTGCGTGGTGTTGAAGAGCCCGGAGGCCAGTCCCGCGTCCTCCTCGCGGGCGCCCGACATGGCGAGCCCGGTCACCGCGGGCATCGCGGCCGCGAAACCGGCGGCGAGCAGCAGCAGCGGAGGCAGCACATCGGCGACGTACGATCCGTCGACCGGGGCCCGGCTGAGCAGGGCCATGCCCGCCGTGATGAGCGCGAGCCCGGCGAGCAGCACGCGGTACGGGCCGAAGCGGGCGATCGTACGCGCCGACAGGCTCAGCATCAGTACCCCGATCGCGATCGGCGCGGGCAGGAAGGCCGTGCCGGTGAGCAACTCGCTGTAGCCCAGGACGCGTTGGAGATAGAGCGCGCCGATGTACTGGAATCCGTACATCCCGGCGATCATCAGGATCTGAACGCCGTTCGCGCTGGTCAGCGTACGGGAGCGGAAGAGCCGCAGCCGGAGCAGGGGGCGGGCGGCGCGCGCCTGGCGCAGGGTGAAGGCCGCGAAGAGGGCGAGCGAGACCGCCGCGAGGGTCAGCGTGCCGCCGAGCCCTCGGTCTCCGGCGCCCACGATCGCGTACACCGTCAGCATCAGCGCACCCGTGACCAGGGCCGCCCCCGGGTAGTCGGCGCCCCTGCCGAGCCCAGCTCCCTTGTCCGGGGCGAGGATCCGCAGTGCGGCGACCCAGGCCAGCACTCCGATCGGCAGGTTGATCAGGAAGATCCAGTGCCAGTTGAGCGCCTGGGTCAGCGCACCGCCGAGGAACGTGCCGAGTGCTCCGCCCGCCGCGCCGACCGCGCTGAACACTGCAATGGCGCGGGCCTGTTCCCTCGGTTCGGGGAAGAGCGCCACGAGCATGCCGAGGACGACGGCCGAGGTCATCGCCCCGCCGACGCCCTGCAGCGCACGGGCCGCGACGAGCACGCCCTGGCTGGTGGCCACCCCGCACAGTACGGACGCCGCGGTGAACACGGCGAGCCCGGCGGCGAACATCCGCCTGCGGCCGACCAGGTCCCCGAGCCGCCCCACCAGGAGCAGCAGTCCGCCGAAGGGGATCAGGTACGCGTTCACGACCCAGGCGAGGCCCGGGCCCGAGAAGCCGAGATCGCTCTGGATCGCGGGCATCGCGACGGTGACGATGTTCCCGTCCAGGACCGTCATCAGGGTGCCCGCGCACAGGACGACGAGCGAGGCCCAGCGGGAGTACGTTCGTCGTGTCGATGACGTGGGTGGCTCGGTCCGGGACGGCATGGCGACGACCTCCGTGGTTCTCCGTAGGTGCACCGGGCGCGCTGGACGCACAAGGTGCTTTCCATAGGTGCACGACTTGTAACGGGGTACATCGTCAGTGACCATGGGGGTCGGCATAAGGAGGCACTTCGATGTCCCATGGGAACACCGGTGTTACCTCGCAGGCTGTGCTCGCGCAGGCGTGCCCGGTCCGCGAAGTTCTTGACAGGGTCGCCGGAAAATGGAGCGTGCTGATCATCGTGGCCGCCGCGCACGGGCCGATCCGCTTCACCGAACTGGAGCGGAGCGTGGAGGGAATCAGCCGCCGCATGCTGACCCTCACCCTGCGCAATCTGGAGCGCGACGGACTTCTCACCCGGACCGTCCATCCGACGGTGCCGCCGAAGGTCGAGTACGAACTCACCCCCGTGGCCCGCGAGTTGCACGCGACCCTGCTCTCGCTCACGGACTGGGCCGAGCGGCACCGCGTGACGATCGCCGAGTCGCGCGCGGCCTACGACGCCCAGCACCGGCCGGAGTTGGTGGATTCGTAGGCCGCGCACGGCTCTTCGGGGTGAGGACGTGACGGTTGCCTTCCGGCGGAGGAACTCAGAGCCCGAACGCCCCGGGATCGGAGGCCAGTGCCTTGAAGACCTCCCGCGGGTCGGCGACCAGCCTGCGTTCCTTGAGGTCCAGCAGTCCCCCCACCGTCGTCAACTCGGCAGCGACCGTGCCGTCCGTCTTCCGTATCGTCTGCGCGAACCGGAACGTCTTGCCCTCGCCCCAGACGAAACCGCACGTCACCTCGACCTCGTCGCCCGCGCGCAGTTCCCGCAGGTAACGGACCGTCGTCTCCAGGGCGACCGGCCCCACGCCCTTGCCAATCAGCTCGTTCTGACCGACCCCGGCCGCCTGCAGCATCGACCAGCGCGCATGCTCCGCGTACTGCAGATAGACGCTCTGGTTGAGGTGCCCCAGCACATCGGTCTCGTACCCGCGGACGGTCACTGCGACGGAAAACGGCTCTGTCACGACTTCCCCTTCTACGACGGTCAGGACGGCCGCAAGACTACTGGGCACAGCGGTGCGAACGATCTCCACTTCCGTGCCAACTCCCGTTCTCTGTACGGCATTTCATGATGTCGAGCCGGTCGGAGACATTTACACGCGCCGGGGCGAGGCCAGCACATACCGCGCCCCCGTACGCGGCTCCGTGTGCTCGCCGACCTGCCAGCCCGCCTGCTCCAGCGTGGCCGCGCAGGCGCGCAGCGCCCCGGGGTCGGGCTCGCGCACGGCGACGGCCTCCGGCTGCGGCGTCGCCCGCACCCGGTAACCGCCGCCCTCCGCACCCGCGGGCCGGTGCCCCGCGGCCTCCAGCGCGAGCGCGGCGGCCTGCACCAGATGCGTACGCTCCCACCCGCACGGACGGTCTACGGCACCGTCCGGATTGGTCATCCGCCGCAACTCCAGGAGCCCCTGCCAGGCGCTGTGCACCTCACGTATGCGGGACGGCCCGGCATCGGCGGCCTCCTCGCCGCCGATCCGTGCGGCGAAGACGCCGGACTCGGCCGCGGCGGGCGCCTCCACCGCGGCGACCGGCTCGGGTGTCTCCCGCAGGCGATGCCCGGCGGGCGTCAGAAAGTGGTCGTGCGGCGGCCGCGGATGCCGGAAGGCGAGCCCGCGCTTGACCAGCGCGGCGAGCTGGGCCTCCGTGCCCTTCAGCCGCCCGGTCACGGGATCCGCGGCCTCGATGACGCGCCGCTGCGCGGCGGTCGGCGGTCGAGTCATGACACGCTCCCTCCCCTCGCCGGTCGAGTCATGGCGCGCTCCCTTCCGCCGCCGGTCGTGTCACGGCAGGCGTGCTCCCCCCTGGGCCTGCGCCCGCGCCCGCGCCGCCGCTCAGTGCTCCTCGGGCCCCTGCCCCGCCGAGGAAAGCGGCCCATGAGAACAGTACGAGTCGGGTCTGACATTCCAGCCGGCCACCACATGCCGCCGGTGCTCCGTACTCAGCCGGCTCATCGTCCCGGTGGCGAGCTGGAACAGGGCGCCGGCCGACGTGGGCAGCCCGAGCCGTCGCGCGGTCAGCACCCGCAGGAAGTGCCCGTGCGACACGACGACCACATTGCCCTCCGCCTCGGCGAGCGCCGCGTCGATCTTGGCCAGCATCCGCTCAGCGCGCTCCCCGACCTCCTCCGGGCTCTCCCCGGGGTGCTCGGGCGGGCCGGTCGCCACCCCGTCCGTGAACAGGAACCAGTCGGGCCTGCTCCGATGGATCTCGACGGTCGTGACCCCCTCGTACCCGCCGTAGTCCCACTCGGACAGGTCCGCGTCGACGAGCGCCCCGTCGATCCCGGCCAGCCGTGCCGTCTCCCGCGCCCGCTGCATCGGGCTCACGAACGCCGCCGCGATGTGATGCCGGGCGATCAACGGAGCCAGCCTCCGCGCCTGCTCCCGCCCCTTGTCGGTCAACGGGATGTCGGTCGACCCGGTGTGCCGCCCGGACAACGACCACTCGGTCTCACCGTGCCGTACGAGGAGCAGGTCACCCATCGCCGAACCCTTTCTGTCCCTTCGTACGTGCTTTCCCTTCGTACGGTGACACCGGCCGCCGGTGGCCGCAGGACCGGCTCCGCCGGTCGGCCCTACTGCCGGTACCCGCTCAGGAACCGCCCGATGCGGCTGATCGCCGCGTCCAGGTCGTCGGCGTGCGGGAGGGTGAGGATGCGGAAGTGGTCGGGGCGGGGCCAGTTGAAGCCAGTGCCCTGGACTACCTGGATCTTCTCGCGGAGGAGGAGGTCGAGGACGAACTTCTCGTCGTCGTGGATCTTGTGCACCTCGGGGTCGATGCGCGGGAACGCGTACAGGGCGCCCTTCGGTTTCACGCACGAGACGCCGGGGATCTCGTTGAGCTTCTCCCAGGCGCGGTCGCGCTGTTCGTGGAGGCGGCCGCCGGGGGCCGTGAGTTCGTGGATGGACTGGCGGCCGCCGAGCGCGGCCTGGATGGCGTACTGCGCGGGGGCGTTGGCGCACAGCCGCATGGAGGCCAGCATCGTCAGGCCCTCCAGGTAGTTGCGCGCGTGCTGCTTCGGGCCCGTGACGACCAGCCAGCCGGAGCGGAAGCCCGCCACGCGGTACGTCTTCGACAGGCCGCAGAAGGTGAGGACCACCAAGTCGGGGGCGAGCGCGGCGGCCGAGTGGTGCACGGCACCGTCGTACAGGATCTGGTCGTAGATCTCGTCCGCGAACACCATCAGGCCGTGGCGGCGGGCGAGGTCGAGGATGCCCTCGATGATCTCCTTCGGGTAGACCGCGCCCGTGGGGTTGTTGGGGTTGATGATGACGACGGCGCGCGTCCGGTCCGTGATCTTCGCGGCCATGTCGTCCAGGTCCGGATACCAGTCGGCCTGTTCGTCGCAGAGGTAGTGCACCGCCTTGCCGCCCGCGAGTGTCGTGACCGCGGTCCACAGCGGGAAGTCCGGGGCGGGGATGAGGACTTCGTCGCCGTCCTCGACGAGCGCCTGTACGGCCATGGACACGAGCTCGGAGACGCCGTTGCCGAGGAACACGTCGTCCACGTCGACGTCCAGGCCTCGGTCCTGGTAGCGCTGGGCGACGGCCCGGCGGGCGGAGAGGATGCCGCGCGAGTCCGTGTAGCCGTGCGCCTGCGGCAGCATGCGGATCATGTCCTGGAGGATCTCCTCCGGCGCCTCGAAGCCGAAGAGCGCGGGGTTGCCGGTGTTGAGGCGCAGCACGCTGTGGCCCGCCTCCTCCAGCGCGTTGGCGTGCTCGATCACCGGGCCGCGGATCTCGTAACAGACCTCGCTGAGCTTGCTCGACTGCCGGAACTCCATGCGCTGCGCCCTCCGGTTCGTTGTGTTGCTTGGTTTTACCAAGTAGGAGCTTGGAAAGTCCAACAAGATAGCTAGACTGCGCCGCATGTCACCTCGCCGAAGCTACGACCAGTACTGTTCCGCCGCCCGGGCCCTCGATGCCGTCGGCGACCGGTGGACCCTCCTGATCGTCCGCGAGCTGCTCGGCGGACCGCGCCGCTACACCGATCTGCACGCCGACCTGCCGGGCGTCAGCACGGATGTCCTCGCCTCCCGGCTCAAGGACATGGAGCGTGACGGGCTGACCACCCGGCGGCGCCTTCCGCCGCCCGGTGCGGCGTACGTCTACGAACTCACCGGGCGGGGGCGGGAGTTGCTGCCCGTGCTGCAGGCGCTCGGGGCGTGGGGCGCCTCCGCGCTGGGGGAGCGGCGGCCCACGGATGCCGTACGGGCGCACTGGTTCGCGCTGCCGCTGCTGCGCGGGCTGGAGGGGGAGGGGCTGGTCGAAGTCCGGCTGGACGAGGGGGAGTTCCATGTGTGGCTCGGTGCCGGTGACGGGCCCGTCTACGGGGACGGGGGCGCTCCGGAGGAGCCGGACGCTCGGCTGGTGCTCGACACGGAGACGTGTGAGGCCGTGAGTCGCGGGACTCTGACCCTGCTGGACGCGGTGCGTGCGGGGCGTATCGAGGTGACGGGCGAGGGCACGTTGGCCAAGGTGCTGCGGGAGGGGTGACCGGCGGGTTTTTTCGCCCCCTCCGCCCCTACCCGTCCCGTATCTGGGGGGCTCCGCCCCCCAGACCCCCCCGTATCGCGCTGCGCGCTCGTCCTCAAACGCCGGACGGGCTGAAGATGCCCCGGCCGGCGTTTGAGGTGCGGGGTCAGGCGCCCGGCGGCACCCGTGAAGGCCGTCCCGTCCCCCGCGTCAGCGCGTATCCGCCGATGCCTGCCAGGGCCGCGAGGATGCCGCCGATCGCGGTCCAGACCCAGCGGTCGGACCACCAGCCGGAGGCCCAGCCGTCGTCGGGCTCGATCGAGGACAGTACGGCCGTCGACGTGTCGGAGTCCGCGTCGGAGTCGGAGTCGGACTTCTCGGCGCTCGTCGCGATCCCCGGGACCAGCGGCTTCGCGAGCGAGCCGTCGACCGCCGCCGAGCCGCCGATGTCCTTGGAGTCCACCTTGACCTCGGTGCTCACCGGCAGACCCAGGTCGGACGCGCCCAGACCCGTGGCGGTCAGCCGGATGTAGTACGTGCCCGGCAGCGGGTCGTTGGCCCAGGTCTCCGACCAGGCGCGGACGGTGCGCAGGGTGCAGGACAGCTCCACGGAGGCCGCGTCCCGCGCCGCCGTCCGCGTCTGCGCGCCGTACTGGCACGCCTGGCGGCGCCGCAGCCCGTCGTACACGTCGATCTGCCAGGTCTCGGCGGCGCCCCGCGTCGAGGCCTCGGGCAGCTTCACCGTCGCCTTCACGGTGGGCCGCTGCCCGGCGTCGGCGGGGAACGACCAGTACAGGTAGTCACCCGTGGAGCCGCTCGCGGTGGCCTGCTGCCCCTGGTCGATCTCGGTCGCCGTACGGAACGACGTACCGGCCTCGGTGGGCGCGCCGCCGTCGCCCGACGCACTGGCCGAAGCCGAGGGCGAGGAGTCGGCGACGGCCGGAGCGGCGGACGCCCCGAGCAGCGCGGGAGTCGCTGCGACGCCGAGCGTGAGCAGCGTCGTGGTCACCATACCTGGGATACGCATCAGTTGGTCCTCCAGACCGCGACCCGCCAGCGCGAGATCCAGCCCCACAGCACACCCGCGAGGAAGCCGGTGAGTACGAGGGCGCCGAGCAGCCACCAGCCGCGGCCGAGGCCGAACGAGGCCACGTCGCCCGACTGGTCGGGCCCGTCGACGACGTCGACCGTCAGCTCGAGCGGCATCCCGGGCGTGGTCTTCACGCCCGCGCCCGCGGAGAACGCGTTCGACACCTGCAGACACACGACCTCGGCGGCGTTCGTGTCCTCGTCGTCGTCGCTCTCGGCCTTCGGGTAGCGCAGCCCGGTCGAGATCACGTCGGTGCGGCCGTTGCCCGCCGCCTCGCCGCGGACGATCTCGCGTCCGTGCACGGTGACGGCGCGCAGCAACACCCCGTAGTCCGGGTTGACTTCGCGGTCCGCGGCGACGCTCACCGAGGCACGCAGCTCCTGGCCCGGCTCGACGTCCACGCGGTACCAGCGGTGCTGGGCGAACTCCTCGCGGTCGGTGTAGAGCCCCGACTTGAGGGTAGGCGCCTTCGCGCACTCGGCGGCACCCTCCACGGCCACCGGCGTCACCACCGGATCGGCGGCCCGGTCCACCAACTGGCCCACGCGGTCGGCGAGTTCCTCCTTGTGCTGGACCGAGGTGTACGTACCACCGGTCGCCTCCGCGATACAGGTGAGCTGATCGCGGGTCTTGGCGTCGGGCACCAGGCCGAGGGTGTCGATGGTGAGGCCGATGCCCTTGGCCGCGATCTCGCGGGCCACCTCGCACGGGTCGAGCGGCTGGCAGGTGTCCTCGCCGTCGCTGATCAGCACGATGCGCCGGGTGCCCTCGCCGCCGTCGAGGTCGTCGGCCGCCTTCAGCAGCGCGGGACCGATCGGCGTCCAGCCGGTGGGCGTGAGGGTCGCGACGGCGGTCTTAGCTTCGGTGCGGTCCAGGGTCCCCACCGGATACAGCTGCGCCGTGTCCTTGCAGCCCGTCTTGCGGTCGTTGCCCCGGTAGTTGGCGCCGAGGGTGCGGATGCCGAGCTGCACCTCCTCCGGCGTCGCGTCGAGCACCTCGTTGAACGCCTGCTTCGCCGCGGCCATCCGCGACCCGCCGTCGATGTCCCGGGCCCGCATCGAACCGCTGACGTCCAGCACGAGTTCGACCTTGGGAGCGGCCTGCTCCGCCGTTTCGTCGGCGACCGCTCCGGCCGGGAAGGCGATCCCGGCCGTCAGGGCGGCGAGCAGGGCGCAGACTCCTGCCGCCAGCCGTTGTCTTGTGATCATCGGCGGATCCTATTGATCAAAGGTGCCGCGCTTCAAAGCGGGGTCCGACTCGACGTCCAACTCGAGGTCCACAACGGGCTTCAGGACGAGCGGTTCGGGGACCCGGACCCGTCGAGCGGGTTGGGCAGCTCCGTCCAGATGTCCCCGGGCGTCTCCGGAGACAGTCGCATCAAGGTCAGTGCCTTGGCGGGGAGCGGTGCGTCGCGCAGGGCCGCCAGGTCCGGGGTGCGCGGCAGATCCCGTACGACGGTGTCCAGGGCCTCGCGCAGCGCGACCGTCGAGCCCGCCGTCGCGCCCAGCGTGCCGCCGACGAGGGAGCCGAAGAGCTTGCGGCGCAGGGTGGTCTCGTCGTCCGTGACGATACGGCCGGTCAGGGCCGGGGCCGGGATGCCGTGGCGGGCCAGCCGGGCCGGGCTGATCCGGATGTCGGCCAGGTCGCGGTAGACGAGCCGGACCGGGGCGCCCGCGGGGTCGAGGACCACCAGCAGGTTCTGGCCGTGTGCCTCCAGGGCCACCCCGAGGTCGAGCAGCCGCAGACCGACGGTGAGGACGAGCCGGGCGAACTCGGCGAGCAGGGCGGGGTGTTCGGGCAGCGCGGTCAGCGGCAGGGCGGCGACCGGGACGATCTGTTCGCCCGGGCCCGCGTACACGTCCGGGGACTCCCGCACCACCGCCGCCAGGTCGGGGCTGTCGGCGGTGACCGCGCCGAGGGTCCGGGTGATGTGCAGCGGCAGGTCCAGACGATCGGTCACCGTCTCCATGAACGCCGAGACGGTCTCGGCCGTCTGGACCGAGTACACCGAGATGTCCCGCACGGAGGAGGTCAGCCGGGTGCTCAGGGCGGTCTTCACATGCGGGCCGTCCGGCAGGGCGAGGGTGCGCAGGGACAGCAACGGATGGGCGGGGATGCCCTCTTGAGGACTCAGGCGAAGGACATGCGCGGCCTGCCACGGGTGCACCGGGACCAGGACACGCTCCCCGTCCCGCAGCCACTTCGGCCACTCGCCCGTGACGAGGCAGTCGTCCGCGGCCACCAGCCCCAGCTCCACGAGCGGCCGGTGCTCCGGCGCGTACGCGAGCTGCTCGGCCACCGAGAACCCGGGCCGGGAACGGCAGTTGGGGTGATACGGGTGCCCGTCCACCACCCGCTGCTCCCACTCCCGGCTCGTCACGGGCTCGTTGTCGATGGCAGGCTGCCCGGCGCGGGACAGCGCCAACGACGCCACGCTGTGGTCGAGTTCGGCCGCGAAGGCGGGACCGTGCGGGACGGCGAGGGCGTCGACGAGCCGGGCCGGATGATCGTAGGGCCGGTCGTCGAGCCGCACTTCGGTGACGTACGCGGTGGTGGCGTATGGGTCCGCGTGCGGGCCGTGCAGGCGGCGGCCGTCGGTCAGCCGGAGCGTGAGACCGTCGCGCCCCGGCTCGCGGCGCGCGATCCACGGCAGCGGCTCATGCGCCAGCGCACGCCACAGCCGGGTCAGTACGGCCGCCCGGGCACCGGGGAGCGCCTGCGCGTACGGCGCCGACAGGCCGGGGCGTACGACGCCCAGCTCGTCGGCGAGCGCCGCCTCGGCCTCGGGCGTGGAGGGACGGTGCACAGTCGGGCTCCTTGGGTACGGGGACTGCGTCGCGGTCGTCGGCGACGGCAGACATACTGATCACCAGTGCACCGTATGGAACGAATGGATCGCGTGGACTCCATGCCCCCCAAGCTCCCCCCGCTCGACAGGGGCATCATCGAAGAGACCGCCGACGCGTACGCCGCGGCGCCGCTGCTCAATTGTCTCCTGCGGGAGGTGGGGGAGCCCGCACAGGGTTCCGGTGTGTACCGGCTCCGGGCCAGTGGCCGACTGCTGCGGGTGCGGGACGCGCGGCGCCCCGCGGAACCCGAGGTGTACTTCGGCGGCGCCTGGCACCGGCTCACCCACTCCGAGCTGGTCAAGCTCACCGCCGACGAACTGCGCCGCAGCACCGGCCTGTCCAACTCCGAGCTGCCCGCCGAGATGATCGACAGCCGGGACGCGGTGGCCGCGCTGCTCACCGCGCGCACCCGCACAGCGCCGCCCGACGACCCGTATCTGCGCTCCGAACAGTCCCTGATCACCGGGCACCCGCACCATCCCGCGCCCAAGGCCCGCGGCGGCGGCCCGGTCGCCGGCTGGCTGCCGTACGCGCCCGAGGCGCACGCCCGCTTCCCGCTGGAGCTGCTCGCCGTGCGCCAGGACGCGGTTGTCGAGGAGGGCGACACGACCGCGCTCGACACCCTCGGCCAGGCCCCGCCCGGCTACCGGCTGCTGCCCGCCCACCCCTGGCAGCTCGACCTGGTGGGTGCCCGCCCGGAGATCCGGGACGCCTTCGCGGACGGCCGGCTGGTACGAGTGGGGCGCACCGCACGGCCGCTGTGGCCGACGGCCGCCATCCGCACGCTGTACGCCCCCGAGGACGATCTGTTCGTGAAGTTCAGCCTCGATGTGCGCATCACCAACGACATCCGCCGGCTGTGGCGGCACGACCTGCTGAAGATGCGCCGCACCGACGAGGCGACCGCCACGGCCTTCGCCGCCCTGCCGGGGTCCGCCGCCTGGCTGAGCGACCGCGGCTACCGCACCGCCGACTTCGCCTTCGAGGAACTCGCCGTCCTCGTCCGCGACGGCCTGTGCGACCACCTCGTCCCCGGCGCCACCCCGCTCCTCGCCGCCGGTCTGGTGGAGGGCTTCGACGGCAGCCCCGTGGACGGCCTCACCGACCCGTCCGCCTGGTGGGCGGCATATCTGCGCCAGGTCGTGCCTCCGGTACTGGAGGCGTTCGCCCGGCACGGTGTCGTCATCGAGGCGCACGTGCAGAACACGCTGGTCGCCGTCGACGCCGACGGCATGCCCGTACAGGCACTGTTCCGCGACGCGGAGGGCGTGAAGCTGCTGCCCGGCGTGACCCGCGCGGCCGGCTGGGAACGGCTCGTGTACTGCCTGATCGTCAACCACCTCACCGAGCTCGCCGCGCTCCTCGCCGAACGCCACCCGGGCGTGGACCTGTGGCCCGCTCTCCGCCGCGAGCTGATCCGTTACGACACCGAGCGCGGCCTCCCCGAGATCGCCGAGCTGCTCTCCTCGCCCACCCTCCCCGGCAAGACGAACCTCCTGCTCCGCTGGACGGGCGCGGACGGCGCGGACGCCCGCTATCAGCCGCTCCCGAACCCGCTGGCCCACGTATGACCGCCTGTGACGACGCGCACGACGGCCTGCGACCGGCTGCCTGCCACCATCCCGCCCGCGCGTAATGGCCGATCACCGTCGCGACCCGCTGCCTTACGCTGGCCGGTGTGCTGCGCGATGTGACTGCTGTTCGATACGTGACCCCGCTGAGGGCGGGCGGCTCCGTGCCCGGAGTCGTCGAGGCCGATGACCTGGGGACGTACGTCGTGAAGTTCACGGGCTCCGCGCAGGGCCGCAAGGCGCTGGTGTCCGAGATCATCGTCGGCGAGCTGGCGCGCGCCCTCGGGCTGCGGTTCCCCGAGCTGGTCCTGGTGCACTTCGACCCGGCGGTCGGCGAGCACGAGCCCCACCAGGAGGTCCAGGACCTCCTGCGCTCCAGCGCCGGTCTCAACCTCGGCATGGACTATCTGCCGGGCGCCAGGGACTTCACCCCGGAGATCGCAAAGACGTTCCCCGTCGACCCGCTGGAGGCGGGCAAGGTGATCTGGCTGGACGCCCTCACGGTCAACGTGGACCGCACGGTGCACAGCTCGAACCTGATGATCTGGCCCACCTTCGGCATCGCGCCCCCGCGGCTGTGGCTCATCGACCACGGCGCCGCCCTCGTCTTCCACCACCGCTGGGACGCCTCGGCGCCGGAGAAGGCGTACGACTTCCGTCGCCACGCCCTGGGCGGCTACGGCCCGGACACGCGGGCCGCGGACGCCGCGCTCGCCCCCCTGGTGACCGAGGAACTCCTGCGGGCGGTGCTGGCCGAGGTGCCCGACGCCTGGCTCGCGGAAGAGCCCGGTTTCGCGACCCCCGACGAGGTCCGCGAGGCCTACGTCGGCTATCTGCACGCCCGCGTGCGGGCCTCCGCGGCCTGGCTCCCCACGGACTTCCCCACCCGGGAGGAGCTCGCCGCCGAAGACGCCCATCGCGCGGCGAAAACCCAGGAAGGCCGGCCGAACTGGCTGAAGCGGGTCCCCGACCTGCACGGCAAACCGGCGGCGGAACAGGATTGGTCGGTACACCTCGGATGACAGAGATCCACCGCGTTCAGATCGAGTACTGCACCCAGTGCCGCTGGCTGCCCCGAGCCGCGTGGCTGGCCCAGGAGCTGCTGACGACCTTCGAGACGGAGCTGACGGAGCTGTCCCTCAAGCCCGGCACCGGCGGTGTCTTCGTCGTCCGAGTGAACGACGAGGTCGTCTGGGACCGCCGCGAGCAGGGCTTCCCCGAGCCCACGGCGGTCAAGCGCCTCGTACGCGACCGAGTGGCCCCGGACAAGTCCCTGGGCCACTCGGAGAAGTGAGACGGGGGCGGCTCAGCCGGCCAGCTGCTCGTACGCCGGCAGGGTCAGGAAGTCCGCATAGTCCTCGTCGAGCGCGACCTCCAGGAGCAGGTCGTGGGCCTGCTGCCAGTGGCCGGCGGCGAAGGCATCCTCGCCGATCTCGGCGCGGATGTTCGCCAGTTCCTCGGCGGCGACCTTGCGGGCGAGGTCCGGCGTCGCCTTCACAGACTTTCCGGCGTGCTCGAACTCGACGCCCGCGTTGATCCACTGCCAGATCTGCGAGCGGGAGATCTCGGCGGTGGCCGCGTCCTCCATGAGGTTGAAGATGGCGACCGCGCCGAGGCCGCGCAGCCAGGCCTCGATATAGCGGATGCCGACCTGGACGGCGTTGACGAGACCGTTGTACGTCGGCTTGGCGTCCAGCGAGTCGATGGCGATCAGATCGGCCGCCTTGACGTCGACGTCCTCGCGCAGCCGGTCCTTCTGGTGGGGCTTGTCGCCCAGCACGGCGTCGAAGGAGGCCATCGCGATCGGGACCAGGTCCGGGTGCGCGACCCAGGAGCCGTCGAAGCCGTCGGCCGCCTCGCGGTCCTTGTCGGCCTTCACCTTGTCGAAGGCGACCTTGTTGACCTCTTCGTCGCGCCGCGAGGGGATGAACGCCGCCATGCCGCCGATCGCGTGCGCACCGCGCTTGTGGCAGGTGCGGACGAGGAGTTCGGTGTACGCGCGCATGAACGGGGCGGTCATCGTGACCGCGTTGCGGTCCGGCAGCACGAACTTCTGGCCGCCGTCACGGAAGTTCTTGACGATGGAGAAGAGGTAGTCCCAGCGGCCCGCGTTCAACCCGGAGGCGTGGTCGCGGAGTTCGTAGAGGATCTCCTCCATCTCGTACGCGGCCGTGATCGTCTCGATCAGGACGGTCGCGCGGATGGTGCCCTGCGGGATGCCGACGTAGTCCTGCGCGAAGACGAAGACGTCGTTCCAGAGGCGGGCCTCCAGGTACGACTCCGTCTTCGGGAGGTAGAAGTACGGGCCCTTGCCGAGGTCGAGCAGACGCTGCGCGTTGTGGAAGAAGTACAGGCCGAAGTCGACGAACGCGCCGGGCACGGGCTGACCGTCGACCTGGAGATGCCGCTCGCCCAGGTGCCAGCCGCGCGGCCGCATGACGACGGTCGCGAGCTCCTCATCGGCCTTGAGGGCGTACGACTTGCCGGACGTCGGGTCGGTGAAGTCGATGTTCCGGGTGTACGCGTCGATCAGGTTGAGCTGGCCGAGGACCACGTTCTCCCAGGTGGGCGCCGAGGCGTCCTCGAAGTCCGCGAGCCAGACCCTGGCGCCCGAGTTGAGGGCGTTGATGGTCATCTTGCGGTCGGTGGGGCCGGTGATCTCGACACGACGGTCGTTCAGGGCGGCCGGAGCGGGGGCCACCTTCCAGGAGTCGTCCGCGCGGATCGCGGCGGTCTCCGGGAGGAAGTCGAGCGTGGAGGTGCGGGCGATCTCGGCGCGGCGCTCCGCGCGGCGGGCGAGGAGCTCATCACGCCGGGGCGTGAACAGCCGGTGCAGCTCGGCCACGAAGGCGAGGGCCGCGTCGGTGAGGACCTCTTCCTGCCGGGGCAGGGGCTCGGCGTCGACGATGGCCAGCGGGGACGGCGCTGGTGCGGACATGAGCTGTCACTTCCTTCAGCGAGCTACTTCAGCGGATCACATGAATCGTCACCATGCCGTGGCACCGGGTGCCAGTCGGCCCGGGTACGGCGGTGGGCGCCCGGGGAGCAGCCAGGCGCTTCTGATCAGTGGATACTAGTTTCCTCATGGTGGAAGTTCAATGGTTTGTTGATGTCGAGATTCTCTGAGTCGAGGCAATGTGGCGCTCAGTGCCACGGTGTTCACTCAAGGTGGACGAGGTCTTCGGCGGTGTCGATGTCGTACGGCTGTGCCACGTCCCCGCACTCGACGAGCGTGATCGCCTCCTTGTGCTCCTTCAGATAGGTGCGTGCCCCTTGGTCGCCGGTGGCAGTCGCGGCGATGCCCGCCCAGTGGGCGCCGCCGAAGAGCACGGGGTGGCCGCGGACGCCGTCGTATGCGGCCGAGACCAGTGACTCCGTGTCCTCGTACGCGCCGAGTACCCGGGCCACCGCCTCCGGTCCGATGCCGGGCTGGTCGACGAGCGAGACCAATGCGGCCCGTGCGCCCGTACCGGTGAGCGAGTCGAGCCCGGCCCGCAGCGAGGAGCCCATGCCGTCGGCCCAGTCGGGGTTCTCCACCAGGACGCAGTCGTCGAGCCGTGCCCGTTCTCGTACGGCGGCGGCCTGGGCGCCCAGGACCACATGGACGCGGCTGCAGCCGCCCGCGCGCAGGACCGCGACCGCGTGTTCGACCAGGGGTCGGCCCCGATGGGGCAGGAGTGCCTTGGGACGCCCACCGAGGCGCCGCCCCCCGCCTGCCGCCAGCAACAGCCCGGCCACCTGGCCTTTGTTCTCCGTCATGTCCCCTGCATACCCGACCCGGCCGGAGCGCGCCCCGGAACCCGGGCAGGCCTTGCGGTGTCCATAGGCTGAATTTCGGTCAGGGGAGTGGCGCCTGGCGCACGGGGTGGCGTTTACTGGCCCGCGTCCCCCGGCGCCCGACCATCGCCACGGGGATCTGGGGCCGACGTACGAAGGACTGACGCACAACGGCGTGCGAGGGGGGAGAGCTGTGTTGCGGAGCTTGGGGCAGAGGCCAGTGACCGGCAGCGACGAGGACTCGAGGGTGGCGGAACTGCGCACCGCCGTCTCCCGGCTGCGCCGTGAACTCGCCGCGCACCCGGCCGAGTTCCCCGACCGAGGCATCGCGGAGGACGAACTCGCGGCCCTCGCCGCGATGGCCGTCAGCGGCATTCCCGAGATCCCCCGGCTGCGCCGCTCCCTGCTCCTGCTCGCGGGCGCGATCGGCTCGGTCAGCGCCCTGGCGACCGGCCTCGCCGATGTCCGCAGCGCGGTGGAACTGTTCGGGGAACCGCCGCGGCGATAGCCCCGTACGCCAGCCACACCGACGTCAGCCTCGTCGGCGGATGACCCCCCGCGAGGTGGCCACGGCCACCGCAGCCGTACGGGAGTCCACGCCCAAAGCGCGGCCCGCGCGCGTGGCGCAGCGTGTTGCCGAGGGTCGGCTGGGCGATCGGGGCTCGGCGGTCCTCGACCTGCTGGTCCGGCTCACCCGGGAGTGCGCCACGGCCACCGTCCTCGTGACGCACGACCGCGCCCACCTCGGGGAGGCGGACGCGGTACGGGAGGTGGCGGACGGACGGCTCGTGACTGCCGTACGGCGGTGAGGGGCGACTTCGTACGGCGGTGAGGCGACCGTACGGCGGTGAGGGGGCGACTAGCTGGCCGGGCCCGAGCTTGCCAGCGCCTCCGACAGTTCGCTCGCGACCTGTTGCAGCACGGGCACGATCTTCTCGGTGGCCGCCTCGGTGACACGGCCCGCCGGGCCGGAGATCGAAATCGCGGCGGCGGTGGGGGAGTTGGGTACGGAGACGGCCAGACAGCGGACGCCGATCTCCTGCTCGTTGTCGTCGATCGCGTAGCCGAGCCGGCGCACCTCGTCGAGCGCGGCGAGGAAACCGTCCGGTGTGGTGATCGTCTTCTCCGTCGCGGCGGGCATGCCGGTACGGGCCAGCAGCGCGCGCACCTCGTCGGCCGGGGTGTGCGCGAGCAGTGCCTTGCCCACGCCGGTGGAGTGCGGCAGCACGCGACGGCCCACCTCGGTGAACATGCGCATCGAGTGCTTGGACGGCACCTGCGCGACGTAGACGATCTCGTCCCCGTCGAGCAGTGCCATGTTCGCGGTCTCGCCGGTCTCCTCGACGAGGCGCGCGAGGTAGGGGCGGGCCCAGGTGCCGAGGAGCCGCGAGGCGGACTCCCCGAGCCGGATCAGGCGGGGGCCGAGCGCGTATCGGCGGTTGGACTGCTGACGTACGTATCCGCAGGCCACCAGCGTGCGCATGAGCCGGTGGATGGTGGGCAGCGGCAGCCCGCTGCTCGCGGAGAGCTCGCTCAGACCGACCTCGCCCCCGGCGTCCGCCATGCGCTCGAGCAGGTCGAAGGCGCGCTCGAGGGACTGGACACCACCGCTCGGTGCGGCTGATTTGGCGGCGTCGGTGGTGCTGGCGCTGGACGTCGGCACGGCACGGTCCTTTCACGGCTGATGGGCAGTTCAGCCTACCCGGCGGTTGGTTGACTCCCGGGTTGTGCATAGCTACGTTCTGCTTACTGGAAGTCTACTTCCGCGTTGTGGAAACATCCAGAGGGGATGCGCTGGGGGCAGAGTGGAGGAGTGTGCCCTTGACGGCGCGGGGGCCGGAGTGAAGACTCCTTCAACAGAACGTTGAATTTCGTTACCTGGACGTAAACCCGCGGTATCGGGAGTCAACAGCGGCAGAGAGAGGGGTCCGGGTGTCCGACGTCGAACTGGTGCTGCGCTCGACGCGCGTCATCACTCCCGAAGGGACGCGCGCCGCATCGGTCGCGGTCGCCGCGGGGAAGATCATGGCCGTACTCGCGCACGACGCCGAGGTGCCGGCCGGTGCCCGGCTCGAGGACTTCGGCGACGACGTCCTGCTGCCGGGTCTCGTCGACACCCACGTGCATGTCAACGACCCGGGGCGGACGGAGTGGGAGGGCTTCTGGACGGCCACGCGCGCCGCGGCCGCCGGGGGCATCACCACCCTGATCGACATGCCGCTCAACTCCCTCCCGCCGACGACGACGGTCGACAACCTTCGTACGAAGAAGGAAGTGGCCGCGGCGAAGGCGCACATCGACGTCGGCTTCTGGGGCGGCGCGCTGCCCGACAACGTCAAGGACCTCAGGCCGCTGCACGACGCGGGCGTCTTCGGCTTCAAGGCGTTCCTGTCGCCGTCCGGCGTGGACGAGTTCCCCGAGCTGGACCAGGAACAACTCGCCCAGTCGCTCGCCGAGATCGCGGGCTTCGGCGGCCTGCTGATCGTGCACGCAGAGGACCCGCACCACCTCGCCGCCGCTCCCCAAAAAGGTGGCCAGAAGTACGCCGACTTCCTCGCCTCGCGCCCCCGCGACGCCGAGGACACCGCGATCGAGAACCTCATCGCCCAGGCCAAGCGGCTCAACGCGCGCGTGCACGTGCTGCACCTGTCGTCCAGTGACGCGCTGCCGCTGATCGCCGCCGCGAAGGCCGAGGGTGTACGGCTCACGGTCGAGACCTGCCCGCACTACCTCACGCTCACGGCCGAGGAAGTCCCGGACGGCGCCAGCGAGTTCAAGTGCTGCCCGCCCATTCGCGAGGCCACCAACCAGGACCTGCTGTGGCAGGCGCTCGCCGACGGCACCATCGACTGTGTCGTCACCGACCACTCGCCCTCCACGGCCGATCTGAAGACCGACGACTTCGCGACCGCGTGGGGCGGCATCTCCGGACTCCAGCTGAGCCTGTCGGCGGTCTGGACGGAGGCCCGCAAGCGCGGCCACAGCCTGGAGGACGTGGTCCGCTGGATGTCCTCGCGCACCGCGCGGCTCGTCGGCCTCGACGATCGCAAGGGCGCCATCGAGGCGGGCCGCGACGCCGACTTCGCGGTCCTCGCGCCCGACGAGACCTTCACCGTTGACCCCGCGGCGCTCCAGCACCGCAACCGGGTCACGGCGTACGCGGGCAAGACCCTCAGCGGCGTCGTCAAGTCCACCTGGCTGCGGGGCGAACGCATCGTGGCCGAGGGCGAGTTCAGTGAGCCGACCGGGCAGCTCCTGGCCCGGCACCCGTAACCGCGCACCCGTACCCGCCCCGCACCCGCAGCGGCCGACCCTCGAAAGGCAGATTGATCATCGTGACGGCGCAGCCTCAGTCCGATTTGGCCCGTTTCACCGGCGACGCGAACCCCTACGGAGGCGGCGACCCGTACGCGGACTACCGCACCGCCGACTTCCCCTTCACCCAGTACGCCAACCTTGCCGACCGGCAGCTCGGCGCGGGTGTCATCGCCGCCAACGACGAGTTCTTCGCCCAGCGCGAGAACCTTCTCGTGCCCGAGGCCGCCGAGTTCGACCCCGAGCACTTCGGCCACAAGGGCAAGATCATGGACGGCTGGGAGACGCGGCGGCGCCGGGGTGCCTCGGCCGAGCACCCGTGGCCGACGGCGGAGGACCACGACTGGGCGCTGGTGCGTCTCGGCGCGCCCGGTGTGATCCGGGGGATCGTGGTCGACACGGCCCACTTCCGCGGCAACTATCCGCAGGCGGTGTCGGTCGAGGGCACGTCGGTACCCGGCTCGCCGTCCCCCGAGGAACTCCTCGCCGACGACGTGAAGTGGACGACGCTCGTGCCGCGTACGGCGGTGGGCGGGCACGCGGCGAACGGGTTCGCCGTCTCCGTCGAGCAGCGCTTCACGCATCTGCGCGTGAACCAGCACCCCGACGGTGGTATCGCGCGACTCCGTGTGTACGGCGAGGTCATACCCGACCCGAAGTGGCTCTCGGTCCTCGGCACCTTCGACGTCGTCGCCCTGGAGAACGGCGGCCAGGTCGAGGACGCGTCCAACCTCTTCTACTCGCCCGCCACGAACACCATCCAGCCGGGGCGTTCCCGGAAGATGGACGACGGCTGGGAGACCCGTCGTCGGCGTGACACCGGCAACGACTGGATTCGTTACCGGCTCGTCGCGCAGTCCGAGATCCGGGCGATCGAGATCGACACGGCGTACTTGAAGGGCAACAGTGCGGGGTGGGCGTCCGTCTCCGTGAAGAACGGCGACGACGGGGACTGGACGGAGGTCCTCCCGCGCACCCGCCTCCAGCCCGACACCAACCACCGCTTCACCCTCGCGGCCGCCCCCGCCGTCGCTACCCACGCGCGCGTGGACATCTTCCCGGACGGGGGCATCTCCCGGCTGCGTCTGTATGGCTCCCTGACGGAGGAGGGCGCGACCCGCCTCGCGGCCCGCCACCAGGAACTGGGCGGCTGAGGAGGGTTTTTCGCCCCCTCCGCCCCTTCCCCTTCCCGTCCCCTGAGGGCTGCCGCCCCCAGACCCCCGCTACCGGCCTTGACGGCCTCGTCCTCACACGCCGGACGGGCTGAAATCAGCCCGTCCGGCGTGTGAGGCGGCGGGGGCGAGACACATTGCTCCTACGCCGCGTAGCCGCCGTCCACCGAGAACTCGGCGCCCGTGATGTACGCCGTCTCCACCCCCGCCAGATACGCCACCAGCGCCGCCACCTCATCCGCCGCACCGAAACGCCCCACCGAGGTCATCGCAGCCTGCTCAGCCGCAGACGGCCCGTCCGCAGGGTTCATGTCCGTGTCGATCGGCCCGGGGTGGACGATGTTCGCGGTGATCCCGCGACCCCCCAACTCCCGCGCCAGCGCCTTCGTCAGACCGATCAGCGCGGACTTGCTCGTCGCGTAGAGCGTCCCGCCCGGCCCGGGCACCCGCCGCGTCATACACGTGCCGAGCGTGATGATCCGCCCGCCGTGGTCCATGTGCACGGCAGCCGCCTGGGAGGCGAGGAAGACTCCGCGTACGTTCACGGCCAGGACCCGGTCGACATCGGCGAGGGACAGACTCTCCAACGGGGCGAGCAGACCGACGCCCACGTTGTTCACGAGGATGTCGAGGCCGCCCAGCGCTTCCACGGTGCGCCGCACGGCACCGGCCGCCTCCTCCGGATCCGCGGAGTCCGCCCGCAGTGCGAGCCCCCGCCGCCCGAGGGCCTCGACGGCGCGTACGACGTCCTCCGCCGCCTCCTTGCCGCTTACGTAGGTGATGGCCACGTCCGCGCCCTCCCGCGCGAGCCGGACGGCCGTCGCCGCACCGATGCCGCGGCTCCCGCCGGTCACCAGGGCCACCTTGCTGTTCATGGTTGCTTGTGAGGTCATGCGTCCATCTCAGCGGCGGCGGCACCGAACCGCTGGCGGCGAACGGACACCGAGTTCGGATCCCTCACGAGCGATGAGTTGCGGGCGCCGCCGGGGTCTGAAGTGATGACAACAGACCCCGCACCAGAAAGCAGGCACCCGACATGGGCAAGCTCGTCTCCACCATCTTCGTCACTCTCGACGGCGTCTATCAGGCCCCCGGCGGCCCCCAGGAGGACACCCGCGGCGGCTTCGAGCAGGGCGGCTGGAGCTTTCCGTACGGCGACGAGGACTTCGGCCGGTTCATCAACGAGGTCTTCGACCGCGCGGGCGCCTTCCTGCTCGGCCGCCGTACGTACGACATCTTCGCCTCGTTCTGGCCGAAGGTGACCGACCCCGCCGACCCGGTCGCCTCCCCGCTGAACGCGCTGCCGAAGTACGTCGCCTCGTCGAGCCTCACCGAGCCCGACTGGGCCGGCACGACCGTGATCGGCGGTGACCTCGCCAAGGAGGTCACCGCCCTCAAGGAGCGCACCGACGGCGAACTCCAGGTGCACGGCAGCGGAGCCCTCGTCCAGTCCCTGCTCGCCCTCGACCTCGTCGACACGATCCACGTGCTGACGTTCCCGGTCGTCCTCGGCGCCGGCCTGCGCCTGTTCCCCGAGGGCGCCGTCCCGACGGCCTTCCGGCACACCGGCGGCCGCGTCACCGCGTCCGGGATCTCCATCCAGTCGTACGACCCGGCAGGCCGCCCGGAGTACGGCTCGTACGAGCTCCCGGAAAACGCCTAGTCACCCCGTCGCCGCGTAGGTACGGTGATCGTTCCCGTGCGAGCCGCCGCCGTCTCCGCGCATGCCCGTCCGCAGGAGACCCGGAGCCGCTCACATGTCGTCCATCGCCGTACCCGGCGCGCTCGCGCCCCGCCGCGCCTGGCTCACCGACCTGCCCGTGCTGCTCGTGGCGGTGGTGTGGGGCGCCAGCTATCTCGCGGCCAAGGACATCACCACCGCGCGGACGGTGATCGCCGTGCTGGTGCTGCGCTTCGCGATCGTGCTGCCGGTGCTGGTGACCGCGGGATGGCGTGCGCTGCGGGCGCTGACGGCGGCGCAGTGGCGCGGGGCCGGAGTGCTCGGGCTGATCCTCAGCGGGATCTTCCTCCTGGAGACGTACGGCGTCGTGCACACCTCGGCGACCAACGCCGGCCTCATCATCAGCCTCACCATGATCTTCACGCCGCTCGCGGAAGCGGCCGTCACCCGGGTCCGCCCCTCGCGCGCGTTCCTCGCCGCGGCCGGTGTCTCCGTGCTCGGCGTCGTGCTGCTCACCCAGGGCGGCGGCTTCACCCGGCCCTCAACGGGTGATCTGCTGATGCTCCTCGCGGCCCTCGCCCGGACCGTGCACGTGCTCGCCATGTCCCGCATCAAGTCCGTCCAGGGCGCCGACGCGCTGTCGCTCACCACCGTCCAACTGGGCGCCGCCGTCGGGGTGTTCGCCGTGCTGTCGGCCGGCGCCGACGCGACGCCGTGGAGCGCGGCCGCGGACTTCGGCGCGCGGGAGTGGGCGGGGCTGCTGTTCCTCTCCGCCTTCTGCACGCTGTTCGCGTTCTTCGTGCAGATGTGGGCGGTGCGCCGGACCTCGCCGTCCCGGGTCAGTCTGCTGCTCGGCACCGAACCCCTGTGGGCCGCCGCGGCGGGGATCGCCCTCGGCGGTGAACGCCTCGGCGTGTTGGGGCTGGCGGGTGGCGTCCTGGTCCTCGTGGGGACCGCGTGGGGACGCCGGGCGGCAGGTTAACTCCCGGAAAATTCATCGGACTTGGCGGGAGAAAAACACTACCTTGACATTGACATGTCAGGGTCTACGCGCGTCATCCTAGGTTCATGAGATTCCCCCCACGCACCACTCGCATCGGCGCTCTGGTCGCCCTCATGTCCGCCCTGCTCATCGGTGGTACCGCCGTAGCCCCCGCCAACGCGGCGGCCACCTCCGTGGGCAGCATCTGCTACAGCGACCTGCCGTCCCAGGCGTACGACACGCTCGACCTCATCGCGTCGGGCGGTCCCTTCCCCTACTCCCAGGACGGCACCGTCTTCCAGAACCGGGAGCGTGTGCTGCCCTCCCAGTCCACGGGCTACTACCACGAGTACACGGTGATCACGCCCGGCTCCTCCACCCGCGGTGCCCGTCGCATCGTCACCGGTGAGGAGTACCAGGAGGACTACTACACCGCGGATCACTACGCCACGTTCGATCTGATCGACTTCGGCTGCTGATCCGCCGGTGCCCGAGGCCGCCGGAAGTCCGGTCCGCGTTCAGCCGGACTTCCGGCTCTCGGCGGCGGCGAACAGCGCGAGGGCCAGTACGAGGATTGTGACGCTCGCGTAGATCTCGTAGCCGTCGAGAAAGCCGAGCCGCTGGACGAGCCCCCACCCGTGCAGCCGGCCGGTGATCTCGTGCACCAGGCCCAGAGCGCCCTGAACCAGGGCGACACAACCGAGTAGCTCCAGAATCCGTCTCATGTGATGACCCTCGCCCCGCGGACCCCCCACATTCATCGGCCGCGGGGCGAGACATGTCCGACCGAGGTCGCCGCTCGCGGTGACCGGAGCGGCGACGAAAGTCTGAAGTGGCGCGACTTTGGTCGGTGATACCGGTCGGGGGGAGGTGGCGGCGGGCGCGGCTGCGTAGATTTGTCGACCGTGACTGGTGACGATCCGGCGCCTGCGCCGCGGGACCCTTCCGGGCGGGCAGCGGTGCGCCGGGCGCAGGCCTCGGCTGGGGAGACGGCGACCGCGGCGGGCGCTGCGGCGACTTCGCCGGAGGGGCTGGGCGGGCGGCTTCCGGAGGGGCTGGGCGGGCAACTGCCGGAGGGGTCGGCCGTGCAGTTGGTGCCTGTGCCTTCGGTGCAGGTCCTGCCGGGGCGGCGGTGGCTGCTGCCCTCGGCCGTGGTCGCCGAGCTGGATCCCGACGCCGAGCGCGCGCGCCGCTCCGGGCGGCCGCGCCGTACCGTGCGCGACTGGGTCGTCGACTTCGGATGCTTCCTGCTGGCCGTCATCTGCGGGCTGGCGGCCGCGAACACGCTGACCCACGACCCGAACACCCCGCACGGTCTCGCCGTCGTCGACCAGTGGCTCGGCGCGCTGGCCTGTGCCGCGGTGTGGCTGCGCCGCCGCTGGCTGCTGGGGCTCGCCATCGCCATGATCCCCGTCGGGCTGGTCTCGAACACCGCCGGCGGCGCGGGCCTGGTCGTCCTGTTCACCCTCGCCGTGCACCGGCCCTTCAAGTACGTGGGCTGGCTCGGCGGCGTCCAACTCGCGCTGTTTCCGGTCTTCTTCTGGCTTCGCCCCGACCCCGATCTCCCGTACGTGGCAGCCGTCGCCGTCACCGCGCTGCTCACCTCGGCGGTGGTCGGCTGGGGCATGTTCGTACGGTCCAAGCGGCAGCTCATGCTGAGTCTGCGGGATCGGGCGCGGCGGGCCGAGACGGAGGCGGCGTTGCGGGCCGAGCAGGCGCAGCGGCTCGCGCGCGAGGCCATCGCGCGCGAGATGCATGACGTGCTCGCGCACCGGCTCACGCTGCTGAGCGTGCACGCGGGGGCGTTGGAGTTCCGGCCGGACGCGCCGCGGGAGGAGGTCGCGCGGGCGGCCGGGGTGATCCGGGAGAGCGCGCACGAGGCGTTGCAGGATCTGCGGGAGATCATTGGTGTCCTGCGCGCCGGGGATTCCGACGACGCGGGGCGGCCGCAGCCGACGCTCGGCGCGCTCGACGCGCTGGTCGCCGAGTCCCGCTCGGCCGGCATGAAGGTCGTCCTCGACAACCGCGTCACGGATCCGGCCGCCGTCCCCGCGTCCGTCGGCCGCACCGCGTACCGCATCGCCCAGGAGGGCCTGACGAACGCCCGCAAGCATGCGCCCGGGGCGGAGGTGACCGTGACGCTCCGCGGAGCCCCCGGAGACGGCCTGACCGTGTCCGTCCGCAATCCCGCGCCGCCGGGAGCCGTCCCCCTTGTCCCGGGCTCGGGACAGGGGCTGATCGGCCTGACGGAGCGGGCGACGCTGGCCGGGGGCCGGCTGGAGCACGGGGGCGAGGAGGGCGGGGGGTTCCTGGTGCGGGCGTGGCTGCCTTGGGCGGGGTGACGGCGGGGGTACGCGGGGCGTAGGGCCGTCTTTTTTCGCCCCCTCCGCCCCTACCCGTCCCATACCTGGGGGCTCTGCCCCCAGACCCCCGTATCGCGCTGACGCGCTCGTCCTCAAACGCCGGAGGGGCTGAAAGATTCAGCCCCTCCGGCGTTTGAGGAGCGGGGGTCCAGGGGGCGGAGCCCCAGGGGACGATGGGGGTCCCCCCTGCTCGAGCGAAGCCGAGAGCTTGGGGGAGGGTAGGGGCGGCGGGGGCTCAGGTGGTGGTGTGGAGTACGACCCGTTTGCCGTGTAGCTCGCCGCGTTCCATGCGGTGGTGGACGTCCGCTGCCGCGCTGAGCGGCAGGGTTTGCGTGGTGCGGGGGCGGAGAAGGTCGCGGGCGAGGAGGTCGTTGATGGTGGTCGCCGCTGCGGCGAGTTCCGCGGTGGTGGCGTGGGAGATGGCGAAGCCCCGTACGGAGGCGTCTTTCATGTAGAGGGGGCCCACGGGGAGGACGGGTTCGTCCTTGGCGCCGGCCAGCAGGACGATACGGCCGCGGTGGGCGAGGAGGGCGACGGCGGCGGCGAGGTCGTTGCGCCCGGAGGTGTCGACGTGCAGGTCGAACCCGGCGGGAGCCAGCTGCGCGAGGCGCCGGGTGAGGTCGGGGGCGTGGTAGTCCACGACCTCGGAGGCCCCGAGGCCCTGGCAGTAGTCGTGGTCGCGCGGCGACGCCGTCGCGATGACACGGGCGCCCGCGCGGACCGCGAGGACCACCAGCGCGGCGCCCACGTTGCCCGCGGCGCCGCCGACCAGCACCGTCTTGCCCGGGCCCAGGCCGCCGTGGGTGAACAGGGCGAGATACGCGGTGGCGGCCGGGTGCACCACGGCCACGGCGACCTCGGGCGGCACGCCCGCAGGGAGCCGGTAGAGCCGGTCGACGGGCACCGCCGCCCGCTCGGCCGCGGCCCCCTGACGGCCGCCGTGCCCGAGGCTGTTGCACCACACGGCATCACCGACGGCGAACCCACCCCCGGCCGAGGCGACCGTGCCCACCAGGTCCCGGCCGATGACGAAGGGGAATTCCAGCGGCGTACGGAAGACCCCTGAACGGACAAAGGTGTCCACCGGGTTGACCGTGGTGGCCGCCACGTCGACGAGGACCTCGTCGGGGCCCGGCACGGGTGTGGCGAGCTCTCCGTAGCGAATGACGTCGGGTGGGCCGAGCTGTTCGACATAAGCGGCACGCATGGCCATGGATTCTTCCACCGCGGGAGCGCACCCGCGCGAGACCCGCGCGTTCTTCGTCAAGTCGCCGTCCAGTGGTGCTCAAGGCGCCCGGGAATTCCCACCGCCGAAGTCCCGAGGACAACAACCGCGGACTTGACGGACCCTCACGGGTACTTTTGCCCGCGCTTCCCGACCGGCGCAGCATTCCGGGCATCAGCGGAAAACACCGGGAGTGACAAGACCGTGAGTGACAAGACCGTGAGTGAAAACGTTGTTGAGGGAAGCCCCCTGTTCAAGGTCGCGGCCGACGTGCGCATCGACGCCACGCCGCTCCAGGTCTACTCGGTCGTCAGCGACCTCGGCCGCAGTGGCGAGTGGAGCGAGGAGTGCGTCGGAGGGGAGTGGGTGGAGGGCGAGCCCGCCACCGTGGGCGCCGTCTTCCGCGGTGACAACCACCGTGACGAGGACGTCGTCGCCTGGGCCCCCGTCGTGCGCGGCGCCTGGAGCACACGCTCCGAGGTGGTCGCGGCCGAGGCCGGCGCCACCTTCGCCTGGGCGATCCAGGACTCCTCGGGGCGCAGGCAGGAGAGCGTCTGGACCTTCGACATCGAGGCCGAGGGCACCGGCAGCCGACTGATCCACCACTTCAGGATGGGCGCCCCGACGGAGGGAATCCGCGGAATCACCGCGGAGATGGACGCGGAGCGGAAGCAGGCGTTCTTCGCCGACTGGGGAGCCAAGCTGGAAAAGGATCTGGCGGCGACCGTCGAGCGCATCAAGGACGTCATCGAAGGCGAATTCAAGAGCTGAATTCCGAGCCTGTGGAGCCTGGGTAGGAGAGGGCGAGCACGTGTTGCTGCAACGGATAGGAAACCGGGGAATCCGGCTCGGGACGCTCTTCGAGCGAGCGGCCGCCCGGCACCCCGCGAACGTACTGATTCTCGACCACGATCTCGACATCGCGCCCGGCCTCGGGCGCCGCGCCACGGTCGCCGAAGTCGCCGACCTGGTCGACGACTTCGCGTCCCGGCTGTGGGCGGCACGCGTCCGGCCCGGCGACCGCGTGGTCATCTACAAGTCCGACGGATTCGACATCACCCTGCTCGCCTGTGCCACGGCCCGGGTCGGTGCCGTGCCGGTGCTGCTGTCGCCGAAGCTCGACGGGGAGACGGTGACCGAGCTGGTACGGCGCACCGACCGGCCGTATCTCGTGACCGACCAGGCGAAGCTGGAGCAGGAGCTGCCGAACTCCGTGTTCGGGCTGGCCTCCGCGGTGCTGCTGACCTCCGGCGGCCACCCGGCGGCCACCGCGCTCAGTGAGTTCGCGGGCGTCGAGCGCGTCGCGCCGGTGACCATGCCACCCGAGCACCCGACGCTGATCACGCACACGTCGGGAACCACCGGCACGCCGAAGCTCGCCGTGCACACCGGGCTGACTCTGCAGGCCCGTTACCGGCCGCAGGCCTCCGTCGTCACGCCGCTCATCCGGGGTCGCGAGACGATCGCCATGCATGTGTCGTTCGTGCACTCCCGGCTCTTCACGGCGCTCGCGATCTCACTGCACCGCGGATTTCCCATCGTCGTCCTCGCCGATTCCGATCCCGCGCATGTCGGGGACCTCTTCGCGCAGTTGCGGCCCGGAATTCTGGAAGCGCACCCCAACTCGTTCATGAAATGGGAGGAGTTGGCCGACGACCCGCGACGGCCGCTGTCCAACGTCAAGCTCTACAGCAGCACGTTCGATGCCATCCACCCGCGGACCGTGCAGCGGCTGCTGGGTGCGACGGACCGCCGGGCGCCCGTCTTCGGGCAGCTGTACGGGCAGAGCGAGATCGGGCCGGCCGTCGCGCGCTCCTTCAGCAGGCGCCGGCCGGCGGAGGCCGACGGGCGCTGTGTGGGGATGCCCTTCCCCGGCATGACGGACGTGCGGGTCGTCAGCCGCAACGGACAGCCGCCGTCCAAGGACAACCCCGGGTTCATCGAGGTGAAGAGCGACGGCCGCATCGTCACCTATCTCGGCGAACAGGAGCGCTACGACAAGCAGTTGTCCGAGGGTGGCTGGTGGCGCATGGGTGACGTGGGCTACCGCACCAAGTGGGGCTGTCTGCATCTGCTGGACCGCGAGGTCGACGTCATCGAGGGCTTCGGCTCCACACTGGCCGCCGAGGACCGGCTGTTCGCCCGGCTCGACGACCTCGCCGAGGTCATCATCATCCCCGGCGCGGACGGCAGGGCCGTACCCGTGGTGTGCACCAAGGACGACGTACCGCTGGATCTCGACGCGTGGCGTGCCGCGGCCGAGGGGCTGCCGCCGATGGCCGATCCCGTGCAGTGGCGGCTCGCCGATCTGCCGCAGACGGCCACCACCAAGATCAAGCGCCTGGAACTGGCTCGCGTGCTCACCAAGCAGGGCGGCTGACGACATGATCGAGACAGTCATCACCGGCGGAGGCATCGGCGGGCTCGCCACGGCGCTCGCCCTCGCGATGCGCGGCCATCGGGCCGTCGTCCTGGAACGGGCCCCGGAGTTCGCCGAGATCGGCGCCGGCATCCAGCTGGCGCCCAATGGAATCCACGCCCTCGACCGGCTCGGCGTCGGCGGCGCGGCACGCGCCCTGGCCGTCCGCATGGACGAGCTGCGGTTCATGGACGGCGTGAGCGGCGAGCACGTGACCAGCATGCCGCTCACCGAGGAGTACCAGGACAGGTTCGGAAACCCCTATGTCGTCGTGCACCGCGCCGAGCTGCACGCCCTGCTGCTCGGCGCCTGCAAGGCCTGGGACACCATCGAGCTGCGCGGCGGCAGCGCCGTCACCGGCTACGAACAAGGCCCCAGTAGCGCCTCCGCCGTACTGGAGAGCGGTGAACGGGTCACCGGCGACGCGCTGATCGGCGCCGACGGCATCAACTCCGCGGTCCGTGCGCAACTGGTCGGCGACGGCGAGCCGCGCGTCTCCGGGATCACCGTGTACCGCGCGGTCATCCCCATGGAGCGGGTGCCCGAGGAGCTCCGCCGCAACACCTCCGTGGTGTGGTGGACGGGCCCCGGCTGCCACTTCGTGCACTACCCGATCGCCGGCGGCAAGTACCTCAACCTCGCGGGCAGCAAGGACGACGGCGGCACCGAGGCGTTCGCCGGCGTGCCCGCCGAAAAGGCCCACGTACGGCGGCAGTTCGGCGCCCTCGGGACGGACGCACAGCGCCTCGTCGAGCTGGGCGAGGGCTGGCGGTCCTGGATGCTCGTGGACCGCGACCCGGTCGACCACTGGACCGACGGACGCGTCACGCTGCTCGGCGACGCCGCCCACCCGATGCTGCACTACGCGGCACAGGGCGCCTGCCAGGCCCTCGAGGACGCCGTCCACCTGGGTGACCTGCTGGCGGACGGCAGCGCGGACGACGTGTCCCAGCGCTTCGAGAAGTACACCGCCGACCGCCGCGAACGCACCGCCGCGATCCAGCTCGCCGCGCGCGAGAGCACCCGGCTGTGGCACCCCGCGGGCGGTGTCGCGCTCGCCAGGAACGCACTCCTGTCCCAGCTCACCCCCGGCCAGCTGCACGACCAGGTGGCCTGGATGCACGGTGCCCGGGACTTCGGCGCGACCACGCCGGCACCGGCCTACCTCTCAACCCACCTCAATCTGAATGGAGTTCAGGAATGAGCAGCAGCCGTCTCCAGGTCGCCATCGTGGGCGCCGGACCGCGCGGACTGTCCGTACTGGAGCGCCTGTGCGCGAACGAGCGCAAGCGGCCCACGCACACGGACGTCACCGTGCACGTCGTGGACCCGTCCCCGGCCGGTGCCGGAGCGGTCTGGCGGGCCCAGCAGTCCCGGCATCTGCTCACCAACACGGTGGCCTCGCAGATCACCGTCTACACCGACGACAGCTCGCAGATCGAGGGCCCCATCGAGCCGGGTCCGAGCCTGTACGAATGGGCCCAGGGCCTGTCCCTGCTCGGCCAGTTCGGCGGCTACGACAACGAGACCCTCGACGAGGCCGAGCGCCTCGGCCCCGACTCCTACCCCTCCCGGGCCTTCTACGGCCGCTATCTGCACGACGCGTTCAAACGGGTCGTCGCACGCGCCCCGAAGCACGTCACCGTGACCGTGCACTCCTCCCGCGCGGTGGCCATGGCCGACACGCACGGCGTCCCCGGCGGTCCGCAGGGCCTGCGCCTGGAGGACGGCACCCGGCTCAACCAGCTGGACGCGATCATCCTGGCGCAGGGGCATCTCCCGGCGCGCCTCACCCCGCGCGAGGCCCGCACCGCGAGCCTGGCCCGGATCCACTACCTGACGTACATCACGCCCTGCAACCCGGCCGACGCCGACCTCAGCTCGATCGCGCCCGGCCAGAACGTCCTGATCCGCGGGCTCGGTCTCAACTTCTTCGACCACATGGCCCTCTTCACCCTCGGCCGCGGCGGCAGCTTCGTCGAGGAGGACGGCAAGCTCGTCTACCAGCCCTCGGGCCGCGAGCCCAAGCTGTACGCCTTCTCGCGGCGCGGCGTCCCGTACCACGCGCGCGGTGAGAACGAGAAGGGCGCGTACGGGCGTTACTACCCGAAGCTGCTCACCGGCCAGTACATCGAGGACCTGCGGGCGCGCTCCGAGGACGGCGAACGCGTCAACTTCACCGCCGATCTGTGGCCGTACATCTCCCGCGAGGTGGAGAGCGTCTACTACGGAACGCTGCTGTCCGCGAAGGGCCGCGACGACGACCGCGAGGCACTGGTGAACGCCTACCTCGCCCTGGAGGAGGGCGAGAGCCCCGACGCGCTGCTCGACTCGTACGGCATCGAGAGCGGTGAGCGCTGGGACTGGGAGAAGCTCTCCCGGCCGTACGGCGACCGGAAGTTCGCCGGCCGCGACGACTTCCAGGAGTGGCTGCTCGACTATCTCCGCCAGGACGTGGTCGAGGCCCGCTCGGGCAACGTCAGCGGACCGCTCAAGGCGGCCCTCGACGTCCTGCGCGACCTGCGCAACGAGATCCGGCTCGCCGTCGACCACGGGGGTCTGGAGGGCAACTCGCACCGCGACGACCTGGAGGGCTGGTACACGCCCCTCAACGCCTTCCTCTCCATCGGTCCGCCGGCCGCCCGTATCGACCAGATGATCGCGCTGATCGAAGCCGGCGTCCTGGAGATCACCGGGCCGGGCACCCAGGTCCGCCTGGACACCCTCAACCAGGTCTTCGTCGCCGACTCATCTGCCGTACCCGGTACGCCGATCCGCGCCACCGCGCTGATCGAGGCCCGGCTGCCCGAGCCCGACATCCGGCGCACCGACGACCCGCTGCTGAGCCACCTGATCAACACCGAGCAGGCGGGCCCGTTCCGGATCGGCGGTACCTGCGGCACGAGCTACGAGACCGGCGGGCTCGCCGTCACCGAGCGGCCCAACCGGCTCCTCGACGCCCGCGGCCGGGCGCACCCGCGCCGGTTCGCCTACGGCGTGCCCACCGAGTCCGTGCACTGGGTGACCGCGGCCGGCATCAGGCCCGGCGTCGACTCGGTGACCCTGGGCGACTCCGACGCGATCGCCCGCGCCGTGCTCGGACTGCCCCCGGCCGCCCAAGTACCCGCCGGAGTAAGGCCGGTGACCGACGACACCGACACCGATCTGACAGGAGTGATCGTGTGACCCACTCACTGGACGCACACCTGGACCCGGACGTCCTGACCGACTCGGGTCTGCTGTCCCCCGTGCGTGCCGGTACCCCCGTCGAGGCGGCCGTCTGCGACCGGGCATGGCTCCAGGCCATGCTCGACGCGGAGGCCGCCTTGGCCCGTGCTCAGGCACGGCTCGGGACGGTACCGAGGCCCGCGGCGGACGCCATCACCCGGGCGGCGCGCGCGGACCGCTTCGACCTGCGCGCCCTCGCCCTCGCCTCCCGCGAGACCGCCAACCCCGTCGTCGGGCTGGTGCAGGCGCTCACCCGGGCCGTGGCGGCCCAGGACGAGGGCGCCGCGGAGTACGTGCACCGGGGCTCCACCAGCCAGGACGTCCTGGACACCGGGGCGATGCTGGTCACGGCCCGGGCGCTGCGGCTGCTCCGCGCCGACCTCGTACGCATCGCCGGCGCGCTGGGCGCCCTGGCCCTGGAGCACCGCGACACCCTCATGGCGGGCCGCACACTGGCCCTGCAGGCCGTGCCGACGACCTTCGGGCTCAAGGCCGCCGGGTGGCGCGAGCTGGTGCTCGACGCCTCGCGGCGGATCGAGCGGGTCCTTGACGGGGGGTTGCCGGTGTCGCTGGGGGGCGCGGCGGGGACGCTGGCGGGGTATCTGGAGTACGCGGCGATCGACGGCGACGGCGAGGTCGGGGAGGAGGCGGGTGACTATCTCGGGCGGCTCGTCGAGGCGTTCGCCGCCGAGACCGGCCTTGCGCCTTCCGTACTTCCCTGGCACGCGCTGCGTACCCCGATCGCGGATGTCGCGGCGGTGCTGGCCTTCGCGGCGGGTGCGCTGGGGAAGATCGCCGTGGACGTGCAGTCGCTGACCCGCACGGAGGTCGGCGAGGTCACCGAGCCGTCGGTGGCCGGGCGCGGCAGTTCGTCCGCGATGCCGCACAAACGCAATCCCGTGCTCGCCACGCTGATGCGTGCCGCCGCGCTCCAGGTTCCGGTCATGGCGGCCGGGCTGACGCAGTGTCTGCTGTCCGAAGACGAGCGGTCGGCGGGTGCCTGGCACGCCGAGTGGCAGCTGCTGCGGGAGTGCCTGCGGCTGGTGGGGGGTGCGGCCCATACGGCGGTGGAGCTCGCCGAGGGGCTGGAGGTCAGCCCGCGGCGCATGCGCGAGAACCTCGCGCACAGCGGGGCCCAGCTGGTCTCCGAGCGCATCGCGGCCGTCCTCGCGCCCCGGCTGGGCAAGGCCCGGTCGAAGCAGCTGCTGAGCGACGCGGTCACGGTTGCCCGTGAGACGGGGCGGGCGCTGCCCGAGGTGCTCGCCGACGATGCCGCCGTGGGGCGGCTGCTCAGCGCCGCCGAACTGGCCGGCCTGTGCGATCCGGCCGGGTACACGGGGGGTGCGGGGGCGCTGGTCGACCGGGCTCTGGGCCTGCCGGCCGTCCCGGCGGACGAGCGCCGGGCCGCGTAGCCGCACACCCACCGCGAGAGATCCGCCCTCCCCCGGATGCCGGGGGAGGGCCTTTTTTCGCCCCCTCCGCCCCTACCCGTCCCGTACCTGGGGCTCCGCCCCAGACCCCGCTCCTCAAACGCCGGAGGGGCTGAATCTTTCAGCCCGTCCGGCGTTTGAGGACGAGCGCGTTAGCGCGATAGCGGGGGTCTGGGGGCGGCAGCCCCCAGGTACGGGACGGGTAGGGGCGGAGGGGGCGAAAGAATCCCGGCCGCGAGGGACAAGGGAAGGGCCCCGGCCCCCTGGGGGAAGGGGCCGGGGCCTGTGGGGACGGGGTCAGGTGGTCTGGAGGGGGGCGTGGATGGTGTCGAGGAGGGAGGCGATGACGGACGGGCCGTTCTGGGTGAGGACCGACTCCGGGTGGAACTGCAGGGAGGCGAAGCCGGGCCCGCGCAGGGCGTGCACCTCACGGTTGCCCGGATCGCGGCAGACCTCGACCACGCCCACGCCGGGCACGTCGAGCCGGTCCCCGGTGCTGCGCGCGGCGAACGTGTTGTAGAAGCCGACCCGCTCGCGCCGCCCGAAGAGATCGATCTCGCGCTGCACGCCCTGGTTCGGCACGGTACGGCGGCTCAGGTCGAGCCCCAGCTCCAGGCTGAGCACCTGGTGGCTCAGGCAGACCGCGAGGAACGGCTTGCGCGCGTCCAGCAGCGTGCGCACGGCCGAGCGCAGATGGGCGATCTTGGGGTGGGTCAGGTCACGCGGGTCGCCGGGGCCGGGGCCCATGACGACCAGGTCGTAGTCGTCGAAGGAGTAAGGCTCGTCGAAGCGACGGACCGTCACCAGCAGCCCCATGGAGCGGAGTTGGTGGGCGATCATGGCGGTGAAGGTGTCCTCGGCGTCCACCACGAGGACCCGGCGCCGGTCCGCGACCGGCGCCTGCCGCTCGCCCTCGGCCAGCCAGAACCCGGCGATCGTCGTGTTCCGCGCGGCCAACGCCCCCCGCACACTGGGGTGTTCGGCGAACCGCGTCGGCTCCTCCGTGCCGAGCGCCGCGAGCAGGCCGGCCGCTTTGGCACGGGTCTCGGCGACCTCGGAGTCCGGGTCGGAGTGGCGTACGAGCGTGGCGCCCACGCCGATGCTCAGGCGGCCCTCGGACGAGATGTCCGCCGTACGGATCAGGATCGAGGAGTCCAGAGTGCGCCCGCCCTGCGCGTCGTGGCCGATCAGGGCCAGGACTCCGCTGTAGTAGCCGCGGCCGTGCGGCTCATGGCGGCGGATGACGCGGGCCGCGCTCTCCAGCGGAGAGCCCGTGACCGTCGGCGCGAACAGCGTCTCGTGCAGGATCTCGCGCGGATCGCGGTCCGTCTCGCCCTCGATGAAGTACTCGGTGTGCGCGAGCCGGGCCATCTCGCGGAGATACGGGCCGACCACCCGGCCGCCCGTCTCGCAGATCCGGGCCATCATCTTGAGTTCCTCGTCGACGACCATGTACAGCTCGTCGGCCTCCTTGCGGTCGGCGAGGAAGTCCATGACGTCGGGGAGGGTCGGGCCGGCCGCGGGATAGCGGTAGGTGCCGCTGATGGGGTTCATGACCGCCGTACCGCCGTGCATGCTGATGTGCCGCTCGGGGCTCGCCCCCACCAGGGTGCGGGTGCCGGTGTGGACGAGGAAGGTCCAGTACGCGCCGGACTCCTGCTCCATCAGCCGGCGGAAGAGCGTCAGCGCGCTCGCCGGGGAGTAGCCGGTGATGTCGGCCGTGAACGACCGCTTGATGACGAAGTTCGCGCCCTCGCCCTCGCCGATCTCCTCCTTGATGATCCGCCGGACGGTGTCCGCGTACGTGGCGTCGTCGATGTCGAAGTGGCCGCCGGCCAGCCGGATCGGCACATCGGGGACGCGTGCCAGCACGTCCGCCACCGGCAGGGTCTCCTGCCCGGTGACGGTCAGGGCGAGCAGCGGCGTCCCGTCGTCGGCGACGTCGTAGCCGCGCTCCTCGATCTGCCGGTACGGGACCAGGGCCAGCACCTCGTGACCGGGCGCGGGCGTGGTGGCGAGCGGGATGCCGGCCAGGGTCGCCGGTTCGCTCACCTCGCCGACGAGGACCTCCAGTTGGGAGCGGCCGGTGGCCGCGGGCCGGTGCAGCAGGGCGTACGCGGGCGTCTGCCCGGACAGCACCTGGTCGAGCAGGTCGCGCGGAGCGCCGGTCATGCGAAGACCTCCTTGGCGGGGATGACGACGGCACAGCGCTGGGCCGCGTAGTGGAGTGCGGTGCGATGGTCCTTCGCCGAGAAGTCGGCGACCGCGTCGGCGACGACGAAGGGCTGGATGTCGTGCGAGAACGCCTCGGTCGCGGTGATCAGCACGCCGACGTGTGCGTACACACCGCAGATGATCAGCTGGTCGCGGCCCGCGGCGCGCATGCGCTCCAGCAGGTCGGTGCGGAAGAAGGCGCTGTAGCGCCATTTGGTGAGCAGCCAGTCGCCCTCCCGCGGCGCGAGCGGCTCGACGACCTCGCGGTCGACGGGGTCCACCCGCATGCCCGGGCCCCAGAAGTCGGCGAGCAGTCCGCGCTGCCCGGCCGTCATGCCGCCGGGCTGGGCGGTGTACGCGACCGGCACGCCGAGTTCGGCGGCGCGGTCCCGTAACAGCGTGGCGTTGCCGACGAGTTCGTCTCCTGGTCCCTGGTCGGGCAGGGGTTTGAGGAAGTAGCGCTGCATGTCGTGGACGAGCAGCACCGCACGCTCCGGATCCGCCACCCAGGCCGCCGTGTTGGGCGGCAGGTCGCCCGGCGCGGGCATCGCGTACGGCTCGATGGTCGGTATGCCTGCCATGGAAGTCCCTTCGGATATACGTGGGTTCGGGCCGTCGGCACGTGACGTCAGGTGCCCGTACGCGCGCTCAGGCGCCCAGCGACGCGCCGCCGTCGACGGTGAGCATGTGCAGGGTGATGTGCGCGGCGCGGTCCGAGAGCAGGAAGACCACGGCGTCGGCGATGTGCGAGGGCTGGGCGATCCGGCCCAGCGGGATGCCCACGCGGAAGGCGTCCGCGCGGCCCTCGACGGTGCCGCGCGGCCCCGACTCGTCGTGCCACATCGAGCTGAGCATCGGCGTGTCGGTGGAGCCGGGCGCCACGACGTTGCAGCGGATGCCGTGCCGGGCCACCTCGAGGCCCAGGCTCCGGGTGAACATGGTGGCCGCCGCCTTGGACGCGGCGTACGCGGCCATCTCGGTGCGCGGGGTGGCCGCGGCGTTCGAGGAGACCGTGACGATCGCCCCGCGCCCGCGCGCCGCCATACGGTCGACGACCGCGCGGCTGACGTGGAAGACGCCGTTCACATTGACCGCGAACGTGGTCTGCCAGTCCTCGTCGGTGAAGCTGCGGACCTCGCCGAGACGCAGCACGCCGGCCGCGTTGACCAGGTACTCCACCGGGCCGAGCCGCCCTTCGACGGCGTCGACCGTCGCCTCCACCGCCGCGCTCCCGTTGACGTCGGTGGCGAACGCCTCGGCGCGCAGCCCGTCCGCGGTGAGCTTCTCCACGGACTCGCGCAGCGCGTCGGCGTTCCGGTCGACGGCCGCGACCACCGCGCCCTGTTCGGCGAGCGCGCGGCTCACGGCGGCACCGATGCCGCCCGCGGCGCCCGTCACGAGGGCGACCCTGTTCTGAAACTCCTGATCGTTCATGTGCGGGACCTCCCTGGTCCGGTCATCCGCGCCAGGCCGAGACCACCGAGGCGGCCTGGACCGGGTTGAGCCGCGGGTCGCAGAAGCTCGTGTACTTGTCGCCCACGTGACCGAGGTCGGCCACGCCCGTGACGCACTCCGTGACGTGGTCCGGAGTCGTCTCCAGATGCAGCCCGCCGGCGATCCCGCCAGAGGTCCGCACCGCGCACTGGAAGCCCTCGACCTCGCGCACGATCGTCTCCACGAAGCGGGTCTTGAGGCCGTCGGGCGCCGTCACCGTGTTGCCGTGCATGGGATCGGTGAGCCAGATGACCGGGTGACCGGCCGCGCGCACCGCCCAGACCAGCGACGGCAGCCGATCGGAAACCACGTCGGCCCCCATCCGCGCGATCAGCGTCAGCCGCCCGGGCTCCCGCTCCGGGTCCAGCCGTTCGCACAGCGTCAGCAGATCGCGTACGGACGTCTGGGGCCCGACCTTGCAGGCCACCGGGTTGACGACCTGGGACAGCAGGGCGACATGGGCGCCGTCCGGCTGCCGGGTGCGCTCGCCGATCCACGGCCAGTGGGTCGAGGTCAGCAGCAGTCTGCCCTCCTCGTCCCGGCGGACCAGGGGGAGTTCGTAGTCGAGCAGCAGGGCCTCGTGGCTGGTGAACACCGGCGGGCAGATCACGGACGGGCGGCCGTCACCCAGCCACCCGAGGTGCCGTACGGCCTCCTGGGCCGCCGCATAGCCGTCCAGCAGCCGACGCGGGTCGGGCCGGCGCAGCTCCGGGTCGGGCTCCGGGCTGTTGACCATGTGCCCCCGGTAGACGGGGAGTTCGGTGCCTCCGATCACTTCGGTGGGCCGGGAACGCGGCTTGGCGAACTGGCCGGCCATGCGGCCGACCCGGACCACGGGCGTATGGGTGATCATCTTCAGGGTGCCGGCGAGCACATCCAGCAGACCGGCCTTGCGGGCGACATAGCCCGCGGTGCATTCGGTGGGGTCCTCGGCACAGTCCCCGGCCTGGACCACATGGGCCTCACCGACGGCCACCCGCGCGAGCAGATCGCGCAGGGCGAACACGTCGTCGAGGCCGACGAGTGCCTGACTGTTCGTCAACTCCCCTCTGACCGAACGGATCAATTCTGTCCTGCCCCAATCCGGCTGCTGCAGGGCAGTCCGGGATCGGACACTGGGCAGATCAATGTCCACGGTTATCTCCAAGAGTGTTTCTGCGAGCGCCATTGCGACAAAGGGTGCGAGGACGACGGGATTCGGCCCACGACGCATCGGCGAGTACGTCAGGTGGGGCGCGGGTCCATCAGGTCGCCCAGAGGTTTCAGTCACGCCCGTCAGGCGGCGAGTTGACATTGTCCGAAGCGGGATTCCGCACAGTCCGCCACGACCGCGCATGCTGATCCGTCGTCCTCAATTCGCGGCGCCGGGAGGGGTTATGCGGGGCGGAACACTGCGTCGTCTCATTTCCGAGGGCGTTTCCCCATGGCTGAATGGATTTCACCGGGGATTTCTCCAGTCGCGGCGCCTTGCCGCGCTGACGGCGCAGGACGGCGTGCGCGGCGCGGCCGCCCAGCCCGCCCTGCTGGCCGCCGCCCTCTCCGTCGACACCGCCTATCACCCGCAGCTGGACCGACTGGCCAGGGACGGTGTGGGCGTCGGCGAGGCGCTACGGGCGCTGCAGGTCCAGGACGTCCGCCGGGCCTGCGACGACCTCGGCCGCACGTATGAGGCCTCGGGGCGGCACGAGGGCCATGTCTCCATGGACCTGGATCCGCGGCTCGCCCACGACGTCGACGCCACCGTCGCCGAGGCGGCCTCTCTGGTCGTGGCCGTCGCCCGGCCGAACGCGCTGGTGAAGATCCCGGCCACCCCCGAAGGACTCACGGCCATCAGGGACTGCGTCGGCCGGGGCATCGGCGTGCACGCCACCGAGGTCTACACGGCCGGGCGCTACCGCGAGGTCGTCGAAGCGTACTGCGGCGGCCTCGAGATCGCCCGAGGCGCCGGGCGGTCGCTGCACGCCATCGCCTCGCTGGCCTCGGCGCCGGTGCACCGCATCGACACCGAATGCGACGCCCGACTGGCCGAGTTGGGTACCTCCGCAGCCCGCGGCCTGCGCGGCGAGACGGCCCTCGCACTCGCCCGCCTGATGTACCAGGAGTACGACGAGCAGCTGGGCAGCACCCGCTGGCGGCGGCTTGCCGCAGCGGGCGCCCGACCGCAGCGCCTGCTGTGGACGGTGGACGGACCGCACACCGCTGACCAGGCCGGATACGCGGCCCGGCTGGTGGGCTGGCACACGGCGCTCGCCCTGCCGCTGCGCGCCCTGCTCGCCGCCGACCGCTGGGAAACGCCGCGCGGGGACAGCCTGAGCGGCCGACAGCGGGACGCCCGGCGGGTGTTGGACGAATTCGAACGCACCGGCCTACGCTTCGAGGCGGTCGCCGGGAGGCTCGCAGCACATGGCGAGAAACGGTCGGTCCGCTCGTGGGAGGCGCTCCGAGGGACGGTGGGCACCCAACTGCGGCTGCGCGCCGGCCGATAGCGACGCACGAGAACACACGCGCGGGGGAGTGGGAGGCAGTGTGTCCCAGGAGCCGACGCGGGACGCCAGTTCCGCCGTACTCGAACTGCTGGCGGCGGGAGCCCCCGCCGACCGTCTCACCTCCCTCGTGGACGAGGCCAGGCACCGCGGCGCGGACGCCGCCGAACTCGCGGAGCTGGAGCGCGCCGCCCGGCTCGGCCTGAGCATTTCCTCACGCTGGGAGCGCCACCGGCAGAGGGAGAGTGGACTGTCCACGCTCCTTGAGGCCGCCCGGGACCTGGGCGCCGTGCACCAGCCGGAGCCCGCACTGGTCCAGGCGATCGCCCGGCGGGCCCGGCTGCTGCTGGGGCTCGACATGGCGTACGTCTGCTTCCCCGACGAGGACGGCCAGGACCACCCCGACCACCAGGACGCGGTGAGAGTCCGCGTCTGCGCCTCCGACGGACGGATCGCGACGCTCGACGCGGGGCTGACCCTGCCGGTGTGCCAGGGGCCCGGAAGCATGGCGATGACGGACCCGGTGCCGTTCTGGACCGCCGACTACCTCACCGACGAGCGGATCGAGCGCAGCGCCGAAGTCGACGAGGTGATCAGGGCCGAGGGGCTGCACACCGTGATGGCGGTGCCGCTGAACCGGCAGACCCGGCCCTTCGGCGTGCTGCACATCGCCGCGCGGAGCGTGCGGCACTTCACCGCGGACGAGGTGGCGCTGATGAGCGCGTACGGCGAGCTCGCCGGCGCCACCGTGGAGCGGGCCCGGCTCCTCGACCGGGCCGCGGCCCTCAGCGAGTCCGGCGACGCGCACGCGAAACTGCTCCAACTGGTGCTCGGCGGCGGCGACTTGAACGAGGTGGCGGAGGAGACCAGCAAGCTCCTCGACGGCGCCGTACGGATCTGCGGCTCCGACGGCGTGGTGCTCGCCACCGCGGGCGAGGTGCCGGAGGTCGAGTGGGAGCACGCCGCGGCGGGCGCCCTGGACGCACACGGCGCCTGTCACCCCGTACCGCTGGACGAGGACGACATGTGGGCCGCGCCGATCTGCACCGGCACCGTCGACCTCGGCACCGTCCTGGTGCACCCCAACCGGCCGCTCACCGACGACGGTGTCCAGCTGCTCGGTTTCGCGACCCAGGCCATGGCGGTGCTGCTGCTCCTGGAGAACAGCAGGGCCGCGATCGCCGAGGGCCAGGTGCGCGACGATCTCCTCGACGAGCTGCTCACCCACCCCGGCCTGTCGCCGAAGAAGATACGCACCCGGGCCCGCCGGCTCGGTGTCGAACTGGACGGCCCGCATGTGGTCGTCGTCGCCCGGCCGGAGGAGGAGACACCGGCCAGGGCCTCGGTGTGGGCGGCCTCGTACGCATACCGCAAGAGCGGCCTGAAGACCATGCGGCACGGCACGGCGGTGTTCCTGCTGCCGGGCACCGACCCCGGCGCGGCGGCCCGGGCGCTGTCCGGCGAACTCGCGCCGCTGCTCGGTCATCCGGTGACGGTGGCCGCCTCGGGGCCCGTCGCGGACCCGGCCGGAGTGCGGCACAGCTACCAGGAGGCGGTGCGCTGCCTGGAGGCGATGACGGCGCTCGGCGCGGTGGGCCGGGCGGGCTCCGCGGGCGAACTCGGCTTCCTCGGGCTGTTGTTGTCCGAACACCATGACGCGGAGGGCTATATCGAGTCCGTCCTCGGACCGCTCCTCGCCTACGACGAGCAGCGGCTGTCCGAGCTGACCCACACGCTGGAGGCGTTCTTCGAGGCGGGGGCCAGCCCCACGTACGCCGCGCGACGGCTGCACGTCCATCCCAACACGGTCGCCCGGAGGCTCGAACGGATCAGTGAGCTGGTCGGCCCCGATTGGCAGCAGCCCGGGCGCGCGCTCGAAGTGCAGCTGGCGCTACGGCTGTTCAGGATCCGGAGCCACCTGGTGGGCCGGGAGCCGCCACGGGACCTGGTGGCGGATCGGGAGGAGTGACGGGGCCCGCGCCGGGGCGGGAGCCGGGGGCTGAACCTCACGGGGCGGGAGCCGGGGCTGAACCTCATGAGTGGTGACTGACCCCGTGGCGGGGAGGGAGTCGTGACCGGGCCCCCTGGCGGGGCCGGGCGGGCCCCGCTCAGGAGGCCTGCCGTACGTCCCCGCCGGTCCGCAGCTCCTCGTCGTACGTCCCGTACGTCCCGTCGAGCGCCGCGACCGCATGGGCGGCCGAGGCGAGCGTGGCGTGCCGGTGCCAGCCGTTGAAGGAGCGGCCCGCGTAGTCGCGGATGCCCACCCGCTCGGAGATCTCCGTGAAGTCGCGGTCGACCCGGCCGACGAGCCTGCTCAGCCGCATCAGCGCGACAGGGCTCAGGTCCACCAGGTCGGTCAGCCACAGCTCGCTCGGCCACGCCTTGCCGCTGTCACCGATGCCGACGAGGAGCATGTCTCCGCCGCCCCGCATACCGGGGGCGCGGGAGGCGCCACGGATCCGTACGGCGGCCACCAGGCTGGTGCGCATGGCGTGTTCGGGGCTGTGGTCGCGCCACACCGCGGGCCGGCGCAGCAGCTTCGCGGCGGCCATGATCTGCTGGGCGGGCAGCGCCTCCGGCGTCGTGCGGCCGATCTGCGCGGGGTCGGCCGCGGTCAGCCGCAGCGAGCCGCTGACCCGGATCAGGTGCCGTACACCGGCGGAGCGGAAGCGGCGCACCACGGACATGGCGTCCATGTCCCGCGCGTCCATCACCACCGGGCGGGCGGGCAGCCCCCAGTCCCGCACGGCGAGCATGGCCTCGACGGCCGACTCCTCCGGGGACTCCTCGCGCACGCTGTCCGGAATGGCGGCCTGCCGCCGGCGAAGTCCGTTGTCCAGCCAGTCCTGCGGGATGTCGAGGCGCCAGTTGACCGGAACGCTGGTCTCCTGAGCGGCCGCCCACACGCCCACGGCCTGCTGCACGCCCCGGATCTGACCGAGCTCGGGGACGTAACGGCGGTACACGCCCACCGAGTTGTCGCCCGCCTTGGGGATGACCATCCGGCGGATCACATACGCCTCCGGGGCCACGGTGCGCGCGACGTACTGAGCGAGCGCCTTGCGGACCGGCATCCAGTGCCAGGTTGAACTGGAAACGAAGTGGTGGAGGCTCTGCTCGCGGGCCGAACCGCCGGTCGGCGCCGCCATGTTGCGTATCGACTTGCGCCCCTCGGTCGCAAGGAGGCCACGGATGTACTCCTCGCCCTTCCTGCGCTGATCGCTGCGCGGAAAGGTGGCGAACAACGTGGACGAGAGTTCGGTGCCGCTCATCGTAATCCCACCTCGGTTCGAAGTCGCTCGGTTGAGCTGGCTCCACAGTGCGCGGCACTCAGTGCCACGCCCAGGTGGTCCGATCACACGGTTGGGACCGGCGACGGTGGCCGGGCAACCGCCGGGGCGACGGGTGGTGGCGGGCCCACCGCGGGGGCCCGCCGAGTGGTGTCCGGACCACCGCGCACGGGGCCGCCGCGGACCCCTCCGACGCCTCTCACGCGCGTTGTGCGGGGGCCGAGTTGACGAGGTCCGACCTTAATTGACAAGGCATTTGACAGGATTCGACACCACGGGGTTCCCTTTCGAACGGAGAGTCTTCGACTAGCGGGGAGGAACCGATGGACAGCCCGGTGGTGGTGATCGGAGGCTCGGGCCGACTCGGGCGTCTGGTCGTGAACAGGCTGCTGGACCTGGGCGAGCGTGTCCACGTGGTCGGCCGCGGCACGCCCCGGACGGACCTGCCCGAAGGAGTGGGCTACACGGCGGCCGACGTACGTGAACGGGGCTCGCTGGACGAGCCGTTGGCGCACTGCTCCGCCATGGTCTACTGCGTCTCGCCCGGCACCGACGACACCGGACCCGACCGGCCCGAGACCACCATGTACCTGGGCGTGCGCAACGCACTGCGGTCGGCCGTCGCGGCGGGCCGGCGTCCGCACGTCGTGCTGGTCAGCCAGATCCACGCCACGCACTACGGGCACCCCCTCAACGCCTACGGCAGAGTGCTGGACTGGCGCCGGGCCGGCGAGGACGAGGTGCGCGAGTCAGGACTCTCGCACACCGTGGTGCGCCCCGGCTGGCTCGTGGACGACCAGCGGGCCGGCTCCCGGGTGCGCCTGGTGCAGGGCGACCGCGGGACCGGTCAGGTCTCCCGGCAGGACGCGGCGGAGGCCTGCATCCAGGCCATGTACTGCCCTTCGGCGATCGGCGTGACCTTCGAGCTGTTCAACGAGTCCGGCCCCGCGGTCACCGACTGGGAGTCCTCCTTCGCCGCACTGGAGTGGGACCGGATTCCCGTGGGCTGAGTCGCGACCGGCAGACCCCTGCCGTCGCTCGCGTCGCGGCCGGTCGACCCTGCCGTCGGCCGGGCCGTGGCCGGGGAGACCCCTGTCCAAGGCACACCTTTCCACCCCCATGGAGGCAGCGTCGTGCTGCTCATGGCACCCCCCGATGATGGAGGCACCCTTCGATGAGTGCACCCGAGATACGCCGTACGTACAGCGACAGCATCGCCGGATATGTCACCACCTACGAGCCCGCTCACCAGCGCTTCGGTCTGCGGACCACCGACGGGCGCGAGTTCACGATCCACCTGGACGGCCTCCTCGGCTCCCAGATCGTGCGCAATCTCGCCGAAGGGCACCGTGACACCAGCGCGGCCACGCTCGACATGCTCGCCGAGGGCCGTTACGTCTTTGTCTACGGAATCTTCTACGAATGGGACGGCGGCGCCCGTATCGAGGCGCGCAACATCACCTTTCCCGAGGAGCACCGCGGTTCCTACGTCTTCGAGGATCCCGCCTGGTGGGTCCAACAGGCCCGTGAGATAGCCGACTTCTATCTGCGCGGCCAGTTCCCGGACGACGTCTACGACTGGCGCCGCTTCCGTACGCATCTGACGCTCAGCGGCACCCATGTGCCCGAGTTCGCCGGACAGGACGTACGGCAGGAGACCGACACGATCTCCCGGCTGGTCTACGGCCTCGCCACGGCCTTCCTGCTGACCGGTGAGGACCGCTTCCTGGAGGCGGCCGAGTCGGGCACGGAGTACCTGCGCGAGCACATGCAGGTGGCCGACGACCGCGAGGGGATCGTCTACTGGTACCACGGGATCGACATCACCCAGGCCGGGCAGCGCAAGGTGTTCGCCTCGGAGTTCGGCGACGACTTCGACGCGATCCCCATGTACGAGCAGATCTACGCACTGGCGGGCCCGACCCAGACGTACCGGATCACCGGCGACCCGCGCATCGCCGCCGACATCGACCGCACGGTCGAGCTGTTCCACCGCTACTTCAAGGACTACGTCCGCGGCGGCTACTTCTCGCACCTGGACCCGATCACCATGGATCCGCGCGCGGACTCCCTCGGGCGCAACCGGGCGCGCAAGAACTGGAACTCGGTGGGCGACCACGCGCCCGCGTACCTGATCAACGCCTATCTGGCGACCGGCCGCTCCGACCTGGCCGACATGCTGGAGGAGACCGCCGACACGATCGTCCGGCACTTCCCGGACGAGCCCAACAGCCCCTTCGTACAGGAACGTTTCCACGAGGACTGGAGCCCCGACCGCACCTGGGGCTGGCAGCAGGACCGCGCCGTCGTCGGCCACAACCTGAAGATCGCGTGGAACCTCATGCGCATCAACAGCCTGGTGGCCAAGCCGGAGTACGTGGCGCTCGCGGAGCGGATCGCGGAGATCATGCCGGCGGTCGGCAGCGACCAGCAGCGCGGCGGCTGGTACGACGTGGTCGAGCGACGCGCCGATCCCCGCTTCGGCGACCACCGGCTCGTCTGGCACGACCGCAAGGCCTGGTGGCAGCAGGAGCAGTCGATCCTCGCGTACCTCATCCTCGCGGGCACGACCGGCGACCCCGACCACCGGCGCCTCGCCCGCGAGGCCGCCTCGTTCTACAACGCCTTCTTCCTCGACTACGAGGACGGTGGTGTGTACTTCAACGTCCTGGCCAACGGCATCCCGTATCTGCTCGGCACCGAGCGGCTCAAGGGCAGCCACGCCATGGCCGGTTACCACTCGCTGGAGCTGTGCTACCTGGCCGCGACCTACGGCAACCTCCTGGTCGGCGACAACGTGCTCACCCTGCACTTCCGGCCGCTGCCCGAGTCCTTCCCGGGCCGTACGCTGCGGGTGGCGCCCGACCTGCTGCCCAGGGAGGCCGTCCGGCTCGCCCGGGTGTGGATCGACGGGGAGCGGTACGAGGACTTCGACCCGAAGAACCTCACCGTGCAACTCCCGCAGTCCACCACCAGGTTGAAGGTCCGCGTCGAGATCGAGCCGACCGAGATGCCGATGCGGATCTCCAGCAGCTTCGACGGCAGGACCGCCCGGGTCTCCTGCGAGGGCGTCCTCGGCCGGGACTCCCTGGAGAAGCTGCGGCGCACGCTCAACGAAGCCCTGGAGGCCGGTCCCGAGCGCGTGGAGTTCCACATGTGCCGGGTCACGGAGATCTCCCGCGAACCCATCAACGAGCTGCTGTTCCAGCGCACGAAGGCGGGCCTCGACGTCGACTTCGTCATCGTCGGCGAGGTCCCGCCGGAGGTGACCCGGGCCCTGGCGGCCACGGACGCCTTCCTCACGGACCCGCATGCGCGCTGCGAGGACGAGTGAGGGTCTGCGCGGCACCTCGGTGAGTTCCGGCCTCCGCCCCGTCCGCCCCGGGCGGGGCGGAGGCCGGCCCCAAGCCCCTTGGATGGACTAGGAGTTGCTCTTCATGGCCCCCGTAGCCCCCTTGCCGCGCGACGCCGACACGCTGGTCGTCGGCGGCGGGCCCGCCGGGCTGTCCGCCGCGCTGTGCCTGGCCCGCTACAACCGCCGGGTGCTGGTCTTCGACACCGGACACGGACGCTCGACCCATCACCAGGTGAACCGGAACTACCTCGGGTTCCCGGGCGGCATCCCGACCGTCGAGCTGCGCGAACTGGGCCGCGCGCAGCTGGCCGCGTATCCGCAGGCGCGCGTCGTCCACCACCTGATCGTCCGCGCCGAGGGCGACGCCGAGCGCGGCTTCACCGTGCACGCGCAGACCGGTTCCTGGACCGGCCGCACCCTGATCGTCGCCACCGGGGTGCTCGACCACTTCCCGCACTTCCACGGCTGGGAGTCCTACGTGGGCCGGTCCATGTTCTGGTGCATCGCCTGCGACGGCTACGAGAACCGCGGCAAACGCGTCCTGGTGGTGGGCCACACCGACGCGACGGCCGCCGAGGCGCTGCAGATGCACAGCCTCAGCGACGACATCCAGCTGCTCACCAACAGCCGTACGGACGAGATCAGTCCGCTGTACCGGGGGCGGCTGGAGGCGGCGGGCATCCCGGTCCTGCACGACCGGATCCGCTCCGTGGAGGGCGAGGACGGCATGCTGCACACCGTCGTCACCCGCGGCGGCCGGCACCTGAAGGCGGACTCGCTCTTCAGCATCCAGGGCGCGACCCCGGAGATCGCTCTGGCCCGCGAACTCGGCCTGAAGCTCGCCCCGACCGGGCACATCGCGGTCGACACCGAGCAGAAGACCTCCGTCGCCGGCGTCTACGCGGCCGGTGACGTCTCCTCGCTCCATTCGCACCAGGTCAGCGCCGCCGTCCACGAGGGCTCCCAGGCGGCCTCGGCGGCCAACTACTTCCTGTACCCGGACGAGTTGAGGGCGGGCTGACAGCGGCCACGGGCCGTGACTCCAGGGAGTACGGCCGTTACCCACCCCGAGAATTGACTCGCAGTTTTACAGCTCGTGAGGATGACAGTCATGCAACTGGACCGCCGCAGCGAGGAGACGCTCATGGTGCGCAGCGCGCGCGTGACCTTCGAGAGCGAGGGCGAACAACTGGTGGGCACGCTCTACCAGTTGGCGCAGGCGGACGACGCCGAGCCGCGCCCCGCGGTGGTGGTCGCCGGATCCTGGACCACCGTCAAGGAACAGATGGCCGGACTGTACGCCAGGCGGCTCGCACAACGCGGCTACCTGGCCCTGGCCTTCGACTTCACCGGGCACGGCGAGTCCACCGGCCACCCCCGGGACACCGAGCTGGTGGGCCGCAAGGTCGGCGACATGAGCAGCGCGGTCAGCCACCTCCTGGAGAACCCGATGGTCGACCCCGAGTCGGTCGGCCTGCTCGGCGTCTGCGCGGGCGGCGGCTACGCGGCGGTCGCCGCCGCCAACGACCCCCGGGTGCGCTCGCTCGCCCTCGTCGCGCCGTGGCTGCACGACGCCTCACTGGTCCACCAGGTCTACGGCGGCCAGGACGCCGTACGCCGCAAGCTCGACGAGGCGGCGCTCGCCCGAGAGGAGTACGCCCGCACCGGAACCGTCCGCTATGTGAAGGCGGTCAGCGAGACGGACCCCGAGGCCGCCATGTACGGGCGGTACGACTACTACCTCTCGCCCGCGCGCGGCGGCGTGCCCGAGTGGCCCAACCGCTTCGCGGTGATGGGCTGGTGGGACTGGCTCACCTTCAGCCCGATCCCCTCGGCGACCCGGATCAGCGTCCCCACGATCGTGGTGCACAGCGAGCAGGCCGCGCTCCCCGACGGCGTACGACGCTTCGCGACCCTGCTGCCGACGGCGGCCCGGGTGCTGTGGCTGGAGGGCACGCAGTTCGACTTCTACGACCAGGAGCCCCAGGTCGGCTCCGCGATCGAGGCCGTCGACGCGCACTTCCGCCACAGCTTCGACCGGGTGAGGCCCACCGCCGGAGGCTGACATGGCGACCAGCCGCGTCGCACCGCTCATCGAGTCCAAGCGCATCAACGTGGCGGAGCACTTCTACGACCTGGTGCTCGTCTTCGCGGTCAACAAGGTCACCCACACCCTCGCCGACGACATCTCCTGGACCGGACTGGTCAACGCCTGGGCCGTGTTCACGCCCTTCTGGTGGTCCTGGGTGGGCACCGGGATCCTGTCGAACCTGACGGATCTGCACGAGGTGAAGAACCGGCTGCGGCTCTTCGCCATCACCCTGATCACCTCGATGATGACCATCGCGGCGCCCACCGCCCTGCACGGCCACGGTGTCTTCTTCGCCGTCGCCTACCTGCTGCTGCGCGCCCTGCTGCTGTGGTGGGCGGTGGACGTCTTCGGCGGGCTGCGTCTGAACCCGTTCTCCGTGTCGGCGTTCTGCACCGCGCCCCTGCTGCTGCTCACCGCCGGACTTCCGCACGAGCAGCAGCGGGTGGCCTGGGCGGTGCTCATGGCCGCCGAGCTGTCCAGCACTTTCGTGCTGCGCAGGCGCCTGAGCCACATACACGTCGACGTGCTGCATCTGCCCGAGCGCTTCGGCCTGGTGGTCATACTGGCGCTCGGGGTGCCGTTCGTGGACGCCGGCGGGAAGGTCCCGCACGACTTCTCCGCCCGGCAGGCCCTCGCCCTGGCCACCGCCTTCCTGCTCGTCGCCTGCCTGTGGTGGATCTACTTCCACTTCAGCAACAGCCGCATCGCCCATCAGCTGCGGACGGAGGACAACCAGAGCCGCGTGGTGCGGGAACTCCTCGCGTACGGGCACTACTGCCTGCTCGGGTCCGTCTCCGCGATCGCCGTCGGCGTATGGCTGGCCGTCGCGCACCCGCGGGCCGCGCTCGACGACTCCGCGCTGTGGCTGATGTGCGCCGGAGCCGTCGGCTTCCACACGGTGTTCGCCTGGCCGCGCTGGGGGCTGCCGCGTACCGTCGTCGTCCTGCGCCTCTCGGTCGCCGCCGTCGCGCTGCTCGTCCCGTTCGCCGCGCACGGCCGGCCCGGCCTCCTCGCGCTCGGCCTGCTGACCGCGCCCGTGGTGGCGGCCGCCGTCGCCGAGACGGCCCTGGTGGGGGTCGCGCCCAGCTGTCACTGCGGCTGCCGCCCCACACCGCACCGGCTGGCCGGCCTCGGCCGGCACCTGCATCCGACGGCAGGGGACGGCGCCCCCTCTTACTCCTCCCCACCGGGCGATGCCACGTGACCGAGGCCCTGCTGCTCGTCGTCCCCGTGACCCTGCTCGCCGTCGTCGTACGGCGCATGGAGGTCTCCGCCCCGGTCAGCCTGGTCCTCGCGGGCCTGCTGGCCTCCTTCGTGCCGGGCGTGCCCGACTACCACCTCGACCCGCACCTCGTGCTGTTCCTGTTCATCCCGCCGATGGTGTACTCGGAGGCCTGCGAGAGCTCGTTCCTCAGCTTCCGCGTCAACGCGCGCCCCATCGCCCTGCTGTCCGTGGGACTCGTCCTGTTCACGGCGGCCCTCGTGGCCCTGGTGGCGCACACCGTCGTCCCCGGCATGTCCTGGCCCGTCGCCTTCGTCCTCGGCGCGGTCCTCGGACCGACGGACGTGGTCGCCGCCGTGTCCGTGGCGCGCCGACTCGGGCTGCCGCGCAGGCTCGTACGGATCATGGTGGCGGAGTCGCTCTTCAACGACTCGACCGGCCTCACCGCGTACCGCATCACGGTGGCGATCGTGGCGGGCGGCGGCTTCTCGCTCCTCGACGGCGTCCGCGACTTCGTGCTCGTCTGCTCGAGCGGACTGGTCCTGGGTCTGCTCATCGCCTGGCCGGTGCGCCGGCTGCAGTGCTGGCTCGGCGACGCCGTCGCGCACACCGCGGTCTCCCTGCTGGTGCCGTTCGTCACCTACGCGCTCGCCGAATACCTGCACGCATCCGGCGTGTTGGCGGTCCTCGCCGCCGGGCTCTACCTCGGCCACCACTCCAACCGGGCCTCGCACGCGGCACGGCTCCAGGAGCAGGCCTCCTGGAAGCTGATCGTCTTCCTGCTGGAGTCCCTGGTCTTCGCCCTGATAGGGCTCCAACTGCGGCCCGTCGTACGGGCATTGGACGGCATCCCGCTGTGGTCCCTGCTCTGGTACGCGGCCGCCGTCTCCGCGACCGTGATGCTCGGCCGTTTCCTGTGGGTGTTCCCGGCGACCTATCTGCCGCGCTGGCTGTCGCCCCGGCTGCGGGCTCGCGACCCCTCCCCGCCGTGGCAGCTGCCCGCCGCGCTGTCCTGGGCAGGCATCCGCGGGGTGGTGTCGCTGGCCGCGGCGTTCGCGCTGCCCGACGACATGCCGCACCGCGAACTCGTCCTCTTCCTCACCTTCTCGGTCACCCTGAGCACGCTCTTCGTGCAGGGGCTCGGCTTCCCGACGGTCGTACGCCGGCTCGGGCTCGCGGGCCGCAGCGGGGACCACGACGACCACCTCGCCGAGGCCAAGGCGCAGGAGGAAGCCGCGCGTCTCGCGCAGCACCGGCTGGAGGAACTCGTCGCGGGCGAGCACCAGCACTGCCCGCAACATGTGGTGCTGCGGCTGCGGGAGGTCGCCGAGTACCGGCGCGTCGCCGCCTGGGAGCGGCTGCGCGACAGCGGCCGGCCCGGCACCCACTCGCCGGCCGCCGCCTACCAGCTGCTGCGCCGCGAGATGCTCACGGCCGAGCGCGAGGCCTTCATCGCGATGCGCAACCAGGGCCGCCTCGACGACGAGGTGGTCCGCCAGGTCGTCCACCAGCTCGACTTCGAGGAGGCGGCCCTCAGCCGCGACCTGCATCTGTGAGCCCCCACAAGGGGGTGCCCCCGCCGGCTGTCCGGCGGGGGCACCCTCGTATACGGGCTCAGGCTCCCGGCAGCGGTGGTGCGATCCCCGCGAACGTCTGCCGGCCGAGGTACTCGATGGTGTCCACGCCCAGCAGGACCGCGCAGGTCTCCGCCGTGTCGGGCGTCAGCTCGGGTCCCACGCAGATGACGCGCTCCAGGCAGTCCAGTTCGTCGACGTCGTCGGGCGCCGACGCGACCAGGCTGTAGAGCACGGTCTGGGTGACGAACGCGGTCCGCACCCGCTGCCTGCGGATCGCGTCGAGCAGCTCCGGCGCGTGCAGCAGCTCCGGCAGTACGACCACGGTGGCGCCGCTGCGCAGCGCGTGCTGCGTCAGGAAGGCGAGGCCGTCCTGTTGCGCGAACGGCACCCCGGCGAGCACCCGTTCACCCGCCTCCAGCGGATTGTCCGAGGCCAGCACCGCGAGGTCCGCCGCGATGTCGGAGTGGGTGAGCTGCGCGCGGCGCCGGGAGCCCACCGCGTGGTGCACCACGGCGATGTCGGTGACCGGCTCGATGTCCACCACCGGCTCCGGCGCGTCCGAGGCGACCAGGTCGAGGACGGAGCGATAGCCCTCCTCCGGTTCCAGCGTGAAGATCTCCTCGATCGGGCGCACCCCCGCGCCGAGGTTCCGCTGCGCCTTGCGCACGATGGGCAGCAGCGCGGGCGTGGTGAACAGCCACCGCGTCCCGCTCTCGGCCAGCTGAGCCGCCAGCTCCGCCTCGTCGGCCAGGCTGTCCAGCACGCAGACCACCGCACCGGTCCGGGCGCAGGCGTGCAGGACCGCCGGGAACCACAGGGTGTTGGTGCTGAACAGCGCCACGGCGTCGCCCTGTTCGACGCCTGCGTCGGCCAGACCCGCCGCGAGCCGGCGCGTGGCCAGCTCCAGCTCCTGGTAGCCGACGGTGCGGCCGGACACGCCGTCGATCAGCGCCGGGCTCGCACCGCGCCCGGCGGCGTCACCGAGCACGGTCTCGTACACGGGCAGATCGATGACGAGGTTCTCGTCGAACGGATTGATCGCATCGAACGAGTCGAACGGATCGAGCGGGTCGAAGGGATCGATGGTCGTCATTCCTGACCTCCGGAAGAGGCGCTCGCGCGCGGTAGGGACGTGGTGGGCGGGCCCGCGTGCAGCAGATCTCCCAGCTGCTGGAGGAACACTTCCCAGCGCGCGGTGAACCCGGGGTCGTCCGGGCCGAGGCCCGTCGCCATCCGGGTGATCTGCGGCAGCAGGCGCGGATAGTTGGTGAGGGCGAAGGTGAGCAGCCGCAGCAGCTCGGGATCGAGCTCCGGGCGCAGCTCCCCGCCGGTCTGGCGCAGTCGGATCTCGTCCACCTGCGCCTGGATGACAGCGCGCCGCTCCGCTTCGTGGGGCACCGGCCCGTCGCCGTGGGCGAGCGCCTCGCGGGTGAGGTAGGTCAGCCACGCGGTGTCGTGGTGCGCGGACTCGAAGTGGTAGACGAGGAAGTCCCCGGCGGCCCGCGGCGCCTCGCGGATCTCCCGCTCCCGGCGCTCGGTGACCTGGCCGAGGATCTCGTGGAAGAGCCGGTCGCCGATACGGCCGCCGGTCATCAGATACATGGAGTACGCGAACCCCATGGCGTGACCGGGCAGCCGCTCGAGGAGGGCGTTGCCCGAGGCGCCGGTGGCGCGCGGCAGCCGGATGACCATGAACGCGGCGATCAGCGCCACGAGCGCGGCCACCGGCAGCACCCGCGAGAAGGCGCTCGCGTAGGCGGCGTGCGAGGTGCCGTCGCCGAGCACGGTGAAGAACATCAGGCTCATCAGCGCGACCCCCAGCGCGTTGCCCACCTGGAGGGTGGTGGTCACCACGCCGGCCCCGGCCCCCGCGTCGCGCGGTGCGAGCGTGCCGATGATGGTGCCGATGAGCGGGGTCATCCCCAGGCCCTGGCCCAGGCCCGCGATGAACATCGGCAGGGCCAGTTCCCAGCCGCTGAGAGAGCCTCCCTGGGCGGCGCTGGTGGCGGCGACCGAGCACAGCCCGACGGCCGCGACGAGATAGCCGAGCGTCAGCACATGCCGCCCCAGCAGCCGGGCGATGCGCGCGGCCAGCAGTGAAGTGATCAGGAAACCAAGGGCGTTGGGCGTGTAGACCAGCGCGGCGTGCAGCGCGGAGAAGCCCAGGCCGACCTGCAGGTACATGGCCAGGACCAGCATGAAGCCGACGTACGAGAAGCTGAACATCGCGGCGATCGGCACCGCGCCGGCGAAGCCGCGGTTGCGGAACAGCGAGAGCCGGATCAGCGGGTCGAGTCCGTGCTCGGCGACCTCGCGCTCGTGTCGCAGGAACAGGGCGGCGGCGAGGGGAGCGGCGGCGAGCGACAGCAGCATCCACAGCGGCCAGCCCGCGTCGCGGCCCATCAGCAGCGGCACGATGAACAGCACCAGCGTCAGCACCGACAGCGCGGAGCCGCGCCAGTCGAGATGGGGGCGGGCCTCCGGCGCCTCGTCGGGGGGCAGCAGGAGCCGGCTCGCCACGATGGTGGCCAGCCCGATCGGTACGTTGATCAGGAACGCGGGCCGCCATTCGAGCCCGAACAGGTTCCAGGCCAGCAGCAGCCCGCCGACGATCTGCCCCGCGATGGCGGCGACCCCGACGACACAGCCGAACACGCCCAGGGCACGGGCGCGTTCGGGCCCGTCGAAGGTCACCTGGATGATCGCGAGGACCTGCGGATACAGGAGCGCGCCGCCCACTCCCTGAAGGGCACGCGCCGCGATCAGGACGCGAATGTCGGGAGCGAGGCCGCAGAGCGCGGAAGCCGTCGTGAATACCGCGAGACCGGTGATGAACATCCGTTTGCGGCCGACGACATCACCCAGCCGGCCACCCGTCACCAGAAAACTCGCGTAAAGAAGTGTGTACGAGGAAACCACCAATTCGACGGCGCCGAAGCTCGTATGGAGATCGCTGTGGATCGAGGGCATGGCGACGTTGACGACAGCCACATCCAGAATGGCCATGAAAGCACCGGCCAGGATCACCGCGAGCCGTACCCGGCCGCGTCCGCCGCCCCGCTCTGCGCTCACCATGCCGGAAGTCTCGTCCGCGGCGGGCGGGCCCGTCGCCGACCTACCGAAGTGTGGGCGACGTAATTGCATGTTGTCGCAAGGGGAGAGGCGTCGCGGTTTCACTCGTACTCGACGGTGCACCAGGGGAAAGGCCTGACGAGGGGGGAGTGCATTCCGCGGGCTCCTGACGAGGGGGATTGCTTTTTTCGCGGGCCTTTGAATTTCAGGCACAACCAGTTCTTCGCCCGAGCCGGCCGGACCGCATACGCCGATCCCCCCTTCACGGCGCGCGGGTCCCGCCGAGCGACCGCCGGGCCCGGCACCGCGAACCCCCCGCCGGGCCCGGCCGTCGCTGCGAGACAACCACCACGATCCGAGGAGAGCGCTGTGTCGAACACCGACCTCGTACTGAAGATGTACGAGTACTTCAACTCCGGCCAGCTGGACCGCATCCAGGAAGAGCTGTTCCACCCGGAGATCTCCTGGAAGATGCCCGGCCACCACCCGCTCTCCGGGGACCACCGGGGCGCGGGTCAGGTCATGGCGTTCTTCGGCGAGCTGTTCAAGGCCGGAGTCAGCGTCGACAACGTCCACTTCGGTGAACTGGACGACGGCACCGTCGTCGAGAAGCACCTCGGGCACGCGAAGGCGGACAGCGAGGAGTACCTGTTCCCGACGTCCACGACGTACGGGATCCGCGACGGGAAGATCGCCGACGTCCAGGTGCACACCGCGGACCAGCACAGCGTGGACCGGTTCATGTGGACGGTCTTCCCGCTCAAGCCGATCGACGAGCGCATCGCCGCCGTCTGATCCCTGCCCGAGGGAGACACACGTGGACACCAGGCAAGTGGTGAACAGCTACTACGAGCTGGCCAACAAGGGTGACTGGGACGCCTGGACGGATCTCTTCGCCGAGGGCCAGACCATGGACGAGCAGCTGGCCGGGCACGTCGAGGGGCGGGAGACCCTGCGCGCCATGATGAAGGGCTTCCCCGCGATGTACGCCTCGTTCACCAACACCCCCCGGCACATCGTGATCGAGGGCGAGCAGGCCGCCGTCGTCTCGCACATCTCGGCGGCCACGCACGCCGGCGAGCCGATCGAGGCCGACGTCGTCAACTACTTCCAGGTGGTGGACGGCCACATCTCCTACATGTCGAACCACCACGACACCGTCCCCTTCCGGCCCGTGCTCGGGACCGACTAGAGGCGGGAGCCGACATGGCCGAACACGAGGACCACAACGACTACGACTACATCATCGTGGGCGCGGGAACCGCGGGCTCCGTGCTCGCCGCCCGTCTCACCGAGGACCCCGCGGTACGGGTCCTGCTCCTGGAGGCCGGCGGCAACCACATCCCGGCGGGCGTCGACCAGGCGCCGCTCTGGTTCACGCTCCTCGGCTCCGAGGTCGACTGGGGCTACACGAGCGTTCCGCAGCCGGCCCTCGGCGGCCGCTCGACGTACGAGCCGCGGGGCAAGATCCCCGGCGGCAGCAGCAACCTGTACATCATGATGCACGTCCGGGGGCACCCCTCGGACTTCGACGCCTGGGCCTACCAGGGGGCCGCGGGATGGTCGCATGAGGACCTGCTGCCGTACTTCCGCAGGATGGAGGACCAGGAGGACCCGCACGGACCCGAGACGGGCATCGGCGGACCCCAGGTCGTCACCAACGCGGGCGCGCACCACCCCAACCCGCTCTCGCGCACCTTCATCGACGCGTGCGTCGAGCTGGGTCACAGCGAGCTGGACGACTTCAACGGCTCGAGGATGATCGGCGCGGGCTGGCACCACCTCGACGCCCGCGACGGCAAGCGGCGCGGTGCGCTGGTCTCGTATCTCGAACCCGCCCTGGACCGGCCGAACCTGACCCTCCGTACGGGCGCGCAGGTGGCCCGGCTGGTGATCGAGGACGGCCGCTGCACCGGTGTCACCTATGTCCAGCAGGACGTGGCCGCCACCGGCGAGGGGCGTACGGTCCGCAACGCCGGACCCGGCGAGCCGGGCGAGCACACGGTACGGGCGGGTGCCGAGGTCCTGCTGTGCGCGGGCGCCATCGAGTCGCCCAAGATCCTGCTGCTGTCCGGCGTCGGTTCCCCCGAGCAGCTGCGGCCGCTGGGCATCGAGGTCAGCGCCGCGCTGCCGGGTGTGGGCGAGAACTTCCACAACCACGTGCTCACCGGTCTGATCGCCGAGACCGTGGAGCCGGTCGAGCAGGGCCACCAGAACCTCTCCGAGTCGGCACTCTTCGCCACCTCACGGCCCGGGCTGATCGCGCCCGACCTGCAGATCGCCTTCGTGCACGTGCCCTTCGACATCATCGTGGGCCAGCGGCACCCCAACGCGGTCAGCATCCTGCCCGGCGTGGTGCGCCCCAACTCCCGGGGCTCGGTGCGGCTGGCGAGCGCCGACCCGTTCGCCAAGCCGCTGGTCGACCCCAACTACCTGGGGGACCGGTCCGACCTCGAGCGTCTGGTGCAGGCGGTGAAGCTGTCCCGTGACATCTTCGCCACCTCGGCCTTCAAGGAGCACCTCAAGGGGGAGCTGCTGCCGGGCCCGGACGTGCGCACCGACGCCGACATCGAGCGGTTCGTGCGCGAGCGCGCGGACAGCTACCACCACCAGGCCGGCTCGTGCCGCATGGGCATCGACGATCTCTCCGTCGTCGACCCGGACCTGAAGGTGCACGGCGTGAGTGGGCTGCGCGTCGTCGACGCGAGCGTGATGCCCGCGGTGCCGTCCGGCAACTGCAACACGGCCATCGCGGCGATCGCCGAGCGCGCCGCCGACCTGATCAAGGGGGACACATGACCCTGCGGTGGTCCCATGTGGGGCTCAACTGCCGTGATCTGGGCGCGACGGAGGCCTTCTACGAGAAGTGGTTCGGCTTCAGCCGGGCGCGCACCGTGGAACTGGACGACGACCGGATCGTGTTCCTGCGCCAGGGCGATGTCTACCTGGAACTGTTCCACACCGACACCGATCCGCTGGTGAAACCGGCCGGGGACGGTCCCGCCCAGCCGGGCGTGGCCCGCCATCTGGCCTTCCAGACCGACGACTTGGACGCCTTCCTGGCCAAGGTGGGCGACGAGGTGCCGGTGACGCTGGGCCCGCTGCACTTCGACGACTTCATCCCCGGGTGGCAGACCGTGTGGCTGACCGACCCGGACGGGGTGATCGTGGAGGTCAGCGAGGGGTACCGGGACGCTTCCTGAGACCGGTCAGACGCACACACCGATCACGTACGTACGAGGAAGAAGGCTTCCCATGACCGAATCCACGCTGCTCGGCGCCTCGCTGACCGAACAGTCCATCAAGGACGCGGTCCGCGACTGGTACGTCGCGCTGGACCAGCACGTCCCGCTGGAGCAGGTGCTGCCCTATCTCGTCCAGGACGGCCTGGAGATGCGCTTCCCCGAGGCGACGCTCACCACGCTGGACGAGTTCAAGGGCTGGTACGAGGCGGTGACCAACCGCTTCTTCGACGAGGTGCACGAGCTCAAGAGCGTCGAGGTGGAGCCCACCGACCGCGGTGAGGCGTTGGTCAAGGTGGTTGTCAACTGGCAGGCCCACATCTGGAATCCGCCCGCGGCACGCAGTCAGTGGCTGGGCTTCGACGCGTACCAGACCTGGGTTGTCGTCGCAGGTGAGGACGACCGCCCGCTGGTGAAGACCTACATCGTGGACAACCTGGACCCCATGGAGGGCTCCGCGTCCCTGTAACGACCGCCACCCCCGCGACGGGCGGAGTCTCCTGGTCAGGAGACTCCGCCCGTCGTCGTATGACTGCTCCCAAAACCGCTGTTTTACAGTTGACTTGACAGATTTTCACAGCCGGAGTTAACTGGCTTTGATGCTTCACGCAGGGGGTCTCCATGTCATTGAACGCTGACCTGAACGCCACGCGGGAGCGGGGCCGGGGAGACGGTCTCTCCGAATACTGCGCGTATCTCTTCTCGCCGTTCGCGCGCTCCGACCAGCGTCGTTGGGGCGAGGTCTATGTGCGTGGACTGCTCGATGCCAGTGGCCGCAAAACGCCGGCCCGGATCTCCGAGCACGTCCTCGGCCGGCGGGCCTCGCAGTCGCTGCAACAGTTCGTGAGCCAGAGTCCTTGGGAGTGCACGGACGTCCGCAAGCGCCTCGCCGAACAGGTCTTCCTCGCCGCCGAACCCGACGCCTGGGTGGTGGACGAGGTGGTCTTCCCGAAGAACGGCAACCACTCGGCGGGTGTGGCCCGGCAGTACGTGCCGGCCGAGGGCCGCACCGCCAACTGTCAACTGGGCCTGGCCATATCCCTCGCCACCGAGGAGGCCAGCATCCCGGTGAACTGGCGGCTGCTGATGCCGCCGCACTGGGACGACGACGACCGGCGGCGCGGCGCAGCCCGGGTGCCGGACGTCGAACGCCACCAGCCGCGCTGGCGCCATGTGCTGCACAGCCTCGACGAGATGGTGCAGGAGTGGGACCTCAGGCCCGCTCCGATTCTCGCCGACTGGCGGCACGAACCCGACGTACTGCCCTTACTCGACGGGCTGGAGGCCCGTGGGCTCGGCTATCTCGTCGAAGTCGCCGGCGGCGCACCACTGCTGGCGGCCCCCTCGGCGCACGGACAGCCCGTCGTGCTGGGCACGGCCGCCGACATGATGCACACGGCGGGCCGCCGCAGCGCCCGTGTCACCCTCGCCTGGCGCGAGGGCGTCGAGAGCCGGGTCCGGCAGTCGCAGTTCCTCGCCGCGCAGATCCCGGCGGGCCCCGGCGGCACGGCCGCCCGGCACGGCGAGCGCCGCTTCCGCAGGCCCCGCCAGCTCCTCGTCGAATGGCCCGCCGGACGGCCGCAGCCGCGGACGTACTGGGTCACCAACCTCGGCTCGCGCCGGCTCCCCGACCTCGTGTCCACGGCGAAACTGCGCTGGCGCTCCCGCTACGACCTCGGGCGGCTGCGCGAGGAATGCGGTCTCGTCGACTTCGAGGGCCGCTCCTTCCGGGGCTGGCACCACCACGTGACGCTGGCCTCGGCGGCCCACGGCTTCCAGGCCCTGGAGCGGCTCGCGGCCCGCCGGGCGGCCGGTGCGCTGCGCCGGCACGGGGCCGTGCCCGCCGTGTCCGGTGCGTCCTGATGAAGAATTCCGCGCCACTTGACGCAGTGCCCTACCGCGAACCGCGCGAGCGGAATTCCGGGGTTCGGCATTGCTTGACTGAGTATTGCTCGACCGATTGCAGCTCCACTGATGACGGCCCGAATGATGATGGCTCGACCGGGTCCAGGGAATTTCCGCGATCTCCCTTCGAGTGAGCGGACGAACCCCCCACATACCGGGGACGCTTTTCCGAAGCGGCGTCCCCGCAACAGCTCCCGCCGCCAGGGGTCGGGCGGCGGGAGCTGTTTCTCTTTCACCGGCAGGCCAGCGAGAGAGGTACCGCATTGAGTGCCACAACGCGCTACGAACTGACCGCACCGGTGCGCCGGGCCCTCACCTCCGGCCATCTCGCGCACATGGTGACCCTCAACCCGGACGGCAGCCCGCAGGTGGCCTGCGTCTGGATGGGACTCGACGAGGAGGACCGGGTCGTCTCCGGCCACCTCTACGAGCAGCAGAAGATCCGCAATCTGCGCCGCGATCCGCGCGTCGCCTTCTCGATGGCGCCGGGCGCGAAGAGCCCCGACGGCATGGAGTACCACTTCGTGGTGCACGGCACCGCGGAGGTCCTGGAGGGCGGCGCCGTCGCGCTGCTCGGCCGGATCGCCGAGCCGTACCTGGACGCCGGAGCGTCCTGGCCCGCGGCCCGCTTCAGGGGCGCCACGGGCTTCGTCGTACGCATCACGATCGACCGGGTGACCGGCTTCGGTCGCTGGGACTAGGCACGCCGGCGTCCCGCACGCCCGCACAGAGCAAAGCCGCATAGAGCAAAGCCCGTACGGCGCACGGCCCGCGGTCGCCCGGACCGGCAGTGAAGACGCCCTGCCGGTCCGGATGCCACGGGCCCTCAGGCGGCCTGCGGAGAGCGCGCCGCCGCCCAGATCTCGCTCTGCACCGAGTGGCTGTCGAAGCTGTCCTCGACGGCGAGCAGCTCCGAGTACGGGGCCTCGCCGTTGACGATCCGGCCGAGCAGCCGGAAGTAGTCGAAGCGGTCGACGCCCGGCGTGATGGTGATCAGCAGCTCCGCCTCGGAGCCCGGCACCGCGGCGAAGGCGTGCGGCATGAACGGCGGTACGACCACCAGGTCGCCGCGGCCCGCCTCGACGACCTTGTCGTCGTTGAGCAACTGCACGGCACCGGCGACGACATAGAACAGCTCCGACGAACGGGCGTGGTAGTGCGGCGCGGAGCCGTCGGCCCCCGCGGCGAGCAGCACCCGGTGGCAGCTGAGCGCGCCCGCGGTGCTCGCCGCGTCGGTGAGCAGGAACGCCGCGCCGGTGGCGTGGCTGATGGTCTCGGCCTCAGCACCCCGTACGAGTACGGGTTCATGGCGGAATGCAGACATCCTTTTACCCTCCCGATAATTCCGGTGACTGCCGTTGTATCCACAACGCATATTCCTGTCCACGGAACTTGACGCAGTGCGGGGTCGACACCCGGACAATTCACTTGGTGGGTACGGGATTTCGAAACCATTGGCCGAGTCTTGATAGGACGGCTGCGTCGCACTTTCTTCCGAAGGGGAATCATGAGACCGCAAATGAACCGCAGAAGCCTCCTCGGCGCCGGTGTCGCCCTGGGGGCGGGCGCCGCCACCGCCACCGTCGTGGCGAGCCCCGCCAGGGCGCAGGCCACCGACGGCGCGGACGCCATCGTCGACACCGTCGTCGTCGGCGCGGGCCTCGCGGGGCTGACCGCGGCCCGCAAGCTGGTCGCCGCCGGCAAGAAGGTGCTGGTGCTGGAGGCCCGCGACCGGGTCGGTGGCCGGGTCCACGACGTAGGCCTCGCGGGCGGCGGAACCATCGAGCGCGGCGGCCAGTTCACCGGCCCCACCCAGACCCGGCTCCAGGCGCTGGCCGACGAACTCGGCGTCAAGACGTTCACCGGCTACAACACCGGCGAGAGCATCTACTACACCGCCGACGGCACCGCGATCCGCTACAGCGGCGCGCTGCCGCCCATGGACAACGACTCCTACCAGGCGCTCGGCCAGGCCATCTACCAGCTCGACACGCTCGCCTCGACCATCCCCGTGGACGCGCCCTGGACGGCGCCCAAGGCCGAGGAGCTCGACGGGCAGACCTTCGCGAGCTGGATCGAGGCCAATGTCACCAACGCCAACGCGAAGACGATCCTGCACCTGATGTCCAACGGTGCGCTCTCCGCCGAGTCCCGCGACATCTCCCTGCTCTGGATCCTGAACTACATCGCGGTCTCCGGGAACGAGACCAACCCGGGCAACCTCACACGGCTGATCAGCACCCTGGGCGGCGCCCGCGACTCGCGCTTCGTCGGCGGCCCCTACCAGATCGCCACGAAGATGGCCGCGGCGCTCGGCAGCAAGGTCGTGCTCAAGGCCCCGGTCCGGCGGATCGTGCAGTCCGGCAGCTCGGCCCTCGTGGTCGCCGACGGCCTCGTGGTGTCGGCGAGTTCGGTCGTCGTCGCCCTTCCGCCCACCCTGGCCGGACGCATCGTCTACAGCCCCGCGCTGCCCGCGACCCGCGACCAGCTCACCCAGCGCTTCCCGCTCTCCTCCATCGGCAAGGCGATCGCCATCTACGACAAGCCGTTCTGGCGGGACGCGGGCCTCAACGGCCAGGTGGCGGCCCTGACCGGCACCACGCGCAGCACCTTCGACAACTCCCCGCCCGACGGCTCGTACGGTGCCCTCCTCGCCTTCCTCGACGGTGACCAGATGCGCGCGGTCGAGGACAAGAGCGACGCCACCGTCAAGCAGCTGATCCTCGACGACCTGGCCCGCTACTTCGGCTCCCGGGCGGCCACACCCACCGAGTTCGTGCTGGGGCGCTGGGACGCCGAGGAGTACTCGCGCGGCGGCGCCCCCGGCTTCACACCGCCCGGCGTCCTCACCCGCTTCGGCGCGTCCATCAGGAAGACCGCCGGAGTCATCCACTGGGCGGGCGCCGAGACCGCGACCTTCTGGAACGGGCACATGGAGGGCGCCGTCCGCTCCGGCGAGCAGGCGGCCGCGGACATCCTCAAAGGGTGAGCCGACCCCACTCGAGAAGGGGTGAAACAGCCCCCTCGACGGCCGTACGGGCTCATCCCGGCCGACCGGGATGAGCCCGTGGCACGCGGCCACCGCGGGAGGTCCCCGGCGGGGCCGCTCCCGTGAACTCAGGGCTGGCGTTCCGTCAGCACTGGTTCACAGAGCGTGAAGTTTCTCCGTTCTCGCCGATTCCCAAGGCGGTGCGGGAGCTGACTTCTCCGCTGCCGCCCGCTCGGGAATGGGCAGTTGAACCAAGAGCGCCGGCTCGGGCCCGGGCAGCGGAAGGAGCCCGACCCCCGCCAGCGCCTGCTGATAGGCGCCCAGCGCCTCGGTCGAGCGTCCCTGGTGCTGCCAGAAGTCGCCGAGCCTGCGCCAGAGCTTCGACGTCTTCCTGGTCGGAGGGAGCCGGCCCAACTGCCGTACGGCCTCCTGTAACGCGGACTCGCCGCGGCCGCCCTCCCCGGTCGCGAAGAGGGCCTCGCCGAGGATGAACCGCGCCTCGACGGCCTCCGCCGTGTCCTGTGCGCCGAACAGGCCCAGCGCCCGCTCGGCGAGAGCCACCGCCTCCTCGGCGCGACCGCATCTCAACGTGGCCCAGGCGACGCCCGTTTCGGTGAGCGCCCGCTCCAGCGGGGTGCCGACTTCGGCGAGATCGTGCCGCGCCTCCTCGATGAGCTGCAGCGCCCGCGCGGGCTCCGGCGTGTTCGATTCGAGGAGCAGGATGCCATACGAGCCCTTGAGCATCGCCTGGTGGCGGACGTTGTCCGTCTCCGCCATGAACACCAGGGCCCGCTCCACGAGGGCCAGCGCCTCACTGGTCCGGCCGCGGGAGTGGGCGACCATGCCCGCGTTCCAGTACGCCGAGCCGCGCGTCGTGCGGGAACCCGTGGAGTCCGCGGTCTCGACCAGCCGGGCCGCCAGCATATGAGCCCGGGGCAGATTGCCGCGCAGCTGGTAGCAGCCCATCAGGGCGGTGCCGAGCTGCACATGGTCGTCGGTGCTCTCCAGCCCGAGATCGTCGAGGGTGCGGGTGGCCTTCTCGCCGATCTCGATGCTCATGTCCAGGTCACCGGCGGCGCGGTAGCAACGGCACAGCGCGATCGCCAGCTGGGCCCACTCGGCGGAGCCCGGTGTGGTGTCCGGCGAGTCGTAGAGGGCGTGCAGGAGGTGGAGGGCCGGCTCGGTGCGGCCCAGTCTTTCCATGGTCAGGGCCTGACCGAGCTTCGCCCTGCTCAGAGTCGGCGCGTCGAGCAGATGGGCCGACTCGAGGACTTCGTCGTAGGACCGCAGGGCCTCGCCGTACGCGCCGTTGCGCAGTGCGATGTCCGCGAACGCGAGCCTGAGCCGGAGCTCCTTGTCCCGGTGGTCGTCCCGTCCGGTCCGCAGATACTCCACGGAGCAGCCCACGCGATCGGCGAGCTCTTCGAGGATCGCGGGCGACGGCATCCTCTTGCCCGTCTCGATCAGGGACACATAACTGGCGGATATGTCTTCAGAGGTGAGGTCCTGTTGGTTCAGGCCGCGCCGTCGGCGTTGCTCTCGCAGGCGGCGGCCGATGCCGCTGGACGCGCTCAATGGCGGTTTCATGTTTCTCCAGGGGCTTACTGACATGCCCTTGCACAGCATGGGGGGTGGTTGCGGGCACGGTGCGACTTCTTGTTTACCGCCATTTGTCAGTGTGTCAATGCGGCTGCCGACTCATTGGCCGAAGTCTGTTCCTCTCCCTTTGCCGCCGCACCCACTCCGACGTGCGGTGGCGCAGCCGATCACCACACTGTGTCAGATTTGATTGACTGTCCGAGGGGCATGGACTTGACTACGAGAGTCAAATTGCCTCTGCGGAAGGGGCCGACCATGCCCGGGAGCTGACCGAGCACCGCCGCCCCTGACCGTGTCTGGAGGTGTCCCCGTGCCGACCGAACCCTGGCTGTCCCGTACTCCCGCGCCGGACGCCGCCGCCCGGCTGTTCTGCTTCCCGTACCCGGGCCTCGGCGCCTCGACCTACCGGCACTGGCCGGACCGCATCGGCGGCGCCGAACTCTGCCGTGTCCAGCCGCCGGGCAGGGAGGCGCGCCGGGGCGAGGAGCACTACGGCACGTACGAGGCGTTCGCCGCCCGGGCCGCCGACGCGCTGGCGCCCTGGCTCGACCGGCCCTTCGCCCTGCTCGGGCACAGCACCGGCGCACTGCAGGCCTTCGCCCTCACCGTGCGGCTGGCCCGGCGCCAACTGCCGTTACCCGCACGACTGTTCGTCTCCGCCCAGTTGGCGCCGCACCACGGCCCCTGGGGTCCGCTGCTGCGGATGACCGACGCGCAGCTCGTCACCGAGATCGGCAGGCTCACCCGGGTGATGGGCGGCGCGGAGTCGCTCGCCACCCTCACCGCGGGGCTGCGTGTCCTGCGGGCCGACGTCACCGCCGCCCAGCGCTACAGCGTGCAGCTCCCGGTGCCGCTGCCCGTCGCTGTGCACGCGATCGGCTGGCGCGACGACGACCAGGTGGCGCCGGAGCGGATGGCGGGCTGGGCGGCCTGCTCGGCGCAGGGAACCTTCCGCCGCGTCACCCTTCCCGGCGGGCACCACGCCTTCCTCGACGCACCTCCGCCGCTGCTGGCCGAACTCGCCCAGGTGATCGGCGAGTTCACCGGTGACAGTGACCAGCATCACATCGACGAACTGTCGCAGCGGCGCACCGTCGCCCGTCCTGAAGTCACCCATCGTTCCCGGGCAGCCGGGGCCTGATTCCTGGAGTAGTCATGCACGTTCTCGTCGCCGGCGGGACCGGCGTCATCGGTCGGCAGCTGGTGCCGCTGCTGCGCTCGGCGGGCCACGATGTGGTCGTACTGTCCCGTCCCGGACGCAGCGCGACGGCCGCCGACCGGCTCGGCGCGAAGGTCGTCGAGGCGGACGCCCTGGACCGCGCGGCCGTCGCCAAGGCGCTGCGCTCCGCCGCCCCGGAGGCGGTCGTCAACATGCTCACGGCCATCCCGGCCGAGATCAACCCGCGCCGCCTGGCCAAGGACTTCGAGCTGACCAACCGGCTGCGCACGGAGGGCACCCGCAACCTCCTCGATGCCGCCCGCGACATCGGCGTACGACGCGTCGTCTCCCAGGGACTCGCCTACGCGTACGACCCGAGCGGCACGGGCGCGGCCGACGAGGAGGCGCCGCTGTGGAAGAACCCGCCGAAGCAGTTCGTGCCGGTGCTGGGCGCCCTGCGTGACCTGGAGCGACAGACGCTGCTCGCCGAAGGCGCCGTACTGCGCCTCGGGCACCTCTACGGGCCGGGCACGATCTACGCCCACGACGGCTCGTTCGTGCAGCAGGTGCGGGCGGGCAAGGTCCCGCTCGTCGGCGGCGGTACCGCGACCTTCTCGTTCACCCACACCCGGGACGCCGCCGCCGCGGTCGTCGCGGCGCTCAAGTCCGACTACAGCGGCGTACTGAACGTGGTGGACGACGAGCCCGCGCCGATGAACGTCTGGCTGCCCGAACTCGCCGACATCCTCGGCGCGCGCAAGCCCAAGGGCGCCCCCGCCGCACTCGCGCGGATGGCGGTCGGCGGCTGGGGCGTGGCCTTCATGACCCAGCTGCGCGGCGCGGACAACGGCCGCGCCAAACTGCAGCTCGACTGGAGCCCGCGCTACCCGACCTGGCGCACCGGGTTCACCGCCGAGCTGCGCAACACGGCCTCGCCCGCTGCGGCTTGAGAGGCTCGGCGGCTTGAGCTCTACGGCGGTTTGCGTCAACGGCGTGAGCTGTACGGCTGTTTGAGCTCAACGGCGTGAGTCCTACGGCGATTTGAGCCGGTGGTGGCGTGAGCCCCACAGCAGCGGTGCGCCCAGGGGCCGCTTGAGGGCCCGACCCGACGGCGGTCGGGTACAGGCCCTGAGGACGGCGGCGGTGCGTCTCACGCGACACCGAGACGCACCGCGCCGTCCAGCCGGATGACCTCACCGTTGAGCATCGGGTTCTCCACGACATGGGCGACCAGCGAGGCGAACTCGTCGGGCACGCCCATGCGCCGGGGGTGCGGCGTCTGCGCCACCAGCGAGGCGCGCATGTCGTCCCGCAGGCCCGCGACCATCGGGGTCTCGAACAGCCCCGGCGCCACGGTCACCACACGGATGGCGTGCTTGGCCAGGTCGCGTGCGAGCGGCAGCGTCATGCCGGTGACGCCCGCCTTGGACGCCGCGTAGGCCGCCTGTCCCGCCATGCCGTCGAAGGCCGCGATGGACGCCGTGCACACCACGACACCCCGGTCGCCGTCCTGCGGCTCGTTGCCGGCCATCGCCTCGGCTGCCATCCGTACGACGTTGAAGGTGCCGAGCAGGTTGACGCGGACGACCTCCTCGAACTCGGCGGCCGGCAGCGGACCCCCACGGCCCAGGACCCGGCCCGTCCGGGCGGACCCCGCGCAGTTGACCGCGATACCCAGGCGGCCCCTGCGCACCGCCTCGGCGACGGCGGCCTCGACGTCCTCCTCGCGGGAGACGTCGCCCTGCACGAAGCCGATGTCGTGGCCGAGTTCGGCCGCCGCCTTCGCGCCCCGCTCGGCGGAGCGGCCGGTCAGCACGACCTGGGCTCCCGCGGCCAGCAGCCGCCGGGCCAGGGCGAGCCCCAGGCCCGAGGTGCCGCCCGTGATGAGGGCGACGTTCCCTTCGATGTTCATGACTCCTCGTCTCTTCCGGTACGTGTCGTCTCTGCTGGTACGTGTCTCAGTGCCGCTGGATGTGCCGCTGGATGCGCCGTCGGACGCGCCGTTGGATGTCAGTGCCCTTGGAACGCGGCGGGCCTGCGCTCGACGAACGCCGCGATGCCCTCGGCCGCGTCCGCCGTGCGCGCGGTGGCCCGCAGCGTGGTCGACTCGTCCTCCAAGTGCTCGGCCAGCGCCCGCCGCGACGCCGCGCGCAACAGCCGTGCGCTCTCGCCGAAGGCGCGTGTGGGCCCCGCGGCGAGCTGTTCGGCGACCTGCCGGGCCCGCTCGGCGAGCCGCCCGGCCGGTACGACCTCGGTGCACAGCCCCCACTCGACGGCCTCCTCGGCCTCCAGTACATGGCCGAGCAGCGTCATCCGCTGGGCCCGGCGCAGCCCGATCAGATGGGGGAGCTGGTGGCTGGTGGCGGCGTCGGGAGTGAGCCCGAGCGCCGCGTACGCCGACCGGAAGGTGGCGCCCTCCTCGGTGAGCAGCACGTCGGCGAGGCAGGCGAGCCCGAGGCCGGCGCCCGCCACATGGCCGCCGGCCGCCACCACGAGGGGGGCGTCGTTCGCGACCAGCCGGGCGAGCGCCGCGTGCAGATGGCTGGTCACCTCCAGCAGGTGACCGGGGATGTCGTGCTGTGCGCGGAAGCTCTTCAGGTCGCCGCCGACGCAGAAGTGCGCGCCCGCGCCGGAGAGCAGTACGCACCGGGCGTGGGCCACCGGCTCCAGGTGCACCGCGTCCAGCAGTTCGCGGGCGAGCGTCAGATCGATGGCGTTCCGCCGGCCGGGGCGGTCGAGGAGGATGTGGGCCACCCCGCTGTCCCAGGTGACCCGGATCGTGCTGAACTCCCGGCTCCCGACCGGGAGTTCAGCGGCAGTGGTGGTGACCGTCATCTCAGGCGCCCAGCAGGAAGTCGTCTTCCGCGGCCCAGCGCACGACCGTACCGCCGTGGCTCATGCCGGCCCCGAAGGAGACGAGGACGACGTTGTCGCCCGGCTTGACGCGGCCCGCGTCGATCGCGTCGCGCAGGGCCAGCGGGACACCCGCGCCCGAGGTGTTGCCGTACCGCTCGACCGTCGTGAACGTACGGTCCCAGGGCAGCCCGACCTTCTCCATCAGGGCTTCGATCATGTGGTAGTTGGCCTGGTGGAAGATGATCAGGTCGATGTCCTCGACCGTCATCCCCTCGGCCTTGACCAGCTGCTCGACGAAGCCGGGGATGTGCTCCAGGGCGAAGTCACGGACCGAACGGCCGTGCATGTACGAGTAGTTGTTGCCGAACGCCGACGGCTTGGGGGTGCCGTCCGCCCAGGTCCGCTCCTCGCGCTTCACATACGCCGTGTGGTACGAGCTGGGGTCGCTGGCCAGCAGCGCCGAGCCGACGCCCGTGCCGGGAGCGGTCGGCTCCAGCAGATAGCAGGCGGCGCCGTCGCCGAAGATGACACCCACCGTACGGTCCTCGGGGTCGAAGAGCTTGGTGTTGACGTCGGCGAGCACGACCGCGACCCGGCGGTAGTCGCCGGACTTCACGAACTTGGCGCCGACGTCGAGGGCGAAGACCCCGCCCGGGCAGCCGCCGCTGTTCACGTCGAAGCCGGGCACTCCCTGGATGCCGGCCTTGCGCATGATGCCCACGGCCGCGGCCGGGATCATGTGGTCCGGCGTGTAGGTGCCGCAGATGACCAGGTCGAGCGAGTCCGGGCTGACCCCGGCGCGCTCGCAGGCGTCGAGGAGGGCGGCGGCACCGAGGTCGGAGGTCCACTCGTCCGGGGCGGACCAGCGTCGTTCCTTGATGCCGATGAACTTGCTGATCCATTCGTCGGTGGTGTCGAGCAGCTGCTCCAGCTCGGCGTTGGTGACCACCCGGTCCGGGATGCGGCCGCCGACGGCCTTGATACCGACGCCGTGCGAGGTCTTCTTGCTGAGTTCCATCGGACGCGACTCCTGTCGTGAGTTTCCTGGGCGGGACGGTGAGGGGCCGGGGGCGGCTCGCGTGGAGCCGCCACCCCTGCCCTGCGGAACGGCCGGGGCCTTCTGGGCGTCGGCCTTCCGGCCCGTCCTTTTGGGAATCGGTCCGGATTTCCTTGCCGCATAAATAGAGTGGCGTATCCGGAGGTTGTCGGTAATGCACTTCCGGACTGCTCGGCCGGGGTACCCGAATGGGTAGGGTGCGCACCCCTCGCGGGAAAATGAGAATGGCGTGCCGCGGGTGCGACACGCCATTCGGAAATCGTACGGACTATACGTACTATGCGGGCTGTGCGGCTCTGATCAGCCCTTCTTGGAGGGCCAGCGCGACCGCCAGTGTCCGGTTGGGTGAATTGAGTTTCGCCAGCAGGTTGGTGACATGACGTTTTATACCGTGCTCGGAAATACCAAGACGTCGGGCTATCTGCTTGTTGCTCAAACCTTCGGCCAGCAGATGAAGTACCTCTCCTTCCCGGGGCGTGAGAGAAATTCTGCGTGCGGGGCGCCGCACCTGGCGCGACATGAGCGTGCGGGCCATTCCCGGCGGTAGTGGAATATCCCCGGAGTGCACCCTGTCCAGCGCTTCACGCAGCTTCTCGACGGTCACGTCCGCCTGCATCAGAAATCCGTCGGCGGCGAGCAGGGTGGCTTCGTCGACGGCGTCCGGGTCCGGCCCTTCCAGCAGCAACAGTGTCTTGGCACCGTGCTGGACGGCTCCCCGCACCAGAGCGGGGGTGTCCGGTCCTGCGCCCAGACAGAGCACGATGTCGGGCCGCTGCGCGGGCAGCAGCGCGAGCGCCTCCGCCGCCTTGCCGCAGGCCCACACCGACCCCATGGCGGGGATGCTCTTCAGCATGGAGCGGACGCCGTGACTGAGCAGTTCGTTGTCGAGTACGACGAGCGCGGTGACCCCGGGGGAGCTCAACGTGCCACCCCCGCGAAGGCCTTGGCCACCGTGGCGACCCGCCGGCCCAGATGCCGGGCGGTCTCCGCGTCGGCCTTGGTGACGGCCTCCGGGCCCTGGTCGGTGTTGGCCTGGGCACCGGCGCCGAGCGTGATGCCGAGCCGGTTGAGATCGTGCTCGGAGCCGGTCGAGGAGCACCAGCCCGGCGTCAGGTCCAGGTTGATCCAGTGCATGCCGTGCTGGGAGGCGAGGATGGAGAAGTACTGCAGGGTGTGCAGCTTGTCTCCGTTCATCGCGCCCGCCACGGTGAAGCCCGAGGCGAGCTTGTCCTTCCAGGCCCGCGCCGCCCACCGCTTCGACGTCGACTCGGCGAAGACGTGGAAGGCGGCGGACGCGGTGCCCATGTAGGTGGGGGCGCCGAAGACGATCGCGTCGGCGGAGTCGAGCGCGGCCCACTCCTCCTCGGTGATGGTGTCCACCGCGATCAGCACGGCGTCGGCACCCGCGTCGGCCACGCCGTCGCGCACCGCCTCGGCGAGGACCGTGGTGTGCCCGAATCCGGAGTGGTAGGCGATGGCGACCGTGGTACCCATGTGCGTTCTCCAATGAGAGGTCAGTCCGGGGCGACGGGGGTGAACGCGACGGCGAGTTCGGCACGCAGCCGGTCCAGGTCCCGCGCGTGGCCGTGCGCCGCCACATGTCCGTCCGGTCGGATCAGGTGGTAGCCCGCCCGCCGGCAGCCGGTGGACGGTGCGGCCCGCTCCGTGCGCAGCCGCACCACCCTCAACCGCGGGTGGCCGTCGGCGAATTGCTCCGCCGCCGCGAGTACGTCAGGTCCGGTGACCGCCAACGTCCAGGCGTTCGGGTCCACTTCGGGGCCGACGATCCCGTACGACACGGCGAGCGGCCGCGGGAAGACGGCACCGGGCTTCAGAGCGCGCGGACCGCAGCCGCGCCGGCCCGAGGGCACCTGGCTCTCCCGCTCCGGCCGGTAGGCCAGCCGGCGCCCCGCCATGACGGGCGCGTACAGCCGGGACACCAGGCCGGTTCGGTCGAGCAGCCGGAACGCGGCGTCCCGGGCCAGCACCTTGAGTCTGCTCCCGGCCATCCACGCCCGGGTCTGCAGATCCGTGTCCCGGACGATGCGGCGGGTCGCCTCGGCACGCTCGGGGCCGTAGCTCAGGAGCAGTTCGGCCGGAGAGGTGCCGTGCACGACCGCGGCCAGTTTCCAGGCGAGGTTGTGCGCGTCCTGCAGGCCGTTGTTCATGCCCTGCCCGCCGGCCGGGCTGTGCACATGGGCCGCGTCGCCCATCAGGAACACCCGCCCACGCTGGAAGTCCGTGGCGTGCCGGGCGTGCACCCGGAAGACGGTCTGCCACACCGGCTCGGTGATCCGCACCCCGTGCGGGCCCCGCTCGTCCAGGATCCGCTGCATCATCGCGACGGTGACCTCGCCGCCGGCCTTCGGCATCACCGACAGGAACCGGAAGACACCGTCCGGCATCGGCACGATCACCAGCGTGCCCGACGGAGCCTGGTAGTACAGCACTTGGTCCGTCGGCAGCTCGCCCTCGATCCGCGTGTCGATCAGCGCGAACGCCATCTCGTACGTACTGCCCTGGAAGCCGATGCCGAGCTGGCCGCGGACCGAACTGCCCGCCCCGTCCGCGCCGACCACCCACGGCACATGCGTGCGCTCCAGGGTGCCGTCCGGGTGCTCCAGCAGGGCGGTCACCCCGTCCGTGGCGTCTATCCGCCCGGAGAAGTCCACGCCGTCCAGGCACAGCAGGCGTACGCCCCGCTCCACCTTGCCGCCCAGCTCGTGCAGCCGGGCGGTGAGCAGCCCCTCGGTCACGGGCTGCGGGAGGGTGCGCGAGGCCAGGTCCTCGGCGAAGCCGAAGGTGGCCAGGGGGCGGCCGTCGGAGAAGTAGGAGAAGGCGTTGATCCGGTTCGAGGAGCGCCTCAACTCCTCGCCGATTCCCAGGTCTTCGAGGATGTCCATGGCACGCGGCCACAGCGACAGCGCCTTCGGTACGGTCATGGGCTCCTCGGCCCGGTCGACGATCCGCACCCGTACGCCGCGCCGGAGCAGTTCGCAGGCGGCCAGCAGGCCGGTGGGGCCGCCGCCGACGACGAGGACGTCGACGTCGGCCCGCACCGGGGTGAGCGGGTTCGCGTCCGCCCCCGGAGTCGGCGCGTTCCCCTCCGCTCCGGACGACAGCGCGCTCACGTCTGCTCCTGGAGCCGGCGGGCGAGCTCGATCCGCTGCACCTTCATCGTGGCGGTGCGCGGCAGTTCGCTCAGCGGCAGCTGCACCGGGGCGGCGAGCTGCGGATAGTCCGCGGCGGCCGCGCGCCAGCGCTCGGGGTCAAGCGGCACGTCCTTGCGGGTGCTCACCACCGGCACCGGCTCCTGGGCGGGGCCGGGCACGAGGACCAGCTCGGTCAGCTCCGGCAGCTTCGCCAGGACCGCGTCCTCCACCTCAAGGGTGCTGTGGACGCCCGGGATGTGGTCGACCTCGCGGTCCAGCAGGTGCAGACAGCCCCACTTGGTGCGGTAGCCGATGTCCATCCCGCGCCACCAGCTGCCGTGCACCTGCTTCTCGAAGCGCTCCTTCTCCCCGTAGTACGTCACCGCACGGCCCGGGGTGTACACGTCGATGTACCCGGGGTTGGCCTTCGACGGACGCTTGCCCCCGCGGCCCACCAGCCGGAACTTGGTGATGCCCGGCATGGCGTAGCCCAGGCAACGGCCGTTGGCCTTGTGGGCGTTCTTGCGCGTGTAGCCGCGGCCGACCAGCGGCCCGCACTCGCTCTGCCCGTAGATCTGGAAGAAGAACGCGCCGCGCCGCTCGGAGGCCTTCAGGAGCCGGTCCATGGTGCCCGGGTGGATCGCGTCGAACGTACTGCTGAAGTACTTGACGTTGGCGAACGGCCTGCGCGGGTCGTCGGCGATCTCCTCCCACTCCAGGAAGGAGTTGGGGTGGGTCTCCAGGAATCCCGGCTTGGTCCGCGCGAACAGCTCCGCGGTCTTCTCCGGATCCCCGTCCTCCATGATCACCAGCGGGAAGGCGCGCGGCAGCAGCACCGCCATCGCCAGGAACATCCGCGAGTGCACGAAGGACACGTGTACGGCGACGGTCTCCTTCTTGCGGATCAGCGCGGCGAGGCGGTTCTGCGGACGGAACCGGCCGCGCAGCGTGCGCGCCGAGTGCACGACGAGCTTCGGCAGCCCCGTGGTGCCCGACGTGTGGGTCATCAGGGCGGGCCGGTCGGGGTCGTTGAACACCGGCTTCCGCCGGGGCGCGCCGGCAAGGTCGGTCAACGAGACCGTCCCCGCGCGCTGCCCGGCGGCCAGCACCACCCGCTCGGTGAGCTCGGCCAGCGGCGCGTCCGCGAGCGAGCCGTCGAGCTTCGCCGTGTCGGTCACCAGATACGGCCGCTTCAGCCGGCCAAGGAGCGCGGCGACACTGTCCCCGGGCAATGCGGGAGACAGCATCACGGGCACGGCACCGATGCGGGAGGCCCCGCTGGCCAGGATGTAGATGTCGAAGTTGGAGGTCTTGTGGATGGCGACATGGGCGCCGGGCCGGACGCCGGCGGCCCACAGCCGGGCCGCCATGTCGTCCACGTGGTCGGCGAGCCGGGCCACGGTCAACTCCCGGCCCGTACCGGGAAGGACGTCCAGGTCGTGGTCGAGCGTCAGCGGTGTGCCGGCGTTCTTGGCCGCCGCATGCTCGGCGACCACGCCGAGATACAGCCCACTGCGCCGTACAGGAATCCGGGGCATTGCGTGTCTCTCCTCGATTGCCTCGATTGCCGGGCGGACTGCCCCGCGACTACTGGGCGGACTTCGGTGCGACGGCAGCCGTCGCGAAACGCTCCCGCAGGAACTCCGCGTCCGCGGGCTGGATGGTGAGCTTGAAGGCGTCCCGCAGGGTCTCGACGACCTCGTCCGCGGTCAGCTCGACGTGCTCCAGACGGCCGTCCGGGTACTGCGTGGTCAGCACCTGGTTCTTCAGGACGAGCCGCGTCTTGTCGTCACCGCGCTGCGCGATCAGATGGCTGAGTCCGCCCGGCGGCATGAACACCGACCGCGGGTCCGCGTACGAGAAGTGGTTCACCATGTCGAAGTCGAGGAAGTAGTGCGGCTCCAACTGCCAGGCGTACACGTCGAACCAGCCGTCCGAGTGCAGGCTCTGCAGCACCCAGTCGTCCCCGTCGCGCTGCAGCCGCCAGGTCCAGTCGCCGACGGTCACGGTGCCGTCGTGCCTGAACGGCAGGGGCTCCAGCGGGCTCTCGTCGCCGAAGCCGGGGTCGGCGAACCAGAGTTCGCCCTCCACCTCCACCAGCAGGACGGCATGCGAGCGGGTACGGATGGTCTGGGTGCCGCGGCGCACGCGCGCGAGGTGGCGCACCAGCGGAAAGCCGAGCCGGTCGAGCGCCGCCGCGAACAGCAGGTTGCTCTCCAGGCAGCAGCCGCCCTGGCCGCGGCCCACGATCTTCTCCTGCACGCTCTCGATGTCGAGCGCGATGCGCCGGCCCACGGCCGAGTCCACGATCTCCCAGCTGATGGCGTCGGCGTGCGCGCGGTGCAGCCGGCGCAGGGTCTCCAGGGTGGGGGTGCGCGGCCCGTCGTATCCGATACGGGCCAAGTAGGCGTCGAGATCGAGCAGTTCCGTCTGCCACTCGGGGTCGGAACCGGGCGGCATGGGAAGGACGCTGCGAGCCATCGGGCAAACCTCTCTTCAAAGCACGGGAAGGCATCGGTGAGCTCCACTGGGAGCTTTGGACGCGTTGTCGGCCGACGACGCACTGGCGAGTGTGCGCGGGCCCCAAGGGAGCGGGGAGGACGGTCGGCGCAGTCCGTCAGATGGCCGGGAAGTCAGTCAGGTCGGCCCTGCGCGCGGGCATGTGGCGACCTGGTTAGGTGGATCCCATGACTGCGATCCGACTGCTGCTCGTCGACGACGACCCCCTGGTGAGAGCCGGCCTGTCCTTCATGATGGGCGGGGCCGACGACATCGAGATCGTCGGCGAGGCCGCCGACGGCAGCGAGGTCGAGACACTCGTCGACCGCACCCGACCGGACGTCGTCCTGATGGACATCCGGATGCCGACGGTCGACGGACTCACGGCCACGGAGCGGCTACGCGGCCGCAAGGAGGCCCCCCAGGTCGTGGTCCTGACCACCTTTCACGCCGACGAGCAGGTACTACGGGCGCTGCGCGCGGGGGCGGCCGGGTTCGTCCTGAAAGACACCCCGCCCGCGGAGATCCTGGACGCGGTACGGCGTGTGGCGGCCGGCGATCCCGTGCTGTCGCCCACCGTCACCCGCCAGTTGATGGAGCACGCGGCGGGCGGCGCGCCCGACACCCGCCGGACGACCGCCCGCGACCGGGTCGCCGTCCTCAACGACCGCGAACGGGAGGTAGCCGTCGCCGTCGGACAAGGCAGGTCGAACGCCGAGATCGCCGCCGAGCTGTTCATGAGCGTCGCCACCGTCAAGACCCACGTCTCGCGCATCCTTGCCAAGCTCGACCTCAACAACCGCGTACAGATCGCCCTGTTGACGTACGACGCCGGGCTTTTGGAGGAGGACGGGCACTGATCGGGGGCCGTGCACGTTGTTCGGGGCAACGGAGGGGGAACCGTGATCGATCTGGGGGAGTACGGGGCGCGGTTCACCAGGGACCCGTATCCGGTGTACGCGGCGCTGCGGGAGCGGGGTCCCGTGCACTGGGTGCGGACGCCGCCACCGAACGCGTACGAGGGCTGGCTCGTCGTCGGGTACGAGGAGGCGCGGGCCGCGCTCGCCGACCCGAGGCTGTCCAAGGACAGCACCAAGCAGGGGATGAGCTCGCTCGACGACGAGCTGATGGGCCGGTATCTGCTGATCACCGACCCGCCCGAGCACACCCGGCTGCGCTCGCTCGTCGCGGGCGCGTTCACCATGCGACGGGTGGCGGAGCTGCGCCCGCGCGTCCAGCGGATCACCGACGATCTGCTGGACGCGATGCTGCCCAAGGGGCGCGCCGACCTCGTGGACTCCTTCGCCTATCCGCTGCCCCTCACGGTCATCTGCGAGCTCCTCGGCGTCCCGGACATCGACCGCGTGGCGTTCCGCGCCCTGTCGAACGAGATCGTGGCGCCGTCCGACCCAGGCGCCGAGCTCACCGCCATGGAGCAACTGGCGGCGTACCTGGACGAGTTGATCGAGAACAAGCGCTGCACGGCACCGGCCGACGACCTGCTCAGCGCCCTCATCCGCACGCGCGCGCAGGACGGCGACCGCCTCTCGCGCGACGAGCTGCGCGCGATGGCGTTCATCCTGCTGGTCGCGGGCCACGAGACGACGGTCAACCTGATCACGAACGGGGTGCGCAGCCTGCTTACCCACCCGGACCAACTCGCCGCGCTGCGGGCCGACATGACCCTGCTCGACGGCGCGGTGGAGGAGGTCCTGCGCTTCGAGGGGCCGGTGGAGACGGCGACGTACCGCTACGCGGCCGAGCCGATGGAGATCGGCGACAGGTCCATAGCGGTGGGCGACCCGGTGATGATCGGCCTCGACGCGGCCGATCGCGACGCGGCGTACTGCCCGGACCCGCACCGCTTCGACATCCACCGCGCCCCGCAGGGCCATCTCGCCTTCGGGCACGGCGTCCACTACTGCCTGGGCGCGCCCCTGGCCCGCCTCGAAGCCCGGATCGCGCTGCGCTCCCTGCTGGACCGATGCCCGGACCTCGCACTCGACGGTCCCCCTGGAGACTGGCTCCCCGGCATGCTGATGCGCGGCCTGCGCCACCTGCCGGTGCGTTGGTGAGCCGCCCCAGACCCCGCTCCTGAAATGCCGGAGGGGCTGAGATTTTCAGCCCGTCCGGCGATTGAGGACGAGCGCGGAGCGCGATACGGGGGGTCTGGGGCGGAGCCCCCCAGGTACGGGAAGGGTAGGGGCGGAGGGGGAAGAAAACCTCACCTGCGTCGCGAGGGACCGGGATCAGTCCCGCCCGCCCGGGATTTCCGCGAGGCGCACCGGGCGTCGCTCCTGCCGCGACACCGTGCAGGCCTCGGCGATGCGCAGCGCCCGCAGCGCCTCGCGCCCGTCGCACGGATTGGCACGTTCGCCGCGCACGACCTCGACGAACGCGGCGAGCTCGGCCTCGTACGCGTGCCCGAAGCGTTCCAGAAAACCGGTCCACGGCTTGTCGGCGGGCGGCGGCCCGGCCGGTTCGGTGGAGGCGATCGGCGTCCGGTCGTCAAGGCCGACGGCGATCTGGTCCCGTTCGCCGGCGAGCTCCATGCGGACGTCGTAGCCCGCACCGTTCAGCCGGGTCGCCGTCGCCGTCGCGAGCGTGCCGTCGTCGAGGGTGAGCACGGCCGCGGCGGTGTCGATGTCACCCGCCTCGCGGAACATCGCGGGCCCGGCGTCCGACCCGGTCGCGTACACCTCGACGACCTCACGGCCCGTGACCCAGCGCAGCATGTCGAAGTCGTGGATCAGGCAGTCCCGGTAGAGCCCGCCAGAGAGCGGGAGATAGTCGGCCGGGGGCGGCGACTGGTCGGACGTCATCGCCCGGACCGTGTGCAGCCGGCCGAGCCGCCCCGACCGCACCGCCTCGCGGGCGGCCGTGTAGCCCACGTCGAAGCGGCGCTGGAAGCCCAGCTGCAGAATCGTTCCGGCCGCGTCGACCTCGGCCAGCGCGGCCAGCGTGCCCGGCAGGTCGAGGGCGATGGGCTTCTCGCAGAAGACGGGGAGTCCGGAGCGTGCTGCCCGACCGATCAGTTCGGCGTGGGCCGAGGTCGCCGCCGTGATGACCACCGCGTCCACGCCCCAGGTGAAGATCTCGTCCACGCTGGGCGCCGCCGTCGCACCCAGCCGGTCCGCCAGCCGATGGGCCCGCGCGGTGTCCGCGTCCGTGACGATGAGGGAGCCGCCCACCTCACGGTGACGGCTGAGAGTGGTCGCGTGGAATGTGCCGATACGACCCGCTCCGATGAGTCCGATGCGCATGGGAACAGTGTGGGCGAACCCGGCACCGTGTCAATGGTTTGTCCGGACAATCGAACTTCACAACTTCCCGTCAACATCTCCCGGAGCTACGCTCGGGCCGTGCCGAAACCAGATGTGGATCCGACCGTGTCGCTCCAGCTCAGCGTCGACCGCAGCAGCCCGGTCCCGCTCTACTTCCAGCTGTCCCAACAGCTGGAGGCCGCCATCGAGCACGGGACGCTGACCCCGGGCAGCCTGCTCGGCAACGAGATCGAGCTCGCCGGCCGGCTCGGCCTGTCCCGGCCCACGGTCCGCCAGGCCATCCAGTCCCTCGTCGACAAGGGCCTGCTCGTACGGCGCCGCGGCGTGGGCACTCAGGTCGTGCACAGCCAGGTCAAGCGCCCGCTGGAGCTCAGCAGCCTCTACGACGACCTGGAATCGGCGGGCCAGCGCCCGGCGACCCAGGTGCTCGTCAACACCGTTGTACCGGCGTCCGCCGAAGTCGCGGCCGCTCTGGGCGTGGCCGAGGGCAGCGACGTACACCGTGTGGAGCGGCTGCGCCTCGCGCACGGGGAGCCGATGGCGTACCTGTGCAACTATCTGCCCCCCGACCTGCTGGAACTGGACAGCGCGCAGATGGAGGCCACCGGGCTGTACCGGCTGATGCGTGCGGCGGGCATCACCCTGCACAGCGCCCGGCAGTCCGTCGGCGCCCGCGCGGCCACCGAGGAGGAGGGCGAGCGACTCGGCGAGCCGTCCGGCGCGCCCCTGCTCACCATGCAGCGCACGACCTTCGACGACACGGGCCGCGCCGTCGAGTTCGGCACCCACATCTACCGGGCCTCGCGCTACTCCTTCGAGTTCCAGCTCCTTGTACGGCCGTGACGGCTTCGTAAACCGTGGGCTCCTCGTACGGCTCGGACGGTTTCGTCATCCGTGTCTTCCTCGTACGGCCGTGACGGCTCCGCGAGCTGCCGGATCCTCGTTCGGCCCGACGGCTCCGTGATCCAGCCCCTCGTACGGCCATGACGCCTGTGTGATCGTCACCGAGAAGGGCGTGCCGCCGGCGGTGAAGTTCACCGCGCGCGGGACCCGCTGGTCGGGTGCGTGATCCCCGTGATTGATACTTGGGCGTTTGGGGCCGGTGAGACGCCGGTCCCAGGGGCCTATAGGCGGGCCCTCCGGGTCAGTCCGCAGGGCCCGGCTCAGCAAGGAGCAAGCAAGAAGGGCACGGCCTCGTGGCACGGACTCGGACCTGGGTAAGCATCGCGCTCGCAGGGGCGCTGGGGGTGTCCCTCGCGGGATGCAGCAGCACCGGCGGGAAGCGGGCCGAGGACGCCCGCAAGGCGGCGGCGGCCCAGGGCAGGGCCGCGGTGAACACGCCCAAGTGGACCTTCGCGATGATCACCCACGCGGGCGAAGGCGACACCTTCTGGGACATCGTGCAGAGCGGCGCCAAGCAGGCCGCCGTCAAGGACAACATCAACTTCCTGTACTCGCACAGCGGCGAGGCACAGCAGCAGGCGCAGCTCGTGGACGCCGCGGTCGACAAGCAGGTCGACGCCATCATCGTCACGCTCGCCAAGCCCGACGCCATGAAGGCGGCCGTGGCGCGTGCCCAGAAGGCCGGCATCCCCGTAATCACGGTGAACTCCGGCTCGGAGGAGTCCAAGGCGTTCGGCGCGCTCACCCACATCGGCCAGGACGAGACCGTCGCCGGCGAGGCGGTCGGCGACGAGCTGAACAAGCGGGGCCGTAAGAAGGCCCTGTGCATCCTGCACGAGCAGGGCAACGTCGGCCACGAGCAGCGCTGCGCGGGCATCAAGAAGACCTTCGACGGCACCGTGCAGAACCTTTACGTCCAGGGCACCAGCATGCCCGACGTGCAGGCCTCCATCGGCGCCAAACTGCAGGCCGACAAGTCCATCGACTCGGTCGTCACGCTCGGCGCCCCCTTCGCGGACACCGCCGTCAAGGCCAAGCAGGACGCGGGCAGCAAGGCCGAGATCGACACCTTCGACCTGAACGAGAAGGTGGCCGCCGAGCTCAAGAACGGCACGCTCGGCTTCGCCGTCGACCAGCAGCCCTACCTCCAGGGGTACGAGGCCGTGGACCTGCTCTGGCTCTACAAGTACAACGCCGACACCCTCGGCGGTGGCAAGCCCGTCCTCACCGGACCGCAGATCATCACCAAGGACCAGGCCGGCGCGCTCGAGGAGTACACGAAGCGGGGCACCCGATGAGCACCACCGCACCCGCGCCCGCGCCGTCGCCGGGCACCAAGGCCGACGAACGCCTCCTGAAGACCTCCCCGCTGCGCAAGCTCATGAGCCGCCCCGAGCTCGGCTCGGTGGTCGGCGCGATCGCGGTCTTCGTCTTCTTCGCCCTCTTCGCCGACAGTTTCGTACGGGCCGCGAGCCTCAGCACGGTCCTGTACGCCTCCTCGACCATCGGCATCATGGCCGTCCCGGTCGCGCTGCTGATGATCGGCGGCGAGTTCGACCTCTCCGCGGGCGTCATGGTGACCAGCTCGGCGCTGATCTCCTCGATGTTCAGCTACCAGATGACCGCGAACGTCTGGGTCGGTGTCTTCGTCTCGCTGCTCGTCACCCTCGCGATCGGTGTCTTCAACGGCGTCATGCTGACCCGCACCGACCCGCCGAGCTTCATCATCACGCTCGGCACCTTCCTGATGCTGACCGGCATGAACCTCGGCTTCACCAAGCTGATCAGCGGCACGGTCTCCACGAAGTCGATCTCCGACATGGAGGGCTTCTCCTCGGCGAAGAACGTCTTCGCGTCGACGTTCACCATCGGCGGCGTCGACTTCAAGATCACCATCCTGTGGTGGCTGGCCCTGGTCGCCGTCGCCACCTGGATCCTGCTGCGCACCCGCGTCGGCAACTGGATCTACGCCGTCGGCGGCGGCGAGGAAGCGGCCCGCGCGGTCGGCGTCCCGGTCGACAAGACCAAGATCGGCCTCTATATGGGCGTCGCCTTCGGCGCCTGGATCTCCGGCCAGCACCTGTTGTTCTCGTTCGATGTCGTGCAGTCCGGCGAGGGCGTCGGCAACGAGCTGATCTATATCATCGCGGCCGTCATCGGCGGCTGTCTGATCACCGGCGGCTACGGCTCCGCGGTCGGCGCGGCGGTCGGCGCGCTGATCTTCGGCATGGTGAGCAAGGGCATCGTGTTCGCGGAGTGGAACCCGGACTGGTTCAAGTTCTTCCTCGGAGTGATGCTGCTCCTGGCGACCCTGCTCAACCACTGGGTCCGCAAGCGCGCGGAGGCGACGAAGTGACCACGGACGGGACCATGACGACCGACTCGGCCTCCACGGAACGCACAGCGCTCGTCGAACTCGACGACGTCAGCAAGAACTACGGCAACATCCGTGCCCTCGAAGGCGTCTCGCTGGAGGTCCACGCCGGGGAAATCTCCTGCGTGCTCGGCGACAACGGCGCGGGCAAGTCCACCCTCATCAAGATCATCGCGGGCCGGCACCAGCACGACGCGGGCACCCTGCGTATCGAGGGCGAGGAGACCCGGCTGTCGTCCCCGCGCGAGGCCCTGGACCACGGGATCGCCACGGTCTACCAGGACCTGGCCGTCGTCCCCCTGATGCCGGTGTGGCGCAACTTCTTCCTCGGCTCCGAGCCGCGGAAGGGCGTCGCCCCCTTCAAGCGCATGGACGTCGACTTCATGCGGAAGACGACCCACGCGGAGCTGTTGCGCATGGGCATCGACCTCCGGGACGTCGACCAGCCCATCGGCACCCTCTCCGGCGGCGAGCGCCAGTGCGTGGCGATCGCCCGCGCGGTCTACTTCGGCGCCAAGGTCCTCGTCCTCGACGAGCCCACCGCCGCCCTCGGCGTGAAGCAGTCCGGTGTGGTCCTCAAATATGTGGCCGCCGCACGGGACGCCGGACTGGGTGTTGTGTTGATCACCCACAACCCGCATCACGCGTACCTCGTCGGCGACCGTTTCGTCCTCCTGAAGCGCGGCACGATGTTCAGCAGCAACGCGCGTGAGGACATCACGCTCGACGAGCTGACACGCCAGATGGCGGGCGGCAGCGAGCTGGACGACTTGCGGCACGAACTGGAGCGAACGAAGTAAGCCGATCTTCGCCGCGAAGGGAAACCGCGCCCCGTCAGGGGCGCGGGGAACCGCGCGACCGGCCCCCGCGGTCCGCCGCGAAGAGACGGCCCGAGTTTTTTTGACCGCACCCCTCGCGGAACAGTGGCGCCGGGCTGGGCGGAGGCTCCCACGTGCAGGCCCGCGCGAGCGTAAGGCAGAATCGGCCCGATGAGCACCTACCGCGACCTCGCACACCGCGGCTCCGCGCGGGCCACCGTCCTGCGGACCGTGGGAACGCGCGAGCGCCGTTCCCATCTGACGGCGCCCCGCGTTCCCACCGTCGGCATCGACATCGGCGGCACGAAGGTGATGGCGGGCGTCGTGGACGCCGACGGCAACATCCTGGAGAAGGTCCGCGCCGAGACACCGGACAAGTCCAAGAGCCCCAAGGTCGTCGAGGACACCATCGTCGAGCTGGTCCTGGACCTCTCCGACCGGCACGACGTGCACGCGGTCGGCATCGGCGCGGCCGGCTGGGTCGACGCCGACCGCAACCGCATCCTCTTCGCCCCCCACCTGTCCTGGCGCAACGAGCCCCTGCGCGACCGCCTCTCCGGCCGCCTCTCCGTGCCCGTCCTGGTCGACAACGACGCCAACACCGCCGCGTGGGCCGAATGGCGCTTCGGAGCGGGCCGTGGTGAGGACCATCTCGTCATGATCACGCTCGGCACCGGCATCGGCGGCGCGATCCTGGAGGACGGCCAGGTCAAGCGCGGCAAGTTCGGCGTCGCCGGCGAGTTCGGCCATATGCAGGTCGTGCCCGGCGGCCACCGCTGCCCGTGCGGCAACCGCGGCTGCTGGGAGCAGTACAGCTCCGGCAACGCGCTGGTCCGCGAGGCCCGCGAGCTCGCCGCCGCGGACTCCCCGGTGGCGTACGGGATCATCGAGCACGTCAAGGGCAACATCGCCGACATCACCGGCCCGATGATCACCGAGCTGGCCCGCGAGGGCGACGCCATGTGCATCGAGCTGCTCCAGGACATCGGCCAGTGGCTCGGCGTGGGCATCGCGAACCTGGCCGCCGCCCTGGACCCCTCCTGCTTCGTCATCGGCGGTGGCGTCAGCGCGGCCGACGACCTGCTGATCGGCCCTGCCCGGGACGCGTTCCGCAGGCACCTCACGGGCCGCGGCTACCGGCCCGAGGCCCGCATCGCCCGCGCCCAGCTCGGCCCCGATGCGGGCATGGTCGGCGCCGCCGACCTGGCCCGCCTCGTCGCCCGCCGCTTCCGCCGCGCCAAGCGGCGCCGCGTGGAGCGGTACGAGCGGTACGAGCGCTACTCGGAGTCCCGTCGTACGACCCAGGGGTCGCTGTGACGGCCTCGCTGCCGCGCCAGGCGTCGCCGCCGGACGAGCCGCAGCGGCCGCCGGAGGATCCGCACCACAAGTTCCGCCGCCGTGCCCTCACGCTGCTGATCATCGTGCTGCTCATCGGCGTACCCGCCGGCTATCTGGTGATCTCCGCCAACCAGAGCCGCAACAGCGGCAAGCAGAAGGAAGAGAAGTACTCGGCGACCGGCCTCACCGCGGGCTGGCCCTCACGCGTCCAGCGCCGCCTCTACCAGGTGCCCATCCCCGGGAAGTCCACGGACGTCGCCTACTACGAGACGAACAACTGGAAGACCAGCCGCCTGTACGTGCAGTTCGGCACCACCAACGCGGGCCTGGACAAATTCCTCAAGGGCGTCGGCACCAGCCGTGCCGCCCTGAAGAAGGACGACATCACCATCGGCCCCCGCGACCAGAAGGTCGTTCGCTGGAAGTTCACGGGCGCCGGCCCGTGGTCGGGTCTCGTCCACAAGCAGAAGGACCCGGCGCCCACCCAGGACATCGTCGTGAACTGGTCGAAGCCGAAGCACCCCATGGTGTACGTGGTCTCGCGCACGATTCCCTGACCGGTCCGTATCCGGCCGCGCGTGGTCGCCGAGGCCGATTGTCAGACCCCGCCCGTAGAGTCGAAGACAACTGATTCGACTGAGGGGCGGGAGGTGACCGGGCGTATGGGGGACGGGGTGGATGCGGTGGCCGAGCGGTCGCTTTCCGCGCAGGAGTTCTCCGTGCGGCTCGCCGCCGTCTTCCTGCCCGCGCCACTGCCGCGCGAGGGTCGGGTCGCGTTCTGGGATCCGGACGGCGAGGCATTGCCCTCCGGCGAGCACGCCGGGGGAGCGACGTCGGGCGACGGCCGCGAAGGGGCGTCGTCGGGTCACGACGGTGGAGGGGCGTCGTCGGGTCACGACGGCGGAGTGGCGTCGTGGGGTGAAGGCGGCGACGGGGCGTCGTCGGGTGAGCGGACCGTGCTGACGGTCGTACGGCCGCACGGTTCAGGAGTCCGCAGGGGCACCGTCCCCGCCGTGACCCTGCCCATCGCCGAGGCCCTGCCGCTGCTCGCCGGAGCCCGGCGCGACCGCGCCGCACATCCCGCCACGGCCTGCTGGGGCGCGGCCGCGCTGCACGCGCTGCGGCTCGTCGCGCGCGGCCGACTGCTGCCGGGGCTGACGGCCGACGGCCTCGACGCCTGGCGCGCGGGGCCGCTGGACCAGGACGACATCGCCCACCTCAGGGCAGTCGCGGCGGCCCTCCCGTACGAAGGACACGCCGTCCCGCTCCCCGGCAAGGGCCCGCTGCGGCTGCCCGAGCCGGAAGCGCTGATGCGGTCCTTCCTGGACGCGGTCGCCGACACGCTGCCGCGCACCCCGGCCGCGCCGTACACCTCCGGCAAACCCTTCGCCGCGAGCCGGCCGCAGCGGCTGCCCGGTGCCCACGACTGGGCAGCCGAGGTCGCCGCGGGCATGGACGCGGGCGTACGGATCTCGCTCCGCCTGGACCTGTCCGCCTACCAGCTCTTCGACGACGGCGAGGGAGCGCGGCGCGCGGGCGCCGCCGTCGTCCAGGTGCACAGCCTCGCCGACCCCACCCTCGTGGTGGACGCGGCGGCCCTGTGGGCGGGGGAGGCCGCCGCGACCTTCGGCCCCCGCGCGCGCGTCGACGCGGCCCTCGCCGTCCGCCGTGCGGCCCGCGTCTGGCCACCACTGGACCGCCTGTCCGAACAGGACGTGCCCGGCGTACTCGCCCTCTCCGAGGAGGAGCTGTCCGATCTGCTCGGGTCCGCGGCGACCCGCCTCGGCGCGGCCGGGGTCGCCGTGCACTGGCCACGGGACCTCGCCCACGACCTGAGCGCGGCGGCGGTGGTGCGCCCCGCGCCCGGTTCGGCGACGGACGGCACCGGATTCTTCGAGAGCGAGGAACTGCTTCAGTTCCGCTGGCAGTTGGCCCTCGGCGGCGATCCGCTCACCGAGGCCGAGATGGACACTCTGGCCGAGGCCCACCGCCCCGTCGTCCGGCTGCGCGACCAGTGGGTGCTCGTCGACCCGGCCCTCGTGCGCAAGGCCCGCAAGCGGGAACTGGGCCTGCTCGACCCGGTCGACGCGCTCTCCGCGGCGCTCACCGGCAGCGCCGAGGTCGACGGCGAGACGGTCGAGGCGGTGCCGGTCGGCGCGCTGGCCGCGCTGCGCGACCGGTTGACGGCAGGCGTGACTCCCGTGGAGCCGCCGCAGGAGCTGCGGGCCCGGCTCCGGGACTACCAACTCCGCGGCCTCGCCTGGCTGGACCTCATGACCTCCCTCGGACTCGGCGGCTGCCTCGCCGACGACATGGGGCTCGGCAAGACCGTCACCGTCATCGCGCTGCACCTGCGGCGGGCCCGCAGCGAGGCGACCCTGGTGGTCTGCCCGGCGTCGCTGCTGGGCAACTGGCAGCGGGAGATCGCCCGTTTCGCGCCCGGCGTCCCCGTCCGCCGCTTCCACGGACCCGACCGCACCCTCGACGACCTCGACGGCGGCTTCGTCCTCACCACGTACGGCACGATGCGCTCGACCGCTCCCCGGCTCGCCGACCAGAAATGGGGCATGGTCGTCGCGGACGAGGCACAGCACGTCAAGAACCCCTACTCGGCGACGGCGAAAGCCCTGCGCACGATCCCGTCCCCCGCGCGCGTGGCGCTCACCGGCACCCCCGTGGAGAACAACCTCTCCGAACTGTGGGCCCTGCTCGACTGGACGACCCCCGGACTGCTCGGCCCCCTCAAGTCCTTCCGCGCCCGGCACGCGCGCGCCGTGGAGAACGGCGAGGACGAGGAGGCGGTGGCCCGCCTGGCCCGGCTGATCCGTCCCTTCCTGCTCCGCCGCAAGAAGTCGGACCCCGGCATCGTCCCCGAGCTCCCGCCCAAGACGGAGACCGACCACCCCGTTCCTCTGACGCGCGAACAGGCCTCTCTCTACGAGGCGGTGGTCCGGGAGTCGATGCTGGCGATCGAGACCGCCGAGGGCATCGCGCGCCGAGGCCTCGTCCTGAAACTCCTCACCTCCCTCAAGCAGATCTGCAACCACCCGGCGCTGTATCTCAAGGAGGACGCGCGCGCCGCCGCCCACGGGCCCTCCGCCCGCTCCGGCAAACTGGCCCTGCTCGACGAGCTGTTGGACACGCTGCTCGCCGAGGACGGTTCGGCACTGGTCTTCACCCAGTACGTGGGGATGGCTCGCCTGATCACCGCGCACCTGGCCGCCCGTGCCGTCCCCGTGGAACTCCTGCACGGCGGCACGCCGGTCGCCGACCGGGAGCACATGGTGGACCGTTTCCAGAGCGGGACGACCCCGGTCCTGGTGCTGTCCCTCAAGGCCGCCGGCACCGGCCTGAACCTCACCCGCGCCGGCCACGTCGTCCACTTCGACCGCTGGTGGAACCCTGCCGTGGAGGAACAGGCCACCGACCGCGCCTACCGCATCGGCCAGACCCAGCCCGTCCAGGTCCACCGCCTCATCACCGAGGGCACGGTCGAGGACCGCATCGCCGAGATGCTCGAAGCCAAGCGTGCCCTGGCCGACGCGATCCTCGGCTCCGGCGAGGCGTCCCTGACCGAACTGACCGACCGCGAGCTGTCCGACCTCGTGTCCCTTCGGAGGTCCTCGTGAACGGTCCCGAGCGCGAGGAGAGGCCGGTGGCGGCCGGGGCGAAGGAGGAACGCCCGATGGCGGCGGGGGCGGAAGAGGAACGCCCGATGGCGTCCGAGGCGGAAGAGGAACGCCCGGTGGCCGGGCCGCGCCCTGCCGACGAGGCCCGTCGGGCGCTGCGGGCCGCGCGGGAGCGCGAGGTTCAGGGGACCGGGGCGGCCGACGACCAGTCGGGCCCGGCCTCGGCGCCGGGCATGGCCGATACGCCTCCCGTGCGAGCGTCCTCCCCGGGTGCGCGACCGGGCGACGTGGCGCGAGAGGCCTTGCGGCGGGCGACCGCGAAGGGGGCGGGGAGAGCTTGGGGTGCCGGTGCCGGTGCCGGCACCGCTGCCGCTGCCGGTGAGGCTGCGGGTTCCGGTGAGGCTGTGGACGCGGGGGACGTGTCCTCTCCGGTGTCCGATGGGGATGCGGAACCGGGCTCGGTGCGAGCGTCCGGCGGGGCCGAGAGCACCCAGGTGACCCGTCCCGCTGAGCGGGCCCCAGGAGGCGCGCGCCCCGGTGACATCGCACGCGAGGCGTTGCGCGCCGCGCGGGACGAGGCGAGGCGGGCACGGGCGGACGCCGGAGCCGATGGCGTAACGGTCAATGGAGAAAAGGGAGGTGAGGCCGGAAGGCGATCCGCCGACCTCCCGACGACCGGTTCCAGGACTCGCCCAGACCGGCCCCTCCAGGACCGGGGAACCAGGGCCCGGGACCTACGGGAGCTGCTGGCCGACGCCTTCAAGCTGCCCACCGAGGTGACGTCGGACCGGCATACGGTGCAGTCCCGGGATGCCCGCGAGGCGACGTCCGACTTGCCCCGAACGCAGCCTCAGGACGCACACGAGGTGACTGCGAAGCCGCGTCCCGCGCCGCCCGGAGACGCACGTGCGGCGACGTCAACGTCGAGTGCGCACCCGGAACAGCCGGGAGACGAGCCCGGGGCGACCCCGAACTCGCGATCCGTCCAACCGGGCGACGAAGGCGAGGCATCCCCTGGTCGGCGCCTCGCGCGGCCCGGCTCCGTACCCGACGCGACCCCCGACCCGCTCCCGGCGTACCCAGAACGGCACTCCGGACCGGACTCTGGGGCGCACTCCGGATCGAGCTCCGGATCGAACTTCGGATCGAGCTCCGGACCGCACCTCGGATCGGAGAACCGAACCGCGCCCCCAGCCGGCCGTCTCCCTCGTTCCATGGGATCCCCGGGGCGCGACGGTGAGTTGCGTCGTACGTTCCCCGCTTTTCCCGCGCGGGTGTCGGAGGACGACGCGTTCGCGGAGACGTGGTGGGGGAATGCCTGGGTGACCGCCTTGGAGGAGGGGGCGTTGGACGCGGCGCGGTTGGCGCGCGGGCGCGCCTACGCCGGGCACGGGTACGTCGACGCCATCACGGTCACCCCGGGGCTGGTGCTCGCGTATGTGCACGGGAGCCGACCGCGGCCGTACCGCGTGCAGGTCAGGGTGCGGACGCTGTCCGACGACGACTGGGACCGTTTCCTGGACGCGGCCGCCGAGCGGCCCGGGCACATCGCCGCGCTGCTGGACAAGGAGATGCCCAGGTCGCTCGCGGAGTGCGGGGTCGCGCTGCTCCCCGGCCCCGGCGAGCTCGAACCGCACTGCAGTTGCCCCGACTCCGGTCACCCCTGCAAGCACGCGGCGGCCCTCTGCTACCAGACGGCACGTCTGCTGGACGAAGACCCCTTCGTGCTGCTCCTGTTGCGCGGCCGCGGCGAACGCGAGCTGCTCGACGCGCTGTCCCAGCGCAACGCGGCTCGCGCGGCCCGCGCCGCCCAGGAACAGGAACCGGCGCCCCCGCCCGGCGTACGCGCCCGCGACGCCCTCGCCCGGCGCACGCTGCCACCCCTCCCGGCGCCGCTGCCACCGCCCGCGCACCCCGAGCAGCCGCCGACCTACCCGGGCGCACCCGGCGGCCCGGACCCGTTCGCGCTCGACCAGTTGGCCACGGACGCCGCCGCCCGCGCGCACGCGCTGCTCACCACGGGCCGCGATCCCGTGGCCGAGCTGACGCTCTGGCAGGACGCGGTGCGCCTGGCCGCCGCCCGCCCCGGTTCCGGCCTCACCGCCGCCACCCGCGCCCTGTACTCCTCGCTCGCCTCGGCGACCGGGCGTACCCCGGCCGACCTGGCGCGTGCGGTCGCCGCGTGGCGGCAGGGCGGATTCGAAGCGCTCAGCGTCCTCGAAGAGCCCTGGGATCCACCGGCGGGCCGTTTCGACCGGGCCCGCCCGCTCCTCCTCGTCGCGGACCTTCCCGCCTTCCGGCCGTGGCGCAACCACCTCACCCACCCCCGCGGCCACGCCCAACTCCGCCTCGGTCGGGGCGGCCTCTGGTATGCCTACGAATCCGAACCGGGCCGCGACGACTGGTGGCCCCGAGGCACCCCCGACCTCGACCCGGTCGGCGCGCTGACCGGCCTCGGCACACCGGGCGACCTGTGACACCGGGCAGGGGAGCGGGCCGCGCCCTCGCCGACCGGCCGCATGTGACGGACCCGTGTGGGCGGCGTGCACAAGCGGGGCCTCGATCCCGGCCTTGATCCCCCGGCCCGCAGCCTGACGCATTCCCAGGCAGGTCGCCGTGGAGGTCGGCTTCCTTCACGGTCTTGACGGCATCGTTGTCCGGCTGGCCAGGCGGCTGCTGGCCAGCTGCCAGGCGCTGACCGAGGAGATACGCGAGCTGGAGACGGAGATCACCGGCAGGATCGAGGCGCTGGCCCCGAGTCTTCTGGAAATCCCCGGCTGCGGCACGCTCACCGCCGCGAAGATCCTGGGTGGGACCGCCGATGTCACGCGCTTCAAGTCCAAGGACGCCTTCGCCCGCCACAACGGCACCGCGCCCCTGCTCGTGTGGTCGGGCAACCGCGAACGGCATCGACTCAGTCGTGCCGGAAACCGCCGGCTCAACTCAGCCCTGCACCGGATAGCGGTCACGCAAGCCCACTACCACCCCGACGCCCGCGCCTACCTCCAGCGGCGACAGAGCGCCGGCAGCACCACGACCGAAGCCATCCGCGCCCTCACGCGAGCCGCCGAAGCAGCACCGGTCAGGAGTCGCACCCCTGGGGAGGCTCAGACTCCTCAGCCTCGGCCTGCCAGGAAAGTAGTCCGATGTCGAGCTTCCGGTGATCCATCAGCTGTCCCAGAAGCACGCCAAAGCCTGGATACCTCGTCATCCAGCCCGCACGCTATCGTGATGAATCGACCGGTCGAGGGCACGTGCGCGGCGTCGAGCACAAAGATCAAGTACACGCCAGGTGGCGCGACGCCGCCCGACGGCGGCGGCTTGACGCGTAGGTGCTGGGCGTCGGCGATGCTGAACGACAGCTCGACGTACCGCTGGTCCGAGCTGTATGCGTGGGTGGTCGACGCGGTACGCACCACCGCGACCTCGGAGATCGCATCGGCATTGCCTACTTCGATCGTGATCTCACTGGCCGGTTCCTGCCCGTACGTCATCCGGTCGGGTGCGGAGACCAGCTGCGGCCGTTGCCGGTCGAAGTACCAGGGATGATAGATCTCGATGCGCAGCTCGCGGGTGTCCCGCCCATGGGAGTCAGGGCTTGGTAGGCCGTCTTTGTTCGAGCCGGCCGTCCATACCGCGCCGTCTGGCATCAGCAAAGCCACCGAGTGGTAGTTACGCACCACCGTCGCGTCCTCCAGCTGGTCCCACGTGCGACTGTCGGGGTGGTACATCTCGCCGGCCATGACCGCGCTGGCGTCTGCTTTCGTCTCCCCCTCGTCGGCGACACCGCCACTGATGAAGACCTCACCGCTCGGCAGCAGGACGGCGTTGAGGTTGAACCGAGCGCCACTCAACACACGCGTCAACGGTCGCGGTCGTGCCTCGGTTTTGTTCCAGGCGGGGTGCTCATCCGCGAAATCTATGTACAGCGCCTCCTTGCCGCCGCAGAGCAACACACTGGGCGCGTAGTTCCTCGATGGCCGTAGCGGCAGCAGGACAGAGGTGGTGTCGGCCTTGCTCGCGATGCCGCCCGCCAGGTAATGCTTATCGCCGAGGGGCGCAATCAGGCGGGTTTCCTCCGTGTCGGGGTCGTATGTGAGGCTGAAGCCGACGCCGGCCTCCTCGTTGGTCAAAGGCGTCGCGCAGAACACCTTGCCGTCGGGGAGCACGTGCATTCGCGGGTACTGGACGAACGCATCGAGATCGCCGACTTCGGAGTGGATGGTCCAGGCGTCACGGGCCGGGTCGTAGGTCTCCGGCGTGTTGTTCCAGTGCCTGCTGTCGGTGGATGCCGGGTGTCCACCGACAGCGAGAACGCGGCCGTCGGCGAGTGTGATCAGAGTGGGGTACCAGCGGCCGCCGCCGGCCAGCCCGAATGCCGTGCGATGATCGAGCCCCCAGCCATCGGCCTCGGTCCACCACAGCGAATGGACCGAGCCGGCGGGGCCCGCCCAGAACAGGTCGATCTTGTCGTGACCTCGGCTGACGCTCGCCACGGCGCTCGATGCCAAGGCTGCGACTGGCGACCCGCCGCGGACCACGATGAACGGTTGATGTTCCGCCCATGGCTTGAGCTCGCTGAAGAAGTGGGTGTTGACCGCACCGTCCGCCCCGGCCCAGAAGATGTCAATCTTGTCGGTGTTGCGGCTCACTGCACTGATAGGCGCGAACGACACCGTCGACAGTGGCGAACCGGCCGGTACGAGGGTGAACGGTTGGTGCTCGGCCCATGGCTTGAGCTCGCTGAAGAAGTGGGTGTTGACCGCACCGTCCGCCCCGGCCCAGAAGATGTCAATCTTGTCGGTGTTGCGGCTCACCGCGCCGATCGGGGTGCCCGCAGCCGCCGCCAGCGGCGAACCGCCCGGTACGAGGGTGAACGGTTGGTGCTCGGCCCATGGCTTGAGCTCGCTGAAGAAGTGAGTGTTGATCGCGCCGTCCGCCCCGGCCCAGAAGATGTCAATCTTGTCGGTGTTGCGGCTCACCGCGCCGATCGGGGTGCCCGCAGCCGCCGCCAGCGGCGAACCGCCC
>NZ_JBIAVS010000003.1:186417-529324 GCF_042894545.1 Streptomyces sp. NPDC001530
CCCGGTACGAGGGTGAACGGTTGGTGCTCGGCCCATGGCTTGAGCTCGCTGAAGAAGTGGGTGTTGATCGCGCCGTCGGCGCCCGTCCAGAAGATGTCAATCTTGTCGGTGTTGCGGCTCACCGCACCGATCGGGGCGGCCGGTACCGCCCTCAACCGGGAGTTGCCCGCGACGAGTGTGAACGGTTGATGCTCGCCCCATGGCTTCGCATCGCTGAAGAAGTGGGTGTTGATCGCGCCGTCGGCGCCCGTCCAGAAGATGTCAATCTTGTCGGTGTTGCGGCTCACCGCAGTCACCGAGCCGCCTGGCACCGCTGCGAGCCGTGAGTCGCCGGGTACCAGGATCTCCGGCCGGTCCCACTTGCCCTTCTTCGGCCAGAACTGGGTGACGATACTGCCATCCCGGCTGACCCAGAACACCTGCAGCATGCCCCGGCGACTGACCACGCTCGGGGCCGAGCGGGGGGCCGCTATGAATTCGGTCTGCGGCAGCAGCGAGGCCCGGTCGATCCAGCGTGACGAGCGGACGTGGTAGGTCCAGGTGTTGCGCAGCCCCGGCCAGTGGTCCAGATGAAAGCCGCCCTCCTGCTTCGACTTGGCGTACGAGGCAGTGCCGCCAGCCACCAGCAGATTCCCGCCGGCGAGTAGCGCGTGGCCGCAGCAGAACAGGTCCTGCACCGGTGAGCCCACCGGCGTCACCTCGCCGGTGGCGCAGTCGTACAGGCGGGTATGGTCGTTGCGCTTGTGGTTGTGCTCGTCCGGGCTGTACTCGCTGCCGCCGAAATGCAGGATCTTCCCGCTCGGCAGCAGTGCGGCGTGCACCGCCAACACGTCCGTCAAGCCGAGTTTGTGGACCCACCCCATAACCTCTCCCCTCGCGCTGTGGATGGCACCCTGTCCCAGCTGCAGCTGCGCGCCCCGGCGATGCCGGGACGCGCATGCTTATGTGCGCTTGGACGGTGCGGGGCGGGCTGGGTCAGCTGGTGCGGCGGACCACTGCGGCCCGGCGGGACATGCCGACAACGTCGACTCTGAAGTCGGCTGCGAACTCTTCGAGTTTCTCGCGGTTCTCGAATTCTTCGGGGTCAATGGGAAGGTCGCTTATTTCGGTCATTGCCAGTCCCGAAGGAGTGGCAATGGCGGGGATAGCGGAATCATCGGGAGCGGTGACCGCCGCCGAGATGTTTCCCTGCGCGTCGTGAACGACGAAGACTCTCACCGGATCAGCTCCTAGGCGACGTCGATTACGCCGACGAAGACTCGGTAGGCCCATACTGCCGTGTCGCTGACGTTCTTCACGTAGAAGTTGGTCGCCGCGCCCCCGACAGTGTCACGGGCGTAGGCGGTCGACAGGGTTTCGATGGCCAGGGCCTGGTGCGCGTTGGCTCCCGAGGGGTGAGCGCTCACCGAGATCGCGCCACTGAAGATTTTCGGGGAGAAGGGTCCGAGGGACCAGGCCACCGCCTGCCCCGGAAGCAGCGGATCATGCAGCGTGGACCAGTTAAATGGCCCGTAGACGCGAAAGGTTGCCACGAAATCCCCCCGTCTGTCGACCTGAGTCAAGTTGTACTTTGGCAGCGTCAGGGGGTCAAGTAGGGCGGTCTTGTTGGAATTGGCCTGACTGGGCCACAGACAATCAGTCGGCTCTGATATTTGTTGTGGGAGTTTCAGAAGTGACGAAAATCTATGGCAACCAGGGGCCTGGCGCTGGCCATTCGATCAGCAGCCAACAGTCGGGCAGTATTCCGTCCCATCAGCCCTGTTCGTCTGATGCAGCGGCTTTGATCGGGCGCTCGACGGCCTTGCCGGCCGGGCGCACGCGCACGGCGGCGAAGCGGGAGCGTAACGCTCCTCTCGAGCCTTGCCGCCAGGTGAGAGGGGCGAATGCCTCCTGGCCGAGGCCGGCGGCCAGGGCTGCCACCGACGGTGCGGCCTGCCGGTACCGGGGCTGGGGCCAGCATCCGATGGTGCCGTTGCGGGCCGGGGCCACGGGCTTCGCCTCGAAGGGGTGGGCGCTCACATCCGACCGGACGGCCAGGACATAGGTAAGTCCGCGCTCGGACAGTGCAGTCCGCAGTGCGCGTTGGTGCCGTAGGCGGGTTGGCCACCACGACCGGCGGCCTCATGCCCCAGCCGGCGAGCGTGTCGAGCATGTCCAACGCCAGGCGCCACTTCTCGCGGTGCGTGACATCGGACGGGACACGGGCGAGGGCCCGGAGGTCGGTGTCCGAGGCCCCTTCCCGAGGCAAGAACAGCCGCCACTGCCGTGGGCAGGAGGCGGTGTCGGTCGCGGCGTGCACGTTGACCGCGACCTGGCAGTTGGCCCGCTTGCCCAGTGCCCCGCAGTAGTGCGGGGCCACCCCGACCGACATCCGGCCGTCCTTGGGCACTGACACATCATCCAGGCCACCGGATCGATCAACGGCAGCATTCGTTCGGTGATACGCCGCGGCACCGGCTCCGGATGCCATGGGGACTGGTTCACGAAGGCAATCCAGCGGATCACCACCGGAAACACCACCCTCAGACAACGCGTCCGCCAGCTCACCGCCGACAACTGCATCCTCGACGAACGGCTCAAGGCCGCCTGCTCCAACCTCCGCTTCCAGGACCGGCGCGTGGCCGACCTCGGAGCCCAGCTCGCGTCTCCCGATAGGTGATCGCACTGTGGCAGCCGCCTCGTGGCGGATGGCAGCCTCGGCCAGTCTTCCCGGCTCGAAGACCGTCACCCCACACCGAGCACAGGCGCGAGCGGGCTCCGGCTCTCACAATGGGCCAGCGCCGTGCAGCCGGGCGCGCCCGCCCAGCGGTCCGTTCCCGGACAGGCAACGCAGGTCAGCGCGGTACCAGCGGCCAAGAGCGCCACGGCCGTTCGCGGTAGGCATGCAAGTGCGGCTGGAGGTCAGGGTGTCGCCGAACCGGCCGCCTTCGGCGCTCCGGCGCTGTTGCAGCGCCCGCACAGCGTGCCGCGGGCGCGCGCTTCGTGCTGGTAGCGCACCGCCCTTGCGGGCCACGTTACTCCGTACGGACTCGGCGCCTCCAAGGGTTGCCCAAGTCTGGCTCGATGCTGGCTACTTTGTGCACACGGACTTGCCGACGCCTTGACGATCCGTTCCATGCACGTTCAACCAGTCGTCTGTGCCTGCGTTGTGTGCCGTCCCTAAGGTCCCTGAGTGTTTCGAAGGAAGGGACTCATGGACACACTCCTCGCAGTCCGGGCTCGCGGGATCACCAAGTGTTTCGGCGACGTCGTCGCACTCGACGGCGTCGATCTGGATGTGGCGCAGGGTCAGATCCACGGCTTGGTCGGACCGAACGGCGCCGGCAAGACGACGTTGCTCGGCCTCCTGCTGGGCCTGGCCGTCGCCGACAGCGGCCGCCTCGAGATCCTGGGTACGCCGGTCGGGCGGGCGCTCGCCGCTCCCGACGGTGTCGCCGGCTTCGTGGACGGGCCCGGGCTCTACCCCTCGCTCACCGCCAGGCAGAACCTCGCCGCGCTGGCCGCTCTCCGCGGCCTCGACGCGCGGACAACGGGGATCGACGACGTGCTCGACCAGGTCGGGCTCACCGACGTCGCCGACGACCGGACCCGCGGCTTCTCCCTCGGCATGCGCCAGCGGCTCGGGCTCGCCGCCGCCCTGCTCACCAAGCCCCGGCTGCTCGTGCTCGACGAACCTTCCAACGGCCTTGACCCGGCCGGGAAAAGGCACGTACACGGTGTCCTCACCCGCCTCGCGACGGACGGAACCAGCGTCGTGCTCTCGAGCCACCGCATGGACGACCTCCAGGCACTGTGCTCCGAGGTCACCATCCTCGCCACCGGACGGGTCGTCTTCTCCGGCCCGTTGAGCAAGCTGGCCGCCGAAAACCGTGAACTCGACTACCGGCTGCTGACCTCCGACCCGCAGGCCGCCCGCCGGCTGGCTGTCGACACGGCCGGGATCCGCGTCGTCGACGACGCCGGGGCACGGCATGACGCCGAGGGGCTCGTCGTGCGCGCGCTGGTGCCCGCCCTCGACGAACTGGTGGTGCGGCTCGTTCAAGCGGGCATCGCGGTGCGCGAGCTCGCCCCCGTGGTGTCGCCGCTCGAGGCCGCGTTCCTCGCCCTTACCGAGCAGCAGGAGGCAGGCCGATGACCGCGACCATCGCCCACGACAACGTTGCCGATGCCCGCCGCGTCTCGGTGCCGCGCGGTTACCGCTTCGAGCTGGTCAAGCTGGTTTCGCAATGGCGGATCCGCTTGCTGGTCCTCGCCTGCTGGATCGCGCCGGCGCTCTTCGTCGCTGCGGTGAGCCAGCAGAGCACGCTCCCCGTCGACACCCTCTTCGGTCGCTGGATGCACGCCACGGGGTGGGCCGGACCGCTGGTGATGCTCGGTTTCGCGGGCACCTGGGCGCTCCCGCTGCTGACCTCGGTGGTCGCCGGCGACGTGTTCGCCTCCGAGGACCGGCTCGGCACCTGGCGCCACCTGCTCGTGGCGGTCCGGTCGCCTCGACGGATCTTCGCAGCGAAGGCACTGGCCAGCCTCAGCGTCATCCTGTTGCTCGTGGCCGGGCTGGCCTGTTCCAGCGCGGTCGGCGGGGTCGTAGCGGTCGGCAACCAGCCGCTGGTCGGCCTCGACGGCCACCTGCTGGCGCCGGCGGACGCCGCCGGTAAGGTCCTCCTCGCCTGGGTCTCCGTGCTCGCTCCTACCCTGGCCCTCGCCGGGATCGGACTGCTCGGGTCGGTCGCGCTGGGACGCTCCCCCATGGGACTGCTGCTGCCGGCGCTCGTCGCGCTCGCGATGCAGGTCGCCCAGATGCTGCCGCTGCCCGTCGCCGTACGCCTCGCCCTGCCCAGCTACGCCTTCATCGCCTGGAACGGACTGTTCACCAGCCCGGCACAGGCCGGCCCGCTCCTGATCGGCGTCGTTGTCAGCCTGGTGTGGGCCGTGCTCGCGACCGCGCTGGCCTATCTGCTTTTCCTGCGGCGCGACTTCACCAACCTGACCTATGACGGCTCCGGGCGCCGCGCGATCACCACCGGACTCCTGCCGCTGGTCGCACTGGTCGCCCTCACGGTCACGGTCGTCGCCATGGCGACCCCGTCCGTGGGTTCCGGAGTCCAGCAGGACAAGGTGCAGCGGTCGGTCGCCACGGCATTCGCCCACCTCTACCGCTTGCAGACCAAGCAGCTCAACCGCCCCGACGTCACCGAGGCGCAGCTGCGGGCCACGGCGGCGTGCAACAAGGGCGCCGGCCAGCTCGCCGCCGAGGGACCGGGCAACGACTGGCGCTGCGTGGTCTCTTGGCATCTCCCCGACGTCGAGTCCGTTGGTACGGCCATCTACCAGCTCGACGTCACCGCCGACGGGCGGTTCGTGGCCGATGGCGACGGACCGAAGGAAGTGAACGGCTACTTCCTGGTGCGGACCCCGGCCGGGGACGCACCTAACCCGCTCTGGCAGTTCGACGGCAACGTCGAACTGCTCTCCACCACCGCGAAGGGATAACTCCATGCAGGTAACACGCCGCCGTAGGCGTGTCGAGAAGGAGCGTTCCGGCTTTCTCGGTAGACGCATCGGCCGCCGTATACCTCTGCTGACGGCGGGCACCACCGCTGTCGCCCTCGTCACCGCCGGCACGGCTATCGCCCAGACGCACCAGTTCGGCACCGACCAGGTCGGCCAGATCACCGATCAGGGCCAGGTCATCTCCAGCGACCAGTACATCGCCCCGTACGGCGACCGCCTCGTGGTCAACAACGGCAAGATCATGTCGTCCTCGGTCAGCCCGGACGGCACGCACCTCGCCGCCTCGGTCACCGACGGTGGGGCGGCGCTGTCCATCGTGGACCTGAAGAACTGGAAGGTGCAGCAGCTCGTCGGCAACTCCGCGTCGTCGAGCCCGCGCATCAGCAGCAACAGCGTGGGCCAGGAAGGCCCCACGTACTCGCCCGACGGTTCGCAGCTGTGGCTGGGCCAGACCGACGGCTACACCAAGTTCACCGTGAACCCGGACGGCAGCGTCACCAACCCGAAGTCCGTCAAGATCCCGGCGGACGGGCCCAAGCACGCGCTGGTCGGCGAGGCGGTGTTCTCGTCCGACGGCTCCACCGTGTACTCCGCCGTCAACGGCCAGAACCGGGTGGTCGCCATCGACGCGGCGACCGGGACCATCAAGCAGAGCTGGTCCGTGGGCAACGCCCCGCGTGACATGACCGTGGTCGGCTCCAAGCTGTACGTCAGCAACGAGGGCGGGCGTCCGGCGAAGCCCGGCGAGCCCACGATCAACTCCTACAACACCCAGGTGCCGGCCGACCAGGTGACCGCTGCCACCACCACCGGCACGGTCAGCGTCATCGACCTGGCGAACCCGGCCGCCGCCGCCACGAGCATCGACGTCGGTCTGCACCCGACCGCCCTGTACGCCAAGAACGGGGCGCTGTTCGTCACCAACACCGCCACCAACGACGTGTCGGTCATCGACACCTCCAGCGACAAGGTCGTGCAGACCATCGCAACCCAGCCGTGGCCGGAGGCGTCGGTGGGCTACGAGCCCGACGCGGTGACGCTCACCGACGACGGTCACCTGCTGGTGACGCTCGGCCGCGCCAACGCGGTCGCCGTCTACCGGTACACGACCCCGCAGGAGCCGGTCAGCTACGTCGGCCTGCTCCCGACGGACTACTTCCCCGCGGAGATCGCCACCGTCGGCAACCAGGTGGTCGTCTCCAACACCCGTGGTGTCGACGCCCGCCGCCCCACCAACAGCGCCGGGCACGGCACTCACGACACGACGTCGAGCCTGCAGCGGTTCACGCTGCCGAGCGACGATGTCATCAAGTCCGAGACTGGCAAGGTCTTCAGCCAGAACGGCTGGCACGGCGGCTCGGTCACGCTGACCGACGGCACGAGCGACGCGAAGCCGGTGCCGGTCCCGCTGCGGCTCGGCGACCCCTCGACGATCAAGCACGTTTTCATGATCGTCAAGGAGAACCGGACCTACGACCAGGTCTTCGGTGACGTTCCGGAGGGCAACGGCGACCCGTCGCTGGCGCAGTTCGGCGAGAATGTGACGCCGAACCAGCACGCGTTGGCCCAGCAGTTCGGGCTGTACGACAACACGTACGACATCGGCACGAACTCCGCCGAGGGTCACAACTGGCTGATGCAGGCCGACAACCCGGAGTACACCGAGTCCTCGGCCGGTGAGTACGCGCGCAGTTACGACACCGAGGACGACGCTCTCGGCCACCAGCGGACCGGGTTCATCTGGACCGGCGCGCAGGCGGCCGACAAGTCCGTGCGGGACTTCGGCGAGTTCCAGCAGTTTCTGACCAAGCCGTCGGGCGCGAGCTGGCAGAACCTGTACTGCGACTCCAAGAACATGGAGGCGACCGGGCAGGACACCGCCTACACCCTGAACTCGTCTTCGCCGATCCCGTCGCTCAACGACGTGTCGGTGCACGGTTTCCCGAAGTTCGACACCAGCGTCCCGGACGTCTACCGGGAGCAGATCTGGAAGCGTGACTTCGAGAAGAACGGGCCGGCGAACCTGAACATGTTCTGGCTCTCCAGCGACCACACCGGTGGTCCGGCGAACGCGGCCGCTCAGGTCGCGGACAACGACCTCGCGACCGGCAGGATCGTTGATGAGATCTCGCACAGCAAGTACTGGAAGGACTCGGCGATCTTCGTTGTCGAGGACGACTCCCAGGCCGGCCTCGACCACGTCGACGGTCACCGTGCCCCGATCCAGATCATCAGCCCCTGGGCCCAGCACGGCGCCGTCGACAGCCACTACTACTCCCAGATCACGATGATTCGGACCATCGAGCAGATCCTCGGGATCCACCCGATGAACCAGAAGGACAGCGCGGCCAGCCCGATGCGTGGGGCGTTCACCCAGCACGCGGACTTCACGCCGTTCAAGGCGCTGCCCAACCGGACCTCGCTGACCGATGGCCTGAAGACCCCGCCTGCCTGCGGCCTGGACACCCCGGCGCCGCAGGACCCCAGTGCAGCGGCCGTGCCGTCGGCGAAGGTGCCGGCGGACAAGCAGGCGGTCGCGGCGAAGTGGGAGGACTGGAAGTCGCACCAGCGGCTGACCGGGCCCAACGCCATTCCCGACTTCGCGAACCCCGCGCAGATGAACCACTTCACGTGGTATGAGACGCACGAGTGGACGAAGCCGTACCCCGGCGAGGACAAGATCTTCGCGCCGGAGGACGTGCCGGGCGCCTACATCCCGTCGTCGGAGTCCGACGGCTGACGTGGGCTAATCGCCTCAAGGGGCCCCTGGCCGGCGTCACCGCTAGCCAGGGGCCCCTTCAGACCACCAAGAAGTGGTACGTGAAGCCGGACGTAGAGGATCTTCGCGGAGCCGCCACAACGTGGGACGACTTGCACGGGGTTCCGACCCAAGCACGTGAGAAATGTGAGATGTGAGAGCGTGCAGGGCGTGAGTGAGACATCGACGAACACCCTGCAATACCGCTTTGACGGGCGAGAAGACGCCCCAGTCCTGATCTTGGGTCCCTCACTGGGTACAACATGGCACATGTGGGACAGGCAGGTCCCGGAGCTCGCGAAGAACTGGCGGGTCTTCCGGTTCGACCTGCCGGGACACGGCGGAGCCCCCGCCTACCCGGCCGGTTCGGTCGCCGAACTCGCCGGGCGGCTGCTCGCCACGCTCGACCGGCTCGGCGTACAGCGCTTCGGGTACGCGGGCTGCGCGTTCGGGGGTGCCATCGGGATCGAGCTGGCGCTGCGCCACCCGGAGCGCCTCGCCTCCCTCGCGCTGATCGCCGCCTCGCCGCGGTTCGGCACGGCCGACGAGTTCCGCCAGCGCGGTGTGATCGTGCGGACCAACGGCCTCGACCCGATGGCGCGGACCTCGCCCGAGCGCTGGTTCACGAGCGGGTTCGCCGCGGCACAGCCGGCGATCACCGAGTGGGCCGTGCAGATGGTGCGCACCACCGACCCGGGCTGCTACATCGCGGCCTGCGAGGCGCTCGCCGCGTTCGACGTACGCGCCGAACTCGCCCGTATCGGCGTGCCGGCCCTCGTCCTCGTCGGCTCCGACGACCAGGTCACCGGGCCCGCCGAGGCGCGCACACTGGTCGCCGGGATACCGGACGCCCGGCTCGCGGTCGTGCCCGGCGCCTCGCACCTGGTCCCCGTGGAGCAGCCCGCCGCGGTCACGGACCTGCTCGTACGGCACTTCTCCACCGCCTGGCAGCCCGCCCCCTACGACTCCACCACCGGCCAGATGGCGATCCCGGCCGCCCCCGTCAAGCCGGTCCTTGCCCCGCCCCCGTCGGTCGCGCCCCTCGCCGAGATCGCCCCCGCCGTCGCGCAGCCCGAGGCCATGGGGATGGGCCGCCCCGATCCGTACGACGCCGGGCTCAAGGTGCGCCGCGAGGTGCTCGGGGACGCGCATGTCGACCGGGCGCTGGCCTCGGCGGACGAGTTCTCCGGGGACTTCCAGGAGTTCATCACCCGCTACGCCTGGGGCGAGATCTGGGACCGGCCCGGGCTCGACCGCCGTTCGCGCAGCTGTGTCACGCTCACCGCGCTGGTCGCGGGCGGCCACCTCGACGAGCTCGCCTTCCACACCCGCGCCGCCCTCCGCAACGGTCTCACCCCAATGGAGATCAAGGAGGTGCTCCTCCAGGCGGCCGTCTACTGCGGCGTACCGGCCGCGAACAGCGCCTTCAAGGTGGCGCAGCAGGTCATCCGGGAGGAGACCACGCCCCAGGAGTGATCGCCCAGCCTGGCAGCGGAAGCACCACCTTGAGCGGACCCTCGACGTGCCGACGGGGGCAGGATGGACCCATGAAGCTCACGAAGAAGTCGCACGCGTGTGTCCGTCTCGAGAAGGACGGGCGCACGCTCGTCATCGACCCCGGCGGTTTCAGCGAGGAGGACGCCGCCGTGGGCGCCGAGGCCATCCTGGTCACGCACGAGCACCCCGACCACTTCAACGAGGAGCGGCTGCGGGCGGGCCTGGAGTCCAACCCGGCGGCCGAGATCTGGACCCTCAGGTCGGTCGCCGACAAGATCTCCGCCACCTTCCCGGGCCGCGTGCACACCGTCGGCCACGGCGACACGTTCACCGCCGCGGGCTTCGACGTCCAGGTGCACGGCGAACTGCACGCCGTGATCCACCCGGACATCCCGCGCATCACCAACGTCGGCTACCTCATCGACGGCGGCCGCGTCTTCCACCCCGGCGACGCCCTCACCGTCCCCGACCAGCCGGTCGAGACGCTGATGCTCCCGGTCATGGCCCCGTGGAACAAGATCGCCGAGGTCATCGAGTACGTCCGCGAGGTCAAGCCGCAACGGGCGTACGACATCCACGACGCCCTGCTCACGGACCTCGCCCGGCCGATCTACGACAACCAGATCGGCGCCCTGGGCGGCGCCGAACACCTGCGGCTCACCCCGGGGTCGTCGGCCGAGGTCTGAGCGTCGGCGCTGGGCACAGCCGCTCGTGGCCCCGGTCGGTGAGTGCGACGAGCACCTGGCGGCCGTCCGCGGGATGCGGTCGGCCGCCAGGTGCTCGACCGGGCAGGGGTGGCCCTCATGGCACCGGCGGACCCGTTGTCGTACCCGCCCGGTAGGTTGTGAGTCATGCGCATTGCCACCTGGAACGTGAACTCGATCACCGCCCGTCTCCCGAGGCTGCTGGCCTGGCTGGAGAGCAGCGGCACGGATGTGCTGTGCCTCCAGGAGGCCAAGGTCGCGGCCGAGCAGTTCCCGACCGACCAGCTGCGCGAGCTGGGCTACGAGACGGCTGTGCACGCGACGGGGCGGTGGAACGGCGTCGCGGTGATCTCCCGAGTGGGGCTGGACGACATCATCAAGGGCCTGCCCGGCGACCCCGGCTACGACGGTGTCGTAGAGCCCCGCGCCCTCTCCGCGACCTGCGGCCCGATCCGCGTCTGGTCGGTGTACGTGCCGAACGGACGCGAGGTGGACCACCCCCACTACGCGTACAAGCTCCAGTGGTTCGAGGCCCTCAAGGCCGCGGTCGCGGGCGACGCCGCGGGCAGCCGTCCGTTCGCGGTGATGGGGGACTACAACGTGGCGCCGACGGACGACGACGTCTATGACGTCGCCGCATTCGACGGCGCCACGCATGTCACCCCGGCCGAGCGTGCCGCCCTGACCTCCCTCCGCGAGGCGGGTCTCTCGGACGTGGTCCCGCGCCCCCTCAAGTACGAGCACCCCTTCACGTACTGGGACTACCGCCAGCTCTGCTTCCCCAAGAACCGCGGCATGCGCATCGACCTCGTCTACGGGAACGAGGCGTTCTCGAAGGCGGTCAGCGACGCGTACGTGGACCGCGAGGAGCGCAAGGGCAAGGGGGCGTCGGACCACGCGCCGGTCGTGGTGGACCTGGACGTGTAGCGCTCACACCACTCTGTAGCCTTCACGGCAGCTGCGGTCCCCAGCCCATGGGTTCCGCGGCTGTCGGACCGGGGACGCACGCCCACGCGCCGTACTGGACCGGGCCGAGCAGCTGGCTCCCTTCCGCCGGCATGGCCTTCTCCCAGGTCTCCACCAGGACGTCGGCGTCGTCGAGCCGGCCTCCGGGAGCATCGAGAACCCGTACATCAGAATCATCGGCTCCAGGCTCCGGAGCGTCCCGGCGATCCAGTCGAGCAGGGGAGAGCCGGGCGCCGAGGCGACCGGCGTGAACGCTTCGCCACGGAGTGCGGCAGGCCGGCGTCCACGAAGCACCGGCTGAGCCGGCGGCCGATGTCCGGCACTGACGAGGAACATCGGGAACGGCCAGGCAAGCGCCGTGAAAAGGCCACGCTCACACGGTGGTTGAGCCAGTGGCTCCGGTCCGGAGCCACCGCCTGCCCGCCTGCCCGCCTGCCCGCCTGCCCACCGGGCAAAGCGGGAGCCGGTCCCACCCGGCGGCCGGGCGGGACCGGCCTCAGTCCTTCGCCTGCTGCGCCCGGCGGGGCTCCAGATCGGTCGACAGGCGCATCTCCAGGGAGGGCACGACCCAGGCGAGGAACTCCTCGAAGTCCATCTCGGCCAGGGGGTGGACCTTGAGCACATAGCGCATGAGGGCGAGGCCGATCAGATGGCTCGACGCCAGGATGGCGCGGGTCTCGGCGTCCGGGCTGTCCTTGTACCCGGAGGTCGCCGCCCACTTCTTGGTGCTCTCCTCCACACGGGCGCGGAGCGTCTCCGAGGTGGCGCTGTCGGCGAGGCCGGCCCGGTAGATGGCGGTCATGCCGTACCGGGTCTCCTCGCTCTCCCAGAACGACAGATAGGTGCGAGCGAGCCAGGAGGCCTCCGACGTGCCGTCGCCGACCATGGACGGAGGCAGCTGGTCGAAGATGGAGGCGACGCTGAGCGGCGAATTCACCGCGGCGTCGAACACCCCCTCCTTGTTGTCGAAGAAGTGGTGCACCAATGCCGGATCCACTTGGGCGTCCTCCGCGATCGCGCGGATGGTCGTCCTGGCGTAGCCACGTTCGGCGAAGAGGTGGAGTGCCGACTCAAGGATCTGTTCTCTCGTGCCGCTGTCCCCGGGGCGACGTCCGCTGCGCGCACGCACCGGACGCGGCTTCTTCGCTGCCGGGAAGGCGGCCCGCCGAGGGGAGCCGGATGTACGGGCGGGGGTGGACGAACCGTCTGCACGCGTGGATGTCATGGGATCACTGCACTTCGGGGGGTCCGTGAGCGGGTAATTCACTGCGTAGTGAAAATTACCCTAGCAGCCGGTTTCCCGGGATTCCATCCACAGGTGATACTCAGCAACTCCATGGCGGCACCCGGTCGTTGATGTGGAATTCGACTCCTGATCGGGCACCCTTCCCGGGCGCCGTACGGAGGGAGCGGCCCGGGCGGCGTTACCGAAGAGGCGGCCCGGGTGGCGCGACCCGCGGTGACCAGGGAACTCCGCGCGCCTGTGGTGCGACCCGCGGAGTGGGTGACACGCTGGGTGTATGAACATCCCTTTCCTGGGCAACTGGCGCAAGAAGCATGGCCTCGCCGTCGGCGTCGCGGTGTTCTCCGACGGCGACAGCGACCCTGAGGGTGTCGCCGAACTGCTCTCCGAGTGTGAGCTGCTGCGCTCCCAGGCGCATCAGGCAGGGGTTGAACTCGATGACTCCGCAGCCTCGTTGGAGGCACTGGACCAACTGCTCCCGCGCTGGCGCGACGACGAGGAGAGCCTGCCCTGGCTCGGCAACGACGCCGGTCTCTACCTCGGCACGGTGATCGTGCGCACGGTGCCCGGCGCGACCTGGGAGATCTGGTCCAACGGTCAGCCCGTGGTACGGCTGACCTCCGGCCGCGAGATCGACGTGGTCGCGAGCGGCCACGCGTGGGCGTCCAGCGGCGCCCCCGAACTCTCGCAGCTCTACGCGGAGGTCGCCGAGGGGTAGCCGACGGGTCCCGTAGCCCTACCGTGGCCAAGCGCTCCCGTGAACTCCTGGACCGCGTGGGCCTCGTCTCGCAGGCCCCGAAGTACCCCGCACAGCTCTCCGGCGGACAGCAGCTGGGGGTACCTCCCAGGCCTTTAAGGCACTGGGGGAGCGTGGCCATCGCCCGCGCCCTCGCCATGGACCCGAAGGCCCTGCTGTTCGACGAGCCGACCTCGGCCCTCGAGCCGGAGATGATCAACGAGGTCCTGGAGGTCATGCAACAGCGCGCGCGACGGCATGACCATGGTCGTCGTCACCCACGAGATGGGCTTGGCGCGCTCGGCCGCGAACCGTGTCGTCTTCATGTCCGACGGCCGCATCGTCGAGGAGCGCACCCGCGCACCCCGAGGAGTTCTTCACCACCCCGCGCAGCGACCGCGCCAAGGACTTCCTCTCCGAGATCCTCAAGCACTGAGACACTGAGCGGGGGAGCGCAGCGCATGATCCGTACCACACGTGTGACCGTTGCCTCCGTGGCACCAACGGCACTGATCGCGGCGGCCACCGCGTGCGGCAACGACTTGGGCACCTATGACAACGACTCAGGCACCTATGAGGAGTTCTCCATGCCGGGAAGCTCATCGCGTCGAACCTCGACTACGATGTGCCGTTCATCCCCGTGGTGATGGTGTTCTCACCGATCTGCCTCGGGATGTGCATGCTGCTCTCCTGGTTCGCCCAGTGGGTGTCCCGGTGGGAGCGGCGCAGTCCCAAGACCGAGGCCGTGCAGGTGGCACCGGCCGAACCAGGGACGCTGCTGCCGGGTGGGGGTCCCCCACAGCCCCGCGACTGTGGGGGAGAGCAGCAGCTCACAGGGCCAGGCCCGGCCGGCGGCAGCCGGAGATCACTGCTCGCGCAGGGGTACCGACACATATGAGGGGTCGTGCTCCGGCGAGGAGAAGGTCAGCTGCGCGCCGGACGGGTTGTGCTCGATGTAGAGCGGGTCGACCGTGTCGACGACCAGGGCGAGTCGATGCCCTGCCGGAACGTCGTAGGCCGTCGAGTAGAGATCCAGGTCGACGCCGAACGGCTTGCCGGGAGTCTGCCCGTGGAAGGTGTACGGCGCGTTGCTGACCAGCTTGCCGAGGCCGAGCGGGCCCACGTCGTAGAGATAGGCGACGAGGGTGCCGCTCTCTTTGGTGCCGGTGACCGTGGTGTGCAACGTGACGGTGCCGCGCACCTGTTGGGCGCTCGCATACTTCTCCGACTGCCAGACGGCCGCCCAGTAGCGCGGCAGCAGCGGGATCGAGGCCATCGGGGGCAGTTGGGCGAGTTGGTCGAGGATGCTGGAGAGGAAGATGACCCCGCCGTCCGCGCCCGAGTCGACGTTCGTGTGGATGGTCTTGGTGCCGGCCAGGGCGATCTTCTGCGTGGTCGCGCCGACCGACTTCCAGTCCGGGTAGCCCTCGTAGCCGCCCGTGGAACGGGACTTGAGCTGGACCGGCTGCTCGCGGTCGATGCCGTTGTCCTCGCCCTTGAGGTAGTGGTCGAACCAGCGGCCGGTGTCCGTCCACACGTCGTTGGGGAGGCCGAACAGGCCGGGCAGTTCGGCGGTGGCGTGGTCTCCCGGGCGGAACTCCAGACGCTTGGGGCCGGTCAACTCCTCGTAGAACTTGGCGTATTGGTTGGGTGAGAAGATCGTGTCGCCCCAGGCGTTGGCCATGAAGACCGCCGTGCCGTTCTTGTTGAGCTGGTCGACGTGGGTCTCAGGGGAACGTTTCTTCCCCCAGGCGAGCAACTCCGGCTCCTTCGACAGGTCCGAGGAGAAGAAGTCCTTGATCGTCTGCTGGAATTCGGCGCTGGGGCGGCCCGTGAGATAGCCGACGCCGCCCAGCAGGCCGGCTGCCTGGGCGTGCTGCGTGCGGCCCGAGTAGATCGACTCGGTGAGGTCGGCCCAGCCGCTGAGCGAGGCCACCGCCTTGATTCTCTTGTCGTGCTCGGCGGCCAGCAGGCTGATGCCGGCGCCGTACGAGACACCCCCGATGCCGACCTTCTGGGCGTCGGCGGGGGTGTTCGCCAGCGCCCAGTCGATCACCTTGGATGCGTCGGCCACATCCGACGGTCCCGCGACGTCGATCTCTCCGCCGGACTGCCAGAAGCCGCGGACGTTGTAAGTGAGCACCACATAGCCGGAGTTCGCGAGCTTCTGGGCCTGCACGAGGTACTCGGCCTGGGGTAGGCCCCAGCTGGTCGCCAGCACGACGAGTGGGTAGGTGCGGGTGCCGTCGGCGCCCGCCGGGGTGACGACGTTGGCCTTGAGGACCGTGCCGCCGTCTCCGGTGATGTCGACGAAGCGGATGCCCGTCGCGCCGGTGGCGGCGTGGGCGGCGGGAGCCAGGCCGAGGCCGGCGGTGGCGATCAGCGTCGCGGAGACGGCACCGACGGCGGACGTACGCAGGGCGTTGCGACCGTGCCCGCCCGTCGCCCGCCGCCGCCCTGTTCGAAGGCGCTCCGCGCCCCTTGGATTCACGGGTCACTCCTCACTCGTGTCAGCGCAAAGTGACCCGACGGTAACCTCGGTCACTTACCGGAAGTAACCCGTCGGTAAGTTACGTGCGGGTAACGATTGTTGAAGTGTTCATTTCGTGAGCAGTGGGACGGTGGCCGGCCTGCCGCGACCCGCTGAAGTGCTCATTCCGCGCGCAAGTTGAACCGCCCATTCCATGAGACTTGGATCGCGTGGGCGGCGTGGCCCTCATGGCGTCGCACGGTGGGAATTGCGCGGCGGCGTGGGCGTGGGCAGCGGGGTCTGGGCGGCACGGGTGACGTCCGCGACGAGTTCGACGACGTCCGGGCCGTACGCCTGGGAGTTCACGACCTTCAGGAGGAGTGCGAAGGAATTGTCGCCGTGCTTGCGGTACAGCCGCTCGTGGTTGCGGGCGAGATAGCGGGTCGCCGCCTGGTTGGTGATCGCGCGCTGGCCGCAGAAGAGGAAGACGGGTCTGGTCGGGCCGGGCTGCCCTGCGGTGAGCCGCGCGAGCAGCACGTACTCGGTCAGGCCCGGCTCCATGCGGTGGTGCTCGGTGCCTATCTGGAACGCGAGTCGGTCCGGGCCCGGCTCCGGGTCGGTGTTCACGCGTACGCCCGGCAGCATGGCCTGCATGTGGGCGGCCATGCGGCGGTTCGACCCCGGACCGCCGACGCAGAACTCCGTACGCTCCCCGAAGCCCTGCCGGGCCGCGTCCTGTGTGATCACCTCGGCGTTCGCGTTGCAGTCCTTGATCAGTGCGGCGAGTTCCAGGAGTGCGAACACGTCGTAGCGGTGCACCGCCAGATCGGGGCTGCCGGCGTCGCGGTTGACCACGAGCAGCGACTCGGAGTTGTCCGGCAGTCCGAAGAACGCCTGCTTGCGGCGGAGCTTGCGCTTCCACAGGTAGGTCCGGGCGATCCAACCCAGCGAGGCGCTGAGGCCCGCCGCGATCACCCCGAGGACGATGTTGCGCACGTCGTCATTCATGGGCGCGCATGCTAGCGGGAATGCGGAACGGTGTTCGAGGGGGTCCTGACGCGGGCATGGCAGTGCAGTTACGCTGCGCGGACGGCTGTTGACTGGAGGTACGGATGCGTCGCCCCCTTGCGCGGAATCTGGCGGTTTTGGCGATTTCGGTCACGGTGATGTCGGTCGGCGCGGCGGCGCCACCCTCGTCAGGCGGTGCTTCCGCTGGCGCCTCCGTTGAGAAGGTGCCGGTCGCCGTCGGCTACGGCGGCGCCGTGGCGAGCGTCGACGCGGACGCCTCCGCCGCCGGGATCGAGGTTCTGAGGAAGGGCGGCAACGCCGTGGACGCGGCCGTGGCCACGGCCGCGGCGCTCGGCGTCACCGAGCCCTACTCGTCCGGCATCGGAGGAGGCGGCTACTTCGTCTACTACGACGCCAAGTCCCGTACGGTGCACACGATCGACGGACGCGAAACGGCACCGCTGACCGCGGACTCCGGGCTGTTCCTGGAGAACGGCAAGCCGCTCGCCTTCGCGGACGCGGTGACCAGTGGGCTGGGCGTGGGTACGCCCGGTACCCCCGCCACCTGGCAGACGGCCCTCGACGAGTGGGGCACCAAGGGGCTGGGCAGCGTGCTCAGACCCGCCGAGCGCATCGCCCGCGACGGATTCACGGTCGACGCGACCTTCCGCTCGCAGACCGAGTCCAACCAGGCACGCTTCAAGAACTTCCCGGACACCGCCGAGCTGTTCCTTCCGGGCGGTGCGCTCCCGGTGGTCGGCTCGACCTTCAAGAACCCCGATCTGGCGCGTACGTACGAGGAGTTGGGCCAGGAGGGCGTCGACGCGATCTACGACGGGGACCTTGGCCAGGAGATCGTCGACGCCGTGAACAAGCCGCCGGTGGATCCGAGTTCGGGTTACAACGCCCGCCCGGGGAAGCTGTCCCTGGAGGACCTGGCGGAGTACGAGGCGAAGCTGCAGGCGCCGACCAGGACCACGTACCGCGGTCTCAAGGTCTACTCGATCGCGCCCTCCTCCTCGGGCGGCACCACGGTCGGCGAGGCGCTCAACATCCTGGAGAAGACCGACCTCTCGAAGGCGAGCGAGGCGCAGTACCTGCACCGCTACATCGAGGCGAGCCGGATCGCCTTCGCGGACCGGGGCCGCTGGGTGGGCGACCCGGACTTCGAGGACGTACCGACGAAGCAGTTCCTGTCGCAGAAGTACGCGGACTCGCGGGAGTGCCTGATCAAGGACGACGCGGTGCTGACGAGCCCGCTCGCGCCGGGTGACCCGAGCGACCCGGCGGCCTGCTCCACCGCCGGAACGGCCGCCCCGACGACGTACGAGGGCGAGAACACCACGCACCTGACGGTGGCCGACAGGTGGGGCAACGTCGTCGCGTACACGCTGACCATCGAGCAGACCGGCGGCAGTGGCATCACGGTCCCGGGCCGAGGCTTCATCCTCAACAACGAGCTGACGGACTTCTCCTTCACGCCCGCGAGCCCGGCCGTCCACGACCCGAACCTGCCCGGTCCCGGCAAGCGGCCGCGCTCCTCCATCTCGCCGACGATCGTGCTGGACAAGCACAACGAACCGGTGGTGGCGCTCGGTTCCCCCGGCGGCGCGACCATCATCACGACCGTCCTGCAGACCCTGACCGAGTTCCTGGACCGCGGACTGCCCCTGGTGGACGCGATCGCCACGCCCCGCGCCAGCCAGCGCAACCAGACCACCACCGAACTCGAACCCGGCCTGTGGAACAGCCCGTTGAAGGCCCAACTGGAGTCCATCGGCCACGCCTTCCGCCAGAACCCGGAAATCGGCGCGGCGACGGGCGTACAGCGCCTGCCGAACGGCAAGTGGCTCGCAGCCGCGGAAAAGGTACGACGCGGCGGCGGCTCGGCGATGGTGGTACGACCGGCTTCGTAGGACCTGCGGTCGCACGGGCGGCGTTCTGCAGCTCAGGGCGCTGCTCGCCCGATTGTCAGTGCCGTGCGCCATCCTTGCGGGCATGGACGAGGGCGCTTTCTGGCAGCTGATCGAGGAGTGTCGGCCTGCGGCACCCGACCCTGACGGGGTCGGGCTGGCCGCAGGCCTGATCGGCGTGCTCGTAGCGGGCCCGCTGTACGCGGTCATCGGATTCGCCGAGCAGCTGTCGTGGGCCCTGTACCGACTTGACCGCTGGCAGTTCGGGCTCCAGCCGAAGGGGCGGGAGCTGTCTGGGGACCAGTTCCTCTACACGCGCGCAGCCGTCGTCGCCGCGGGCCGCGCCGAGTACGAGCGGGTGCTCACCGACTCCTCCCGCTTCGCCCCGTACGCTGCCGCACCCGTGTCGGCCGAGAGTCTGCTCTACGTGCCCGACGAGTCGTACGAGCGAATAACGGGCGAGGAGTGGGACCGGCGGACTCGCTACGACTACGAGTCGTACTCCAACGCGAAGGGCTGGGTGGGCGCGCCGACGTAGCGAGTGTTTCGGGGGTCAGCGCGCCGTCAGGATGCGCGGTCCCGTTTCCGTGATGGCCACCGTGTGCTCCGTGTGGGCTGCGCGGGAGCCGTCGTTGGTGCGGAGGGTCCAGCCGTCGGGGGCCGCGTGGTAGGCGTCGGTGCCGCCGGCGATGAGCATGGGCTCGATGGCGAGGACCATGCCGTGGCGCAGGGGCAGGCCGCGGCCCGGGCGGCCCTCGTTCGGGACGGGCGGGTCCTCGTGCATGCGGCGGCCCACGCCGTGGCCGCCGAATCCGTCCGGGATGCCGTACCCCGCCGCGCGGCACACCGTGCCGATGGCGTGCGCGATGTCGCCGATGCGGTTGCCGACGACGGCCGCCTCGATGCCCGCCGCGAGGGCGCGTTCGGCGGTCTCGATCAGGCGTACGTCGGCGGCGCGCGGCTTCCCGACGATGAAGCTGATCGCCGAGTCGCCCACCCAGCCGCCCAGTTCGGCGCCGAAGTCGATGGAGACCAGGTCGCCGTCGCGCAGCCGGTAGCCGTCCGGGATGCCGTGCACGATCGCGTCGTTCACGGAGGCGCAGATGACCGCGGGGAACGGGGAGGGTGCGAAGGAGGGGCGGTAGCCGAGGAAGGGGGAGCTCGCGCCCGCGTCCCGCAGGACGTGGTGGGCCACCTCGTCCAGCTCCAGGAGTGAGACGCCGACGTCGGCCGCCTCCCGCACCGCCGTGAGCGCCCGGCCCACCACCTGGCCCGCCGCGTACATCTCGTCGATCGATGTGTCTGTCTTCAGTTCCACCATGCCAATTACTATACCGGTATTAGAATGGGGGCATGGTACGTACCCCCCTGACCCCCGAAGAGCGCGAACGCGGCGAGCGGCTCGGCCAGTTGCTGCGCGAGGCCCGCGGCGGCCGCAGCATGACGGAGGTCGCGGCGGTCGCCGGGATCTCCGCCGAGACACTGCGCAAGATCGAGACCGGGCGGGCGCCCACCCCCGCCTTCTTCACGGTCGCGGCGCTGGCCCGGGCGCTCGGGCTGTCGATGGACGACCTGGTGGTGCGGTGCGCGTTGGCGCAGGCGGCGTGACGGGATGACTGGCCGCCGACGATCGTGCGGGGGAGGCGAGTAGGGTCTGCTGACAGCTGCGTCCCGCGAGGGCCGCACAGCCGGTGTCATCCATCCCGGAGGGCTCTGCGTCCGCTCCGAAAACTCCCTGTAGCCGTTCCGTAACACGGCTGGTGTTTTCTACCGGACCGGAGCACTCCAGTCGGGCGGGGAGTCGTGTGATGGCTGTAGAACAACTCCCGGGTCAAGTACGGGAGTTCGCGAGGTACCTGAACGGGCTGATGGAACGGCTCGATCAGGGCGGCTGGTGCGGAGTGTTCTGGCAACGCGACCCCGACGGCATGCGGGCCTGCCTGGACGGCTGGGAAGTCCCGCCCTGGGACGTCGTGGAGGCGCTCCTCCAGGACCTCGCCGCGGAGTACGGCGACCGGGCCGCCGCCCAGGAGGCCGAGCGGGCCCGCGCCCTGCACGACGCCTCGCTCGCCGCGTACGATGCCCGGCCCGGCGGCCGGGACGCCCTCGGTGACCGACTCGACGTCATGCTCCGCGAACAGCGCTACGCGGCCGAGCGCCAGGCCGAGCTGGGACGGCTGCTCCAGTCGGCCGGCTCCCAGGAAGAAGCCGAGTCGATCCGCCTCGACCTCGCCTGGGCCCACGACGACCACGAACGCGCCACAGCCCGCTGCACCGAACTCCGCCACCGCATGGAGAACCTCGACCGCCGCGCCCTGCACACCCACGCGCAGGGCGCGCTGAGTTTTCCGGCCCGTTCGTCCGGCCCGATCGGCGACGCGTTCCGCGTGCGGGAGCAGGCGCGCGGGGCGGATCCGTCGGGCGGGCCGACGGTCCGGCGAGGGTCCGGGGAAGGCTGGGGGTCTGGGGAAGGTCGCGGGGCAGGGGAAGGCCGGGCGTCCAGGCGAGACCCAGGGCCTGGGGAAGGCTGGGAGCCCGGGCAAGGCCCGGGACCTGGGGAAGGGCGGGGCCCCGGGCAAGACCGGCGACCTGGGGAAGGCTGGGAGCCCGAGCAACACCGACGACCTGGGCAAGACTGGGAGCCCGGGCAGGACCGAGAACCGCGGCAACGCACAGCGGGCCCCGCCGCCCCGGGACCGGATCCTCGCCACCGCTCGACGATTCCGGAGCAGACCGGCCCCCGCTCCCCGTACGCGGACCCGGCGGCGGAGGATCGCCCGGCTACCTCCCGTCCGGGCTCGCTTTCCCCGTACGCGGACCCGGTGGCGGAGGATCGCTCGGCTGGCTCCCGTCCGGGCCCGCACTCCCCGTACGCGGACCCCGTAGCGGACGATCGACCGGCGGCCTCCCGTCCAGGCGCGTACGCCCCCGAGGTCCGGGGCGACCAGCCCCCGGCCCCGGAGCCCGCGCCTGCCACCCCCGCCACCCCCAAGCAACGCTCCAAGCGCCGCCGCCGAGGCAGCGCCCGCTTCGCCGGAATGATGGAGGCGGAGTCGGCCCCCGTGGTCGTACCCGAGGCGGCGCCCCCCCTCCAGGCCCCGGCGGCACCCGGCGGCCGTACTCCCCGAGGCGCCCGTTTCGCCGGGGCGGCCGAGGAGCCCGCGCAGCCGCGGACGGAGCGGCTGGACGAGGGCGCACGGCGGGCCACTGCCGAGACCGTCGAGACGCTGATACGGCTGCGCGGCGAGGGCAGGAGCGGCGAGGCGCACGCCCTCCTGGTGGAGGCGGCGTACTGGCCCGCCGCCCGCTTCCCGCTGCTCGCCGCCGAGCTGCACCGCGCCGGCCTGGACGCGGACTGGGCCACCCTGCTGTGGGAGGCGGCCTCGCTCCCCGCCGACCGGCTGGTCGCCGCGGCGGACGCCCTCGTCGCGGCCGGCCGGGCGGCCGACGGGCAGCAGATGCTCCGCCAGGGCGTCGCCCGGCCCGCTCCGGAGATCGGGGCCGCCGTGCTGGGCCTCGCCGAGGAGGGCCGCCGGCGCGAGATCGGGGCACTGCTCGGCGCGTACGTACGCGTGCGCACTCCCGAGGAGGCCGCCCGCAGCGCGGAAGCGGACCCGCAGCGGCTCGTACCGCTCCTCCTGGAGGCCGCCCAGGGCGTCTCGGACGAGCGCCACTGGGACCTGGTGCACGCCCTCCGCGTCGCCGGGTTCACCGCCTGACGGCCCCGGCGGGGCGTTTCGGTGGCCGACCGCTCACCCACAGGGGTGCGAAACGTGATCGACTCAGCGGGTTAACGACGATGGTCTTGGCAAGGCTGTCCGGGGGGCTTACTTTCAAGCCTCTACAGGCTTTGTCTACGGGCGTAGAGGCTCTCTGACGTCCCGTCGAAGGAGCAGCTCATGACCAACGTCGTACGTGCCGCTCTGGTCCAGGCCACCTGGACCGGCGACACCGCATCCATGGTCGCCAAGCACGAGGAACACGCGCGCGAGGCAGCCCGGCAGGGCGCCAAGGTCATCGGATTCCAGGAAGTCTTCAACGCCCCCTACTTCTGCCAGGTCCAGGAGCCCGAGCACTACCGCTGGGCGGAGCATGTGCCCGACGGGCCCACCGTCACTCGTATGCGGGAGCTGGCTCGCGAGACCGGCATGGTCATCGTCGTGCCCGTGTTCGAGGTCGAGCAGTCCGGCTTCTACTTCAACACCGCGGCCGTGATCGACGCCGACGGCACGTACCTCGGTAAGTACCGCAAGCACCACATCCCCCAGGTGAAGGGCTTCTGGGAGAAGTACTACTTCAAACCGGGGAACCTCGGCTGGCCGGTCTTCGACACCGCGGTCGGCAGGATCGGCGTCTACATCTGCTACGACCGCCACTTCCCGGAGGGCTGGCGGCAGCTCGGCCTGAACGGCGCCCAGCTCGTCTACAACCCGTCCGCCACCTCCCGTGGCCTGTCCGCCTACCTCTGGCAGCTGGAGCAGCCCGCGGCGGCCGTGGCCAACGAGTACTTCATCGCCGCGATCAACCGTGTGGGCGAGGAGGAGTACGGGGACAACGACTTCTACGGGACGTCGTACTTCGTCGACCCGCGCGGACAGTTCGTGGGGGAGCCGGCGAGCGACAAGGCCGAGGAACTCGTCGTCCGCGACCTCGACTTCGATCTGATCGAGGAAGTGCGCCAGCAGTGGGCGTTCTACCGCGACCGGCGACCCGACGCGTACGAAGGGCTGGTGCAGCCGTGACCGACCTGTATGCGCGGCACAAGGCGGTGCTGCCCGACTGGCTCGCGCTCTACTACGAGGACCCGATCGAGATCACCCACGGCGAGGGCCGCCACGTCTGGGACGCCAAGGGCAACAGGTATCTCGACTTCTTCGGCGGCATCCTCACCACGATGACCGCGCACGCCCTGCCCGAAGTGACGAAGGCCGTCAGCGAGCAGGCCGGGCGGATCATCCACACCTCGACGCTCTACCTCAACCGGCCGATGGTCGACCTCGCCGAGCGGATCGCCCAGCTGTCCGGCATCCCGGACGCCCGCGTCTTCTTCACCACCTCCGGCACCGAGGCCAACGACACGGCCCTGCTGCTCGCGACGGCCTACCGGCAGAGCAACCAGATCCTGGCGATGCGCAACAGCTACCACGGCCGCTCGTTCAGCGCGGTCGGCATCACCGGAAACAGGGGCTGGTCGCCGACCTCGCTCTCGCCACTCCAGACGCTGTACGTCCATGGCGGAGTCCGCACCCGCGGCCCGTACGCGAGTCTCAGCGACGCCGAGTTCATCGCGGCATGCGTCGAGGACCTGAAGGACCTGATCGGTCACATCCGCCCGCCCGCGGCCCTGATCGCCGAACCCATCCAGGGCGTCGGCGGTTTCACGGTGCCGCCCGACGGCCTGTACGCGGCCTTCCGCGAGGTCCTGGACCAGCACGGCATCCTCTGGATCGCCGACGAGGTGCAGACCGGCTGGGGCCGCACCGGCGACCACTTCTGGGGCTGGCAGGCGCATGCCGCCTCCGGCCCGCCGGACATGCTCACCTTCGCCAAGGGCATCGGCAATGGCATGTCCATCGGCGGGGTCGTCGCGCGCGCCGAGATCATGAACTGCCTGGACTCCAACTCCATTTCGACCTTCGGCGGCTCGCCGGTCACGATGGCGGCGGGGCTCGCGAACCTCACGTACCTCCTCGAACACGACCTCCAGGGCAACTCCCGGCGCGTCGGCGGTCTGCTCATCGAGCGGCTGCGGGCGATCGCCGCGCACGTGGACGGCGTACGGGAGGTGCGCGGGCGCGGGCTGATGATCGGCGTCGAGCTGGTCAAGCCCGGCAGCGACGAGGCGAACCCCGAAGGTGCCTCGGCCGTCCTCGAAGCAGCCCGTGAAGAAGGCCTGTTGATCGGCAAGGGCGGCGGTCACAACACCAGCGTGCTGCGCATCGCTCCGCCGCTGTCCCTCACCGTCGCGGAGGCGGAGGAGGGCGCGGCGATCCTCGAGCGCGCGCTGAGGAGTACCCAGTAGGACCAGCAGGACCTGAGCAAGGGAATACCGCCATGAGTACCGCCTTGGAACCCGCCCTGTCGGTACGCCAGGTCCTCAACCTGGACCGGGTGCTCGCCGGAGAGCCCGAGGTGGTGGCCGGGGCGGGCCACCTCGACCGGCCCGTGCGCTGGGTGCACGTTGCCGAGGCCGCCGACGTGGGCGTGATGCTCAGCGGCGGCGAAATGGTGCTCACCACCGGGGTGTTGCTCGCCGGCGACCCCGACGCTCAGGCCGAGTACATCCGTTCGCTGCACCGCGCGGAGGCCGCGGCCGTCGTCCTCGGACTCGGCCGCGCCTTCCCCACGCCGCCGGACGTGATGCGCCGGGCCGCCGAGCGCTGCGGGCTGCCGATGGTGGTGCTCCATCGGCCCTTCCCCTTCGCCGAGTTGACGGAGGAGGTCCAATCCCGGCTCGTCAGAAGCAAGTTCGCGGCCGTGAGCCTCTCCGAGGCCGTGCGGACCGCGCTCACCGGACTGATCACGGCGGGCGCTCCGCTGCAGCGCATGCTCGACGAGATCGCCGGGCACGCCGCCTGTCCCGTCGTCGTCACCAACCTGGCCCACCGGGTGCTCGCCACGGCGGGGGAGCGGTCCGCCGTCGACGACGTGCTGCGCGACTGGGAGCGCATCGCCCGGCAGGCGGGCGGCAGCGAGGGCGACGGCTGGATCCGCGCCGAGCTCGGCGGGCGCGGCGAGCGCTGGGGCCGCATCGTGCTGTGCGGGTACCGCGGCGACGGCGCGACCGGACGGCTGCTGGCCGACCGGGCCGCCGAGGCCCTGGTCCTGCACCGGATGCTCGGCGGCTCCACGCACACCTGGGAGGAGGAGTCCGCGCAGAGCCTGCTGACCGACCTGGTGAGCGGGGTCGTACCGGCCCGGCAGCTGCTGCCGCGGGCTCGGGCGGCCGGGCTGCCCGTCAATCGGCGAGCCTTCGTGCCGCTGGTGGTGCGGGACGGCGACCCGGCCCAACTCGACAGGGTGCTACGGCTGTTGGGGCTTCCGGGGCTCGTCGCCGAGCTGGCCGACGGCGCCACCGCCGTACTGCTCAGCCTTGCCCGCGACCAGGACGCGGAGGCGCTGGCCGCCCACTTCGCCGCCCGGCTGTGCCACGAGACCGGCGCCCGTACGACCGTCGCCGCGGCCTCTTCCCGTACCGCCTGGGACGACGTCCCCGGCGGCCTGCGCGAGGCCCTGCACGTCGCCGAGGCCGCCGCCGACACACCGCCTGATCAGGACCACCCGGTCCTTGTACGCCTCCGCGACGTACACCTGCGCGGTCTGATCCGGCTGCTGCGCGACGACCCGCACGTCCAGTCCTTCGCCGAGCGGGAGTTGGACGGGCTGCTGTGCGGCGCCGACGCCGAGTCGGAGCTGCTGCCCGTGCTGCGGACGTATCTCGCGACCGGCCGCAACAAGTCGCGTACCGCCCAGCTCCACCATGTCAGCAGACCCGCCCTGTACCGGCGTCTGGAGGCCATAGAGGCACGTCTCGGCGTCGACCTCGACGACTTCGAGCAGGCCGCCTCCGTACACATCGCGCTGCTGGCACACGACGCGCAACAACGGTGAAACACGGAATGACTCAGATGAAACATGGGACAACGCGGGGGTGACACCGTGGAACGGCACAGCGCTTCAGACGTGACACGGTGCAACTCAAAGCCGCTCTCCGGGCTTCCTAGGCTCCTCGCACACCGAGCGACCGGAGGTCCCGATGAGCAGAGTGATCCGCGCCGCCGTCTTCCAGACCGCATGGACCGGCGACAAGGAATCGATGATTCAGGTCCACGAGCAGGCGGCCCGCGACGCGGCCGCGCAGGGCGCCCAAGTCCTGTGCTTCCAGGAGCTGTTCTACGGGCCGTATTTCTGCCAGGTCCAGGACAAGGCGTTCTACGAGTACGCCGAGCAGATCCCCGAAGGCCCGATCGTCCGGCGGTTCCAGGCGCTGGCCAAGGAACTGGGCATCGTCCTCATCCTGCCGATGTACGAGGAGGAGCAGCCCGGCGTCCTCTACAATACGGCTGCCGTGATCGACGCGGACGGCTCGTATCTCGGCAAGTACCGCAAGCACCACATCCCGCAGGTCGAGGGCTTCTGGGAGAAGTTCTACTTCCGTCCGGGCAACGCCGACTGGCCGGTCTTCGACACCGCAGTCGGGAAGATCGGCGTCTACATCTGCTACGACCGCCACTTCCCGGAGGGCTGGCGTGCGCTGGGTCTCGCGGGTGCCGAGATCGTGTTCAACCCGTCGGCCACCTCGCGCGGTCTGTCCTCCTACATCTGGCAGCTGGAGCAGCCGGCGGCGGCCGTCGCCAACGAGTACTTCGTGGGCGCGATCAACCGGGTGGGTGTGGAGGAGCTCGGCTCCAACGACTTCTACGGGACGTCGTACTTCGTCGACCCGGAGGCCCAGTTCGTCGGGGAGGTGGCCAGCGACAAGGAGACCGAGCTCGTCGTCCGGGACCTCGACATGGCCAAGCTGCGCGAGGTGCGCGACCGCTGGCAGTTCTACCGGGACCGCCGTCCCGACGCGTACGAGCCGCTGACCGCTCCCTGACCGTCGTCCCGCGCCGTCCGCGGGCCCGGTCACAGGGGCCGGGCCCGCGGCACCGTCTTCCTTATAAGGAAACAGCGTTGACCTCAGCTTTCAACAGGAGCGGGATTCCCTCAGTGCACGCACGACCGGAAGGAGAGGGAGCATGAGCCGTACCGTCATCCGTGGTGGCCTCGTCATCACCGCGTCCGACGAGATCCATGCCGACGTCCTGATCGAGGACGGCCGGATCGCGGCCCTCGCCGCGACCGGCACCCCCGCGGCCGAGGCGTGGACGGCCGAGCGGGCCATAGACGCCACCGGCAAGTACGTCATCCCGGGCGGCGTCGACGCCCACACCCACATGGAGTTGCCGTTCGGCGGCACCTTCGCCTCCGACACCTTCGAGACGGGCACCCGGGCCGCGGCCTGGGGCGGCACCACCACCATCATCGACTTCGCGGTGCAGAGCGTCGGCCACTCGCTGCGCGAGGGCCTGGACGCCTGGAACGCCAAGGCCGACGGCAAGTGCGCCATCGACTATGCCTTCCACATGATCGTCTCCGATGTGAACCAGGAGACACTCAAGGAGATGGACCTGCTGGTCGAGGAGGGCGTCACCTCCTTCAAGCAGTTCATGGCCTACCCGGGCGTCTTCTACAGCGACGACGGCCAGATCCTGCGTGCCATGCAGCGCTCCGCCGAGAACGGCGGTCTGATCATGATGCACGCCGAGAACGGCATCGCGATCGACGTGCTCGTCGAACAGGCCCTGGCGCGCGGCGAGACCGACCCGCGCTATCACGGGGAGGTGCGCAAGGCGCTCCTGGAGGCCGAGGCCACCCATCGCGCCATCAAGCTCGCCCAGGTCGCGGGCGCCCCGCTGTACGTCGTGCACGTCTCGGCGCAGGAGGCGGTCGCCGAGCTGGCACGCGCGCGCGACGAGGGCCTGAACGTCTTCGGCGAGACCTGCCCGCAGTACCTGTTCCTGTCGACCGACAACCTGGCCGAGCCCGACTTCGAGGGCTCGAAGTACGTGTGCAGTACGCCCCTTCGGCCCAAGGAGCACCAGGCGGCCCTGTGGCGCGGACTGCGGACGAACGACCTCCAGGTCGTCTCCACCGACCACTGCCCCTTCTGCTTCGTGGGCCAGAAGGAGCTCGGCCGGGGCGACTTCTCGAAGATCCCCAACGGCCTTCCGGGCGTCGAGAACCGTATGGACCTGCTCCACCAGGCGGTCGTCGACGGGCACATCTCGCGCCGCCGCTGGATCGAGATCGCCTGCGCGACCCCGGCCCGGATGTTCGGCCTGTACCCGAAGAAGGGCACCATCGCGCCGGGCGCCGACGCCGACATCGTCATCTACGACCCGCACGCCGAGCAGGTCATGTCGGTCGAGACGCACCACATGAACGTCGACTACTCGGCGTACGAGGGCAAGCGCGTCACCGGACGGGTCGAGTCGGTGCTCTCGCGCGGCGAACCGGTCATCACCGAGCGGGAGTTCACCGGACGCGCGGGTCACGGCGTCTACACCCCCCGCTCCACCTGTCAGTACCTTCTCTGAGCGACTAGGAGTGGCGCCATGGACTTCGGACTCGTCCTGCAGACCGACCCCCCTGCCTCCCGCGTCATCGACCTGATGAAGCGCGCCGAGGGCAACGGCTTCACGTACGGCTGGACCTTCGACTCCGCCGTGCTCTGGCAGGAACCCTTTGTGATCTACAGCCAGATCCTCGCGAACACCGAGAAGTTGACGGTCGGCCCGATGGTCACCAACCCGGGCACCCGCACCTGGGAGGTCACCGCCTCCACCTTCGCGACGCTCAACGACATGTACGGCAACCGCACGGTGTGCGGCATCGGCCGCGGAGACTCGGCGATGCGCGTCGCCGGACGCAAGCCCAACACGCTCGCCCGGATCAGCGAGGCGATGAAGGTCATCCGGGCCCTCGCGCGCGGCGACGAGGCCGACCTCGGTGGCACCGTCATCAAGTTCCCGTGGGTCAAGGCGGGCGCCGAACTCCCGGTCTGGATGGCCGCGTACGGCCCGAAGGCCCTCAAGATGACCGGCGAGGAGGCCGATGGCTTCATCCTCCAGCTCGCGGATCTGTATTTGACCGAGTACATGGTCAAGGCGGTCAAGAACGCCGCCGTCGAGGCCGGGCGCGACCCGTCCGACGTGAAGATCTGCGTGGCCGCGCCCGCGTACATCACCGAGGACGACTCGCCCGAGGCGCTCGCCCACGCCCGCGAGCAGTGCCGCTGGTTCGGCGGCATGGTCGGCAACCACGTCGCCGACCTCGTCTCCAAGTACGGCGAGCACTCCGCCGCCGTACCCGATGAACTCACCGACTACATCAAGGCCCGCGAGGGCTACGACTACTCCCACCACGGGCGCGCCGACAACCCCGACACCGCGTTCGTGCCCGACGAGATCGTCGACCGGTTCTGCCTGATCGGCACGGCCGAGCGGCACATCGAGAAGCTGAACGCGCTGCGTGAACTCGGCGTCGACCAGTTCGCGGTGTACGACATGCACGACGCGCAGGAAGCCACCATCGACGCGTACGGGTCGACGGTCATCCCGGCCATCAACGGCTGATTCCCCTACGGCCCAGCCCACCGCGGCTCCCGCTCCCTCCCCGAACGTCCCCTTCCCGCCGTCCCGGGAAGGGGACCGGCCGCACCCGCACATCCCCCCACGGCGTCACCCGCACGGCCTTTCCCGTCACTCCTCATCTGATTGGCCTGCCCATGACCGAGACCGTCCCCCCGGACAGCCCGCCCGCCGCTCAAGTCACGCTCGCCGACGGACGCGTGGAGATAGCCCCCGACGCGCCCGCGCCGAGCGGCCCCTACGCCAACGAGGACCTGCTGCCGGTCCCGGTCGAGAAGCGCACCTGGACCACGTACAACTTCTCGGCACTGTGGGTCGGCATGGCCCACAACACCGCTTCCTGGACCCTGGCCTCCGGTCTGATCGCCGTCGGCATGGACTGGAAGCAGGCCGTCCTCACCATCGCGCTGGCCAACCTGATCGTGCTGGTCCCGATGCTCCTCACCGGGCACGCCGGACCCAAGTACGGCATACCGTTCCCGGTCTTCGCCCGCGCCTCCTTCGGTGTCCGCGGCGCCAACCTGCCCGCCGTCGTACGGGCGTTGGTGGCGTGCGGCTGGTTCGGCATCCAGACCTGGATCGGCGGCGAGGCGATCTACTTCCTCGCCGGGAAGCTCTTCGGCGACGGCTGGAGGAACGCCTCCGAGGTCGGGGGCTACGCCTGGACCATGTGGCTGTCCTTCGCGATCTTCTGGGTGCTCCAGGTCGCCATCATCTACCGGGGCATGGAGACGATCCGCCGCTTCGAGAACTGGGCGGCGCCCTTCGTCCTCGTCGGCGCCGGCGTGATGCTGTGGTGGATGAGCAGCAAGGCGGGCGGCTTCGGTCCGCTGCTCGACCAGCCCTCCAAGCTCGGCTGGGGCGGCGACTTCTGGAAGCTGTTCTGGCCTTCGCTCATGGGCATGATCGGCTTCTGGTCCACGCTGTCGCTGAACATCCCCGACTTCACCCGCTACGGCAAGAGCCAGAAGGCGCAGACCTGGGGCCAGGCGCTCGGCCTGCCCACCACGATGACGCTCTTCGCCTTCCTATCGGTCATGGTCACCTCGGGCTCCCAGGCGGTCTACGGCAAGGCGATCTGGGACCCGGTCCAGCTGGCCGCCAAGACCGACAACGTCGCCGGCATCCTCTTCGCCCTGGTCACCGTGCTGGTCGCGACCCTGTCCGTGAACATCGCGGCCAACCTGGTCTCGCCGGCCTTCGACTTCTCCAACATCGCGCCGCGAAAGATCAACTTCCGGGCCGGCGCGCTCGCCACCTGCGTCCTCGGCGTACTGATCTTCCCGTGGAAGCTGTACTCCGACCCGCAGGGCTACATCTTCACCTGGCTCGGCCTGGTCGGCGGTCTGCTCGGCACGGTCGCCGGCATCCTCATCGCCGACTACTGGATCCTGCGCCGCACCAAGCTCGACCTCGCCGACCTGTACCGCACGGGCGGCCGCTACTGGTACAACGGCGGCTGGAACTGGCGGGCCGTCGTCGCCTTCGTCACCGGCGGCGTCCTGGCCGTCGGCGGCGCCGACTTCCACCCGCTCATCGACGGCCGGCCCATCCCGGCGCTGGAGTCGCTGGCCGACTACGGATGGGCGGTCGGACTCGGTACGTCGATGGTGCTGTACGTGGTGCTGATGCTGCTGCGGGGCAAGGAGAAGGCCGCTGTCTGACGTGCCCGACTTAGGTGCCCTTGAGTAGAGCCGACCGCTTCATCCCGGTCGGCTCTACCGCGTTCTGCCGGGCTTCACTGGGCGTTTCGGTCTTCTACTGGACCTTTTCGGGCTTTACTGGCTCTTCTCCAGCGTGGCCACCGCGTCCTTGGCGGCTTTGATGGCGCCCTTGTTGATCTCGTCCGTGCTCGGGGCCTTCTTCGTCTCGAAGTCGCTGCCGTTGTACGTGACGACCACCAGCGCGTTGGACGCGCGGACGATCACCACTCCCTCGCGCGTCTGCTGCTTGTTCTCGGTGGTGAGGTTCACGACGGAGTAGGCCGAGTCGCCGAGCCCCGGGACCGCCCCTCCACCGCTCTTGTCCTCGACGCGCCCCTCATAGGACTTCTGTGCCGTTTCGTCCGACTCCTTGATCTCGTACGAGACGTCGAGCCAGCGGTAGTCGAACCCCTTCAGCGCGTTCCAGGAACAGGTGCGGCGCACGGACTTGTCGGTCGACGCGATTTCCTGGCCGGCCGTCTTTGCGCCCGGAACCAGGGACTTGACCGTCGCCTCCGTCACGCCGTCGCAAGGCGCGGGCGAGGTGGCGTACGTCTTGGTCGCCGCGGATGTCGACGGAGCGGATGCCGTACTGGTCTCCTTTTGTGCCGGTTTGTGTTCGGCGGTGGGGGTCGCGGCGAACGGACCGGACGTCAGGGCCCAGCCCGCAGAGGCGAGCACGGCGACCGGCAGCAGACGCGCGGCGAGAGCGAGCGGCAAAGGAAGGGAACGCACGGCGCACTTCTCGTGGGGGATGGTGCGGAGGGAGTCCGCACTGCGGACGGGACGCCAGTGTCACATGAGTCCCTGTGGGGCGGAAGTGCGAACTCGCTCCGTGCCTGTGTGGTGACAATGGCTCACTGTTGACGGGCTGTTCGATGTGTGGGGGCTGAGGGCCTTATGAGACCTTCGGGCCGCCTCGCCGTCACGAGCCACACCGCGGCCCGGAGGCGGACGCCGCGATCATCCGTCTCGTACGGGCGCAGGGTGTCCTCCAGGGCCGCGCGTGTGCCGGCGGCGACGGTCCGCCCCGGTGTGCGGGAGAGGATGAAGTCGACGGCGTCCGAGGCGTCGCGCCCCCATGTCGTGTGGACCTCCACCGGGGTGACGGTCACGTCGGCGTACCCCTGCAGCACTTCGCGGATCCGCGCCGGGTCGGACAGGGCGGCCATCGCGACCTGCGCGGAGGCGGTGCCGGCGCCCGGACCGTCGCCTTGGCGGCCTTCATCACCTTGGTCGCCTTCGAGTAGTTTGCCGAGGAGGCCGAGGGTGCGCGACTCCTCCACGTCCGGACCGGCCGGCCGCGGACAGACGAACGCGAGCCGCCCTCCCGGCCGCAACGCCCGCGCCAGATTCCGGAACGCGGCCGCGTGATCCGCGAAGAACATCACGCCGCCCCGGCTGATGACCACGTCGTATCCGGCGGGCGGGAAGGGGTGGATCTGCGCGTCGGCACGCTCGTACGCGACGTTCGCGACGCCCTCGGCGGCGGTGACCTCCCTCGCCGTGTCGAGCAGGGGCGCCGAGATGTCGACCCCGACGGCATGGCCGGTCGCGGCCAGCCGGGCCGCGATGCGTGTGGTCGCCCCGGCACCGCAGCCGACGTCGAGGACGCGGTCGCCCGCCTCGATGGCCGCGCCCGCGAACAGCGCGTCGTTCACGCCGGCGACCATCGTGTCGTAGCGCGCGTGATGGGTGGCCCAGTGGGCGCCGACGGGCCCATTCCAGGCCTGGGCCTGAACGGAGTTGGCGATCCGGGTCACGAGGCCTCCTGCACGGCGCGGACGGGAAGCGCGCTCTCGATCCGGTCGACGGCGGCGAACGCGCCGTACGCCACGAGATGCACGAGGCAGTGGTCGGTATGGGTCGGTTTGCGCCACGCCGTCACGTCCTCGTCCGTGATCCGATACGGGGCGAGGGCGGCCAGCAGCGCGAGGCGCGCGCCAGGGCGGGAGCGGTCGGGGAGTTCGTCCCAGGCGAGCGGCGGATGCGTGCCGTCCCAGGCTTGGAGCGTTTGCCTTACGACGGCATGGTCGCCCTCGTCGAGAAGCCCCTGGCCCGCTGTGGCGGCGTCGCGCAGTGCGGCATAGGCCGGGCCGACCGTCGTCCCGCGCGCCCAGTCCGGCCCGGGACCCGGGTCGTGGAGGAGCGTCAGGCTCGCACCGGGGGAGGGGCGCCGACGCACCGTCCCGGCGACCGACCGCCCCACCAGACTCCGCACCGCCCGGAACCGCTGGGCATTGCACGGCAACAGGTTCTCGGTCAGCAGCGCCGACACGATCCGGTTGATGAAGTGGAAGGCCAGCGCGGTGCCGATGTACGCGGGGGCGTGGGCGGCGGGGAAGGGGTACGGCGCCAACTCCGGGGCCCCGGGGGTCCTGCTCGCCCTGCCCCACGCCAGCACGCGCGCGTGCCGCTCGTCGACGGGGGTCTCCCCGCGCGCGACCCTCTCCGCGAGCGCGTGATCCCCGGTCGCGTGCAACAGCGTCGTGTGCGCGTCCACACAGAAGGGGCACCGATTGGCCTCGGACACCCCGAGCGCCGCCAGTTCCTTCCCGGTCCTGTCACCTTCGCCCGCGATGAGCGACTCACGCATCAACGCCCAGGCCGACGCCATGATTTCGGGCGCGGAGGAGAGCACGACAAAGGTACTCGCCCGCTCAATCCCGAAGTCAGCGGCAAGCTGCGCATAGACATCGGCGGTACGTCCGGCGGCGGATTTGGGCGGGGGTGGGGCGGTGTAACGGAAGGGGCTGGGCATGGTTACCTCCGGGGTGGGATGTGGCTGGGGTGGGGGTTAGCGCTGGTTACCGCTGTGGGCAGTTGTTCCGCAGGGCGATGGGGGTCCCCCTGCTGGAGCGAAGCCGAGAGCTTGGGGGAGGGTGGGCACAGCCACCAGCGCCGGGTGCCGTTGCAACCCTGGTCCAGAGGGGCATCCGCAGGCGTCGTACACCCGAAGGCAATCCGAGCTACCCCCACCGGGCCCGCGCGCAGCGCGAACTACTGCGCCGGGAGTACCCCGGCAGCCATCCACAGGTCTGACGCGGCTGTCGGCGCGGCCGCATATCGTGCCGGACATGCAGCTGGACCAGGTCACACGCAGGCGCCTCACCGACGCGACCCTCGCCGTCGCGATCGGCGCCCTCGTCGTGACCGCGGCTGCCTTCCACGACGGCACGACCCCCGTCGACTACACCCTGATCGCCCTCGGCTGCCTGGCGTTGGCGGCCTACCGCACGGCCCCGCGCGCGGTGTTGGCCGCCAGCACGGCCACCACAACGGCGTACGTCCTGCACGCACACCCAGGACCCCTCTCCGCGCTCCCCGTACTCGCCGCCGTACACACGGCCGCCCGCGTGGGCCACCGAGGCCTGGCGGCGATAGCGACCGCCGTCTTCCTGGCGGGATACGTGGCGACGGGCCCCACGACACAGGAGATCGTCGAGCGAACGCTCCTCCTCGCGGGCTGGTTCCTGTGCGCCCTGGTGACAGGCCTCGCCGACCGCAACTGGCAGGCGTACCTGCGCCAGACGGAACAGCGCGCGCTGGAGGCGGAACGCACCCGCGAGGAGGCGGCCCTGCGCCGAGCGGGCGAGGAACGGCTGCGGATCGCCCGGGAGTTGCACGACTCCCTCACGCACAGCATCTCGATCGTCAAGCTCCAGGCGGGCGTCGCCGTCCATCTCGCCCGCAAGCGCGGCGAGGAGGTGCCGCCCGCGCTGCTCGCCATCCAGGAGGCGGGCGGCGAGGCGATGCGCGAACTGCGCGCCACGCTGGAGGTGTTGCGCACCGACGAGCCGACCGGCACACCCGCCCTCCTCGTGGAGCGTGCTTGCGCCGCCGGTCTCGCCGTCGAGCTGACGGTGACCGGCGAGGAGCGCCCGCTGACGGCGACCGTGGACCGCGCCGCGTACCGCATCGTCCAGGAGGCCCTGACGAATGCCGCCCGCCACGCGGGCCTCGCCAAGGTGACCGTCGAACTCGCCTACGCCGGGGACGAGTTGTTGATACGCGTGGACGACGACGGCGCCGCACACCCGACTCGTCCGCCCACCCCGGGCATCGGCCTCACCGGCATGCGCGAACGCGTTACGGCCCTCGGCGGCACCCTGCACGCCGGCCCGCGCGCGGAGGGCGGCTTCTCGGTACGGGCCGAACTGCCCCTGGGCATACCGGAGGACGTGTCGTGATCCGGGTCGCGCTCGTCGACGACCAAGCGCTCATGCGCGCCGGTTTCCGCGCCCTGCTCGATGCCGAGGAAGGCATCGAGGTGGTGGGCGAGGCCGCCGACGGAGAACAGGGCCTGGCCCTCGTGCGAGCCCAGATACCGGACATCGCCCTCGTGGACGTGCAGATGCCCGTGATGACGGGCATCGAGGCGACCCGCCGCATCGCCGCCGACCCGGAGCTGTCCGGTGTACGGGTCGTCATCCTCACCAACTACGGCCTGGACGAGTACGTCTTCGAGGCGCTGCGGGCCGGTGCCAGCGGCTTCCTGCTCAAGGACACCGAGCCCGCCGACCTGCTCCAGGCCATCGCGGTCGTCGCCCACGGAGAGGCACTGCTGTCCCCGTCCGTGACCCGCACCCTGATCGGCGAGTTCGTCGCCCGGCCTCCGGACCGGGCCACCGCGCCGGGCCTGGAGTGCCTCACGCCCCGCGAACGCGAGGTCACCGCACTCGCCGCGCGCGGCCTCACCAACGAGGAGATCGCCGCGCACATGGTCATCAGCCCCTTCACGGCCAAGACCCACATCAGCCGCGCGATGACGAAGCTGGGCGCCCGCGACCGGGCCCAGCTGGTGGTGTTCGCGTACGAGTCGGGGCTGGTGGCTGTTCGGCACGGAGATCACCGGTTTGAGTGAGCCGCGCGCTGCATCGCCCCACGCGTGTGGCGGATTGCGGTACGCCGAGGAGGGTGGTCATGCTGCAGTCACGATGCCCGACGGAGAACCGATGAGCGCTCAGCCGCACCCGTACGCAGTGACCGACCCGGAAACCGCACTGAAGTACGCGATCCGGCATATCCAGGGTGACCGGGTGCAGATCGTGGATGGGGTCATCCAGCCGATCGTGCCGTCCTGGGACCACGAGAACGTCGCTGACCTGATCCGCGAGCAGTTGGGGCCGGTGTTGCGCAGACTGGGCTGCCGGGCCGGTTCCGGGAACCTGGACCTGCCGGGGACGAGTAACTGGTACGTGCCGGATCTGGCAGTCGTGCCGAGCGACGTCGCCAAGGGCGCGGGCGCCCTGCTCCCCGACCAGACCTTGCTGATCGTCGAGGTCACCCCGGAGTCCAATGGGGATACCGACCGCACGGTCAAACGTGCCCGCTATGCGGAGTACCGCGCACCGCTGTATCTGCTCGTCGACCGTCAGGAGCGGTCCTGCACCCTGTACGCGGTACCGGGCCGACTCGGCTACACCGGGGTGGAGGGGCCGCTGCCGTTCGGAACGCCTGTCGCGTTGCCTGATCCGTTCGACATGGAGCTCGACACCTCCGAGTTCTGAGCGGCACCCGCGGCGGCAGCGTGCCGTCCACCGAGCGCCAGGCGCCGTCCACCGAGCGCCGGGGCTACGGCACTCGCGCTGTCCACTCCGCAGACCCGAACTTCGCCCGCGCCAGCTCCTCCGCCCGGCCCAGCTCCTCCGGCGTCACCTTGCCGTCCGCCAGCCCGTACCGGCCGCGGAACGAGTCGATCATCCGCTCGATGACCGCCTCGCGCGCCAGCCCCGTCTGGCGGCGTAGCGGATCCACCCGCTTCTTCGCGCTCTTCGTGCCCTTGTCGGAGAGCTTCTCCCGGCCGATGCGCAGCACTTCGAGCATTTTGTCGGCGTCGATGTCGTACGACATGGTCACGTGGTGCAGCACGGCGCCGGGCCCGCCTCCCGGTCCGACCACCCGCTTCTGGGCGGCGCCCGCGATCTTGCCCTGCTCCGTGGTGATGTCGTTCAGCGGCTGGTACCAGGCCTTGATCCCCATGTCGCCGAGCGCGCCGAGCACCCAGTCGTCGAGATACGCGTAGCTGTCCTGGAAGGAGAGGCCCTGGACGAGCGCCTCGGGGACGGAGAGCGAGTACGTGATGGTGTTGCCCGGCTCCACGAACATCGCGCCGCCGCCGGAGATCCGGCGGACCACCTCGATGCCGTGGCGCGCGGCGCCCTCGGGGTCGACCTCGTTGCGCAGCGACTGGAAGCTGCCGATGATCACGGACGGTGCGCCCCACTCCCACACGCGCAGCGTGGGCGGGCGCCGGCCCGCGGCGACCTCGGCGGTCAGCACCTCGTCCAGGGCCATGTGCAGCGCCGGGGACTGCGGGCCCTCGTGGATCAGCTGCCAGTCGTAGTCCGTCCAGTCGGTGGCGTGGGCGAGTGCCCGGCGCACCGCGATCCCGATGCCCTCCGAGGTCAGCCCGTACATGACCGTGCCCTCGGGCAGCGCGGCGTCGATGCGGGCGGCCAGGCCCGTCGCGTCGGTGTCCACCGGGGCGCCGTTCAGCGCGTGGTTGACGGCGTCCAGCGCCTCGTCCGGTTCGAGGAAGAAATCGCCCGCCACGCGCGCGTGGCGCAGCATTCCGCCCTCGACGTCCAGATCCACCACGACGAGCTTGCCGCCGGGGATCTTGTACTCACCGTGCACCGAACCGCCTCCGTTCCGTTCCACGAGGGCCAACGTCCACCCCGGGTGAATGATTCCGATCATTCCGGTCCTTCCGGGCCCGGCGCGTGCGCTGCAGTGCTGCCCTGCCGTTCTGGGAGGCGCAAGTGCCATAGTCGGGGCCGAGGTTGATCGCTCCGCACAGCGAGGTGGCAGGCATGTTCACGACCCGACCGACGCTCCAGGGCACCTTCGGCATGGTGTCCTCCACGCACTGGCTCGCCTCGCAGTCGGCGATGGCCGTCCTGGAGGACGGCGGCAACGCGTACGACGCCGCCGTCGCCGCGGGCTTCGTCCTGCACGTCGTCGAGCCCCACCTCAATGGACCCGCGGGCGAGGTCCCGATCATCCTCGCCCCGGCGGGCGGCGAGGTCCGGGTGCTGTGCGGACAGGGCGTCGCGCCCGCCGGAGCGACGATCGCCCACTACAGGGGACTCGGTTTGAATCTCGTACCCGGTACAGGGCCGCTCGCCGCCGCCGTGCCGGGCGCGTTCGACGCCTGGATGCTCCTGCTGCGCGACCACGGCACCAAGTCCCTCGCCGACGTCCTCACGTACGCCATCGGGTACGCCGAGGACGGCCACGCGCCCGTGGAGCGCGTCGGCGAGACGGTCGAGACCGTACGCGAGCTGTTCGAGACGGAGTGGACCTCGTCGGCGGAGGTGTATCTGCCGGGCGGCAGGGCGCCGCGACCCGGCGAGCTGTTTCGCAATCCCGCCCTCGCCGCGACCTGGCGACGGCTGCTCGCCGAGGTCTCCGAAGAGACGGACCGCGTGGCTCAGATCGAGGCGGCGCGGCGGGTGTGGTGTTCCGGCTTCATCGCCGAGGCCCTGGTGCGTCAGGCCCAGCGGCCCACCATGGACACCAGCGGCGAGCGCCACGCCGGCACCCTGACGGCCGCCGACCTGGCGTCCTGGTCCGCGACCTACGAGGCCCCGGCGACGTACGACTGGCGGGGCTGGACCCTGTGCAAGGCGGGCCCCTGGAGCCAGGGCCCGGTGCTCCTGCAGCAGCTGGCCCTGCTGCCGCCCGAGCTGCCGCGCTACGGCTCCGCCGACTACGTCCACCTCCTCGTCGAGGGCTGCAAGCTGGCCATGGCTGACCGGGAGGCCTGGTACGGGGACGCGGCCGAGGTACCGCTCGACGAGCTGCTGTCGGAGCCGTACAACACCGCCCGGCGTGCGCTCGTCGGCGACAAGGCGTCGTACGAGCTGTGCCCCGGCAGTCCCGGAGGGCGTGCTCCGCGGTTGAGCGGGCACGCGCGCGTGGTGGCGGCCGGGGAGCCGGGCTTCGTCGCGCCGGCGGTGCCGGGTGCGGGTGAGCCCACCATGGCCCGGACGGCCGCGGAACCCGACGTGGCACCGGACGGCGGTACCCGAGGCGACACCTGCCACCTCGACGTCGTCGACCGCTGGGGCAACATGGTCGCCGCCACCCCCAGCGGCGGCTGGCTGCAGTCCAACCCGGTCGTGCCCGAGCTGGGCTTCCCGCTCGGCACCCGGCTCCAGATGGCCTGGCTGGAGGAGGGGCTGCCCAACTCCCTGACGCCCGGCCGCCGCCCCCGCACCACGCTGACCCCCTCGCTCGCGCTGCGCGACGGCGTGCCGGTCATGGCGTTCGGCACGCCGGGCGGCGACCAGCAGGACCAGTGGCAGACACACTTCTTCCTGTCCGTGGCATTGCGCGCCGAGGTGCGCGGCGGCCTCGACCTCCAGGGCGCGATCGACGCCCCGAACTGGCACAACGACAGCTTCCCCGGATCCTTCCACCCCCGCGGCATGCGCCCCGGCCACCTCACCGTCGAGTCCCGCATGGACGAGGCGGTCGTCGAGGAGCTGCGCCGCCGCGGCCACGACGTCGAGGTCGGCGAGGCCTGGTCGGAGGGGCGGCTGTGCGCGGTCGCGCGGGACCCGGAGACGGGTGTGCTCTCGGCGGCGGCCAATCCGCGCGGGATGCAGGGATACGCGGTCGGACGCTGATCGCCGCCCCCGAGCACCGCTGATCCGGAACCCGCGGTCATGCCGCCCCCGGAACCCCCGGTTCTGCTGATCTCCGAACCCCCGGTTCTGCTGATCTCCGAACCCCCGGTCCTGGTGATCTCCGAACCCCGGAATTCATGGCGATTCCACCCGGAGTGCACTGGGCGGGTGGGGATTGTCAGTGGCGCGTGCTGTCATGGAGCCATGATCGAAGACATCGAAACCATCGACGAGTTTCTCGCCCACGGCACGTCCGACGTCGAAGAAGCCGTGCGCAAGGCGGCCGCCACCGAGATCATGCCGCGCTTCAGGCAGCTCGCCGCGCACGAGATCGACCAGAAGTCCGGCCCGCACGACCTGGTGACGGACGCCGACCGCAAGGCCGAGGTGTACCTCACCGAGGCCCTCACGAAGCTGCTGCCCGGCTCGGTCGTCGTCGGCGAGGAAGCGGTGCACGCCAACCCGGCGACGTACGAGGCGATACGCGGCACCGCACCGGTCTGGATCGTGGACCCCGTCGATGGAACGCGGCAGTTCGTGCACGGCGACCCCGGCTTCTGCACGCTGGTCGCGCTGGCGCTGGACGGCGTCGTGCTCGCCTCGTGGACGTACGCTCCCGCGCGCGACGAGTTCGCCACCGCGATACGCGGCCGGGGCGCCGTACTCGACGGTGTGCCCCTGCGCTCCGGCGCGCCCGAGCCCGGCCGCGACCTCCACATCGCCACCTCCCACCCGGACTACACCACGGACGAGCAGAAGCGCGCGCTGCTCGGCCTGCACGTCGAGGGAGTCGTCCCGCGCCCCTGCGGCTCGGCGGGCCTGGAGTATCTGGCCATCGCCCGCGGTGAGTCGGACGCCACGGCCTTCTCCTGGGAAGCCGCCTGGGACCATGCCGCGGGTCTGCTGCTGGTCGAGGAGGCGGGCGGCGCCCATCTGACCCTCAAGGGCGAGCCGTTCCGCATCACCGGGGGCAACGCGCTGCCGTTCACGGCGGCCCGGGACGAGGCCACGGCCCGCCGGGTGGTGGCGCTGCTGACGGCCGGGGTCTGACCCCGGGGCCGCGCCTCCCAACCCCCCGCACCGCCAAGGCTGTCAGTCCCCCGGCATATCCTGATCCTCAGTGGCCATCGGCTGACAAAGGAGTCCGAAGGTGCCGTCGATGCTCGATGCGGTCGTGGTGGGTGCGGGGCCGAACGGACTGACCGCTGCCGTGGAGCTGGCCCGCCGGGGCTTCTCCGTGGCCGTGTTCGAGGCGCGCGACACCGTGGGCGGGGGAGCCCGCACCGAAGAGCTGACGCTGCCCGGCTTCCGGCACGACCCGTGTTCGGCGGCGCATCCGCTGGGCATCAACTCACCCGCGTTCAAGGCGATGCCCCTCGAGCGGTACGGCCTTCAGTGGCTGCACGCCGAGCTGCCCATGGCGCACCCCTTCCTCGACGGCACGGCGGCGGTGCTCTCGCGTTCCGTGGCCGAGACGGCCGCCTCGTTCGGGCCGCGCGACGCCGGCGCGTACCGCAGGCTCGTCGCGCCCTTCCTGCCGAAGTGGGACACCCTGGCCCACGACTTCATGTCGCTGCCGCTGACCGCGCTGCCCCGCGACCCGGTCACCCTGGCCCGCTTCGGCCTCGTCGGACTCCCGCCGTCGACGTGGCTGACCCGCCGCTTCCGCGACGAGCGCGCCAAGGCCCTGTTCGCCGGGCTCGTGGCGCACGTCATCGCCCCTCTCGACGGCATCGCCACCGGCGCCGTCGGCCTGGTCTTCGCGCTGGCCGCGCATGCCCGCGGCTGGCCCGTCGCGCGCGGCGGCTCCCAGTCCATCTCCGACGCGCTCACCGCGTACCTCAAGGACCTCGGCGGCACCGTCCACACCGACTACGAGGTCAAGCGCCTGGACGACCTGCCGCCCGCGCGCGCGTACGTCTTCGACACCTCGCCCACCGCACTGGCCCGGATCGCGGGCTTCGGGCGCTACTACGAGCGCTACCGGTACGGGGCGAGCGTCTTCAAGATCGACTACGCGCTGGACGGTCCCGTGCCCTGGACGGCCAAGGAGGCGCGCACCGCCGGGACCGTGCAGATCGGCGCGAGCAGCGCGGAAATCAGCACCGCGCTGCGGGCGGCCTCCCGCGAGGGCCGGGCCCCCGACGCGCCCTTCCTGATCACCGTGCAACCCAGCGTCATGGACCCCTCCCGGGCACCCGACGGCAAGCAGGTCTTCTGGGCGTACGGGCATGTTCCGAACGGCTGGACCGGGGACCTCACGGACGCGATCGAGCGACAGCTGGAGCGCTTCGCACCCGGCTTCCGCGACCGCATACTGGCCCGCGCCACCGCAGGACCGCCCGAGCTCGCCACCCGCAACGCCAACTATGTGGGCGGCGACATCGCCTGCGGCGCCGCCTCCGGGCTTCAGCTCCTCCTTCGCCCCAAACTGTCCCTGTTCCCGTACAGCACCCCGCACCCGGCCATCTTCATCTGCTCCTCGGCCACCCCGCCGGGCCCCGGGGTCCACGGCATGTCGGGGCACAACGCGGCGAAGGCCGTCTGGAGGAGGCTGAGGCAGTCATGACCACGATCACGCTGGTCCAGGGAGACATCACCCGCCAGACCGTGGACGCCATCGTCAACGCGGCGAATTCCTCGCTGCTCGGCGGCGGAGGCGTCGACGGAGCCATCCACCGCCGCGGCGGCCCCGCCATCCTCGCCGACTGCCGCAAGCTCCGCGCCGGCCACTACGGCAAGGGCCTGCCCACCGGCCAGGCGGTCGCCACCACCGCGGGCGAGCTGGACGCGCGATGGGTGATCCACACCGTCGGCCCGGTCTTCAGCCGCGAGGAGGACCGCTCGAAGCTGCTGGCGTCCTGTTACCGCGAATCCCTGCGGGTCGCCGACGAGCTCGGCGCCCGCACCGTCGCGTTCCCGGCCGTCTCCGCGGGCATCTACGGGTGGCCGATGGACGACGCGGCCCGTATCGCCGTGGAGACGGTGCGGGAGACGGAGACGGCGGTCGAGGAGGTCAGATTCGTCCTCTTCGACGAGCGGGCGTACGAGGCGTTCGCCGCGCAGGTCGGCTGACGGCACTACGGTCCGGCTTGCCCATCTCGCCCTGAGCCGTCAGTTCGCTGAGCGGGGAGAATCAGGTGAGCCGGGAGACCCGGTGGTTGTGGGAGGAATCAGGTGAGCCGGGAGACCTGGTAGTGGCTGATGTACCAGCCCTCCTCGATGCGCTTCAGCAGTACGCCGAGGTTGACACTGATGGTGGGCCGGTCGGTGAACGAGAAGTCGACGTCCAGGTAACCGAGTACGAGGTCGTCGGCGAGGCGCCGGGTTTCGAGAATCCGGTACTCGGCCGTCAACCCGATGGGCTGGGAGTCGTAGTAGGCGGCGATGCCCGCCCTTCCGACGCTGTAGGGGCGCAGTCCCTGGAAGATCGCGTCTTCGGTGAACAGGGAGGCGACCTCCTGCGGTTCGTGCCGGTCGACGGCGGCCTTCCACCGGTCGAGGACGTCGCGCAGGATCGCTTCAGTTTCTGTCGGGCTGTTCATCAGGGTTCTCCCCTCGTGGTGTGTCATCAGTGGCCGGCGCTCATGCCGCCGTCGACGTGGAGGATCTCGCCGGTGACGAACGGGGCGTTCTCCAGGTAGATCACCGCGTCGACGATGTCGCTCAGCTCGCCCATCCGGCCGACCGGATGCAGGGCGGCGAGGGCCGCATGGGTCTCCTCGGGGTGCATGGGGGTCTTGATGGTGCCCGGTGAGACGGCGTTGGCGCGGATGCCACGCGTGGCGTACTCGATGGCCAGGGACTTGGTGGCGGACTGCAGGCCGCCCTTGGTCAACGAGGCGAGCACGGAGGGAACGTTGGAGTTGGCGCTGTCGACCAGGCTGGTGGTGACGTTCACGATGTGGCCGCCGCCCTGGGCGAGCATGTGCTCGATGGCCAGCTGGGTCATGCGGAAGAAGCCCGCGAGGTTCACACCGGTCACGGCGGCGTAGTCGTCCGCGGTGTAGTCGGTGAAGGGCTTGGCGACGAATATGCCCGCGTTGTTGACAAGGGTGTCGATGCGGCCGAACCGCTCGACGCCGGCGGCGATGACGCGTTCGGCGGTGGCGGTGTCGGCGATGTCGCCCTGGACGGCCAGGACGTCGACGTCGTTGGACGGGGCGATGGTGCGCGAGGTGGCGACGACGGCGTAGCCGAGCTTGCGGTAGGCCTCGACGAGGCCGGCGCCGATGCCCTGCGAGGCACCGGTGATGACTGCGACCTTCTGGTCCTGAGAGCTCATGATGACCTTCTCCGAGTTGAGGTGGGGCTTCTCGACCGATCCTCGAAAGTACTAGCCGACCGGTCGACTATTTGGAAGTTAGGCGGTTCTGCCGCGGGAAGTCAAAGGTCAACAGGGCCTGAGCCAGGACCGGCTTCCTACCTCTTGGGAGGCGCAGCCTTCCAGTGCAGGTCAGCGGGATGGGCGGGGGGATGGGGCGGCGCCGACCGGGTCTGGTGGCTGCGGACGGCGGGAGCGGCGGGGTTGGCTACCGCCGGTGCGGATCGCCCTCGGGCAGCCAGGCGCCCGGGGCGTGGAGACCGAGGTCGCCCATGCCGTCGCACAGGGCGTCGATGACGGCGAGGACCGCGGGCCGGTCCTCGCCCTCGCGCCAGACCAGCGACCAGGTCCAGTAGATCTCCGGTGCGACGACCGGGCGCCGGACCAGGTCGAGCGGCAGGGGAGTGGTCTGGCCCTTGGGGGAGTTGACGACCGGACGGCTGCTGCGGCGGACGTGGTCGAAGAACGCCGGTCCGGTGATGCCGCCGTCGGAGATGCGGACCGCGCGGGCCCCGGTGTCCTTGGCCAGTAGTTCCGCGTAGTCGTTCCAGGACGACCAGGAGGTGGTGTCGTTGGCGAGGAGGACGACGGTGTCCCGGGCGGGCACATCGCCCGTATCGGTGCCGGTGGCAACGGCATAGAGCCGGTCGGCGCCGATGAGCCGGGCGCGCAGGCCCCGTCGGTCCAGATCCTCGGTCCGCACCCAGCACACCGCGAGGTCCAGGCTGCCGTCGGCGACCCGGGCGGCCTGGGTGTGCGAAGGCGCGATCCACGCGTCGATGTGGAGTTGGGCCACCGCGGCGGTACGAGCGGTCAGGTCCGTTGGCAGCCAGTTGACGTAGCCGAGCCGTACCGATTCCGACCCGGACAGTCGACCGGCGCGCCGCTGGAGGTCGTCGGCCCGTTCCAGCAGGGCTCGGGTGTGCGGAAGCAGGGCCGAACCGGCCGGGGTCAGGGACACCGAGCGACGGTCGCGATCGAACAGTCGTACGCCCAGGTCGCGTTCGAGTGCCTTGATCTGTTGTGACAGGGAGGGGCCCGCGATCAGCAGGCGCTCGGCGGCCCGGCCGAAGTTCAGCTCCTCGGCGACCGCGACGAAGTACCGCAGTTGGCGCAGCTCCACGGTCGTCATGCTACGTCGGTGCGAGGCCACGCCTTCCAGCAGGGAGAAAGTCAGTCGTGGCATCACCGCTGGTGGCGGGCGGACGATGAGGACGTGGAAGCCCGACGGAAGGTGACCGGGGCGAGTGTCGCCACCGGCACCGGACGGACGATCGACACCCGGCAGGTGATCGACGCCCGGCGGACGGTCGAGGTCGGGCAGACGGTCGAGGTCCGGCAGACGTTCGAGGTCCGGCCGCGGCGTCCGGTCACCCTCCCCTTGAGCACAAACCACCACCGTCACCATCCGCGGCGATCCGGTCCTCACCGGACGCCCCACCGAGCGGAGCAGGGCCATGCGAGAGTTCCTGGTCGAGATCACCACCACCATCCCTGACGGCACCAGCCAGGACGAAGTCGACCGGCGGCGCGCCGCCGAAGCCGCCCGCGCCCGGGAACTGGCCGACACCGGCAACCTGGCCCGGCTGTGGCGCCCGGTCGGAGAGCTGCGCAGCATCGGGGTCTGGCGGGCCGCGGATGAGGACGAGCTCCACGAGAAGGTGCTCGGCACGCTGCCGCTGCGTCCGTGGATGACGCTCACCGTCATCGCACTCGAGTCCCACCCCAACGACCCAGGCCGGAGCGACACCACGACGTGAGGGCACCCCTCGTTCGTACTCACCGCCGCCAGGCCGCGGCCGCGGCGGTGAGTCGTGCCCGCCCCGGAAACCCGCACGGACTCACAAGGATTTCGTCATGAGCGTACGCTCCTGCGCGGCTCGGCCCGAGGAGGCGGCGCGCTCCGCTCGCCCTGGGGTCACGTCGCCCAGGCCGCCGTGGCACTCGCCGCCGGTATGCCGCCGTCCTCGGCGCTGTGGGCCTGGCTCGGGCGCCGTTGGTCCCGTCCCGATCTGCTGTGCGCCGCGCTGGTCGTCCAAGCGGTCGGTATCGCGCTGCCCGCCCTGATCAATGGGGTAGCGGCCGCGCTGGTCTCCGCGCTCCTGTTCGGCGCGACGTCATCGGTATCAGCACCGTCGCCCTCGGCGTGGGGGTCCACCTGCGGTTCCCCCGCTCCGTCGCGCTCCTGACCGCCGGATACTCCGTCGGTCAGATCCTCGGCCCCCTGGCCGTTGCGCCGCTGCTCCACCACGGTTATCACCAGGCCCTGATCCTGGCCGCCGTCGTGGTCCTCGCGGCCGCCGCGGCTGCCGCCGTGCTGCGTATCGGCTTCCCGCACCACATGGTGGTAGTACGACATGCCGCCCCGGCAGGACAGTCCGCACCGGCGGAAACCGCCTCGGAGCCGGGCGGGCGCGGCGCCTGAGGGAGCCGGCCCCTCCGGTCGGCCGAACCGTTCGCAGCTCCGGTCCCGGGCTCCGATCCCGGGGCTCCGTGCCACGATGCTTCTGGTTCGCCTCCGATGCCTCTGAATCGCCACCGTTGCCCTGACTCGCCACCGATGACCTGACGTGGAGCCCGTCATGACCACACCGCAGGACTTGTTGATCATCGCCATGGACGTCGCGTCCAGCCGCCCCGTCGGGCAGGGCGACCTGTCGCTGGCCCTCGCGGGAGCCGAACTGGTCGACCTCATCGACGCCCAGGCCCTCTCCCTGGACGGCGACCTCATCGTGCCCGGCGCGCAGTGGACCATGGACGATCGTCTGTTGAACGAGGCGGTGTCGGCGCTCATCCGGCAGCCGCCGTACGAGTCCGTGGAGGACTGGCTGTGGCGGCGGGGCCGCGGCTTGTCCTCGTCCTATCTCGCCGTCCTGGAGGCGGAAGCCCAGGGCACCCCGCGACGCCGTCGCTGGATTCCCCTGCGCACCGGCCGACCGGAATGGGGCGACTCAGCGGCCCGCCGCCGCGCGGCCGACCGCTGGACGTCGGGCGAACCCGTCCTCGCGGGCCTCGCTGCCGCCGTGGGTATCCGTGACGAGCCGACCGAAGAGGCCGAGAACCTCGCCGACGACGCCGTCGTGACCGTATTGGACGCCGTCCACAACGCGGTGACGGAACTGGAAGCCGTACGGCAACGGCGCAGCATCGAAGAGGCGGCCTTCGACAACATCTGGCGTGGCCAGTGACGAGAGGCCGGTGACGACCACTGATCAGGTCAGTAACGAGAGGGCCGGTGACCACAACTGACCAGGTCAGTGACGAAAGGCCGGTGACGACCACGGGCAAGGTCGGTGACGATCCGATCGGTCAGGTGCCGACCACGGCCTGCTGCGGCTCGCGAGCACCGAGCAGGGCCAGGCAGTTCGCCCACAGGGGGCTGAGCCGCCGGGTGTTGTTGTAGAGCTTGGCGAACAACACCTGCCCCTCCAGCTGGGCCACCACCGCCTGCGCGGCTTCCCGGGTGTCGGTCGCGGTGATTTCGCCGCGCTCGAGCGCCTCGGTGATGACCGAGTCGACCATCTCGACCTGCGCGTCGAAGATCTCCTGCAGCCGTGCGCGGATCGCCTCGGTGTGGTTGCTCATCTCCAGGCTGAGGTTTCCGAACAGGCAGCCCGAGACGGTGCCGCAGCTCTGCTGGCCGGCGCGCTGGGCGGCCTCCGTCTCCTCGAACAGCCGGTACAGCCGGCGCAGCGGTTCCTCGTCGCTGTTCAGAATGCGTGTCCAGGTGCTCTTCTGGCCCGCCCAGTGCTCGTCGATCACGGCCAGGGCGAGAGCTTCCTTGGATGCGAAGAAGTAGTAGAAGCTGCCCTTGGGCACGTCGGCCGTCTTGCAGATCTCGGCCACGCCCAGGGCGGAGTAACCGCGCAGCTCGATGAGCGACTGCGCGGCGTTGAGGATCTTCTCCCTGGCGTCGCTGGTCCGTCCCATGGAGCAATGATACGACCGGTCGACTATTTCTTCCTGGACCGGTCGCCCAGGACGGGCGGCGGTCGGCTTCCGTGCCTGCCCGGCGACGGCGGTCGAGAGTGCCGAGTGCCGGTGGCGGAACCTAGGCGGCGACCCTCAGGGTCCGTTCCCTTTGAGGAGGTCGCGCAGGGCTTCTTCCTCCTGGGGGCTCAGGCCGGTGACGAACTGCTGAAGGGTCGCGATCGGGTCGGGTCCACGGTCGAGCGCCTCGTGCATGGCCTCGGCGGTCAGCTCGGCCGCGTTCTTGGCGGGCCGGTATGCGCCGCGCCGTCCGTCCACGTCACGGAGTACCAGCCCCTTGTCGTACAGGCGCTTGAGGATGGTGTGCACGGTGTTGTAGGCGAGGCCGCCGCCGATCTCGGCCTGGATCTCGGCGGGCGTCAGGGCGTCGTCTGTGGCCCACAGGGTGGCGAGGACTTCGCTCTCCAACTCGCCGGCGCTGCGCCGTTCCGCCCTGCCGTGGGGGCCTTTGCCAGCCATGTCCGTCACCTTACAGCGCGTAGGGGAGCGGGAGTCGGGGTCGGCCTCCGGATGCCACGCCTGGACTGCACCCCTGATCGCCGCGCGGTAATTTGTCCATGTTTTCCTGGTTCCTCCCTTCGTCCTGCGTCTTGTGGGGCGAAGGAACCCTACAGCTTGTAGGGCTGAAGGGTGGACGATGCTCAGAACCCTGAATGTCCCGCTCGTCGGCGCCAGGCGCCACGGCATTCCCTCGGCTGGACGCGCGTCCCGGCACCCCGGTGGCGAGCAGTGGCCTGCACTGGTGGCGGCCGCCTTCACCCTGGCCCAACTCGTCCTCGTACGGCCCGGAATGGGGCTCGGCTGGGACGAGACCGTCTACGTCAGCCAGGTCAGCCCGCACGCCCCCGCGGCGTTCTTCAGCGCACCGCGCGCCCGCGGCGTCCCGCTGCTCGTGGCGCCGATCGCTTCCTGGTCGTCGTCCACGACGCTGCTGAGGATCTATCTCGCCCTGCTGTCCGGACTCGGGCTGTTCCTGGCGCTGCGCGTGTGGCGCGGGCTGTTGCCGACACGAGTGCGGACGTTGGCGGGTGCCCTGTTCGCGACGCTGTGGGTGACCGTGTTCTACGGCCCGCAGGCCATGCCCAACTACTGGGTCGCGATCGGCGCCTTGACCTGCGTCGGCTGCTTCCTGCGCGCCCGGGCGGACCGCTCCGACCGGGCGGCGCTGTGGGGAGTGGGTCTGAGCGCCGCGCTGATGGCGTTGATGCGGCCCACCGACGCGATCTGGGCGACCCTGCCGCTCCTCGTCCTGGCCGTCGGCCGGTGGCGACGGCCATGGCCGCTGGTCGCACTCGTCGCGGGCCTGGCGGCCGGAGCGGGCGAGTGGGTCGTGGAGGCGTACGTCAGTCACGGCGGCCTGGGGCAACGGCTCGCCGACGGCTCCCGCATCCAGGGCGGCCTGGGCTGGAACGTCGCCGTCGGCGACCAGATGCGCAGCCTGGACGGACGTACCCTGTGCCGCCCCTGCACCGGGGCGATGCCCAGTCTGGTGGTCATGGCGTGGTGGTTCGTCCTCCCGGTGCTCGCCGTCCTCGGGCTCGTGGTCGCCGTCAAGGCCCGGCGCACGGCGAGCACCCTGCTGCTCCTGTCCTGCGCCACGACGGCGGGCGTCCCGTATCTGTTCATGATCGGGTACGCCGCCCCGCGCTTCCTGCTCCCGGTCTACGCCCTCCTCGCGATCCCGGTCGCCGACGCCCTCGTCCACCTGGTCACCGCCCCCGGCCGGGCCTGGCGCCCGGTGGCCGTGACCCTGGTGGCGTTCGGCCTCGCCGGGCATCTGGCGGTGCAGTACGCGGTGTTGCAGGCGACCGTCCGGCGCACCACCGTCTCTCATCAGGGCTGGGCGAGCACGGCGGCCGAACTGCACCGGCTCGGCGTACGGCCACCCTGCCTGCTGACCGGGCATCAGGCCGTTCCGATCGCCTTCTATGCCGGTTGCTCGTCGGTCGAGGCCACTGGCCACAACGCCAACACCACCCAGACGGACATCGAGCGTGCCGGACAGCGCGTGCCGGTCGCCGTGCTCACCACCCTGGAAGGACATCCGCCCGCGTACGCCCGCGACTGGTCGGCGCACCGCGCGGGCGACCTGCGCGCCTACGTCGCGCCGGGGGCGGGAGGCCGAGCGCCGTGACCGTCCCGCCCGGCAGCCGCTCGACGGCGAGCGAGGCAGCGCGGCGGCGTCGGCCGCGGTCGCCGACCGGGCGGCAGAATGCGCTCAGGTGGTGCGGCCATCGTGGTGGGCCCTCTCATACTGGACGGGCGGGTACGGTTGCGACGCACCCGGTTGACTACAATTCTGTAGACGGTCTACTGAAATGTAGACGACGGCGGGGTGAGGATCGTTCCCATGAGCAGTGCGAAGGACGAACGTCGACTGGGCGGTGCGAAAGACGAACGTCGACCGGCGGGCGAGCTGGAGGCCAGCGTGATGGCCGCGCTCTGGGCCGCTGACGCCCCCCTCACACCGGGGCATGTACAGCTGGAGCTGGACTCCGGCCTGGCGCGTACGACCGTGACGACGATCCTGTCCCGGCTGCACGAGAAGGGCATCGTCGGCCGCGAGCGGCAGGGCCGGGGGTACGCGTACTTTCCCGTCCAGGACCCGCACGGCCTCACCGCCCGGCGCATGCACAGCGAACTCGACCGGGACGACGACCGCGAGACGGCCCTGGCCCGGTTCGTCGCCCAGCTCAGCCCCGAGGACGAGCGCGTCCTGCGCGACCTGTTGGAATCGGGTGAGGAATGACGGCCCTGCTGCTGATCCCGCTGCTGGTGCCCTTCGCGGTGCCGCCGCTGGCCCGCCGCTGCCTCGACCGTCTCGCACCCGTGACCGCGCTGTGGGCGTTGACCCTCGCGGCCGTGGTGCTGGCCGGAGCCTCCGTGGCCGCACTCGGGGCGCTGGTCCTGACCGGTCTGCTCAAGCTGCCGGTCTTCGCGGGCCTCGGCGACCTCGTCCACCCCCTGCGCACCGCGTCGGACCTCGTCGTCCTGCCCTCGGCGGCGGCTGCCACCGGTGCCCTCACCGTCGGCGCGTGGACCCTCGGACGCTCGGCCCTGCGGCAGCTGCGCGCCTTCCGCGCCGCCCGCAGCCAGGCCGACCGCCGCCCCACCGCGGGCGACCTGTGCGTCATCGAGTCGCCGCACCCGGACGCGTACGCCCTGCCGGGGCGACCGCACCGCATCGTCGTCACCACCGCGATGCTCCGCAGCCTCGGCGCGGACGAACGCGAAGCGCTCTTCGCCCACGAGCGGGCCCACAACGCCGGCGGCCACCACCGTTTCCTCGTCGCGGCCGAACTCGCGGCCCACTGCCACCCCGGCCTGCGCCCGGTCCGCGCGGCCATCGCGCTCGCTGTGGAGCGTGCCGCCGACGAGGCCGCCGCCGTCGTGGTGGGAGACCGGCGCCTGACCGCCCGCGCCATCGCGCGCGCCGCCCTCGCCACCCAGGCGTCCCACTCCACCCGCCCCGACTTCGCCCCCGCGGCCACCACCGGACCCGTGCCGCAGCGCGTCGCCGCCCTCCTGGCCGCGCCCGCGCGCCGCCCCCGCGCCGCAGCCTCCTGGATCGCCCTGCTCCTCACCCTCTGCGCAACCGCCTCGGCCGGCGCCTCGGCAGCCGGCGTCCTCGACTTCCACCACGAGGTGGAGGTCGCCCAAGGCGAAGAGCCCCGCTGACGGCTCCGGTCCCAGAGGGCGGCTTCGGCCGTGTGCTGTGGTCATGCGGGGGTAGCCGACGCTGTGCGCGAAACTCGCGTGGAGGTAGTAGCCCCGGCCGGCTGGAGTTCAGCGGGGTCCGGGCGGAGCCCCAGGGACGGGATGGAAAGGGGCGGAGGGGGCGAAAAACCCGCGGGGTACCCAAGCTGGCCCCTAAACGCGGTTCCGGCGGCCGCCCTCCGCACGGCTCCGCAACAGCACACCGACGAGAGGCCCGACGGCCAGCAGTGCGGCGAGCACCGCGTATCCGTACGGGAGTGTCACCGCCGTAGCGACCGCCGCGACGAGCAACGGGCCCCCCGCATCGCCCAGTTCACGCCCGAGCTCGGCGGCGCCCATCGTCTGTCCGAGCCGCTCCCGAGGGGTGGCCGACGCCAGGGCGGCGAAACCCAGCGGAGTAATCAGCCCCGTACCGACACCGATCAGAGCCGCCGCGAGCAGGACGCCCGTGAGCCCGGGGAGCGTCGCGCAGGCGAGCCCCGCGGCGGTGGTCAGCAGCCCGGTGCCGATCCCGGCGCGGGCGGTCAGCCGGCCCGCGTCCAACGCCCGCCCGGCGCGCGGCTGGACGAGGGCGGCACAGGCCGCGAGGACGGACACGGCGGCGCCGGTCGCCACGGTGCCGAGACCCGCGCCCGCACCGGAGACCGGCAGGAAGCCGACCCCGACGGAGAGCGCTGCGGTCGCCCCCGCGAGTGCCGCCGTCGGGGTGAGGAAGGCGGGGTCGGTCAGCCGCCGCGCCAGGTCGAGCACGGTCTGCCGGGCGCGCGGCAGCGGCGGCACGCGCGGCACCCCCAGCGCGGCCCAGCCGGCGACCACCGCGCCCAGCGCCGTGAGCACGCCGAACAGCAGCCGCAGCCCGCCCGCCCACACGAGCACACCGCCCAGCAGCGGTCCCAGCGTGTAGCCGATGGACTTGTAGAAGCCGTAACTCCCGTATGCCCGCCCGTGCCCCGCCGCCGGATTGAGCCGGGCCACCAGCGCGGAGGCCGCGGGCGAGAACGCGGAGGCCGCCGCACCCTGACCGAGACGGGCGGCCCACAGCAGGCCGGGGCTGTCCACCACGACGTACAGCGCGGACGCGGCGGCGAACGCGACGAGCCCGCCGAGCAGCACGGGCCGGGCGCCGATCCGGTCGGCGATGGTGCCGAACACCGGCTTCAGCAGCACCTCGGCGCCGTCGTAGAGGGCCAGCAGTCCGCCCAGGACGAGGAGCGAGGTGACCCGGTCGGCGGAGTGGGCGCCCAGGTTCGCGGCGATGCCGTGTGCCCCGAACGCGGTCGTGAACCCGGCGGCGTACAGCGGCCACATCTGCCGCGCGGGCGCCCGCGTCATACCACTCGCCCGCGTCACGTCACTCGCCCGCGTCACATCACTCGGGCGTGTCGCTGAGGCCGAGCCGCAGATGCTCCACGTGGTAGACCGCCTGGTCGAGGAGCTCGGCGACATGGTGGTCGTGGAGCGCGTACACCACCGAGCGGCCGCTGCGCTCGCCGACGACCAGGCCCAGGTTGCGCAGCAGACGCAGCTGGTGCGAGCAGGCGGACTGCTCCATGCCCACCGCCGCGGCCAACTCCGTTGCCGGCAGCGGCCCTTCGCGCAGCCGCGCGAGGATCAGCAGGCGGGAGGGGGTCGACAGCGCCTGGAGCGTGGTGGCCACCCTCGCCACGTTGGCCGCGTCCAGTCGTACGCGCTCGGTGGCGTCCTGCGCGGCGGTGACGGCTCCATGACCCATGGGCGGTATCTTACCCACCATATATGAAGGTATGAATGAGTCTTCATGTGTTCCTGTATGGTGCTCCGCGTGACTCCCACTCTCGCCCCGCCACCCGTCACCGACCGCCCCGCTCCGGCGCCCCCTCGCCGCCGCACCCGCGTCCTCGCGCTGCCGGAGGCCCGCTGGGCCCTCCTCGCGACCGTCACCTTCCTGTCGGCGCTTCCGCTGCACCTGGGCGGTGCGTCCGGGTGGACGTACGGCCCGCTCTACGCGATCGCGTACGCCGCCGGAGGCTGGGAGCCCGCCCTCGAAGGGCTGCGGGCGCTGCGCGAGAAGACCCTGGACGTCGACCTGCTGATGATCGTCGCGGCCCTGGGCGCGGCCGCGATCGGACAGGTCCTGGACGGCGCCCTGCTGATCGTCATCTTCGCCACCTCCGGCGCCCTGGAGGCCCTCGCCACCGCCCGCACCGCCGACTCCGTACGCGGCCTGCTCGACCTCGCGCCCGATACGGCGACCAGAGTGACCACGGAGGGAGAGGAATCGGTCCCCGTCGATCAACTCTCCGTCGGAGACGGGCTGTTGATCCGGCCCGGCGAGCGGATCGGGGCCGACGGACGGGTGCTCGACGGCACGAGCGAGGTCGACCAGGCGAGCATCACCGGCGAACCGCTGCCGGTCGTGAAAGGCCCCGGCGACGAGGTCTTCGCGGGCACCCTCAACGGCACCGGTGCGCTGCGCGTCCGTGTCGAGCGCGACCCCGCCGACTCGGTGATCGCCCGGATCGTCACCCTCGTCGAGGAGGCCTCCCGCACCAAGGCGCCGACGCAACTGTTCATCGAGAAGGTCGAACAGCGGTACGCGGTGGGCGTGGTGGCCGCCACCCTCGCCGTCTTCGCGGTGCCCCTGGCCTTCGGCGCCGACCTCACCGGCGCGCTCCTGCGGGCGATGACCTTCATGATCGTCGCCTCGCCGTGCGCGGTCGTCCTGGCCACCATGCCGCCGCTGCTGTCCGCGATCGCCAACGCCGGACGGCACGGCGTGCTGGTCAAGTCGGCCGTGGTGATGGAGCGTCTGGGGCAGGTCGACGCGATCGCGTTCGACAAGACCGGCACGCTGACCGAGGGCATGCCGAGGGTGACGGACGTCCGGGCACTGGCCGGATCCGGGCTGGGGGAGCGCCAGGTGCTGGAGCTCGCGGCGGCGGCCGAGCATCCCAGTGAGCATCCGCTGGCGCGGGCCGTCGTGGAGGCGGCGCGCGCATGCGGACTGGAGTTGGCCACGGCGGAGGATTTCGCCTCGGCGCCGGGGGTCGGTGTGACGGCCGTCGTGGACGGACGGCAGGTCGCGGTGGGGACTTCGCGTCGACTGCCGGCCGGTGCGGCCCGCGCGGCGGTCGAGGAACTGGAGGCGTCCGGCCGTACCGCCGTCCTGGTCGAGGCCGACGGCGCCCCCGTCGGCGTACTGGGCCTCGCCGACCGACTGCGCCCGGACGCCGCCACCAGTGTCGCCGCGCTCACCGCGCTCACTGGCACCGCGCCGGTCCTGCTGACCGGCGACAACCCGCGCGCCGCCACCCGGACGGCCGCCGCGGTGGGCATCGCGGACGTACGGGCCCGACTGCTGCCGCAGCACAAGGTGGGCGCGGTCAGGGAGTTGGAGTCCGCCGGCCGCAAGGTCCTGCTCGTCGGGGACGGCGTCAACGACGCCCCGGCGCTCGCTGCCGCGCACACCGGCGTGGCCATGGGCCGGGCCGGCTCAGGTCTGGCCCTGGAGACCGCCGACGCGGTGATCGTCCGCGACGAACTGGCCACCGTGCCCGCGGTGATCGCGCTGTCCCGGCGGGCCCGCCGGCTCGTCGTGCAGAACCTCGTGGTCGCCGGCGTGTGCATCGCCGGGCTCGTCGCCTGGGACCTGGCGGGCACACTGCCGCTGCCCCTCGGCGTCGCGGGACACGAGGGATCCACCGTCCTCGTCGGCCTCAACGGGCTGCGCCTGCTGCGGGAGTCGGCCTGGCGCGGAGGAAACAGCGGCGAGTACGGGAAGGCGCCGCGGTGCCACGGTGCGGGGCCGTCAGCCTTCGGACAGGACGGCCGCCTTGCGGATGCCGGGACTCGCGGTGGCGATGACGGCGACCAGAAGGGTGAGGCCCGTCAGGGCGACGACGGAGCCCCTGGGGCCCGCGGTGTCCAGGAGGTGGCCGGCGACCAGTGAGCCGAAGGGGATGGCGCCCCAACTGACCAGCAGCACCACGCTCTTGATCCGGCCCAGCAGGTGATCGGGGATGACTTCGTACTGGTAGCCGACGACCACCACGTTCCACACCGGGCCCACGAACGCCATGCCCGCCACCAGCGGGCCGAGCGCCGGCGGCGACGGTACGACGGCGATCGGCGCGAGCAGCACCACCCACAGCCACGCCGCGCCCATGGCCACGGTCCTGGGCGAGAGCCGGCGCTGGATCCAGGGAGCGGCGAAGGGGCCGGCCGGATCCCTTCCGGCCGACGCCCTGGGCCGGCGTCTCGCGTCGGCGGACGAGGCCGCAAGGGCATGACGCCCGGCCCAGGCCACGCCACGTACATGTCGGATTCCCGCCAGCCCCGGCTTCGCCCGTCCCCGATGCTGGACGTATGCAGAACGGGATGCACACCGACACGGAGCGCTGTGTGCGCGCCGTCCAGTCGAAGGACGCGCGCTTCGACGGATGGTTCTTCACGGCGGTTCTGACCACACGGATCTACTGCCGGCCCAGCTGCCCGGTCGTGCCGCCGAAGCCGGAGAACATGACGTTCTACCCGAGCGCGGCCGCCTGCCAGCAGGCCGGGTTCCGGGCCTGCAAGCGGTGCCGCCCGGACACCAGCCCCGGCTCGCCCGAGTGGAACCAGCGCGCCGACCTGGTCGCCCGCGCGATGCGCCTGATCGGCGACGGCGTCGTGGACCGCGAGGGCGTGCCCGGCCTGGCCACCCGGCTCGGTTACAGCACGCGCCAGATCGAGCGGCAGCTCCTGGCCGAGCTGGGCGCGGGACCGCTGGCCCTCGCCCGGGCCCAGCGCGCCCAGACCGCGCGGCTGCTCATCGAAACCACCTCCCTGCCGATGGCGGAGATCGCCTTCGCGGCGGGCTTCTCCTCCATCCGCACCTTCAACGACACCGTGCGCGAGGTCTTCGCCCTGTCGCCGAGCGAACTGCGCGCACGTCTGCCCAAGAAGCGTGCGGGAGTCACGCCGGGCGTGCTGAGCCTCAGACTCCCCTTCCGCGCCCCGCTCAACCCCGACAACCTCTTCGGCCACCTCGCGGCGACCGCCGTACCGGGCGTCGAGGAGTGGCGCGACGGCGCGTACCGGCGGACGCTGAGGCTGCCGTACGGGCACGGGATCGTCGCGCTGACGCCGATGTCGGACCACATCGCGTGCCGCCTGACCCTCAGCGACCTGCGCGACCTGCCCGTCGCCATCAGCCGCTGCCGTCGCATGCTCGACCTGGACGCCGACCCGGTCGCGGTCGACGACCAGCTGCGCACCGACCCGCTGCTCGCCCCGCTCATCGACAAGGCACCGGGCCGCCGGGTGCCGCGCACGGTCGACGAGGCCGAGTTCGCCGTACGGGCCGTGCTGGGCCAGCAGGTCTCCACGGCCGCGGCCCGCACCCACGCGGCCCGCCTGGTCACCGCGCACGGCGAATCGGTCGAGGACCCGGAGGGCGGCCTCACCCACCTCTTCCCCTCGGCCGCGGCGCTCGCCGCGCTCGACCCCGAGTCCCTCGCGATGCCGCGCACCCGCCGCACCACCTTCACCACCCTCGTACGCCAACTCGCCGACGGAGCCCTCCACTTGGGCGTGGAGAGCGACTGGGCGGAGGCGCGCGCCAGGCTGCTCGCCCTCCCCGGTTTCGGCCCCTGGACGGTCGACGTCATCGCGATGCGCGCCCTCGGCGACCCCGACGCCTTCCTCGCCACCGACCTCGGAATCCGCCGCGCGGCCCAGGAGTTGGGTCTCCCGTCCACCCCGGCCGCCCTCACGGCCCGCGCCGCGGCCTGGCGCCCGTGGCGCGCCTACGCGGTCCAGTACCTGTGGGCGACCGACAGCCACCCGATCAACTTCCTGCCCGTATAAGGACGTTCAATGAAACAGCACACGGTCATCGACAGCCCGTACGGACCTCTGACGCTGGTTGCCACGGACGGTGTTCTGGCCGGCCTCTACATGGTCGGCCAGCGCCACCGCCCGCCGGAGGAGAACTTCGGCGAACGTGACGACACGCTCTTCGACGAGGCAATCGAGCAGCTACGGGCCTATTTCGCAGGCGAATTGAAGGAGTTCACCCTCGAACTGCGCATGGACGGTACGTCCTTCCAGCGCAGCGTCTGGGAGCAGCTCCGCAAGATCCCGTACGGCGAGATCCGCTCGTACGGCGAACTGGCCGAGGTCCTCGGCAACCCAGGCGCCTCCCGCGCGGTCGGCCTCGCCAACGGCAAGAACCCGATCGGCATCATCGTGCCCTGCCACCGCGTCGTCGGTGCGAACGGCAGCCTCACGGGGTACGGCGGCGGCCTGGACCGCAAGAAGCGGCTGCTGGACTTCGAGAGCGGAGCGGCTCTCTTCTAGTCGCTCGGCTGACCACTCGCCACGAAGCGGCTCCGCTTGCGAAGCGGGCCGTTTCTTCGCCGACCGCCGTCACTTCTTCTTCGCGAACGTCACCGGCCGGTCGTTCCTGATTTCGGCGAAGAGCCTCTTCGCCTGCGCCTCGTCCCACTTCACGGCACTGCCCTCGGAGGTCTGGAAGCCGAGGGACGAAACGGGAACATTGATCTGTGCGCCGCGGCCGGCCGTGACGCTCCTCATCGCCTGGAACAGCGACGCGAGGATGCGCAGGCTCATGTCCTTGTCCACGATGAGCGTGTCCAGCCCTGCGCTCATGGTCGGATAGAGCTTGGACGGGTTGAGCGCGATGCCCGGTGTGGCGGCCCTGCGGGCGAGCGCGGCCAGGAACTTCTGCTGGTTGCGGGAGCGCCCCAGGTCGCCCTCGGCCTCCTGGTGGCGCTGCCGGACGAACGCGAGCGCGTCGCGGCCGTCGAGGTTGTGGCAGCCCTTCTTCAGGTCCAGTCCCGACTTCTGATCCTTGATGTCCCTGTCCACGCACATCTGGACGCCACCGACCGCGTTCACGATGCCCACGAAGCCCGCGAAACCCATCTCCGCGTAGTGGTCGATGTGCAGACCCGTGTTGAGCTCGATGGTCCGTACGAGCAGTTCGGGTCCGCCGAACGAGAACGCCGCGTTCAGCTTGTTCTTCGCCGGGGGGTAGTGCCTGCCGGTGTCGGGGCGGATGTACGACGGTATGGTCACCCACGAGTCTCGCGGCAGACTCATCATCGTGGTGCCGTGAGCGCCGGTGTGCAGAAGGATCATCGAGTCGGTGCGGCGGCCGTCGGCGGCCGAGCCGCCGGTGTGCAGATCCTTGATGGCCTTCTCGGAAAGGCCCGCCCGGCTGTCGGAGCCCACGATGAGGTAGTTGGTTCCCTTGCCGTGCGGCACATGGTCCGTGATCTTGCCGAGGTCCACCTCGCGGTTGAGCCTGACGTCGGCCCAGACGTATGTGCTGATGGATGAGACCACGAGCACGCAGAGCAGCAGGATCACGGCCCGGATGATCCTGCGGGCCCGGCTGCGGCGCACTCTGAGGGGCCGACGGGATCGGCCGGTCCCTGGGGCGGTACCGTCACCGCCGCCGTCATACGTGCGTGCACGGTTGTCCCGCTGATGAGGGATGCCGGCGAGCGAGGTGTCGGCGTCCGGTGATGCGTACGGTGGCCGCGCCGCGTGCGGCCGGGGCGGATGGTCGGTCCGGTGCCACACCTCCCCTTGGATGACACGATGTGTCCCCTGCTGTGCGTCGAGCCCGTCACTGTCGGGCCACCCGTTCTGCCGATCACTCATGAGCTGTCCTTGGTCATCTCGATGTCAGCTCTGCTGCCGGGGCGGGTTGACCGATGTGCTGGGCCGCCGTGCCGGAGCGGTCCATCCGGTGCCACCTCAGCCGAGTACCGAGCAGGATGGCGACCAGGGACTGGATGACGACCAGATACATCAGCTGCCGGTAGACGAAGAGCTGGAAGGGCATCGACCACAGCGCCCGCACCCGCTCACCGTCGAGTCGCAGGGCATATCCGGCGCAGATCAGCTGGGGGACGAGGAAGGCGAGCCACACGCCGGCCGATTGCAGGGGGCTGAGGAAGAGCACCCCGTACAGGGCGAAGAGGTCGACGATCGGAGCCATCAGCGGCAGTGCGACCTGGAAGAGCGCGAGGTAGCTCAGGCCGCGGCGGCCGAAGCGCCCTGCCGGGCCCAATTCGACAACGGCACGGCGATGCTTCCACATGGCCTGGATCGTGCCGTAGCACCAGCGGTAGCGCTGCCGCCACAACTGGCGCAGCGAGCTGGGCACCTCGGTCCAGGCGATGGCGGACTCCTCGTAGACCACCCGCCAGCCCGCCCGCCACAGGGCCATCGTGAGATCGGTGTCCTCGGCGAGGGTGTCGTCGCTGACTCCGCCGACGCCCATCAACGCGTCCCGGCGGAAGGCCCCGATGGCACCCGGGACCGTCGTCATGCACTCCAGGACCTCGAACATCCGACGGTCGAGATTGAACCCGAAGACGTATTCCAGGTGCTGCCATCTGCCGAGCAGGCCACGCCGGTTGCCGACCTTCGTGTTGCCGCTGACCGCGCCGACGGCCGGGTGCGCCAGCGGCTGGACGAGCCGGTAGATGGCGTCCGGCTCGAAGACGGTGTCGGCGTCGACCATGACCACGATCTCGTGCATCGCATGGGCCAGACCGGTGTTGAGAGCGGCGGCTTTGCCCGCATTGGGCTGACGGATCACCATCACCCGGGGATCGTTGATCCATGTGGCGAGGTCCGCCGTCTGATCCGTCGAACCGTCGTCGATCACGATGATCTGCAGGTACGGGTGCGTGGAGGCGAGCAGTGAATGGATGGTGGACTCGATGCCCGCCTCTTCGTTGTAGGCGGGTATGAGGATCGTCACCGGGTCGTTGATCTCCCGCAGCCGGGGCGCTCCCGGGCGGAAGCTGGTGAGACGCCGGACATGGGCGCGGGCGAAGACGACGAGCGTCAGCAGCCGCAACACCCCCAGCGCGCCCGCCACCCCGAGCACCCAGGTCATGCCGCTCGAGAACGCGTGCCCCATGGCGGAGACCCAGATCAGGCCCTTGCCCTGCCCTCGTTCGAACGTGGACACCGGCGTGTTGACCGCGGGCAGCCGAAGTCCGGCCGTCACCGTGGTGAACTTGTCGATATTCCGGTCGTTGAGCAGCTTTTCCGTCTCTTTGTACGCGAGTTCCGTCTGGCTGAACTGCCGGATCACACCCTGCGACGGCTTTCGGTTCCACTTGTCTGCCGCGACCAACAGGTAACCGTTCGCCGCGGCGCTTCGCGCCGCCTTCCACTCGGCGCCGCACAGCGTGTCCACCGAGGTGGTCTGCGGCATCCGCAGCAAAGTGGTGCGGACGCTCCCGGAGCCGGCCAGCGCCGTCTGCGTGAGCGACAGCTCCATCCGGGAGCGGATGGCCGATGACGCGCCCAGGTCGGCGCCGGTGTAGGTGTTCGACCCGATCTCATGGCCCTCGGCGCGGATCCGCCGCACCAGCTCCGGATAGCGGGCCGCCTGGGAGCCGAAGAGGAAGAAGGTGGCCTGCGCCCGATGCCGTCGCAACAGGTCCAGCAGACGCGGGGTCCACACCGGGTCGGGCCCGCCGTCAAAGGTGAGCGCGACGGTATGGGCGGGTATCGAGGCGGACTTCACCTTGTCGCCGTTGATGCGCAACACCGGACCGCCCTGGCTCACGGCCTTCGGCACCGGTTCGGTGCAGTCGTGCCGCGGCTGCGGGGCGTCCACCTCGTTGTTCGTCCAGCCCTCGAAGAGCAGGGAGGCGAACATCAAAGGGAGCACGAGGATCAACAGCAGCCAGTGCCCACGTGGATCACGGGAGCGCTTGTGCCGGGCTCTCATTGGACGGCTCATACCCTCGCAACCAATGTGTCGCCGACCACGTTCAGGCTGACGCGTTTTCGGCCAGGGCAGGGGGTGCATCCGACGGTGATGTCTGCGTGGGGCAAGGCTTTTCTGTTCCGATCACAGGCGTCGTGACATGACTCATCAGCGCATGTCGTGTGGGGTTGTAGTCCCTCCAGCGCACCGATGCCATCAGGTGTCACACCCCCCGCTCGAGCCCCCTCACGCCCACAGATCAGCGCCGTCGGCTACTGCACGCCCGCGATGCACGCCCACGGCGACCCGGAAGCCTCCCTCGCCACCGACCTCGAACTCCCGTGCTCCGCATCGGACTTGGGCCTGTCACTCAACCTCCGCCCTCACACAGCCCTGCGTCCGCCGCCGCACCGTCCGCCGCTACTCGGCAATCTCGCGCAGCAGCTCCGGCGGGGGGGTGCCGACCGGCTCCCGTACGGCCTCGTCGGCCCGCTCGTCGTACGGTGTCGGCTCGGCGTTGACGATGACGAGCCGCGCGCCGTGGTCGGCGGCGACACCGGCCAGGCCCGCCGCGGGCTGTACCTGGAGGCTGGTCCCGACGGCGATGAAGATCTGGCAGGCCTTGGTGATGGCGACCGCCTCGCCCAGTACCACTGGATCGAGCCGCTCGCCGAACATCACCGTCGCCGACTTGAGGATCCCGTCGCACCTCAGGCACGGCGGGTCGTCCTCGCCGGCCTCGACCCGCGCGAGCGCGTCCTCCATGGGCGCCTTCGCATGGCAGTTGGTGCACACCACGGTCCGCGCGGTCCCGTGCAGCTCCAGCACCTTCCGCGCCGGCATACCCGCGAGCTGGTGCAACCCGTCCACGTTCTGCGTGATCACCCGCACCGGTACCCCGGTCCGCTCCAGCTCGGCCACCGCGCGATGCGCCGCGTTCGGCTCCGCCTTCAGCGTCCTGTTCTTCCGCCGCATCTGCCACGAACGGCGCCGGATCTCCGGATCGCCCATGTACTACTCGTACGTGACGAGCTTGTCGGCCTCCGGGTCCCGCCGCCACAGCCCGTTCGGCGCGCGATGGTCCGGGATCCCGGAGTCGCAAGGCATCGGTGGAGAACCCCTCGAAGCCGCGGAAGTTATCCTGCCCAGGCAGGGCGTGCTGCTCGGTGGACGAAGTCGGCACAGATGCCGACTGACGCAGGCGCCGGGACCAGGGTCCGCGCGACAGCGCGCGTCCTGCGGGTTCTGTGCGCGTCAGGGGGCGGGAATGAACGGTCTTGAAGTCGGCCAAGTCGGAACCGAATTCGAACCCGGACAGGAAGCGGGGGTGGTCCGGCTGGAGAGGCACCGGGCTGAGCTGATCGGCTACTGCTACCGGATGCTGGGATCGGTCTTCGAAGCGGAAGATGCCGTGCAGGAGACCATGGTCCGGGCTTGGCGCAGCCTCGAGCGGTTCGAGGAACGGTCGTCGCTGCGGTCATGGGTCTATCGAATCGCCACCAACGTCTGCCTCGACGCACTCGCCGCCGGTAAGCGCCGGGCCCGCCCGATGGACCTCTCCGGCCCGACCGGCGGCGCCACTTCACCAGGCACGCCACTGGACACCGGCCTCTGCATCGAACCGTGTCCGGCTGCTCTGATCCGCACGACGGACAATCCCGCAGAGGCGGCCGAGGTTGGCGAATCGGTGCACCTCGCGTTCATCGCCGCGCTGCAGCACCTGCCGTCCAAGCAGCGCGCGACTCTCCTGCTGCGGGAGGTCATGGGCTTCTCGGCGCGGGAAGTCGCGGACCTGCAGGGCTGCACTGTCGCCTCAGTCAACAGCGCACTCCAGCGCGCCCGTGCCACACTCGCCGCCCGGCGCGAAGCGACCAACGACACGGCGGTACGGCCGCCCAGCACCGTCCAGCAGGTACTGGCGAAGCGGTATGCGACAGCCTTCTCCGGCTTCGACATGGAGGAGCTGAGCATGCTGCTGCATGTGGACGCCACCATGTCTCTGCCGCCGTACGCCCTGTGGATGCAAGGCGTCTCGGACATCCGAGCGTGGCTGACCGGACCAGCCGTCGGCTGCCGGGGGTCACGTCTGATTCCCACCTTCGCGAACGGCTCGCCGGCGTTCGGCCAGTACCGGCCCAGCATCGACGGCGCGGGGTTTGAGCCCTGGGCGCTTCAGGTCATCGACTTCTCCGGGGACCGGATCACGGACATCAGCGTCTTCCGCGACACCGAGCGCCTGTTTCCGCTGTTCAACCTGCCTGCCCACATCAACGCGTAGGAGAGTCGGCTCCCGTGGCAGGGCTGCCCGAGATCTGAAGTGTGACGCAGCACACCTTCACCGGCCGATGACACGAGTCGCGCCCGCCGGTCATACAGGCGACAACACTGCCCCGCTGCCGGATGGACGTGTGGCGCGGCGGGCAGTCCAGGAACATCGAGCACAGACAGACGGGACACTGCGGACATGACTGACACCGTCAAGGGCCCTGCCAGCTATTTCCCTTCCATCGAGAATAAGTACGGTCGCCCGATAGCGGAGTGGAAGGACCTTATCCACTCCTCGCCGCTGACCAAGCACATGGAGCTGGTGAATTGGCTCAAGACCGAGCATGGGCTCGGCCACGGCCACGCCAACGCCCTCGTCGCACACACCCTCGCAGAGGCCCGCGGCAAGTAGGTGCCCACCATGGCATGAGGCATGAGCTGTCCGAACGCGTCGGCCGGTCCGCACGCAGCCCGAACAGCCGAAACGGCCCGCCAGAAGATCCGACGGACTGTCATTGTCCTCCGATCAGGGGCGGCGGCCCGCAAGGACGCAGAACTCGTTGCCCTCTGGGTCGGCAAGTGTGACCCAGCTGTCATCGCCCGTTTGGCCGACGTCGGTGTGCCGAGCACCTAGGTCGAGCAGGCGACGGACCTCTTCGTCCTGCTCCCTGTCCGTTGGGTTGACGTCGATGTGGAGCCTGTTCTTGACGGTCTTGCCCTCGGGCACGCGCGCAAATGCCAACGTCGGTGGCACTGGACCAAGGCGCTCCTTGCCTTCAGGCACCATAGGGGAGCCAATTGCGATATATCCGTCGTCTTCGTCTTGCACCTCGTAGTCAAGGACCGCGCACCAGAACCGGGCGAGACCGTTGGGATCGGCACAGTCGATCGCAAGCTCGGTGAACTTACTGGCCATGTCAGGACCTCCCAGGGTGTGGCGGAACAGGTTGACTTCGACGGCGAGGGCGTCGCCGTCGCCGTCGCCGTCGCCGTCGACAATGGTGGCGCGGTAGAGATGTTCGTACGGCAGCGTGCCGAAGAACCCCTCGACCACGCCATTGGTTTATTGGCTCTCACCCGTGTACGGACGTGACGGAACAGCGGGTCGTCGTCGGCGAACGCGTCAGCGAAGGTCACGCCAGTTGCCCACCGTCGCCGAGGGCACCCCATGCCGACGTGCTGCCTCGGCCAGCGACAACTCGCCCTTCAACACGGCCAACACGGCCTGGATCTGCTCGTCCACCGACACCTGCCGTGACGGCTTGTGCTGTCTGCTGACCCAGCCATCCTTACCGACCCCTCAACTCAACCCCCTGCCGGAAAGTTTGACTCACTCCAGGCAGCTCGAACCGAATGGGTGTTCCCTCATTCGGGTCGAGACACCGGCGCTGACGCGCTGCGCAAAATGTTCTCGTTAGGGCTGTAACTCTCAGCTCCGGGCGATGCAGATCGTGCAGTAGTGCTGGTTGGCGGAAGTAACCCACCAGTGAGGCCGACTTGCGTCAGGAAGACGGACCTACTGGTTGTGCTCAGCACCGAGCGTGCGCAGCAGCTTGGGCAAGGCGGTGCCGATGGGTTCGCGGATCACTTCGTCGGCGCGGTCGTCGTACGGTGTCGGGTCGGCGTTGACGATGATGACCCGTGCGCCGTTGTCGGCGGCGACGCCGGCGAGCCCGGCGGCGGGCTGCACCTGCAGACTGGTGCCGACGGCGAAGAACACGGTGCAGGCCTTGGTGATGGCGAGCGCCTCACCGATGACGGCCGGGTCCAGCCTCTGGCCGAACATCACGGTCGCCGACTTCAGGATGCCGCCGCACTCCAGGCAGGGCGGGTCCTCCTCCCCGGCCTCGACCCGTGCCAGCGCGTCCTCCATGGGCCCCCGGGCGTGACACTTCGTGCACACGACGCTGCGCGCGGTGCCGTGCAGTTCCAGCACCTTGCGAGCGGGCATCCCGGCGAGCTGGTGCAGGCCGTCCACGTTCTGCGTGATCACCCGCACCGGGATCCCGGACTTCTCCAGCTCGGCGACGGCCAGGTGCGCGGCGTTGGGCTCGGCCTTCAGCGTCCGGTTCTTGCGCCGCATCTGCCAGGACCGGCGCCGGATCTCCGGGTCGCCCATGTAGTACTCGTACGTCACGAGCTTCTCGGCCTCGGGATCCCGCCGCCACAGCCCGTTCGGCCCGCGATAGTCCGGGATCCCGGAGTCGGTGGAAATACCGGCACCGCTGAGAATGGCGACGAGGGGCTTGGTCATGTCACCGAGGGTAGGCCCGGGGTTCCGGGTGCGGCGAACGGATATCGGTTTGCCGGGAGTCCCCGGTGTTAGGGTCCGCCCATGGCCAAGGTCACCGTCTCGCTCGATGCCGAACTCGTCGTGGAAGTCATGGTGCTCGCGGGCGTGGGCAACCCCCAGGACGCCGTCGAACTCGTCGTACGCGACTACATCGAGCGCGGTCACCGCACGGAGGCCAGGGTCACGGAACGTGACGAGGCGCTGCGTGCGGTGGACGCCGAGCCGCGGGACGTCGAGGGCTGAACCGCGCCCGGGTCAGCCCACCCGGTGGCCGTTCTCCAGCTCCGCCGTCCCCGCGCCCTCGGCCAGTACGTCGAGTCCGGCGAGCACGCGCCGCCCCAGGGCACCCGGCAGATACTCGGTCAGCTCCTCCCGCGGGACGAGACGCCAGGACAGCAGCTCCTCCTCCTGCAGCCGGATCGCCTTGAGGTCGTCCTCGCCGAGGACCCCGCCGTCGTACAGGTAGGCCACCAGCGGGGGTCGCGCCGTCCCGTGCACCCAGTCGACCGCGAGGAGCCGGCCGAGCTCGACGTCGAGGCCGATCTCCTCGGCCGTCTCGCGGCGCGCGCCCTGCCGGGGGGTCTCCCCGTCGTCCGACTCGACGGTGCCGCCCGGAAGGGCCCAGCCCTCACGGTAGTTCGGCTCGACGAGCAGCACCCGGCCCTCGGCGTCGCGGAAGAGGGCGGCGGCCCCGGCGAGAACGCGGGGCAGGCCCGCGATGTACGTGGCGAAGTCTGGAGTGGTCATCCACGAAGGGTAACGAGAGTCGTCATACGCCAGGGGTCACGAGCTTGCGCAGGCGTTCCTCGGAGTCGCTGCCCGGTTCGGCGAAGTGGCAGATCAGGCTGAGCCGGGGCGCCTCCTCCAACGCCAGCCGTACGTACGACACTTCGAGGTCGCCCACCTCCGGGTGCCGGTAGCGGCGTACGGAGGAGCGGAACTCGACGACGTCGTGGGTCTCCCAGGCCTGAGCGAAGTACGGGCTGGTGTCGATGAGTTCGGCGACCAGTTCGGACAAGCGCGGGTTGTCGAGTTCGTACGCCGCCTGCTGGCGCAGCAGACCGGCCATCCAGCGGGCCTCGCTGTCCCACTCCGGCATCAGCGCGCGGATCTGCGGGACGCGGAACAGCATCCAGGCGCTGTTGAGTTCGCGGCGCGGGCGGTCCAGCAGGGCCGGGCCGAGGATCCGCTCCTGTGCCGGGTTCCAGGCGAGGATGTCGAAGCAGCGGTCGATGACGAACGCCGGGTTGGGCATGAGGGTGTCCAGGAAGGTGCGGACGGCGTCCGGGACCTCCATCGAGCGTTCGGCGGGCTGGGGCACCGGAAGGCCCGCGAGCCGGAAGAGGTGCGCCCGTTCCACCTCGTCGAGCTGGAGGGCGCGGGCCAGGGCGAGCAGGATCTGCGGGGAGACATGGATGTCGCGGCCCTGTTCGAGCCAGGTGTACCAGGTCAGGCTCACGCCGGAGAGCAGCGAGACCTCCTCGCGGCGCAGTCCGGGAGTACGGCGACGGCCACCCGGTGGCAGCCCGGTGCCCGCGGGGTCGGCGCGCTCACGGCGGGAGCGCAGGAAGGCCGCGAGGGCCTTGCGGCCGTGATCGTCGGGTACCTGTCCGGGTCCAGGTCGCGGTACTGGTGTCGCTGCCACCAGTAAATTCTGCACTCTTCAACGGGGGTGCGGCCTGGCGGAGGGTGGGAGGGACCGCGAAGCGAAAGTGAACCCCCTTGTGAAAGGCGGCCCTTGTGGCTGAGCTGACCCCTCCCCGAACCGTTCTGATCACCGGCGCCACCGGTGGCGTGGGTGGCGCCCTCGCGCGGAGGCTGAGCGCCGACGGCTGGATCGTGTACGCCGCGCACCGCACACCCGCGGACGCCGAAGCGCTGCGCGACGCAGGCCTCACCCCCGTCCTTCTCGACCTCACCGACGAGGAGTCCATCGCGGCGGCCGCGGACGTCGTGGGCTCCCGCCTCGACGCCCTGGTGAACAGCGCGGGCATCATGGGGCAGGGCCCCGTCGAACTGGTGCCGGCCGAGGCCTGGCGCCGCCAGTTCGAGATCAACGTGACCGGGCAGGCGGCGGTGATCCGCGCCTTCCTGCCCGCGGTGCGTGCCGCCGGCGGCCGGATCGTGAACCTCGGTGCCGTCTCCGCCCGCGTCACCCCGCCCTTCTTCGGCCCGATCGCCGCATCCAAGGCCGCCCTGTCGGCACTCACCCAGGCCCTGCGGATGGAACTCCGCCACCAGGGTGTCCAGGTCTCGCTCGTCGAGCCGGGGGCCATGGACACCGCCATCTTCACCACGGCGGACAAGGCGAGCGCCGACACGGGCTGGGCGGGCTCGGCCGAGACCCAGCACCGGTACGCGGCCGCCCTGGACGCCGTACAGGCCGCGGCGGCCCGCCAGCCGCTGGGACCTGTGGCCCCGGCCGTCAACGCGGTCGTGCGCGCCCTCACCGCCCGCCGACCCGACAACCTCTACACCACCGGACGCGACGGACGCGCCCTCGCCCTGCTCCGCTTCCTCCCAGGCGGCCTGCGCGACCGGCTGCTGCTGCGGGCGATGGGGGTGACGGCTGCTGTCTTCAGGACGCGTGCGCCCGCCGCGCTCTAGGCTTCGGCCTCCGCCAGCGCGACCGTGCGCGATGCCAGCTCGCTGATCCGTACGCCGTCGAAGCCGAACACCGCGCTGCGGACGGTGTCCTCCAGCGGATCCTTCCACTGGGAGGGGACCGCCGCGGCCCCGCACAGGACGCCCGCGACGGAGCCCGCGGTCGCGCCGTTCGAGTCGGTGTCCAAGCCGCCGCGGACGGTCAGCGTGATGGTGCGGGTGAAGTCGCCGTCGCCGTACAGGAGCCCCGCGGTGAGGACCGCGGCGTTCGGGATCGTATGGATCCAGCCCAGGCCCGCGGTCTCCTCGCCCACCGTGCTGAGCGTGTCCTCCCAGGTCATCCGGGTCTCGTGGAGCGTGAGCACCCGGCGCACGGTGCGCGAGAGGCGGCTGCTCGCCGGGATCACCGTGAGCGCGGTGTCCAGCGCGTGCCGCACGGTCGGAGCGGTGAAGGCCGCCGAGATGAGCGCGGCCGCCCACATCGCGCCGTACACGCCGTTGCCGGTGTGGGAGAGGACGGCGTCCCGGCGGGCCAGGGAGGCCGCGCGGCGCGGCAGCCCCGGGCAGGTCCAGCCGTAGACGTCGGCGCGGATGAGAGCGCCGATCCATTCCTGGTAGGGATTGTCGTACGTCGCGGTCAGCGGGGGTTTGAGCCCATTGGCGAGGTTGCGGTACGCGGCCCGCTCCGCTGTGAACGTCTGCAGATACGGCAGCCGCAGCAGCCACAGATCACCGACCTGCTCCGTGCTGAACGAGAACCCGTGGGTCTCCAGGAGGTCGAGCCCGAGGATCGCGTAGTCGACGTCGTCGTCGCGGCAGCTGCCGTGGATACGGCCGCGAACGCACTGCCGCCACTCGGGCCGCAGCTCGAATTCGTCGTTCGCCGCGCTGTCGCCGACGGGCTCGGGGAGGTAGTCGGTGAGCGGCAGGGCCGCGGCCTGCCGCAGATAACGGTCGATCCGGTCCCGCGTCCAGTGGTCGCCCTGCTCGACCGGCTTGCCGAGCATGTTGCCCGCGATCCGGCCCAGCCAGCCCCCGAGGACGCGGTCGGCAAGCTCAGTGCCCACAGGGGTCATAGCTCCGGTTTACCCAATTCCGGGCGGGCGCGCGCGGTATTGCGAGAGCCGGGCGATTCCTGGGTGTGCGTGATTCCGCGGGCTGGGCGGGGCATGACGGCGGGGGCTTCCGCCGGTTAAGGTCGCAGCGGCGCGACTGCCTTGACGTGAGCAAGGCCCGGAAAGCAAGGGGAATGCAAGGTGGCGGACGCTGCTGTGAATCGGACCCCGCGTGTGCTCATCGCCGCGGACAAGTTCAAGGGATCGCTGACGGCCGTTCAGGTCGCGGAGCGGGTGACGGCCGGACTGCGCCGGGTCGCGCCGCGGGTCGAGGTCGAGGCGCTGCCCGTGGCCGACGGCGGCGACGGCACCGTCGACGCGGCGGTCGCGGCCGGTTTCGAGCGGCGTGAGGTGCCGGTCGCCGGGCCGCTGGGCGACCAGGTCACGGCGGCGTACGCGCTGCGCGGTGACACCGCGGTGGTGGAGATGGCCGAGGCGAGCGGGCTGCAGCGGCTGCCCGCCGGGGTCTTCGCGCCGCTCACGTCCTCGACGTACGGCTCCGGGGAGCTGCTGCGCGCCGCGCTGGACGACGGGGCGCGGACGATCGTGTTCGGCGTGGGCGGCAGTGCCACGACGGACGGCGGGGCGGGCATGCTGTCCGCGCTCGGCGCGCGCTTCCTGGACGCGGACGGGGAGCCGGTGGCTCCTGGCGGTGCCGCGCTGCGCGACGTAGTCAGCGCCGATCTGTCCGACCTGGACCCCCGACTCTCCTCGATCGACTTCGTCCTCGCCAGCGACGTGGACAACCCGCTGACGGGTCCCAAGGGCGCCCCCGCCGTGTACGGCCCCCAGAAGGGCGCGAGCCCCGATGACGTGGCGACGCTGGACGCGGCGCTCGCCCACTTCGCCACGGTCCTGGAGAAGGCGCTCGGTTCCCGGGCCGCCGAGTTCGCGGCCGCGCCAGGCGCCGGGGCCGCGGGCGGCATCGGATACGGGGCTCTGGTGCTCGGCGCCCGTTTCCGCCCCGGCATCGAGGTCATGCTCGACGTCCTCGGCTTCGCGCCCGCGCTGGAGCGTGCCACGCTGGTGATCACCGGCGAGGGGTCCCTCGACGAGCAGACCCTCCACGGCAAGGCTCCCGCCGGGGTCGCCGCCGCAGCCCGCGCGGCGGACAAGGAGGTCGTCGCGGTCTGCGGCCGCCTCGCCCTTCGCCCCGAGGCGCTCGGCAAGGCCGGCATTCGCCGCGCCTACCCCCTTACCGAGGTCGAGCCCGACATCGCGAAGTGCATCGCGGACGCCGGGCCGATCCTGGAGCGGGTGGCGGAGAACATCGGGCGGGACTTCTTGGGAGGCTGAGCAGGGGTTTCTTCGCCCCCGCGCCCCTGAAGGGGCGCGGGGAACTGCGCGACCAGCCCCCACGCACCCGCAGCTGGGCGAAAAGACCGAAGGGCCCCGAACCACACAGGTTCGGGGCCCTTCAGTCACGTACAACGGGCTACCGCTACGGCAGCTGCGCCGCGCGAGCCTCGCGCCGGTTGTCCCGGAAGTTGTTCACCCTCCGAGCCGTGGCAAAGAGGGGAATCACCGCACCCATGACGAGCTGCAGCGCACAGCCCGTCTGAAGGAGCAGCTGCCCGCTCGGGGCGTCGAACGCCCAGGCCGCCAGCAACCCCATGCTGAGCACGATCCAGGAGAGCATCGCCACCGCGAGGCGCCCCCGCGGCTTCGGGTACTCGACCCGGCTCACCATCAGCCACGCGGTGCCCAGGATCGCCATGAGCGTCGCCACGAAGGGAAGCTCCAGCAGCACGATCGACACCACCGTCAGCGCGCCGAACGGCGACGGCATGCCCTGGAACGTGCCGTCCTTGACCGTGACGCAGGAGAACCGCGCGAGGCGCAGGACGACCGCGAGCAGGACCACGATCGCCCCGACCGCCGCCACCCGCTGATGCGCGTCGTCCGCGACCATGCCGTAGACGAGTACGAAGTACGCCGGCGCCAGCCCGAAGCTGATCAGGTCGGACAGGTTGTCCAGCTCCGCGCCCATGGGGGAGGAGCGCAGTTTGCGGGCGACCAGACCGTCGAAGAGGTCGAAGACCGCCGCGCACAGCATCAGGATCACCGCCGTGGCCGCGCTGTGGCGGGCCATGCCGGTCTCCTGGTCGCCGGTGAGGTGCGGGATCAGGATGCCGGTGGTGGTGAAGTACACCGCCATGAAGCCGCACGTGGCGTTACCGAGGGTGAGGGTGTCCGCTATTGAGAGGCGGAGCGAGAGGGGCATCTCCTCCTCGTCGTCCACCTCGTCGGCTTCCGGCACCCAGCCGGCCTGTGTCTCGGGATCAATCACGGTCAATTCGAGTCACCCCAGCCACGGTCTTCTGACCGACCTCCACGTCGACGTCAACACCCTCGGGGAGGTAGATGTCGACGCGCGAGCCGAAGCGGATCAGACCGATCCGGTCGCCCTGCTCGACCTTCGTGCCCTGGGGGATGTACGGCACGATACGCCGGGCGACCGCTCCGGCGATCTGGATCATCTCGATGTCGCCGAGTTCGGTGTCGAAGTGCCAGACGACACGCTCGTTGTTCTCGCTCTCCTTGTTGAACGCCGGAACGAACCCACCGGGGATGTGCTCGACCGAGGCCACCGTGCCGGAGAGCGGCGCGCGGTTGACGTGGACGTTGAGCGGGCTCATGAAGATCGCGACGCGGGTGCGTCCGTCCTTCCACGGCATGATGCTCTGCACCACACCGTCGGCGGGCGAGATGACCCGGCCCTGGGCGATCTCGCGCTCGGGGTCGCGGAAGAACCACAGCATGCCCGCCGCGAGCGCGGTGGCGGGTACGGCCACGGCCTTGGCGGCGCCGGAGCGGCGCGCGCGGGCGAGGCTGAGTGCTGCGGTGGCAACGGTCGGGAGAAGCCACGGCGATGCTCCGCGCGCGAGGCGGACCCGGCCGCGTGGTGCAGAGGTTTGGCTGTGGGGCATGGATGACCTTCGTAGCGGATGATGCCGCGCTGTGACGGGGGACGGCGGCTTTCCCGGGATCGTACCGGTCGCGGGCCACAACTGGGCAAGCCAGGAAGTCGAGTCGGCGGCCGAAGAGTGTTGACGGGGTGTGATCTTCTTCTCGAAGAAAACACCCCGAACCCGGACATCTAGCCCTGGAGTCGATACTCTTCGAGCAGCCTGCGGCCGATGATCATTTTCTGGATTTCGGCGGTACCTTCACCGATCAGCAGCATCGGGGCCTCACGGTAGAGGCGCTCGATCTCGTACTCCTTGGAGAAGCCGTAGCCGCCGTGGATCCGGAAAGCATCCTCCACGACCTCCTTGCAGTACTCGGAGGCGAGGTACTTCGCCATCCCTGCTTCGAGGTCATTTCGTTCGCCAGAGTCCTTTTTGCGTGCCGCGTTCACCATCATGGCATGGGCCGCCTCGACCTTGGTAGCCATCTCGGCGAGCTTGAACTGGATGGCCTGGTGCTGCGCGATCGGCTTGCCGAAAGTGTGACGTTGCTGGGCGTACGAGACACCCAACTCGAACGCACGCTGTGCGACGCCGCAGCCACGCGCCGCCACGTTGACGCGGCCGACCTCCACTCCGTCCATCATTTGGTAAAACCCTCGGCCGGTGGTCCCGCCGAGTACACGATTGGCCGGAATGCGCAGTCCGTCCATGATGAGCTCGGTCGTGTCGACGCCCTTGTAACCCATCTTGTCGATCTTCCCGGGGATGGTGAGGCCGGGGCGGACCTCTCCGAAGCCGGGCTCCTTCTCGACCAGGAAGGTCGTCATCGACTTGTGGGGCGCGGTGCCCTCGGGGTGTCCTTCGTCACTTCGTACGAGAACGGCCACGAGCGTCGAGGAGCCGCCGTTGGTCAGCCACATCTTCTGACCGTTCAGGACGTACTCGTCGCCGTCCTTGACCGCCTTCGACGTGATCGCCGACACATCCGAGCCAAGACCCGGCTCCGACATCGAGAAGGCCCCACGCACCTCGCCGAGCGCCATGCGCGGCAGGAAGTAGTCCTTCTGCTCCTGCGTGCCGTGCTGCTTGAGCATGTACGCCACGATGAAGTGGGTGTTGATGATGCCGGAGACCGACATCCAGCCGCGGGCGATCTCCTCGACGCAGAGCGCGTAGGTGAGGAGCGACTCGCCCAGGCCCCCGTACTCCTCGGGGATCATCAGGCCGAAGAGGCCCAACTCCTTCAGCCCGTCGACGATCTGCTGCGGGTACTCGTCGCGGTGCTCCAGCTCGGTCGCGACCGGGATGATCTCCTTGTCCACGAAGTCGCGGACGGTGGAGAGGATCTCCTGCTGGATGTCGGTCAGACCGGCGGTCTGGGCGAGTCGCGCCATGGCTACTTCTCCGTATTCTTTTCCGCAGGTGCGGTCAGTTCTGGACGGCCGGGCTGCTCGCCGCCGCGCTCCTTGATGTACGTCTCGGTGGGGACCATCACCTTGCGGCGGAACACGCAGACCAGCGTGCCGTCCTGCTTGTAGCCCTTGGTCTCGACGTAGACGATTCCGCGGTCGTTCTTGGACTTCGACGGTGTCTTGTCAAGGACCGTCGTCTCGCCGTAGATCGTGTCGCCGTGGAAGGTCGGCGCCACATGACGCAGCGACTCGATCTCCAGGTTGGCGATCGCCTTGCCCGACACGTCCGGCACGGACATGCCCAGCAGCAGCGAGTAGATGTAGTTCCCGACTACGACGTTCTTCCCGAAGTCCGTCGTGTTCTCCGCATAGTTGACGTCCATGTGGAGCGGGTGGTGGTTCATCGTCAGGAGACAGAAGAGGTGGTCGTCGTACTCCGTGACCGTCTTCCCGGGCCAGTGCTTGTAGACCGCGCCGACCTCGAACTCTTCGTAGGTGCGTCCGAACTGCATGGTGCTCAGGCCTCCGGGGCTTCGAACTTGGACGTGCGCTGCATGCCGGCGGCCCGGCCCTTGCCCGAGATGACCAGCGCCATCTTGCGGCTGGCCTCGTCGATCATCTCGTCGCCGAGCATCGCGGAGCCCTTCTTGCCGCCCGCCTCGGACGTGTAGTACTCGTACGCGTCCAGGATCAGCTCGGCGTGGTCGAAGTCCTCCTGGGAGGGCGAGAAGATCTCGTTGGCCGCGGCGACCTGGTCCGGGTGCAGCACCCACTTGCCGTCGAAGCCGAGGGCGGCGGCGCGCTGGGCGACCTCGCGGTAGCCCTCCTGGTTGCGGATCTGCAGGTAGGGGCCGTCGATCGCCTGGAGGTTGTGCGTGCGCGCGGCCATCAGGATGCGCATCAGGATGTAGTGGTACGCGTCCGCGGGGTAGCCCGGGGGCTGCTCGCCCACGACGAGCGACTTCATGTTGATCGACGCCATGAAGTCGGCCGGGCCGAAGATGATGGTCTCTACACGCGGTGAGGCAGCGGCGATCTCGTCAACATTGACCAGACCCTTCGCGTTCTCGATCTGCGCCTCAATACCGATCTTGCCGACCTCGAAGCCCATCGTCTTCTCGATCTGCGTCAACAGCAGATCAAGAGCCACGACCTGCTGCGCGTCCTGCACCTTCGGCAGCATGATGCAGTCAAGGTTCTGGCCCGCGCCCTCGACCACGGTCACGACATCGCGGTACGTCCACTCGGTCGTCCAGTCGTTGACGCGCACGACCCGCGTCTTGCCGGTCCAGTCGCCCTCGTTGAGGAACTTGACGATGGTGTGCCGCGCCTCGGGCTTGGCGAGCGGGGCGCACGCGTCCTCCAGGTCGAGGAAGACCTGGTCCGCGGGGAGGCCCTGAGCCTTCTCCAGGAAGCGGGGGTTGCTCCCCGGCACCGCGAGGCAGGAGCGACGCGGACGCAGACGGTTGACGGGCGTGGTCATGCGGGGACCTCCAGGGGGTCGAGCTTGTTCGCTTTGCGGATCTCGTCGACGATACGGCCGATGATTCCGGTGATGTCGAAGTCCTTCGGGGTGAAGACCGCGGCCACTCCCGCGGCCCGCAGCTGTTCGGCGTCGGCGTTCGGGATGATCCCGCCCGCGATCACCGGAATGTCGGCGGCGCCGGCCTCGCGCAGCCTCTCCAGCACGTCCGGCACCAACTGGGCGTGCGAGCCGGACAGGATGGACAGTCCGACACCGTGCACGTCCTCGGCGACGGCGGCGTCCACGATCTGCTCGGGCGTCAGCCGGATGCCCTGGTAGACCACCTCGAACCCGGCGTCGCGGGCCCGCACGGCGATCTGCTCGGCGCCGTTGGAGTGCCCGTCCAGACCCGGCTTGCCCACCAGGAAGCGGAGCTTGCCGACGCCCAGGTCCTTCGCGGTCAGCTCCACCTTGCGGCGCACCAGGGCGAGCGCGGTGCCCTCCTCGGCGGTGACCGCGACGGGCGCGGACGAGACACCGGTCGGCGCGCGGAACTCGCCGAACACCTCGCGCAGGGCCCCGGCCCACTCGCCGGTCGTGACGCCAGCGCGGGCGCACTCCAGGGTGGCCTCCATGAGGTTGTCGGTGCCCTTGGCGGCCTCCTTCAGCCGCTCCAGCGCCTTGCAGGGGCGCGGGTGGTTGAAGGGCGGCTGGTAGCGCGTGTCGCGCCAGTTCTGGAGTGCGGAGATCACGCGGGCCTCGACCGCAGGGTCGACCGTCTGGATCGCCGCGTCCAGGTCGGCCGTGAGGGGGTTCGGCTCGGTCGACTCGAAGATGTTGACGCCGATGATCTTCTCTTGACCGGACTCGATACGGCCCCGGCGCTCGGCGTGCGAGGACACGAGCTGCGACTTCAGGTAGCCCGACTCGACGGCGGCCATCGCGCCGCCCATCTCCTGGATCCGTTCGATCTCGGCCAGCGACTCCTCGACGAGGGCCGACACCTTGGCCTCGATCACATGCGAGCCCTCGAAGATGTCCTCGTACTCCAGCAGGTCGCTCTCGTGCGCGAGCACCTGCTGGATGCGCAGCGACCACTGCTGGTCCCAGGGCCGGGGCAGGCCCAGCGCCTCGTTCCAGGCGGGAAGCTGCACGGCACGCGCGCGTGCGTCCTTCGAGAGGGTCACGGCCAGCATCTCGAGCACGATCCGCTGGACGTTGTTCTCCGGCTGCGCCTCGGTCAGACCGAGGGAGTTGACCTGGACGCCGTACCGGAAACGCCGCTGCTTGGGGTCCTCGATGCCATACCGCTCGCGCGTGATCTTGTCCCAGATCCGCCCGAACGCCCGCATCTTGCACATCTCCTCGATGAAGCGGACACCCGCGTTCACGAAGAAGGAGATACGCGCGACGACCTCACCCTTGCGGTCCTCGGCGATCTGCCCGGACGCGAACACCGCGTCCAGGACGGCGATCGCGGTGGACATCGCGTACGCGATCTCCTGGACCGGCGTGGCGCCCGCCTCCTGCAGGTGGTAGCTGCAGATGTTGATCGGGTTCCACTTCGGGATGTGGTTCACCGTGTACGTGATCATGTCCGTCGTCAGACGGAGCGAGGGACCCGGAGGGAAGACATGCGTCCCTCGCGACAGGTACTCCTTGACGATGTCGTTCTGGGTCGTCCCCTGGAGCTTGGTGATGTCCGCACCTTGCTCCTCTGCGACGACCTGATAGAGCGCCAGCAGCCACATGGCGGTGGCGTTGATGGTCATCGAGGTGTTCATCTGCTCCAGGGGTATGTCCTGGAACAGCCGGCGCATGTCACCGAGGTGCGAGACCGGGACCCCGACCCGGCCGACCTCGCCGCGGGCGAGGATGTGGTCGGGGTCGTAGCCGGTCTGCGTCGGCAGGTCGAAGGCCACGGAGAGGCCCGTCTGACCCTTGGCGAGGTTGCGCCGGTACAGCTCGTTCGACGCCTCAGCCGTGGAGTGACCGGCGTACGTACGCATCAGCCACGGCCGGTCCTTCTGGCGCTCTGTCATCGGTGAACCTCAGATGTTCCGGAAGCGGTTGATGGCGTCGATGTGCTGGGCGCGCTTCTCCTCGTCGCGCACGCCCAGGCCCTCGCGGGGCGCCAGCGCGAGCACGCCGACCTTGCCCTGGTGGAGGTTGCGGTGCACGTCGTAGGCGGCCTGCCCGGTCTCCTCCAGGGAGTACACCTTGGAGAGCGTCGGGTGGATCTTGCCCTTGGCGACGAGCCGGTTGGCCTCCCACGCCTCGCGGTAGTTGGCGAAGTGCGAGCCGATGATGCGCTTCAGCGACATCCACAGGTAGCGGTTGTCGTACTCGTGGTTGTAGCCCGAGGTCGAGGCGCAGGTGACGATGGTGCCGCCCTTGCGGGTCACGTACACACTCGCGCCGAAGGTCTCGCGCCCGGGGTGCTCGAAGACGATGTCGACGTCCTCGCCACCGGTCAGCTCACGGATGCGCTTGCCGAAGCGCTTCCACTCCTTCGGGTCCTGGGTGTGCTCGTCCTTCCAGAACTTGTAGCCCTCGGCGTTGCGGTCGATGATCGCCTCGGCGCCCATCTTCCGGCAGATGTCCGCCTTCTGCTCGCTGCTCACGACACAGATCGGGTTGGCGCCACCGGCGAGCGCGAACTGGGTGGCGTACGAGCCGAGTCCACCGCTCGCGCCCCAGATGAGCACGTTGTCGCCCTGCTTCATGCCGGCGCCGTTCCTCGACACCAGCTGGCGGTACGCGGTGGAGTTCACGAGGCCCGGAGCGGCCGCCTCCTCCCAGCTGAGGTGGTCCGGCTTCGGCATCAGCTGGTTGGACTTGACGAGGGCTATCTCGGCGAGGCCGCCGAAGTTGGTCTCGAAGCCCCAGATGCGCTGCTCCGGGTCGAGCATCGTGTCGTTGTGGCCGTCGGAGGACTCCAGCTCGACGGACAGGCAGTGCGCGACGACCTCGTCACCGGGCTTCCAGGCGTTGACGCCCGGGCCGGTGCGCAGGACGACGCCGGCGAGGTCGGAGCCGATGATGTGGTACGGCAGGTCGTGGCGCTTGGTGAGCTCGCTGAGCTTGCCGTAGCGCTCCAGGAAGCCGAAGGTCGGCAGCGGCTCGAAGATCGAGGTCCACACCGAGTTGTAGTTGACCGAGGAGGCCATGACGGCCACCAGGGCCTCGCCGGGGCCGAGCTCCGGCACCGGCACGTCGTCCAGGTGGATCGACTTGCGGGGGTCCTTGTCGCGGGTGGCGAGCCCGGCGAACATCTCCGTCTCGTCCTTGTGCACGGTGATCGCGCGGTACGACTCGGGAAGCGGCAGAGCGGCGAAGTCTGCGGACGTGGAGTCCGGTGACTGAATCGCGTCCAGGATTTCCTTCACGGTGTTGCCTCCGGCGATGAGCGTCCTGAGGGGGGACGCTGAGGGTTACGTCGGTGCTGCTGCTGGGGGTGAGGGGTGTGCCGTCGGTTCGGCGGAGGTGGTGCTGTGGCAGCGCTTTGTGGCGCGGAGGTTGCCTGTGACGCAGGCGTCCGGGCGCGCTCGCCATTGGCTTGCGGGGACAGCCGGCGTACGAAAGGTCTCTGCACGCCGGCCGCCCGGACACCTTCAACGTATGGCACGGCGTGTCACCCCGCAAGGCACGGAGTGCCAGAAGTTGCGCTCAGGTGAAATCTTTACGTAACACGTGAGCGATGATCGATCAGAGTGCGCGATGATCGATCGAATCGAGGGAACAAAAACGCCGGACGCGCTCAAATCGAGCCCGTCCGGCGATGGAGGAGAAGCGGCGAAGCCGCGGTTCTGTGAGGGAAGTCGCTCAGGCCGTTCCGGTCGCTACGACCGTTCCTTGAGCGCCTGCTCGATGGTGCGCATCACCTGGTCCAGCGGGGCATCGACCCGCGCCACGGTCACCAGAACGTCCCCCTCCGTGAAGGAGGAAGCCGGCGCCGACCTGGGTGCGGCCTCGCGCCCGGCGCCGATCCCGGATCCGAACGTCTTGCGGACGATCGCGAAGGCGTGGTCCAGCTGGGCCTCGACATCCCCCTGGCCGCCGGCCCGCAGCCAGCGTCGTAGGACATGGTTGTGCGCCGTGACCACGGCCGACGCGGCGACCTCCGCGAGCAGCGGGTCGTCGTTGGCGTCGTCGTCGTGGGCGTGCTCGTCGAAGTGGCCCAGGAGATAGCGGGTGAAGAGCCGCTCGTAGCGGGCCACCGAGGCGATCTCGGCCTCGCGCAGCGTCGGCACCTCGCGCGTCAGCTTGTAGCGCGAGACGGAGATCTCGGGCCGCGCCGCGTACATCCGCATGACTTCCTTGATGCCACGGCACACGGTGTCGAGCGGGTGCTCGTGCGCGGGTGCCGCGTTGAGCACCGCCTCAGCCCGGATCAACGTGTCGTCGTGGTCGGGAAAGATCGCCTCTTCCTTGGAACGGAAGTGGCGGAAGAAGGTGCGGCGGGCCACCCCGGCCCGGGCTGCGATCTCGTCGACGGTGGTCGCCTCGTACCCCTTGGTCGCGAACAGCTCCATGGCCGCGGCCGCCAGCTCGCGGCGCATCTTGAGCCGTTGCGCGGCCGCGCGACTGCCTGCGGCACTTTCCGGCGCGTCGGGCGTAGCTGGTGTACGTGAGGACTTGGCGGGCTGGGACATGACCCGAACGTACTGCATGGGCGCAGGAGAGCGCGCATGTCCGGGGATCCCCCCGCCCTCGACGGGCGGGGGGTTTCCGGTCGGGCCGAGCAGTCCGCCCCAGTCGGCGCTGTCTCTGAACCAGTCGCCCGGACGCTCAGCGCCGGGCATATTCGCGGAAGCCGCGGCCCGTCTTGCGGCCGAGGCAGCCCGCGGCCACCAGGTGCTCCAGGAGCGGCGCCGGGGCCAGGCCCGGGTCGCGGAACTCGCGGTGCAGAACCTTCTCGATGGCCAGGGAGACGTCGAGCCCGACCACGTCCAGGAGTTCGAACGGGCCCATCGGGTAGCCGCCGCCGAGCTTCATCGCCGCGTCGATGTCGTCGAGGGACGCGTAGTGATCCTGCACCATCTTGATCGCGTTGTTCAGGTACGGGAACAGCAGCGCGTTCACGATGAAACCGGCCCGGTCGCCGCAGTCCACCGGGTGCTTGCGGATCTTCGCGCAGACCTCCCGCACGGTGGCGTGCACGTCGTCCGCGGTCAGCACGGTCCGGACGACCTCGACGAGCTTCATCGCCGGGGCCGGGTTGAAGAAGTGCATGCCGATCACGTCCTGCGGGCGCGAGGTGGCGCGGGCGCAGGCGACGACGGGGAGCGAGGAGGTGGTGGTGGCGAGGATCGCTCCGGGCTTGCAGACCTTGTCGAACGTGGCGAACAGCTGCTGCTTGATCTCCAGGTCCTCGGCGACCGCCTCCAGTGCCAGATCCACCTCGGCGAAGGCGTCGTACGAGCCCGCCGGGGTGATCCGCTCCAGGGTCTGTGCCGCCGCCTCGGCCGTCATCCGGCCCTTGTCGACAGAGCGCGAAAGCGACTTGCCGATACGGGCCTTGGCGGCCTGCGCCTTCTCCTCGCTGCGGGCGGCGAGCACGACCTCGTACCCGGCCTTCGCGAAGACCTCGGCGATACCGGACGCCATCGTGCCGGAGCCCGCGACGCCGACGGAGCGGACGGTGCGGCCCGGGGCGAGCGCGGCCCCCTCCAGCGGCGTCAGCGCGTCCCGCACGACGGTGGCGCTGCCGGGAGCCTCGTACGAGTAGAAGCCGCGCCCCGACTTCCGGCCGGTCAGGCCCGCCTCGCTGAGCTGCTTGAGGATGGGTGCGGGGGCGTGCAGCCGGTCGCGCGACTCGGCATACATGGCCTCCAGGACCGTCCGCGCGGTGTCGACGCCGATCAGGTCGAGCAGCGCCAGCGGGCCCATGGGAAGCCCGCAGCCGAGCTTCATCGCGGCGTCGATGTCCTCGCGGGAGGCGTACTTCGCCTCGTACATCGCGGCGGCCTGGTTCAGGTAGCCGAACAGCAGCCCGTCGGCGACGAATCCGGGCCGGTCGCCGACCGCGACGGGCTCCTTGCCGAGTTCGAGGGCGAGATCGGTGACCGCGGCCACCGCGCCCGGCGCGGTGAGCACCGACGAGACGACCTCGACGAGCCTCATCGCGGGCGCCGGGTTGAAGAAGTGCAGACCGAGCACGCGCTCCGGACGGGCCGAGTCGGCGGCGAGACGCGTCACGGACAGGGCGTTGGTGCCGGTCGCGAGGATCGTCTCCGGGCGCACGATGCCGTCGAGGGCGCGGAAGACCTGCTGCTTGATGTCGTACGACTCCGGCGTCACCTCGATGACCAGGTCGGCGTCGGCCGCGGCCTGCAGATCGGTGAACGTGCGGAAGCGGGACAGGATGTCGCCGCGCTCCTGCTCGGTGATGCGCTCGCGGCGCACGCCGCGGGCGGTGGAGGCTTCGAGTGCCGTGACGGCCTGGGCGGCCGCGGCCTCGCTGATGTCGATGCCGATGACTTCGCGGCCGGCCCGGGCGAGGACCTCGGCGATGCCGGTGCCCATGGTGCCGAGGCCGACGACGGCGACGGTCTTGAGCGGGGACAGAGGGGTGTCGGACAGGGGAGTGGCCATCGCGGGACTCCAGGGAGAGGGTGACGACTGAGGAGCGCACGAGGGTGCGCCAACAGGCGCACACAGTGCGGAGGTTGCGGGTGTTGCCGGGCTGACGAGCGCACACGCCCGGTGCCGTCCGAAGGCGTCGATGAACGGACGCCGCGTGGAACGGTGATGACCGACCGGCCCTGTCCCGGAGCCGTGTCGTACGCAGGTACCTGAGGTACCGAACCGACTGCTCTCGTGGTGGCTGCGTCACCAGGCCACCGCAAGATAAAGCGCGAGTGGGTAACTCGCTCGTCTGAGCTTAACCCGCGGGTAACGAGCGCGCCAGCCCCGAGTTTGTGATGTACGTCCCCGCGCCTCACCGGCTTCTCTAGGCTCGGCGCCATGGACGAAGCGTTGCGATCACTCACGGAGCGTTTACGGACCGAGGCCGGGGCCTCGGCGGCGTACGACCGCCTCATGGCGACCGAGGACCTCGACGAACTGGCGGCCGCGCTGACCGCGCCAGGGCAGCCGCTGTGGGCCAGGGAGCTGGTCGCCTTCCGGCTCGGGGTCGCCGGGGACCGGCGGGCCTTCGAGGCGCTCGTCCTGCTGCTCAACCACCGCGATCCGCAGCGCTGCGCGTCCGCCGCGTACGCCCTGGCCCGGCTCGGCGACCCCCGCACGGCCCGCGCGGCGGCCGCGCTCGCCACGAACGAGCTGCGTGTGGCCTACGCGCTCCATCCGGTACGGCTCCTGGTCGAGCTGCGCGCTCCCGAGGCCGTGCCCGCGCTGATCACCACCCTGGAACGCAGGCTGCGCCCGCACGACCCGTACCGCAGGGTCGCGCTCGCCTGCGTGGAGGGCCTGGGCGCGCTGGGGGACGTACGCGCGCGACCCGTCCTGAACGAGGCGCTGGCGCATCCGGCACTGGCGGAGGCGGCCGTCCATGCGCTGGAGCGGCTGCACAAGGGGAGTGCGTAGGCGTACGTCAGTCGAGTGCGGCGTCGGTCAGTGCGCGCACGTAACGCACCTCGGGCACCGCGACACCCTCCACGTCGAAGGGCTCCTCGGCGCCGTCGGGGCCGAACCCGGCCCGCTCGTAGAAGCGGCGGGCCGGGCCGTTCTCCTTGAGCACCCACAGCAGCATCCGCTCGTGCCCGGCCGCCGCGCACCGGTCGACCGACTCCCGCAGCAGTGCGCGCCCCACCCCCTCCCCGAAGCGGTCGGGATGCACGTAGATCGCGTACAACTCGATGTCGCCCGTGCGGACTTCGCCGTCCCGGTACGGTCCGTGGCAGGCCCAGCCGATCACCTCGCCGTGCTGCTCCGCCACCAGGTTCACGATCTCGGCGTCGCCCTGCTCGATGCGCGCGCGACGCCGCGCCGCGTCCTCCTCCACGCTGAGCGCGTCGAGATACGGCTGGGGTATCAGCCCCTTGTACGCGGTCTGCCAGCCACGGATGCGGATCTCGGCCACACGTCGGCAGTCGTCGAGGGTCATCTCGCGGATGGTGGTGGGGTCGTCCATGGCGGAACCCTAGGCGCCGGTGAGCGGCGGATGCCTCTCGATTACCCGGGCAGAACCGCGTACGCCTCGATCTCCATCAGGAACTCCGGGCGGACCAGCCCGGCGACCTGGACCGCCGACGCGGCCGGGAGGCGGTCCGCGGGTATGTACGCGTCGCGGGCGGCGCGGATCGCGGGCATGTGGGCCATGTCCGTGACGAAGAAGGTGAGTTTGACGACGTCGTCGAAGGTGGCGCCCGCGGCGGCGAGGCAGCGGCGCAGGTTCTCGAAGACCTGACGGGCCTGCGCGTCCGGGTCGCCCTCGCCGACGAGCTTGCCGTCCTCGTCGAGGGCGAGCTGGCCCGAGATCGCCACGAAGCGGCCCGTGCCCATGACGACGTGGGTGTAGGCGGCGGCGGGGGCGACCCCGTCGGGGGCGGAAACGCGCGTCAGCTCACTCATGCGTCCATGGTGGACCATGGGTCTGACAACGCCCCCGACGGGCCGCAGCTCAGCGGGAGTTCAGCCCCGGAAGCCGAGCAGTCCGTGCAGCGCCGAGCCGCGCGAGGCGGTGGACGCCTTCTTGGTCGTCAGCGGCTCCGGGTCGGGCAGCGTCTTGCACACCGCGTCGACCTCGCCACCGCTGTGCGGCACCTTGCCGTTGGTCAGATACGCCGCCAAGTGTTTGTCCAGGCAGGCGTTGCCGCTCAGCGTGATGCCGTGGTTCCCACCGCCCTGCTCGACCACCAGGCTGGAACCGCGCAGCTGGTGATGGACGGTGACACCGCCCTCGTACGGGGTGGCCGCGTCGTTCGTGGCCTGGAAGAGCAGCGTCGGCGGCAGGGCGTCGTTGGAGACGTTCACGGGCTGGAGCGAGTCCGTCGGCCAGAAGGCGCACGGCGCGTTGTACCAGGCGTTGTTCCAGGCCATGAACGGTGCCTTGTCGTACACCGCCCAGTTGTCCTTGCGCCACTGGTTCCAGTCGCGCGGCCAGGATGTGTCACGGCACTGCACCGAGGTGTAGATGCTGTAGCCGTTGTCGCCCGAGGCATCGACGGCGCCGAACTTCTTGTACGCAGCGAGGAGCGGGTCCGAGTTCTTGTCGTTCACATAGGCCGCGAACGCCTCGGCGAGGTAGGGCCAGTAGCCGTTGTAGTAGCCGCCGGGGATGAAGGTGTCCTCCAGTTCGGAGGCGCCCACCTTCTTCTGCGCGGGCTTCTTGGCGAGCGCCGCGCGCATCGCGTACCACTTGGCCTCGACCTTGGCCGGGTCGGTGCCGAGCTTGTACGTCGCGTTGTGTTTGGCGACCCAGGCGAGGAACGCCAGGTGGCGGTCGTTGAAGGCGTAGTCCTGTCCGATGTTGTCGTCGTACCACACGCCGGTGGGGTCGACGATGGAGTCCAGGACCAGGCGGCGTACGCGGTTCGGGTGGAGCTTCGCGTACACGGCGCCCAGGTAGGTGCCGTACGAGTAGCCGAAGTAGTTGATCTTCTTGGCGCCCAGTGCGCTCCGGATCGAGTCCATGTCCTGGACCGCGCTCACCGTGTCGATGTACGGCAGCAGGCTCGCGTACTTCTTGCCGCACGCCTTGGCGAAGGCCTTGGCGCGGTCGAGGTTGGCCTTCTCGATGGCCCAGGTGGTGGGGACGGAGTCGGGGCGTACCGGGTTGAAGTGCCCGGGCTTGCAGTCCAGAGCGGGCTTGCTGGCACCGACGCCGCGCGGGTCGAAGCCGATGACGTCGTACTGCGCCGCCACCTTCTTCGGCAGCGAGGACGCGACGAATCCGGCCAGGTTGAGCCCGCTGCCGCCGGGTCCGCCAGGGTTGACGAGCAGGGGGCCCTGGTACGTCTTCGCGGTGTGCGGAACGCGGGACAGGGCGAGTGTGATCCGCTTGCCGTACGGGTGGGAGTGGTCCAGCGGCACCTTCAGGGACGCGCACTGGAGCGTTGGATAGTTGCTGGTGCCGCACTTCTTCCAGGTGAGCTTCGCGGTCTGGGTGGTGCGCGGTGCGGTCGCGGAGCCGGCGCTCGCGTCGGCCGGGATCGACGTGATCATCCCGGCCACCACGGCGGCTGCCCCGCACAGAGCAGCTGCGCGTTTCGTCATAAGGCCTCCCAGGACGGAGGGTTTTGAGCCGTGCACGCCACGACCCTCGCCGCATCGTCCCGGAAAGGGAGGCCGGAAGAACTCGTTCTGACAAGACTTGACCCGATTGAGCCGCCGGATGCGCTCGGATGCCGTCAGGACTGATCTCAGGTGCCGTCAGAAAGGTCACGAACGATCATCAAAGGAGCGTCAGCTGAGTCGCCTCCGGGGTCGCGGGCGGCTCGGCGGGGACGCTGATCCTGCGGGGCATTCCCGTGCGTGTGGGGCCGATGCCGTATTCCTTTGCCAGCTCATGCACCTGACGGGTGATCCGGCGCTGGTACCACTTCGGGGCGTACGCGCCCTCCGCGTACAGCCGCTCGTAACGCCGTACGAGATACGGGTGATGGCGCTCCAGCCAGGCCATGAACCACTCGCGCGCGCCGGGCCGCAGATGCAGCACGAGCGGGGTCACCGAGGTGGCGCCGGACGCCGCGATCGCCCGTACGGTGGCGCGCAGTTGGGCCGGATGGTCCCCCAGGAAGGGGATGACGGGAGCCATCAGGACACCGCAGCCGATGCCGTGGTCCGTCAGGGTGCGCACGACGTCCAGGCGGCGCTCCGGGGCCGGCGTGCCCGGCTCGACGGTGCGCCACAGCTCGGGGTCGGTGAAGCCCACGGAGACGGAGATGCCGACGTCGGTGACCTCGGACGCCTGCTTCAGGAGGTCGAGGTCGCGCAGGATCAGCGTGCCCTTCGTCAGGATCGAGAAGGGGTTCGCGTGGTCGCGCAGCGCGGAGATGATGCCGGGCATCAGCCGGTAGCGGCCCTCCGCCCGCTGATAGCAGTCGACGTTGGTGCCCATCGCGATGTGCTCGCCGTGCCAGCGCGGTGAGGCGAGCTGCCGGCGCAGCAGTTCCGGCGCGTTGACCTTCACCACGATCTGGGAGTCGAAGTCGAGTCCCGTGTCGAGGTCCAGATAGCTGTGCGTCTTGCGTGCGAAGCAGTACACGCACGCGTGCGTGCACCCCCGATAAGGGTTGACCGTCCACTCGAAGGGCATGCGCGAAGCCCCCGGCACCCGGTTCACGATCGACCGTGCCCGGATCTCGTGGAAGGTGATCCCGCGGAACTCCGGAGTGTCGAAGGTGCGGGTGGTCACCGCGTCCGCGCCGAACAGCGCGGCATCCCGGGCGGGGTCCCCGGCGGGGTCCACTGTGAGGTTCTCCCAGCGCATGACGCCTCCTCGATAGCACTGGCCACAGAATAGAACACATGTTCCCTTGATCGTGCGACCTCGTTACCCATGCCCCTGGGGAGGCGCGTGCGTCCCCCACGGGGACCCCGATTTGGGCGGCCCGGCCGCCTGGTGGTTGGCTGGCCGCACACCCCCGAGGAACCAATTGCTGGAGGAAGTGCCATGGCGCAGGTCGAGGCCACGACGGAGCGGGTCATCGCGGCGGACGCGGAGGCGGTGTTCGACGCCCTGGCCGACTACAGCGGCACGCGCGCGAAGCTGCTGTCCGAGCACTTCAGCGAGTACGAGGTGCGCGAGGGCGGCGACGGCGAGGGCACCCTCGTTCACTGGAGGCTCCAGGCCACCAGCAAGCGCGTCCGTGACTGCCTGCTCGAAGTGAGCGAGCCCACCGACGGCGAGCTCGTCGAGAAGGACCGCAACTCCTCGATGGTCACCACCTGGAGGGTCACCCCGGCCGGCGAGGGCAAGTCCCGCGTCGTGATCACCACCGTCTGGAACGGCGCCGGCGGCATCGGCGGCTTCTTCGAGAAGACCTTCGCCCCCAAGGGCCTCGCCCGGATCTACGACGCGGTGCTCGCCAAGCTCGCCACCGAGATGGAGAAGTAGTTCCACGCGGTCCGCGCGCCAAGGGGCAGCCATAGAGGGCCCGTTGGTGGCTCACCGTTTCGAGTGGACCTCCGCGTGGCGGGGCGGTACGCCGTAACTCGTCGCGCTTGCTCGCAGTTGTCGCGATAAGCGGGAATTGTGCGGTGGGCGCGACGAGGGGAGCGGTACGTGGGCGGGATCACTCTGATGAAGGACCAACCGGCTGCCGCGCCCCCGCAGGACTCCACTTCGGCGTCGGCCGAGTCCGTCCAACTGGGCCCGCGCCAAGTGCGGTTGGTCTTCTTCGGACTGATGCTCGCGCTGCTGCTCGCCGCCCTCGAGCAGATGATCGTGGCCACCGCGCTCCCGAAGATCGTCGGCGAGCTGCACGGCCTGGACAAGATGTCCTGGGCGATCACCGCCTATCTGCTCACCTCCACCGTCGGCCTTCCCGTCTACGGCAAGTTCGGCGACCTCTTCGGCCGCAAGGGCGTCTTCCAGTTCGCGATCGTCGTCTTCGTCGTCGGATCGGCTCTCGCCGGCTGGTCGCGCACCATGGAGCAGCTGATCGCCTTCCGCGCGATCCAGGGCGTCGGCGCGGGCGGCCTCATGATCGGCGTGCAGGCGATCATCGCGGACATCGTGCCGCCGCGCGAACGCGGCCGCTTCATGGGCCTGATCGGCGCCGCGTTCGGCCTCGCCTCGGTCGCCGGCCCCCTCCTGGGCGGCTATTTCGCGGACCACCTCTCCTGGAGGTGGTGTTTCTACATCAACGTGCCCTTCGGCCTCCTCACGCTGGCAGTCGTCACCGTCGTACTGAAGCTGCCGAAGCCCACCGCCAGGGGGCGCGTCGACCTGCTCGGTGTACTGCTTCTCGCCGCCGCGTCAACGTGCCTGGTGTTGCTGACCAGTTGGGGTGGCACCGAGTACGCGTGGGGCTCGCGGGTCATCCTGGGACTCGGGGCGGGCGCGTTCGCCGCGACCGTCCTCTTTTTCGTCGCCGAGCACTTCGCGGCCGAACCCCTCATCCCCCTGCGGCTGTTCAAGGACAGCGTCTTCAACATCACCGCACTGGTGGGCCTGGTCATCGGCGTCGCCCTCTTCGGGGCCGCCAGTTACCTGCCGACCTTCCTGCAGATGGTCGACGGGGCCAGCGCCACCGAGTCCGGGCTCCTGATGCTCCCCATGATGGGCGGCATCGTCGGCACCTCGATCGTCTCCGGGCAGCTCATCAGCCGTACCGGCCGCTACAAGGTCTACCCGGTCCTCGGCAGCGCCCTCTCGGCCGTCGGCATGTGGCTGCTGTCGCGCCTCGAAGCGGACACTCCCCGGCTGCACTACAGCATCTGGATGGCCGTGCTGGGCGCGGGCATCGGCATGGTGATGCCGGTCCTGATCCTCGCCGTGCAGAACTCCGTACGTCCGGCCGACCTCGGCACCGCGACCAGCGCCAACAACTACTTCCGGCAGATCGGCGGCAGTGTCGGAGCCGCGATCTTCGGCACCCTGTTCGCCCATCGGCTCACCGACGCGCTGGCCGATCGGCTGCCCGCGCGCGCGGGGACCGGTCTTCCGGACTCGGAGTCCCTCACCCCACAGCTCGTCCACGCGATGCCCGCCGCCCTGCGCGACGACTACATCGGGGCCTACGCGGACGCCATGCCGCGGATCTTCCTCTACCTCGTGCCTGTGCTCGTCCTCGGCCTGCTCATCGCTGTCTTCCTCAAGGAGACCCCCCTGTTGACCAGTTCAGCGTCCCACAACGCTCCTACCGCCGACCCGGAGTCCGTACAGGTGAACGTCCCGATCCCGCAGGCCCGTTCGGCGTACGGCGCCGGAATTCCCGTCTGCGGCACGGTGCAGCACCCCGACGGCACCGTCGTGCCACGCGCGGCACTCACCCTCATCGACGTCGCCGGACAGCAGATCGGACGGGGCGCCAGTGGAGAGGACGGGCGGTACGCGCTGTCCACGCCCGGCTCGGGGTCGTACGTCCTGATCGCCGCGGCGGGCGGCCATCAGCCGCAGGCCGTCTCGGTGACCGTTGGCGAGCGCCCGGTGGAGCTGGACGTCGTCCTCGGCGGCGCAGGACGCCTCGCCGGAAGCGTGCTGACCGCGGACGGCACCCCGGTGCGCGAGGCCACCGTCACGCTCACCAACGTCCACGGTGAGGTGGTAGCAACCAGCCGCAGCGGGCGCGAAGGCGGTTACGTGATCGCGGAGTTGGTGGCCGGCGAGTACACCCTCGCCGCCAGCGCGCCCGCGTTCCGCCCGGCCGCCCTCCCCGTCACCGTCCAGGCCGCCCGGGAGACCCGCCAGGACGTCGAACTCGCCGGCGGTGCGGTGCTGCGCGGCACCGTACGGGCGGGCGGCGGACGCCCCGTCGAGGACGCGCGCGTGACACTCCTGGACGCCGCGGGCAACGTGGTCGACACGCTCACCACCAGCGCGGACGGAACGTTCCGTTTCGTCGACCTGTCCTCCGGTGAGTACACCGTCATCGCGGCGGGCTACCCGCCCGTGGCCACCGTGCTTCAAGTCGCCGGGGGCGGCAGGACGGAACGGGACTTGCAGCTGGGGCACGAAGACTAGGCAGATGGAGGCGTTGCGCGGCCCGAGTGCGCCGGAGCCGCCCCTCGAGAGGTCAATTCCCGTATTGGCACACATCGCGACGGGCCGCCGCCGTACCGTAGTGGAGGCGGCACAGATCTTGCGGAGCCGTGGGGAGAAAGGGCCTGGGCCATGGACCGTGGCACCGAAGTCGGCGCGGCTCCCAGCCACGGAGCTGGGAACGGCGCGGTGGAGCACGCCGCCGCCGGCCGCATCCCGCTGGCCGTGGTGGTCGTGGACCGCGACGGCCTGGTGTCGCACTGGAGCACCGGCGCCAGGCGCCTGTTCGGCGCTCCCAAGGAGGACGCGGTGGGCCGCCCCGCCGTCGACCTGCTCCCCGTCTCCGGCGCGCTCCCCGAGGACGACGACGCGGCGCCGCACGGGGCGTACGCGGCATACGACGGACTCGGCCCCGACCTGGAGTCCTCCCTCGACGGACGGCTCTCCTACCCGGCCGCCGGACGCGCCCGGCTCACGGTGGCCGGCCCCGACCGGATCGACGTCCTGTGGTGGGCATACCCCTTGGTGGGCCCCGGACGGGAGCGGCTGCTGGTGCTCGCCGCCGACGCGGCCGCGATGCGCCTCGAGGACGACGAGGTGGCCGTCGAGCGCATCGCGCCCGGCTTCGCCCTGCACACCGACTTCCCCGGTGCCGAGGAGCTGGCCCGCCGGCTGCCCGAGATCCTGCCCAGCATGAGCGTGGGCGAGAGCGCCCGCATCGTCGCGCAGGTCCTCGAACTGGGCTATCCGGTCCTGGAGTTCAGCCAGAACGACCGGGTGCCCGTCACCCCCGACTGGGGTGTGCCCCGACGGGCCGAGCGCAAGGCGCGCCGCGAGCGGGCGGCCCGCGCGGCGGTCTCCGGCGAGCCGCTGCCGCAGGACGTCCAGGACGACGAGGGCGAGGACCTCGAATACGTCGCCGTGCGCGAACGCCTGGAATTCCTCAACGAGGTGAGCGGCCGTATCGGCACCTCCCTCGACCTGGCGCAGACGATCATCGAGGTCAGCCGGGCCGTCGTGCCCCGCTTCACCGATGTGGCGGGCACGTACCTGCGGGAACAGGTCGTCGCCGGTGAGGGCTTCCCCGAAGGGGTGCCCGACACGACCACCATGTGGCACCGGGTCGCCGTGGAGCACACGGACGAGCCGGGCCGCTGGGACGACGTCGTGCCGGTCGGCGAGGCCATGCCCTTTCCGGCGCACACACCGTTCTTCCATTGCATGACCACCGGTGAGCCCGTCCTCGTGCCGCGCATCAGCGAGCAGATGGGGCACATGATCGCCGCGCAGTTCGAGAAGCGCGACATCAGGCCTCTCATCACCAACCGCTCCATGCTGGTCGTACCCCTGAAGGCCCGCAATGTGGTCCTCGGATTCATGATCCTGCTGCGCCACCCCGAGCGGGTCGAGTTCAACGACATGGACCGGGTCACCGGTGCCGAACTCGCCGCCCGCGCGGGCCTCGTGCTCGACAACGCGCGCATGTACACCTACCAGGAGAGCGTCGCCGAGACCCTCCAGGACAGCATGCTGCCGCACATAGCGCCCCGCATGTCCGGCTGTGACATCGCGACCCGCTATCTGCCCGGCACACTCCTCGGGCGGGTCGGCGGCGACTGGTTCGACTCGGTGAAGCTGCCCGGCTCCCGCACCGCCCTGGTCGTCGGCGACGTCATGGGCCACGGCCTCAACTCGGCCGCGATGATGGGCCAGTTGCGCACCGCCGTCCAGACCATGGCCGCACTCGACCTGCCGCCCGCCCAGCTGCTGCGCAACCTCGACGACCTGGCCCAACGGCTCGGCGACAGCTACCTCGCGACCTGCCTGTACGCCGTCTACGACCCCATCGCCGGCGAGCTGCACATCGCCAACGCGGGGCACATCCCGCCCGTCCTGGTCCGTGCCGAGGACGGCCGCAGCGAGCTGCTCGACCTGCCGACGGGCGCGCCCATCGGAGTCGGCGGAGTGCCCTTCGAGGCGGTAAGCGTGCCGGTGGCGCCCGGCGACCGGCTCGTGATGTGCACCGACGGCCTGGTCGAGGTGCGCGGCGAGGACATCGGTGTCGGCCTCGCCACGCTCTGCGAGTCCGCCGCCCACCCGGCCGCGTCCATGGACGACGCCTGCGACACCATCATCCGAGCCCTCAACACCCGTGGCGGCCGCAAGGACGACGTCGCCCTGCTGATGGCCCGGCTCAACGGCATCGAACCCGAGGACGTCGCCGAGTGGCGGCTCGCGCTCGACCCGATCGAGGTGGGCCGGGCACGCGCCGTGGTCCGCGAACAGCTGCAGGTGTGGGGCCTGTCCGCGCTGGCCGACAGCGCCGAGCAGATGGTCAGCGAGCTGGTCACCAATGCCGTACAGCACGCGCACAGCCACCAGATCGAGCTGCGGCTCGTCCGGGGCGACACGCTCTTGTGCGAGGTGGACGACGACGACCACACGCTGCCGACGCTGCTCAGCGCCGGGCCGGGCGACGAGTTCGGGCGCGGCCTGCGCGTCGTCAGCACGCTGGCCCGCGAGTGGGGGACCAGCCGGACCAGCGCGGGCAAGACCGTGTGGTTCGAACTGACGCTGCCGCGACGCTGAACCGCTCGCGCGACGCCCGGGCGTCAGGGGGCGCGGGCGGCGTGCGAAGGCGTACGGTATCGAATGCGCCGTGAAGGAATGCGCCATCCGCTTGTCGCTTCGCGCGGGGCGCGATAAACCGTTCTGGCCTGCCAAGTCCCGGCGGGCTGCGGTGTCAACCTGGGGAGCGGCCATGAGCGTGACGAGTCGGTACCGGGAAGCCTGGGAGGGCTTCTGGCGCGAGGCTCCTGAGGAACAGGGGGCGGTCTTCTGGGATGCCGAGCCCGCGCTGACCGTCGGCGTCCATCTCACCCTCTTCGAACCGCACTTGGCGGCCCGCGACCTGCCCGTCGTGGACCTCGGCTGCGGCAACGGCACCCAGACCCGTTTCCTCGCCGACCGTTTCCCACACGTCGTCGGCGCCGACCTCTCGGCCGCGGCACTCGACCACGCCCGCCTTGCCGACCCGGCGGGCCAGGCCGTGTACCGGCCGCTTGACGCGGCGGAGAAGACCGAGGCGCAGACGCTGCACGCCGAGCTCGGCGACGCCAACGTCTATATGCGGGGCGTCCTCCATCAGGCCGAGCCGGACGACCGCCAGCCGTTGGTGGACGGCCTGGCGACGCTGGTGGGGGAGCGCGGCCGGGTCTTCCTCGTCGAACTCGCCGAGGCCGCGGGGCTGGTCCTGAGGGGTCTGGCGCAGAGCCCCGACGGCCCGCCGCCCAAGCTCGCTCCGATCTTCCGGCACGGCATCGCCCCCGGCGAGGTCGCGGACGCCGCGGTCCCCGAGTACCTCGGCGCCGCGGGCCTCACGGTCCTCGCGAGCGGCGAACTCCCGCTCGTCACGACCGAGTACACGGCCGACGGTTCGCGTATCGAACTTCCGTCGAAGTGGCTGGTGGCCGGGCGTATCGGATGATGGCAGTGGTCTGGGCCGGTGGGATCCACAGGGTCTGCCGGGCCCGGGCCGATGCGCGTACGGTTTGGGGCATGAAGATCCTCATCTCTCGAGTCTGGCGCCGTGGCCTGGGTCGCCGTGCGGAAGATGGCAGTTCGTTGGGCTACTCAGGAGCGTTGAAACCCACTGCGGCCCACGGCGACAGATGTCGGAACTGATGTCAGGACTTTGGAGAGGTCACTCCTGGTAGTCCGCCGCCGAAGTCATCGGGCATCTGCGGGCCGCCGCGCTCGACGGACGCAGTCGGCCGCACCGAATTCCTGACCGGTTCTCAGCGCCCGGCGGGGGGATCACCCCACCATCCAGTTCGAGTGAGCCCACAAGGTGTGGAAGTTCACCGACCGGCAGAGCTGGGCGGGCGCTGGCGCGGCTGTTCCTTGCGATGTGGCCCGTGGGAGACAGGTATCGGATGCTCTTGGCGCTGGCTCGCGGGCACTTGGGAGCCGAACGCGTAACGGGGATCCTGGCTCCGATCCAAGACGCGGCGACGGACATTTTGGAGAGGGGACAGCGGGAGGGAGTTTTCCATTCCCGTGGCGCTCAGCGCCGGACTGGAAGCGCTGACGGTCGCCTTGCTGGAGAGCGTTAATGACGGAGTACTGGATGATGATGTCGTCCCTCTCGTCATCGCCACCCTGATCGCTGCCGGGGTGCCGGAGAAGCGTGCGAGTGACGTGGTCGTGGACGTCTCTTCCGCGATCAGTGCCAAGCCGGGCTTCGGTGATGGCACCTGATCCCGGTCACTGCGCCTCCATCGAGCCGAGCCGCGCCGCGGCCACGAGGTGGGAGTCTGCTCCTGCTCGCAGACTCCGGCCTCGGGTAGCTGCTGTCACGGCACACACCGGGTCGAGAGACATCAGAACTGTGGGTGACTCTGCCGCCACCCACCTCGGTGAGCCATAGCTTCAGGGGAATCCTGGATGGCTTGCTCGGACCAGATCGTCTTGCCGTTCTGGCCATGGCGGCAGCCCCATCGTCCGCCGAGTTGAGCGACGAGGAACAGGCCGCGTCCCCCCTCGTCGGTCGTGCGGGCACGCCGCAGGCGGGGTTGGGTGCTGTTGGAGTCGGCGACCTCGCACACCAGGACGTTGTGGCGAATCAGACGGAGGTCCATCGGCGGACGACCGTAGCGGATGGCGTTGGTCACCAGTTCGCTGACGATGAGTTCGGTGGTGAAGAGGAGGTCGTCCAGGCCCCACATGGTGAGTTGGCGGGTCATCCACTTTCGAGCCTTGGAGACGGCGGCGGGATCGGGCGGGATCTCCCAGTGAGCGGTGTCCTCCGCAGGGACGGCGCGGGTGCGGGCCAGCAGCAGGGCCGCGTCGTCGCGCGGCGCCTGGTCTGCCAGGTCGGCGAGGAGAGCCCGGCCGGTTTCGTCCAGGGCACGATCCGGACGGCAGTACGCGGCGAGGGCTTCCGTTAGGCGCCGCAGGCCTTGACCGATGTCGCGATCGCCCCGTTCGACCAGGCCGTCGGTGTAGAGAGCGAGGACGCTGCCCGGCTCAACGTCGATCACGGTGGTCTCGTACGGCATGCCGCTGAGGGCGAGTGGTGGCCCCGGGGAGATCCCGACTGCTTCGGCGGTCCCGTCGAGCCGGACCACGACGGGTGGCGGGTGGCCGGCACTGGCCATGGTGCAGCGCCTGGTGACCGGGTCGTAGACCGCGTACAGGCATGTGCCGCCGACGATGTCGCGGTCGCCGAGTGGGGCTTCGGCCGCGAGGCGCTGGACCAGGTCGGCGATCCGGGTGAGCAGCTCGTCCGGTTCGAGTTCCAGGTCCGCGAGCGTCTGGATGGCGGCGCGGAGGCGGCCCATGGTGGCGCTTGCGGGCATGCCGTGGCCGACCACGTCTCCGGCGACAAGGGCCACCCGGAGAGAGGGCAGAGCAATGGCGTCGTACCAGTCGCCGCTGCTGCCTGCTCCCCCGCCTGCGGGCAGGTAGACGCCGGCAGTCTCGGCTGCCGGAGTGTCGGTCGTGGCCGGGGGAAGGAGGCGCCGCTGCAGCGCTACGGCCGCCCTGTGCTCGCGCGTGTAACGGCGGGCGTTGTCGATGGCGAGCGCACCCCGTGAGGCGATCTGCTTCATGAGATCCGCCTCGTCCTCGGTGAAGAGGTCGGATCGGCCGCAGCGCCAGGCCGTTATGGCGCCGAGCGTGAGCCCGCGGGCATGCAACGGTGCCACCATCACCGAATGGGCGCCCTTCGGGACGAGATACTCGACCAGGTGCGGGTCTCTGACCATGGCGATGAAGTCGTCAAGGCCGAAGACGACTGGCTCGCCGTGTCGGAAACTGTGCAGCAGGGGGTGGTCGGGAAGGGGCGGGATGGACTCGCCGCGCTTGATGCCGGCCGGCCACACCGCGGTGGCCGGCGCAAGGGCCGCGTTGCCCATGTTTCCACCGTTCAGCTGCTTCGAGGGTTCTTCCCCGTCGGAAACGGAGTACGCAAGGTCGACCGCGGCGAGATCCCCGAACGCAGGTGCGAGAACGTCCGCAAGGTCCTGTGCGGTGCGCACGACATCCAGGGATCCTCCTACTCGCTCGGCCACCTCGCGGGCGAGATCCAGATGACGGCGGGCGCGCATCTGGTCGGCGTTGTCGAAGTACAGGGCTGCGACCCCCGTGGGGCGTCCTCGCGCGTCCTCCAGACGGAAGGCGGACAGCGACACCGCGTGCTGCCGCGCCGGATCGTGCCGCCAGCTCACTTGCTGGTTTCTGCGGATTACTGGGGCACCCGTCTCGATTACCTGGCGCAGTAGTGCCTCGAGGTTCTCGGCGTCCTTGGCGTCCAGCACGTCGCTCAGCCGAGCGCCGGGCTGTACCGGACGGCCGTCGAAAGTGTCCGGCACGGCGTTCGTCTGCACAGTGGTGAGATCCGTGTCGTACACAGCGATGGTGATCCGGTTCTGTGCGGACAGCGCACGCAGCAGCGCCGCGCCCTGCTCGTGGCCGGCGACGTGGTGAGTAGGGGCCGCCAGGACGAGGACCTCCGCCGAGCCGGAGCCCCCCACCTTGGTGGTCCGGAAGGTGACATCGATGGTGTCGCCGCACTGGTGCCACAGCCGTACCCGGCCGGACGCCGGTATCTCCGCGTCGCGCAGGTCGTCCGGGAGGCCGGCCACCAGTTCCCGCACGGGGCGGCCACAGACCTCCTCGGCGCGGAACCCCGTCAGCTCCTCTGCTGCCCCGGACCACCGCACCACCGCGCCTCGATGGTCGAGCACGGCGGCTGCCGGACCGTCGCAGGCGTGCGACCTGCCGCTGGGACCGGAGCCGGAGACGCCCGTCGATCCTTGGGAGGCGCCTGCCGAGTAGGCGTTTTTGACATTCTCTATGTCCATCTGTGGCTTCCTTCTGTGGCTTGCTTTGCGACAGCCCGTGGCTCGAGAGGTCGGCATGCTGTGGCGGCGGTCGGCCGCCCGGTCGGCAGCGCGTCAGACCGCAACGGCGTTGGAGGGCAGGTCTTGTTCGGCCCAGACGACCTTGCCGTCCGTTGCGGAGCGGGAGCCCCACCTGCGGGACAACTGAGCGACGAGGAAAAGACCGCGGCCCTTCTCGTCGATGATGTGGGGATGACGGGGGCGTGGGTGGCTGGTGTTGCTGTCGGAGACTTCGCAGGTCAAGACCTGGTGATGGATGAGCCGTAGGCGGATCGGCCCGCCGCCGTAGCGGATGGCGTTGGTGACCAGTTCACTGACGATCAGCTGCACGGTGGCCACCAGATGCTCGAGCCCCCATTCGCTGAGCTGACGGGCGGCTGCCTGCCGGGCGATGCGGACAGCGGCCGGAACGTTCGGCAGTTCCCAGGAGGCGACCTGGGCCGGTTCGAGTCCGCGAGTCCGCGCAAGGAGCAAGGTGACATCGTCGGCCGGGGCCTGAGTCGGCAAGGTCTCGATCACGTGAGAGCACAGGTCTTCCAGGGACGAACCGGACTCTGCCAGGGCGGCGCCCAGGCGATCCAGGCCCACGTCGATGTCCTCGTCGCGGGACTCGACCAGACCGTCGGTGTAGAGCGCGAGCAGAGTTCCCTCGGGCAGTTCCATCTCCACGGACTCGAAGGGGACCAGACCGAGGCCGAGGCCGAGCGGGGCCCCGGAGGGCATGTCGGGGAATGTGATCTGGCCCTGCGGGCCGATGATCGCGGGCGGGGGATGCCCGGCCCGCGCCATCGTGCACCGCCGGGTGACCGGGTCGTAGACGGCATACAGACAGGTGGCGCCCACCGCCGCGGGGAGCTGGTCCGGAGCGTCGGCATCTTCCTCGCTCAGCCGCCTGACCGTGTCATCGAGGTGCGCCAGCAGTTCGTGGGGAGGCAATTCCATGTTCGCGAGCGTGCGGACGGCGGTGCGCATTCGGCCCATCGTCGCCGCGGCGTTGATGCCGTGTCCGACCACATCTCCGACGACGAGGGCCACCCGGGCGCCAGACAGCTTGATCACGTCGAACCAGTCGCCCCCCACGCCGTGGTCCGTGTCAGCCGGCACATAGCGCGAGGCCACATCGAGGGCGGCGCCGCCTCCCACATGGTGGGGGAGCAGGTCGCGTTGGAGCGTCAGGGCCGCGGTGCGTTGGCGAGCGTACTGGAGAGCGTTGTCCAGGCTGAGCGCGGCCCGGGTGACGAGCTCCTCGGCGAGGAGGAGGTCGTCCTCCTGGAACGGCGTCTGCTCCTCGGTGCGGCCGAACACCGCCAGTCCCAGCACACAGCGCCGCGCACGGATGGGTACGACCATCAAAGAGTGGATGCCGCTGTCACGGAGCTTCTGCGTCCGCACAGGGTCGTGACTGACCCAGGGGCCTGAATAGGTGTCCAGCACCGATTCCAGGTAAGACGTGCCCGTGCGCAGGACGGTGGCGAACAGCGAGGTCGGGAAGGGGCGGATCACCTCTTGGCGCACCCACGGCAACTTGAGGATACCCAGGTCGATGGAGGCCAGACCAGCACGGCGCAGCACAGGTGGGGCGCCGTTCGCCTTGCCGGTCCCCGCCGAGGGATCCACGCCGAACGGAACCGACTCCATCAGGTCGACGACTGCGTGGTCGGCCAGCAGGGGCACGGCAAGGTCGGCCAGTTCCTGCCCGGTCCGCATGACATCGAGGGTGCTGCCGATGCGCGTGCCGGCTTCGCTGAGGATGGCAAGGCGCTCGCGCGCCCGCCGGTTGCCGGTGACGTCCACGCTCATGGAGCACACTGCCAGCGCCGTGCCGTCCGCGTCCAGGAGGCAGAAGAACGAGGCCGAGAACGCGTGCTCCCGGCGCCGGTCCGTCGACGACCACGCCCGGTACTCGTGGACCATGGTGGTGCCATTCTCCAGCACCTGCCGCATCACCACCTCGAGCGCTTCGGCCTCGACGGCGGGCAGTGAGTCCCGCAGGCGGCGTCCGAACCATCGCTCACGAGGAGTGCCGTGGTGGCGCTCCATGACGTCGTTGACCCAGGTACAGCGCAGCTGCGGGTCATAGACGGCGATGCCGATCGGTGCGTGGGCCAGGAGAGACTCCCGCACAGCTCCGTTGGACGCCCCCGAGGACAGGGTGCCTATGTCGGTCACGGACACCAGCCACCGGGTGCCGTCGTCCTGCCCCCACAGCGGCGAGATCCGCAGCGTCATTTTGATGGCGTGGCCGTCGCGGTGGCGGACCGTCACGGTGCCGGACCAGCCATCCTGGGCACGGCACCGCTCGGCGAACGCTGAAGCACTCGGGGCGTCCTCGGCGGGCGGCAGCACGTGTGCGGCGGACCGGCCCACCACTTCCCGGGCCGAGTACCCGACAAGCTGCTCGGCGGCGTGCGTCCACCCCACGACGGTCCCCTCCGCATCGAGCATCGCTATTGCCGCATCGGGTATCTCTCGGGGGCTCACCGGTTCGGCGAGCGGCGTGTGGTCGGTGATCGTCATCCGGTTCTTCCCATCGGTGCGGAGGTGTGCGACAGCGTCGGCATGTGCGCCGTCGGCCCGATGGACGACTTTGTCCACTTCTGATGAAATAGTCAGATACGACCGCTTTATCGTCAAGTCCCCCGAAACTGATCAAATCGCCAGATGTGACCGCACGCTGTCACATCACGCAACCGCGGAGTCGGGACTGGTGGGCCGGGGTGGACAGTCGAGACGGGCAGTGCGATGATGAATTCATCAGAACTGCTGCTCTTATTTATGGAGCATGCCGATGCCAGCCCCACGCAGGAACCGATTCGAACGCCGTCGCGCCGAGACCCGCCAGGCACTAGTCCGCGCCGCGCGGCAGATCCTGGCCGAGTCCGGCGGCATCAGCGCCAGCATCCATGCCATCGCGGATCGCGCGGACGTGGGCCTCGGCTCCTTCTACAACCACTTCACGGGCAAGCCGGACCTGTTCGACGCGGCCGTGGCCGATGCGCTCGAGGAGTACGCCCAAGCCGTCGACGAGCGCCTGCACGGCGTCGATGATCCCGCCGAGCGCCTGGCTGGGGGCGTGCGGCTCAGCGCGCGCATGGCCGAGTCATACCCGGAGATCATGCAGATCCTGTGCCACAGCCAGCTCGGTCGGATATGCGCCGGCGACGGACTGGCTCCGCGGGCGAAGCGCGACGTGGAGGAGGGCGTGGCCGCAGGCCGGTTCACCGTGGTCGACCCGGTGATCGCCCTGACCGTGCTGAACGGCAGCCTGCTGGCGCTCCTGGAGCTGTGGTGCAACCAGCCCGAGGCCGACAGCGACCAGGCCGCAGGCACAATGGCCGAGATGATCCTGCACATGCTCGGCCTTTCCCCGGATGAGGCCCGTGACCTCGCCCGGCGGCCCCTTCCCGCTGCAGCGTGAACAGGATCCTGTCGCGCACCGGCCGACTGGCGCCGACTGCGCACCGGTTCCCGCAGCCTGCGTAAGGCTGGTCTCTCTCGCCTGCTGTCGCCGCCCTGCAGCCTCAGAGTTGGATGGCCAGGTGGCGGGGTCCGCGGAGCATGGCGTTCTGGCGGTAGGGGGGCGGGTCCTGGGCCAGGCGTGCCGTGCCGAGGTGGGGGAGCAGTGCGCCCAGTGCGGCCTGGGCTTCGATGCGGGCGAGGGGTGCGCCGTAGCAGACGTGGATGCCGCTGCCGAAGCCGAGGTGCTCGTTGTCCGGGCGGGTGGGGTCGAACCGGTCGGGATCGTGGAACCGCCTGGGGTCGCGGTTGCCCGAAGCCAGCACCAGAACGACGGGGGTACCTTGGGCGATCGGCGTACCGGCGACCTCGATGTCGGCGAGCGGGAGGCGCTCACGTATGTGGACCGGTGGTTCGTAGCGCAGCAGTTCCTCCACCGCTCGCGGCAGCAGGTCGGGGTCACGGCGCAGCTGGTCCAGGTGCTCGGGTTGGCGCAGCAGGGTGAGCACCCCGTTGGTGATCAGGTTGACCGTGGTCTCGTGTCCCGCGATGAGGAGCAGCACGGCGGTTTCCGCGAGTTCCTCCTGGGTGAGCCGCAGGGCCGGGTCCGGTTCGTTGACGAAGGCGGAGAGCATGTCGTCGCTCGGCTTGCCACGGCGCTGTTCGGCGAGGTTCACCAGGTACCCGCCCATCTCGATGCGCGCCTGGTCGCCCGCCTTGTCCGTCTCGGTGGTGTCCTCCTCGGGCCTGACGTCGGCGGCTGCGACCAGAGCGTCGGACCAGGCCCGGAACAGCGGCTCGTCCTCGCGCGGTACGCCGAGCAGGCGGCAGATCACCGTGACGGGCAGTGGGTAGGCGAAATCGTCGACGACGTCGATCTGCCGGCCCGCCTCGAAGGACTCCATCAGTTCCTTGCTGATCCGGTCGATCTCGCCGCGCATGGCGTCGACCCGGCCCGGGCTGTGCGGCGGGCCGAAGGGCCGCATGGCGAGGGTGCGCAGCCTGTGGTGCTCCGGGTCGTCGAGCCGCAGGAACGGCAGCTTGTGTGTCACTTCGCCACGGTTGCGGGGGTCGACACTCATCCGCGGGTCGTGGAGCAGAGCGGCGATCTCGTGGTAGGTGCCGACCAGGTAGCTGCCGTCTGCCTGCCGCACCACGGGACCGGCCTCGCGGAGTTCCGCGTACAGCGGGTAGGGGTTGGGGCGACTCGCGTAGTCGGTGATCCGTGCCAGCAAGGTCTCGGAGGCCATCGTGGCTCCTCGTGGTTGGGCGGGACGTGGGTCGGTCCGTGGGCTACACCACCGTCAGCCGTCGATCGGGAAGGTGACCGGTGAGCGCCACGGTGGGGCCGTGGGACAGCCCGCTCGGATCCGGCACGTCGGACGGAATCGCGATGTCGGCCGCGATCGCACGGTCCTGGGCGCCGGGCGGGGGCGGGAACGGAGCAGCCGTCTCGATGAGGTGCCGGTAGTAGTCGAGCGACTTGGCCATGTCGACGGTGACCGCGGCGGTGACCCGCCCCTGGTAGCCGTAGACCATTGCCAGACGGCGCGCCTCCAGGGAGCCCTGGGCGATGACCACGTGGTCGGAGTAGGTGGGCACGCCCACCGACTTGATGTTGAGCCCGAACTGGGTCGACCAGAACGACGGGACGGCCAGGTGCGGGCGCTGCAGGGGCCCCGGATTGACCATGTTGTGAGCCGCAACCTCGGCCTGCTCGACCGCGTTGCCCCAGTGCTCCAGGGAGAGCATCTGGTACCCGAACAGCGGGTGCGGGAAGCGGGAGACGTCACCGGCCACGAAGACGTCGTCGGTGACGATTCCGTACATGTTGAAGGCCCGGCATCCGGCGTCGCAGGCGATCCCACGCGGGCCCGCCGCCAGCCCGGACTCCGCCAGCCATTCGACGTTGCGTACCGCGCCCAGTGCCACGACGCAGACGTCGGCGTCGACGCGGCTGCCGTCGGACAGCTCCGCACCGGTGAAGCTGCCGTTCCCGCGCAAGGCGGTGCGTCACCCCGGTGCGCAGGTCCACGCCGTGGTTGCGCTGCATGACGGCCGCGAGCTTCGACAGGGTGCCACCGAGCGCGCCCACCAGGGGTGCGGGGCCGCGTTCGGCGACCGTGACCTCCAGTCCCCGTTCCCGGCAGGCCGAGGCGATCTCCGAGCCCGTGAAGCCGCCGCCGATCACCAGCACGCGCTCTGGCCCGGCGGCCAGCCGCTGGGCCAGTCCCCCGGCGTCCTCGCGGGTGCGCAGGGTGAACACCCCGTCCAGAGCGGATTCCTCCGGGTTGGGCCAGGGCCGCGCGCGGGTCCCGGTGGCGATCAGCAGCCGGTCGTACGGCAGTGACTCGCCGTCCTCCAGCAGCACCTGTTTCGCGAGCAGATCCACCCCGGTGGCGCGCACGCCCAGCCGCCAATCGGCGTTCGGGTCCTGGCGCATCGGCAGCCCGGTGGTGTCCGCCGTCGCCTGGCCGAGCAGCACCTGCTTGGACAGCGGCGGTCGGTCGTAGGGCGGGTGGGGCTCGTCCCCGACCACGGTCAGTGAGCCGGTGAAGCCCTCCTCGCGCAGCGCCTCCGCGGCCCTGAGCCCGGCCAGCGACGCGCCGACGATGACGATGCGGCCCTCCTTGAGGTCACCGGGCACCGGCGCTCACCTCCTCACCGAGGAGGATCGCCTGCACGGGGCACGCCGCCGCGGCCTGGCGCACGCGCTCGACCTGGTCGTCGGGGACGGCCGTGGCGTACAGCAACCCCTCCTCCCCGTGCAACTGGAACACCTCCGGCGCGAGGAAGACGCACTGCGCATAGCCCTGGCAGCGCGTGAGATCCACAACGGTCTGCATCCCCACCACTCCCTCCGTTGTCGCACCCCCTCGTTTCCAGCATGGGGCCGGATCCAGGCGCCCGCATGCCACGGCTCCAGCGAGGGAAATCCCGGGCAACTCGTCCGCCCAGGGCGACGGCTCAGCCCAGGGCGTGGTCGAGTCCGAAGGCCGCACCGATGAGGGAAAGGTGGATGAACGCCCCGGAGTAGCTGGCAAGTTGCTCGCCGGTGTGGTTGATCTCGTCGGTGTACAGCCCGAGATGGCCGATGCAGGTGAGCATCTCCTCGAAGGCCAGGCGGACTTCGTCCAGGCGGCCGTCGCGGTCTCGGCGAGGACGTCGAGCTGTTCATGCCGCTGCCGGCCGTGCGGGCCATTTTCGCCGCCTCGACAGTTCCATACGTCGTATGGTAATCCTTGGAGAGCACTTCCATACGCCGTATGGAAGAGTTTGCTCGGACCACGCCAGGCGCCGTACATCGCCTGCCTGCAGCCGATGGTGCAGATCGCACAATCGGGAAGGAAAGACCATGAAGAAGCTCACGAGGCGCGTTGCCGTCACCGCTTTCTCCGTGGCGGTCGCGGGTGTCGCCGTTCTCGGCGCCGGGGGCACCGCTTCGGCCGCGACTTCTGCATCCGCGCACGTCCAACGCCCGGCCTTCAGTGTCAACGCCGGCGACTACCGCTGGGACCACGGTGTCGGCTACCTGCTCGAACTGGGCTACTCCTGGGACGAGATCTATGGCCGGCACCACGACGGCCGGGATGAGATCAGCGGTCGCTGAACGCCGCCCAGGCAGGAGTGAAAGTCGATGGAGTCTTTGAAGACCGTCATGCAGGGGGTGGCCGTAGAGCTTGTCATCTCGCGCACCTACTCGCTGTCCATGCGCATGAGCCTGCGCTACGAGCCCACTGATCCCTATGTCGTCCGTGCCGCCTTTTTCACCGACACCGACGAGCCGGCCGAATGGGTCCTGGGGCGTGATCTTCTGGCCGATGGCCTGACGGGTTCCGCGGGCTGTGGGGACATCCAGGTCTGGCCGGCCGTCGGCCGTGGTGACCAAGCGATGTACATCGTCCTCGGGTCTCCGGCGGGCACCGCCTTGCTCGAGGTTCCCGTGCAGGACGTCAAGGCCTTCCTGGAGAACACGGAGGCGCTTGTGCCACGGGGTACCGAGTCCGGGCACATCGACTGGGAGCTCGAACTGGCGAACCTGTTCGCAAAAGGCTGAGAGAAGCCTCCCAACCGCCGTGCCGCTGGGGACCTTTGACCCGGCGACAGAAGAGAAGGAAAGAGAGTTCATGTCCCAGTACCAGCTTCGTGTCTACACACTGCGCAGCCCTGAGGCGCTCGTCGCCTACGAGAACATCTGGGCCAAGCACATTCCCGGTATGGCCAAGCACAGGATCGCCACGCACGGCGTCTGGACGGTGCCTGCGGTCCCCGGGAGTGAGGAGCGCCAGCTGTACGCCCTCGTTTCCTACCGCGACGCCGACGACGTTCAGGAGCGGCTGGGGGCATACCTGTCCAGCCCCGAATTCCGTGCGGACATGGAGGGCTTCGACATCAGTCAGATCGTCGGCGTCGCCGAGTCCGTGCTGACGCCCACCGCCGACTCACCCTTGCGGTGACGGGTACCGAGCCGCTCGAAGTCTGCGGCGACGTTCTCGTTCGTGTCAGAACGCCGCGCAACTCCGCCAAGGCGCCCGCCGGACGGCAGCGGGCATGGACGAGATCGGCCAGGTCGGGGGGAGTTGCGGAAGACCCGGTTGAGTGCCCGTCGGTACGGGCGGCCGACGCCCGGTGACATGGAGGCCCAGCCGACCGGGGGGTGAACGCGTACCGGCGGCACCGTGCGCCAGGCTGCTGCCGCGTCCGCAGCTCGGCCGGCCGAGTCATGCACAGGGTCGTCGTCCGGAGTGCGACCGACCGTCCGGCAGCGTCCAGGGTCCTGGCAACTGCCGGACGCTCCGGTTCCTGGGACCGTACGAGACCGCGGACGACGCACACCATCCAGGCGAGCGAACCAGCGGCAAGGGTGAGCGCGAGGTGGCGTAGGGCGGGCTGTGCCCGTAGAGCGCGCACGTGGATCCGCCGACGGTGTACACCACCAGGTCGGCCACAGATCGGTCGCCCGGCCCAGCCGCAGCACACCGCGCATCTGCAGCGGCCGCATGGAGAGGGCCTTCCCGGATGTGATGGGTGCCTCCTCATGCGCCGCAGCCTGAGCCCGCCCGACCACGGGCCGCAGGCGACCTCCAGGGACAGAAACCACGGCCCGTCCCGCCCGTTCGGGTGCCGTACGTAGGTCCGCAGGAGTGACCGCCACCACGGGCGGCGAATCCCCCTCGCTGACCTACGGCTTGATAACGTACATCGTATGGAAAGAGCGAAGCGTACCCCTAGAGGTACTCGGAAGAGGGATGTGCCTCTGACCGAGGCAGGGATCTGCACCTCCGCCCTGCGACTCATCGACGCGGACGGGGTCGAGGCGCTCACGATGCGCAAACTCGCCGCCGCGCTGGACGCGAACCCAATGTCGCTGTACCACCACGTGCCGAACAAGGAAGCATTGCTGCGTGGCGTGGCGAGAATGGTCGGCGCCCGGTTCCGCACCGTGACACTGGAGGACGCTCCCTGGCAGGAGCGCATGCGCCTACTTGCCACGGATTTCCGGACGTTGGCACACCGTCATCCCAACCTCATGGCCTACTCGTTCAGCCAGCCGGACTTCATCCAGCCCGAAGATCCCTTCTGGGTCGCGCTCACCGCCGTCCTGGACGCCGCAGGGGTGCCGCAGTCGGAGATCCCGCAGCTCGCGGCGCTCGTGTGCGCCGTCGTCATCGGCGTGATGATCGCCGAGCTCAACGGCGCGCTCCACCGGTGGTCGAACCTCCAGCCCACCACACCCGCCTCCGGCGAGGGCGGGCCGACGAGCGAGGGCCTTGGCGAGGACCGGATGTTCCGCCTGGTGCTGGACACGATCATCAGCGGCATGGAAAGCCGGCTCACAGCCGATCACGCCGGTGGGCGCGACGGCCAGCCCCCGCAGAACTCCTTGGGCGCCTCCGGACGCATCCCCCGTCAACTCCGCCCACCGGCCGCACGCTGCGAAGGAGAGCCCCCGGGGAATCCCGTCTCGGACATGGCGGCCGGTTTCGACCCGAAAGAGCAGTGAGGGTCAAAAGCCCAGACATGCTGTTTTTGTTCAGCCCGGGGATGTGCTTGGCCCAGATGGTCTGGTAGGCGGCGAGCGCCTCGGGGATGTGCAGTGTGTAGACACGAAGCTGGTACTGGGACATGACGGGCCACCGACCCGGTCATCGCCCTGACGGTGGTCAACGGCAGCCTGCTGGCGCTCCTGGAACTGTGGTTCAACCGGCCGGAGGCCGACATGGACCAGGCTGCGCAGACCATGGCGGAGATGCTCCTGCACATGCTCGGCCTTTCCCCGCACGAGGCTCGCCACGTCTCCTGGCGTCCCCTTCCCACTGCGACGTGAAGGGGCCCTGTGTCCCCGCGGCCTCACAGTTGGGCGGGCAGGGTGGCGCGGCCCGCGCAGCATGGCGTTCTGCCGGTTGGGGGGGCGAGTCCTGGACCAGGCGTGCGTGCCGCGGTAGGGGATCAGCGCGCCGAGTGAGGCATGGGCCTCGATGCGGGCGAGCGGTCCGCTATAAGCACAGGTGGAAGCCGCTGCCGAAGCCAAGGTGCTGGTTGTCCGGGCGGGTCGGGTCGAACCGGTCGGGCTCGGGGACCCCTCTTCCCGCATGAGGGCGGAACGGGAGGCTCGCACGGCGACTCATCGAGGAACGCTGCCGGTCGGTCGTCAGCCCAGGGCACGGTCGAGGTTGAAGGCCGCGCTGATGAGGGCGAGGTGGGTGAATGCCTGGGGGAAGTTGCCCAGTTGCTCTCCGGTGTGGCTGATCTCCTCGGCGTACAGGCCGACATGGTTGGCGTAGGTGAGCATTTTCTCGAAGGCCAGGCGGGCTTCGTCCAGTCGTCCGGCGCGGGTGAGGGCCTCGACGTACCAGAAGGAGCAGATGGAGAACGTGCCTTCGTCGCCTTCGAGGCCGTCGGGGCTGGCCTCTGGGTCGTAGCGCCAGACCAGGGAGTCGGAGACGAGTTCGTTGCCGAGGGCATCGAGGGTGGACAGCCAGACGGGATCGGTGGGGGAGACGAACTTCGTCAGCGGCATCATCAGCACCGCCGCGTCCAGTACGTCGCCCTCCTCGTGCTGGACGAAGGCTTGCCGGGTGGGCGACCAGCCCTTGTCCATGATCTGCCAGTAGATCCGGTCCCGGACCGGACCCCAGTGGTTGAGTTCGGCGGGCAGGCTACGGCGCAGGGCCATGCGGATGGCGCGTTCGATGGCCACCCAGCACATGAGGCGGGAATAGAGGAACTTCTTGCGTCCGCCGCGGGTCTCCCACACGCCCTCGTCCGGCTGGTCCCAGTGCTCGCAGACCCAGTCCACCAGGGCGCACACCGCGCGCCAGTGGCCGCTGGAGAGGGGCCGGCACCACTTGTCGTACAGGTACACGGAGTCGATCAGGGCGCCGTAGATATCGAGTTGCAGCTGGGTGGCCGCGCCGTTGCCGACCCGCACGGGCGCCGAGCCCCGGTAGCCCTCGAGGTGGGGCAGCTCGCGTTCGGGCAGCTCGGCCCGTCCGTCGATGCCGTACATGATCTGCAGCGGCCCGGACGGTCCGTCGTCGTGCCGGTCGATGTGCTGCGTGAGAAAGCCCATGAACGCCTCGGCCTCCTCGGCGAAGCCGAGTCTGAGCAGCGCATAGACGGCGAACGCGGAGTCGCGTATCCACGTGTAGCGGTAGTCCCAGTTGCGGCCGCCGCCGAGCTGCTCGGGCAGGCTCGTGGTCGGGGCCGCCACGATCGCACCGGTGGGGGCGTAGGTGAGCAGTTTCAGGGTGAGGGCGGAGCGGTGCACCATCTCCCGCCAGCGGCCGCGGTAGCGGGACTGCTGCAGCCAGCGCCGCCAGAAGGCGACCGTGGCGGTGAACTCCCGCTCGGCCTGGGCGTGCGGGCAGCCGCGCGGCGGAGTCTCGTCGGTGACCCTCTCGAGTGCGAAGACCGCCGTGTCGCCCTGGGACAGCGTGAACTCGGTCCGTACGTCCTTCCCGTCGGACTCCAGCGGCACCGTCGCGGCCAGCGTCAGCGACAGCGCCTCGGAAGCGAACAGGGCGGCGCCCTCCAGCATCCGCAGGGTGTGCGGTTGGGCGCCGTAGCCGAAGCGGGGAGCCACCCGGGCACGGAACGGGATCGTCCCGCGGACGCACACCACCCGCCGGATCAGCCGGTGGCGGTCGGACTCGTCGGCGTGCGTCACGGGCATGAAGTCCTGGATCTCCCCGAGCCCGTCCTCGGTGAAGAACCGGGTGATCAGTACATTGGTGTCGGGGAAGTAGAACTGTTTCGTGCCGGCGGGCACGGCCGCGGACAGTTCGAACGCCCCGCCCAGGTCCGCGTCCAGGATGGCGGCGAACACGCTCGGGGAGTCGAAGGACGGGCAGCAGTACCAGTCGATGGTCCCGTCGGTACCCACCAGGGCCGCTGTGCGCAGATCCCCGATCAGGCCGTGCTCGGCGATCGGCAGGTACCGGGCTGACGTGTGCTGTGTCGGCGCTCCGGACATCGCAGCGGCCTCTCTGTGCTCCTGCCTCCACTATGGCCCTTCGCTGTCGCGGCGGCACCAGGTCGGCCCGGCGGGGACGCCGCCGGGCCGACCTGGTGCCGCCCCACCGGAGCCGTTCCGCTTTCGTCACACCCTCTTGCGGGCTCGTGCGACATGGTTCTCCACTCCGGCGACCGCGGCGTCCAGCGCGGAGTTGAACATGGTGTCGATCACGTCCTTGGAGGGCGGGGGCGCGTCTTCTCCGCCGGGGCCCGGCGGTGCCGGTGGCAGGGTGGCCCACCGCTGCAGTGCCCCGTTCAGTTCGCCGAGCAGCAGACCCGTGAACACACCGACCAGGGTCGCGGCGACGCGCGGAATCTCCTCCTCGGGCAGTTTCGCGGCGGCCAGGATGTCGATCAGTGCCTGCCAGAAGGGGTCCTCCGGCTGCACGTAGTCGGGGCGCGTGAAGGAATACCCCATCAGTTTCGGGTGACGGTGCGACAGTTCGCGGAAGTCCCGGGCCAGTTCACGCAGTCGGTCCTGCCAGGGGATGTCTCCCCGCTCCTCCGCGCTGAACTGCGAACCGACCCGGTGGGCCACGCCGCGCAGCACGGCGTCCTTGTTCGGCACGTGGTGGTACAGCGACATCGGGTTCGCATCGAGCGCGGTCGCGAGTTTGCGCATGGTGAGCGCCTCGACCCCGTCGGCGTCGATGAGCTGCAACGCCATGGCGTAGATGCCGTCCTTGGTGAGCGGTACGTCCCTCTTTCTCGTGCCCCGAGGGGGCTTCCGTTCATTAGCCATACAGTGTATGGTAGCAGTGTCGGCAGTAATGCGGAGGATAGCGGCATCGTTTTCAGCCCTCCGTTCATCCCGGCTTCGCGGAAGTGGGGCTGGTTGCGATGCTGTGCGCCTGGTGGGCTGCGCCGACTGGCGGCGGGCGGTGGACAGTCCCGGACTGGTGGCCTTGGCGAGGCCGCCAAGGCGCGCCTTGAACAGGAAAAGGCACGACTGGAAGCCGTGCTCGAGGAGTGCGGCAAGGCGCTCGAGCAGCGGCTTCAGCGCACTGCCGCCTAAACGCGTGCAGGCATAGAACCAGGCAAGGCGTGTCGGCCGCCCCCCTTCCCTGGTGTGCTCGTCTGCGGCAGCAGATCGCAGGTATGTGCTGCCGAGGGGACCCTGGCGAACCCGGCTTGCCCGCTCTCACGGTGATGCCGGACCGATCGAGCGCGGCGTAGAGATGAGAGGCGCCGCCGCGAGGCGGCACGCGCGCCTGCTTCTCCGGTGCTGCCGTCAGCCGCCAACGCGCATGGTGCAGATCCGACCGCCGCGATGCGTACTGGCAGGCAGGGGGATTGGCTGCTCACCGGGATGTCGCCGCGGCCGCCGTCGCGGACCGTAGATGTCCTCCACGGGTCGCACCCACCAGGAGAGGCCCGGTCAAGCCGCCGGCTGACGACGACCGGCCTCGCCTCTCGCCTCCTCCAGCCGGGAGCGCGTTCGGAAGCGCCTGATCTTGATGTGAACCCGCTGCGCGAGCGACGCCGTCCCTGATGAGCCGAACATTCCCGTTTCTCGACCCCAGGTCTGCCGATTGAGTTTCCATACGTCGTATGGTACCACTGTAGGCATACAGCGTATGGAAACCGGGTGCTGCCGTACCGGCGCCCCGCCACACCGAATGGCGCCCTGCCCGCCTTTCCCCTTGGAGGAGCCAGTCATGACCACACAGCCCGAGACCGACCTGCGGCCCATCCGGTCTCCGCGGGGTGTCCCGCTCTTCGGCCACACGCCGCAGATCCCCAGCACCAACCCGGTGGAGTACTTCGGCAAGCTGTCCAAGCAGTTCCCCGAGGGGCTCTACGGCATGGAGATCGCCGGCATCGAGCAGGTCTTCGTCTGGGACCCGGACCTGGTGGCCGAGGTCTGCGACGAGACGCGGTTCTTCAAGCAGATCGACAAGACGCCGCTGGCCCATGTCCGGGACTACACGGGAGCCGGCCTGTTCACGGCCCACCAGCACGAAGAGGAATGGGGCATGGCGCACCGAGTCCTCCTCCCGGCCTTCAGCCAGCGGGCGATGAAGGGCTACTTCGGGCAGATGCTGGAGATCGCCCAGAACCTGGTGGGCAAGTGGGAGCGTAAGGAGGGCCGGCCGGTCAACATCACCGACGACTACACCCGGCTGACGCTGGACACCATCGCCCTGTCGGGGTTCGGTTACCGGTTCGACTCCTTCGCCAAGGAGGATCTGCACCCCTTCCTCAAGGCGCTGCTGGAGGCGCTGGTTGAGTCGCTGCGGCGCTCGCAGGAGCTGCCGATGATGACCAAGATGCGCAAGGCCGATGACAAGAAGTACCGCGCGAACATCCGGCTGATGCGGGACCTGGTCGAGAGTGTGATCAAGGAGCGCCGTGAGGGGAACGGCACGGGTGAGGACGACCTGCTGGGCCTGATGCTGGAGGCCACGGACCCGGAGACCGGCAAGGGGCTGGAGGACGACAACGTCCGTGACCAGGTGGTGACGTTCCTGATCGCCGGTCACGAGACCACCAGTGGTCTGCTGTCGTTCGCCACGTACTCGCTGATGCGCAACCCGCACATCCTGGCCCAGGCCTACGCCGAAGTGGACCGGCTGCTGCCGGGTGACACGGTCCCGGACTACGACACGGTCATGCAGATGGACGTGATCCCGCGGATCCTGGAGGAGACCCTGCGCCTGTGGGCTCCCATCCCGATGATCGGCAAGTCCCCGCTGGAGGACACCGTCATCGGCGGCTGCTACGGGCTGAAGAAGGGCGCGCGGGTCAACATCCTTGAGGGTCCGCTGCACACCCACCCCAAGGCGTGGGACCGGCCGGAGGAGTTCGACATCAACCGGTGGCTGCCGGAGAACCGGGTCAACCACCACCCGCACGCCTACAAGCCGTTCGGCAACGGCGTGCGTGCCTGCATCGGCCGGCAGTTCGCGCTCACCGAGGCCCGTCTGGCCCTCGCGCTGGTGCTGCAGAAGTTCAAGTTCTCCGACACTGACGACTACAAGATGGACGTCAAGGAAGCGCTGACGCGCAAGCCCGGCGGCTTCGAACTGAACGTGCGGGCCCGTCAGGAGCACGAGCGGACCGTGTTCGGCGCAGTGGACCTGCAGACCGACGACACGCGGGCGCAGGCCGCGGTCAGCGGTGTCGGGGTGAACCTGACCGTCGCCTACGGCTCCAGCCTGGGCTCGTGCGAGGACCTGGCGCGCACCATCGCCGACCGCGGTGAGCGCTCCGGATTCGGCACCACCTTGGTCGGCCTGGACGAGCTGGGTGACAACCTGCCCACCGAGGGCCTGCTCGTCGTCGTGGCTTCCAGCTACAACGGCAAGGCCCCGGACAACTCGCAGCGTTTCGACGACCTGCTCGCCGCCGGACTCCCGGAGGGCTCGCTGTCCAACGTGCGGTTCGCGCTGCTGGGTGCCGGCAACACCCAGTGGGTGGCCACCTACCAGGCCTTCCCCAAGCGGATCGAGGCAGGCCTGCTGGCCGCCGGCGCCACCCGCGTCATCGAGCGCGGCATCGCGGACGCCGCCGGTGACTTCGACGGCATGGCCACCCGCTGGATGGACACCCTGTGGACCACCCTGGCCGAGGAGTACGCCGCCGACACCTCCGAAACCACCGGGCCGCGCTTCGAGGTGCAGCTGCTGACCGAGGCGGAGGTGCGTCCCGCGATCGTCTCCGAGCAGGCCTACCCCCTCACCGTGGTCGCCAACGAGGAGCTGGTCAGCGACGCGACCGGGCTGTGGGACTTCAGCATCGAGCCGCCGCGCCCGGCCGCGAAGTCCATCACCATCGAACTCCCCGACGGTGTCACCTATGACACCGGCAACCACCTGGCCGTCTTCGCCAAGAACGAGCCCGCGCTGGTCAACCGCGCCCTCGCGCGGCTCGGCGTCGACCGCGACCAGGTCCTGCGCCTGGACCAGCCCGCCGGTGGCCGCACGCACCTCCCGGTGGGCACTCCCGTCACCGCGGGCCTGCTGTTCACCGAGTTCGTCGAGCTGCAGGACGTGGCCACGCGATCCCAGATACAGACGCTGGCCGGGCACACCGAGTGCCCGTGGACCCGGCCGCAGCTGGAGGCCTACACGGCCGACACCGCCGAGGCCGAGGAGCGCTACCAGACCGAAGTCCTGGGCAAGCGCGTCTCCGTGCTCAACCTGCTGGAGCGCTTCCCCGCGGTCGAACTGCCGCTGGCGGTCTTCCTGGACATGCTGGGCCCGATCCGCCCCCGCTTCTACTCCATCTCCTCCTCCCCGCTGGCCAACCCCCGGCACGTGCGCCTGACCGTCGGCCTGCTGGAAGGCCCGGCCCTGTCCGGCGACGGCCGGTACCGCGGCACCTGCTCCTCCTACATCGCAGGCCTCAATCCCGGTGACGTCTTCTACGGCTACGTGCGCGTGCCCTCCCCGACCTTCGCCCCGCCGGCCGACCCCGCCACGCCGTTGCTCCTCATCGGCCCCGGCACCGGCATCGCGCCGCTGCGCGGCTTCCTGGAGGAGCGTGCCCACCAGCACGCGAACGGCACCCAGGTGGGTCTGTCCCAGGTCTTCGTCGGCTGCCGCCACCCTGAGCACGACTACTTCTACCGGCAGGAGATGCAGGACTGGGAGCAGGCCGGGATCGCCCGGGTGCACACCGCCTTCTCCGCGGTGACCGGACACCCGGCCCGGTTCGTCCAGGACGCCATCGCAGGCGCCGCCGACACCGTGTGGCAGGCCATCCAGGCCGGCGCGTACATCTACGTCTGCGGTGACGGCCGCCGCATGGCACCCGCCGTGCGCGAGGCCCTCGCCGCCATCTACCGCAAGCACACCGGCAGCGACGACGAGGCCGCCCAGCAGTGGCTCGCCCAGCTGGAAGCGGACGAGCGCTACCAGCAGGACGTCTTCGCCTGATCCCCCCAGACGCCGGGAGGGTGCGGCGGTCCTGACACCCCGCACCCCTCCCGGCCACCACTCACCCACGAGGCACCACACGGCACCCATCGGCCCGAACCGCCGGGAGTGCCGCTCACAGAAAGCAGAGCACCATGGACACCATGCTCGCCGGACGCTTCCACCTGGACAGCAAGAAGTTCGCCGTGGAGGAGGTCCCTGTCCCCGTGCCCGGCCCGGGCGAGGTCCTCATCGAGGTCAAGGCCGCAGGCGTCTGCCTCTCAGACGTCCACCTGCTCGACGGCTCCCTCGTCCCGCTGTTCGCCACCTCCGACACGGTCACCGTCGGCCACGAGGTCTCCGGTGTGATCCACACCCTCGGCCCCGACCTCAAGCGCGGCCTGACCGTCGGCACCCGCGTCACCCTGGAGGCCGGCAAGACCTGCGGCCAGTGCGCCGGCTGCGTGCGCCGCCGCCCCTGCACCCAGATGCTCACCGCCGGCATCGACTACGACGGCGGCTGGGCCCAGTACACCCTCGCCCGCGAGGACACCCTCATCCCCATCCCGGACAACCTCCCCTTCGACCAGGCCGCGATCATCCCCGACGCGGTCTCCACCCCCTACGCCGCCGTCGTCGCCACCGCCGGGGTGCGCCCCGCACAGTCCGTCGGCATCTGGGGCGTGGGCGGTGTCGGCGCCCACAACGTCCGCGTTGCCCGCCTGGCCGGCGCCGCGCCGATCATCGCCGTCGACCCGCTGCCCGGCGCCCGGGAGCGTGCCCTGGCCTTCGGTGCGGATGTCGCCCTGGACCCGGCCGCCGACGACTTCGCCGACCAGGTCCGCGCGGCCACCGGCGGACGGGGCCTGGACTTCGCCTTCGACTGCGCCGGCGTGCCCGCCGTCCGCGAGCAGGCCGCCGCCGCACTCGGCCTGGGCGGAGTCCTCATCCTGGTCGGCATCAGCCCCAGGCCCCTCACCATCACCGAGGGTCTGACCTTCAACTACCTCGGCAAGCAGGTGCGCGGCCACTACGGCGGCACCCCCGAGTCCGTCACCGAGCTGGTCCGGCTGGCCGAGGTCGGCCGTCTCGACCTGGCCCCCTCCATCACCGACCACATCCCGCTCGCCGAGGCCGCCGACGCGGTCAACCGGCTGGAGAACAAGCTCGGCGACCCGATCCGCCTCATCCTCGTTCCCTGACACCTGAACAGAACCCGTAGCTGAACCAAAAGTTCATCAAGACCACCTCGGGCAGGGGTGAGTGGGCGCCGGTGCTTGAGGGAGCACCGGCGCCCACGGTCTTGTGTGGACGGTCAGTTCACAAGGGTCTTGGTGAGCGCGGGCCGCCAGGGGTGTTGGCCGCGCGGATGAGGGTGCGGCGGGCGGCGTACCCGAAGCGGCGGGCGGGCATGAAGAAGTGCCGCACGCGTGGGGCTCCCTCCGGTGGCGGGTGACGAACGGGCGCAGCCGTTGCTCCCACACGCCGAGGGCGGCGGGCAGGTGGTCGCGTTCGGCGAGCAGCCGGGCCAGCAGTTCGGCGCCCGCGATGCCCATGCCGGAACCCTGCCCGAAGTGCAGGGTCATGCACCAGGCGGAGTCGCCGAGCAGGACGACCCCTTCGCGACAGTGTTCTCCAAAGCCGTCTGCCCGCTGGACGACATCGCCGACACATTTCTCGCCCGCGCCCGGCCAGCACCAGAACGTGCCGACGACACCGCCCTCCTGCTGGTGAAGGTCCCTTGAGGCGGGCGGCGGCTGCCGCGACGGCTGGACATCACCGGAGGGCGACAGCCGGGTCGCCCGCCGGCGCGGGGGATCAGGCGTGGTTGAGCCCGTACCGGGGGCCGAGAACGGCGACTGCCTTCTTGAGCTCCTCGCCCAGGTCGTCGAGACGATCCGCTTCTGCGGGGTCGACGGCGGCGCTGATCGCCGCTATCGGACTGCCGTCGGATGCCAGCAGGGGCGTGGCCACTGCAAAGGCGTCCTTGAACGTGACTCCGCGGTTGAAGGCGAGTCGGCGGGAGCGGATCTCGGGGAGTTCGGCGAGGAACTGCCGGACCTCTCCTGCCTGTTCCGCACCGGCCAGCTCCAGGAGCCGGTACATCTCCTCGTCGGGGACGCTGGCGAGCAGAGTCTTGCCGGCAGCGGTCGTGAAGAGGGGGCGTCGGGAGTGGGTGCGCGCGACGAAAGTCAGGCTGGGTGACTCCTGCCCGGCATGGTCGGCGTAGACGAGGGCGTCGCCGACGCGCACCCCGACGAGGACGGTGCAGCGGAGGACCTCGCTGAGCTCGGCCAGGAACTGGTGATCGAGTGACAGCGCGGCCAGCTTGTTCGCGCGAGCGGCGAGGATGAAGGGCCCTGGTCCGAGGTGGAACCGGCGGTCGTCCTCGATGAGGTAGCCGCGGGCGAGAAGTCCGTTGGTCAGCTCCTGAACGGAGCTCTTCGCCGCGTCCAGGGCGGCTGCCAGCTCAGCCAGCGTCACTCCCCGCGGGCTCAGCGCCACGGCTTCGAGGATCCCGATCACTCGATCGACCGTGCGATGCGGGCGGACAGGCATGCGGCCGATGCTAGCACCGTCCTGTCCGCCAAAAGTCCGTGCACAAGTCTTGTCAGGGAGGCGTGGGTCGCCGTAGCGTCCCAGCCATCCGGAAATCCGGTTCATCGTACGTAAATACGTACGCCTCTCCTTGCATCCCTACGCACCACCTCGCATGTCCGGAAGGTCGGCACTCCCACCGAAAGGCCCGAACATGAACGCACCAGTGTCTCCCACGGTGATCAGCACGTACGGCGGCCGCGCTCCGCTGCCGCTCGTCTCTCTGCCGCAGGGTGAGCTTCTGACCGTCAACATCGATCAGATTCCGATGTTCAAGGATCTTGTCGGCCCAGGCATTCACATCCAGACGCTGCGCCTGGACCCCGAGCGCGGAGAGTGGGTCTTCCTGTCCACCTTGGCACCCGGTGTCGAGCTGCCGATCCACTACCACACCGGTACGGCTCAGGTGTGGACGATCCAGGGCCGCTGGCTGTACCGCGAGTACCCCGACCAGCCGCAGACGGCGGGCTCCTACCTGTACGAGCCCGGCGGCTCGGTGCACACCTTCTACACCCCCGAGGACAACACCGAGGACACCGTTGCCCTGGCCTGGATCGAGGGTGCGCAGGTCAGCTTCAACGAGGACGGCACCTTCCACTCGGTCATGGACGCGGTGACCCTCCAGCACCTGACCGAGACCGCGGCGGCGGCGCAGGGCACGGGACCGGTCGGCTACATCCACGGCGGCGCCGCCGGCGTGATCAAGTCCTGATCGGCAGGGGAGCGGCCATGCGACCGGCGTTCGACGGCATCCGGGTCCTGGAACTGGGCCAGATCTACAACGGCCCCTACTGCGGGCTCCTGTTCGCACAACTGGGCGCCGACGTCATCAAGGTCGAGCCACCCGGCGGTGAGCCACTGCGCTTCCGCTCGCACGAACCGATCGAGTCCCACGAGTTCGTGATGCTCAACTCCCACAAGCGGAGTGTGATGCTCGACCTGAAGACCGACGCCGGTCGCCAGGCGCTGCTCGACCTGGTCGAGACCGCCGACGTGTTCATCGAGAACTACGCGCCGGGCACTATGGAGCGCCTCCAGCTCAGCCCGGCGCGGCTCCTCGAACACAACCCGCGTCTGGTCGTGGCCTCCGGCAAGGGCTACGGGTCCACGGGCCCGTACGCACACATGTCGGCCATGGACATCACCGTGCAGGCGATGTCCGGCAGCGCCTCGGCCACCGGGGAGGCCGACGGGCCGCCGACCAAGGCCGGCGCCGCGTTCGTGGACTTCTCCGGCGGCATCCACCTGTTCGGGGCGATCAGCGCGGCCCTGTTCCAGCGCGAGCGCACGGGACGGGGGCAGATCGTCGAGGTCTCGATGCACGACACCGTCTACCCGATGCTCGCATCCAGCCTGGGCGGCCTGCACAACAACCCCGGCCGAGAGCTCCCCGAGCGCACCGGGAACCGGCATACGGGCATGGCGATCGCGCCGTACAACATCTACGAGGCTAGCGACGGATGGCTGGCGATCATCTGCATCGCCGAGCGGCACTGGCACGGCGTGGCAACCGCACTGGGCCGGCCCGAGCTGATCGACGACCCCAGGTTCCGCACGCAGAAGGACCGGGTCGCCCACATCGACGCGGTCGACGAGCAGGTCTCTTCCCGCACCAGGACCCGGACGCGTGCCGAGCTGGTGCGGGACCTGCAGGCCGCCGGTGTGCCCTGCGCGCCGGTCAAGTCGATCCGCGAGGTCGACTCCGACGAGCACCTGATCCAGCGCGGCATGATCCAGTACGTCGAGCACCCGGCCAGGGGCCGGGTGCCGGTGGCGGGATGCCCTCTGAGGCTCAGCGACTCGCCGGTGGGCCCGCTGCGGGCCGCCCCGCCGCTGGGCGAGTCGACGCGGGACGTTCTCGCGGAGCTTGCCGGCCACGCGGATGCGGCCGGCGAAGCCGGCACCCAGATCAATGATGAGGATCCCAGGCATGTTCACACCTGAACCCGGTACTCCGCTCGCGGAGTACTACGACCAGACCCACCCGCGGACCGGAACCGTCCTCTCGCGCCGGAGCCTCGGCACGCTGGACGCGGTGAGCATCGGCCGTTACGCACTGACCATCGGCGCCGCGGACCCGGTCCACTACGACGCCGCGGCCGCACGTTCGGCCGGGTACGCGGATGTCGTGGCGCCACCGAACATGCTCGCCGCGATCGTGGAGTGGGGCATCGGCACCCCCGAGGCCCAGCTTCAGCCCGACGGGACACCCCTCGGCGGTGACACACCCCTCGGTGACGGCGACCTCGGGCTGCGCGCCATGGGCGCCGGCGAGGAGATGGAGCTGGTCACTCCCGTGACCGCGGGGACGGAGGTGGTGCTCGAAACCACCCTCGAGGCGGTCACTCCCAAGCAGACCCGCGCCGGCACCTGCGTGTTCGTCACGACCCTCCACACGTTCACGTCCGCCCAGGGTGCCGTCCTCAACCGCAACCGGCGCACCGTCGTACTGCGCAACCCCTTGCAGGAGTCGTAGTGTCCATCAACTACCAGGTCGGGGACACACTCCCACGGCTCAAGCACACGGCCACGGCCTTTCAGCTGTTCCGCTACAGCGCCGTCACCTGGAACCCCCACCGCATCCACTTCGACGAGTCCTACGCACGCGAGGAGGGCCACGGCGGTCTCGTGGTGCACTCCCACCTGCGAGCGGCGCTTGCCCTGCGCTGTGTCACCGAGGCTCTCGGCCCCCAGTGGCGCGTGACAAAGGTCGCCTACCGCCTGCGCAAGCCCGTCTGTGCACCCGCCAACCTGGCCTACACCGCGCGGGTGACCCACATCGAGGGCGACAGCATGACCCTTGAGCTCGCCGAGGAACACCCCTCCGGCGAGGTGGGGTTCGAAGGGACGATACGGGTCAGCAGGGCCGAAGGAGAGAACGCCGGCGGTCTTCGCTCCTCTACACCGGAAGAGTTGGCATGACGTCAGCATCAGAACGGGGCAAGCGCCCTCTCCGCGTCGGGAACTGCTCCGGCTTCTACGGCGACCGCGCCTCGGCCATGGCCGACATGGCCCGAGCGGGCGGCATCGACGTCCTCACGGGTGACTACCTCGCCGAGGTCACGATGCTGATCCTCGGCAAGGCGCGCGCCAAGGACAGCACGAAGGGCTTTGCGACCACCTTCCTGCAGCACCTCGACGCGGCACTCGAGCACCTCGTCGCCAACAGGATCAGGCTCGTCGTCAACGCCGGAGGACTCAACCCCGCCGGGCTGGCCGCCGCGACGCGCGAACTGATCGCACGCCACGGTCACGACCTGCGGGTCTCCCACATCGAAGGCGACGACGTCTTCGCCAGCCTCGGCGATCTGCGGCAAGCGGGCCATTGTCTACCGCACCTGACGAGTGGTCAGCAGCTGTCGGACTGGCCGCACCAGCCGCTGACGGCCAACGCCTACCTCGGCGGCTTCGGCATCGCGCGCGCCCTCCACAACGGCGCCGACATCGTCGTCACGGGCCGCGTCACCGACGCCTCCCTGGTCGTCGGTCCCGCCGCCTGGTGGTGGGGTTGGACGCCTGACGACCACGACGCCCTCGCCGGCGCGGTCGCCGCCGGACACGTCATCGAGTGCGGGCCTCAGGCGACCGGCGGTAACTTCTCCGGCTTCCGTTCCGTCCCCGACCTCGTGGAGCCGGGGTTCCCGATCGCCGAGATCGCCGGCGACGGCTCCTCGGTGATCACCAAGAACCCGGGCACCGGCGGCGTGGTCACCCAGGACACGGTCACCGCCCAACTGCTCTACGAGATCGGTGAACCCGCGTATCTCAACCCCGACGTGACCGCCCACCTGGACACCGCGACGCTGACAGACCTCGGCGAGGACCGCGTCGGGATCCGCGGCGTGCGAGGCACGGCGCCGTCCAGGACGACCAAGGTCGCGATCACAGGGGTGGGAGGCTGGACGAACAGCGCGATCCTCGCGCTCACCGGCACGGACCTCGACGCGAAGGCCGCCCTCGTGGAGCAATTCGTCCACCGCTACGCCGAGGCCGTCAACGGGCTCGACGCGGTCGCCGTCGAGCGCATCGGGCGGGCCCAGCCCGATCCCGACACCCAGAACGCGGGAACCGAGCTGCTCAGGATCACCGTGCAGGGGACGCAGCTGGCCGCTGGGCGCGTCTTCTCGTCGCGCGTGGTCGAGCTGGCCCTGTCGAGCTACCCCGGGCTGTACTCCCTCGGCCCTCCGCAACCGGGGTCCGCATTCGGTGTCTACTGGCCCGCACTGCTCGACCAGCGGATGCTCCAGCACACGGTCCACCACTACGACGGCACGACCGAGATCATCGCCCCCGGCAACCCGGACGGAGCCGGTGGCGAGGTAATGCCGCAGGCCGAGCCGGCGCTCGCGCCATCCGTGCCTGCGCCGCGGGCAGACGAACTCGTCGTCGCCCCACTCGGTGAGATCGTGCACGCCCGCTCCGGCGACAAGGGTGGCGACGCGAATCTCGGCGTCTGGGTACGCGACCGTGCGGCATGGGACTGGCTCAGGTCCACCCTCACCGTCGACGAACTGCGGCGCCTTCTTCCCGAAACACGCGGACTGGAGATCTCGCGCCACGAACTCCCCTACCTGGGCGCGGTCAACTTCCTCGTCCGAGGACTGCTCGGGGCCGGCGCCACCTCGACACTGCGGCTGGACTCGCAGGCCAAAGCACTCGGCGAATGGCTGCGCTCACGGAGCATCAAGGTGCCGCGATCTCTGGTGCGATCCTGACGACGCCATGACCCACGACAGGCCTCACAGTTGACGGGCAGGTGGCGCGGCTTACGGAGCATGGCGTTCTGCAGGTCGGGGGCGGGTCCTCGACGAGGCGTGCCGTGCCGAGGCGGGGGATCAGCGCGCCGGGCGCGGCATAGGCTTCCAGCTTGAGCCGGGGATCGGAAGCTCGCCCGGCGACTGCTCCAGGGACGCCGCCGGGCCCGCCCGTCAGCCCAGCGCGCCGGCGCCCGCATCGACCTCATTTCGGGCGAGGCCGGCGGCGTCCAAGGCCCCGCACTGACCAACTGGCCCATCTCCGGAGCGGTGATCACCCTTGAGCCCGGCCGACCCCCTCCCCGGGCTCATAGCTGTCGATGGCGTGGTCCTGGACGGCCGACGGCGCGAAGGCGAGCACCACCAGGCCCACGCCGGTGGCGGTAAGTGGAAGGCGGCCTCCCACCCGGTATCGCACGGGGCTCGCGTCGCGCGCCGAAAGCCGCTCTACGAGCGGCACCTCTCCCTGCTCCCGGACGGCGAGCAGCACATGCTGACGGGTGACGTGGAAGAGGTCCTCTATGTACGGCATAGCCACGGACCGCAGCCCGTGACCGCGCGGAGCCAGGGAAGCGGTCTCGAGCAACCGCAGCCCTACGACGTAGCGGCCGTCGTCCAGACGTTCCAGCGCGCCCAGCTGGACGAGCGACCGAAGCACGACAGCGGCAGACGTGACCCGGCGGCGCCCTCCTGTTGAGGGCGAACCGGCAGGATCGGCGGCTCCGGCGGCAGCGGGCGGGTGCCGACACGGTGCGCTTTGGCCGAGCTCAGCACCATCCTCACGACCTACAGGTCCGTATCGGCGTTGCCCTCGTCGTTCCAAGAGTCTCGCCGCTTGGTCGCGCTCTTTGCGGAAGCGCTCTTCTCCTGCCCCTCCAACAGCTCCAGGAGCGCAGCGTCTGCCTTTTTCTCGTCTTCCTTCGTCAGTTCGAGAGGCGCGTTGTGGCAGACGGTGTACCGGTCGGGATGAATGATGTTGGTGGTCCTCAAGGTGAACGTCAGAAGCGAGCGCCACCCCTTGCGGTGGCCAACCCTCACTTGGATTCGGACCTTGTAGTCACGGGCCTCCGGAACGAATCCGGGAAACGGTGCCTCGAACTCGATGAAGAGTCGTTGCGCTTCTCTGCCGGCCACGATGAATCCGGCCGGCAACTCCGGTTCCTCGTCCGGCCCGGGTTGGAGACGGGATGGTGAAGCCGTCCACAGGAGTGGCAGATGAGAGGCGGGCTCATCAGGGAAGGTCAGCCTGAGATCCTGCACGACTATCGGCTTGGCACCGGTGTTATGAAGGACGAGCGGAATCCGCAGGCGAACCATGGAGCCGTGGACAATCGCCGCAAAGGAATGAGGCTCCCACGACTCCAGGCGCCCCTGTCTGGCGTTGAGCCACCAGAACGAGGCGATGGTGAAGAGCAATGCGCAGATCGACAGCAAGCCCGCACCCGAAATCGATGAGGACGCATTCTGATCAGCAACGGCCATCACGAAAAGCACAAATTCACCTCAGGGTGGGCACGCTATCAGGGCTCGGTGAGGCGGGGTCCTCGAGCGACCCGGCCTCTTGATGAGTGGCAGCTGGGCCGACTTCATCCTTCGGCGAGGAAGTGCGCCAGCGAAGCGTCCAAGTCGATGTGCCCGAGCTCGGCTCCCCTGGGCACTAGGGTCTCCGTTCCCTGCAGGAACGTCTTGATTTCGTGCGTCCGGGCTTGGAGCAAGGCCGCACCAGCTGGCGGGTTGAGAAGGATGTACGAGTCGCAGCGGTCAGGCCCGTCGGCGGGCCATATGCGTATGTCCCCCTCGCCGGCGGGGCCTTCCAGCCCGTCGATCAGAAGATCTCGTCCAATGATCCATTCCACCGTCTCGTCGCTGTCGACAGCGGTGAATGCGGCATGGATGACATAGGGGTCACGGGGCTCGTACCGCAGCCTCATGCTTACAGGCAAGGACATCTCATGCGCAACGACAAGTTGCACATACAGCCCCTGAATCACGGTTCTCAACGACTTCATTGGTCTTTACTCCTGCTGCCTCGAGTCATACCGGGAGGGCCATCGGAAGGGCCTGTCAAGGAGGCCTGAACAGAGCAGCGACCGGAGCTCTACCTGTCGTGGTGGTGGCTCGCCTTGTCGCGGTCCCGGCGGTCGTCGTTGTGACCGTCCCGGCGGTCATGGTCACGGTCACGGTCCTCGTCGCCGCCCCAGCGGTGGTCATTGGCCTCGACACCGGCGGCGGGGCGATTGTTCGATGCAGCGGCGCGGAACGCTCTCCTTCATGAGCGTCAGCCGGCTCTGCACAGCGCCACCGGGCGCGAGAGAGGTTGCCGATGAGGCAACTCCCTCAGATTCCGTACAGTGTACGAAACCTCCCTTCCGTAATGCCATACGCTGTATGGAAAATCGATGGGGGCGTCGCCAGTAAGGGGAGAGGCTCACCTCTCGCTCATGGTGGCGGCGACGCGGCGCAGGAACCCGGGCGTCGCACCGGAAGCCGACGCCCCGCGTGGCGAACTGGATCACCGACTGGGACCTGCGCAGTGTCCGAGAACGGCCGTCACGGAACACCGAGGCACCACACGCAATCAACGAAGTCGAGATCTTCTTGATCGCGAACGTTGCTCGTGAGCAGTACAGGCTGCGGCCGCCATCCTCGAAGGCTGGTGGATGGCGCCCGGCATGAGGGGCGGGCGACGCCGACGAGCCCGGCACGTCAACGAGGCCCGCTCGGCCGCGTCCAACTCGGCTCGGATGCGGCCGGGTTCCCACGCAGCCCCTCGGCTCGACGGCGCGCGGTGAGTTCGTGCTGTTCCGGCAGTCCGCTGGCCAACGACATCACGCCACCTGCCCCGGGATCGATGACACGACAGGCCACCACTCCCACGGAATCACCGCGCGCATGCCTCGTCGGAGAAAACGCGCTCATCACGCCGGGAAGACAACAGCTCCTCAGGCATTCCAGTGCGCCTCAAGGGCTGCGGCGACCTCGGCCGGCTTCTGGATCAACGTCCAGTGGCTGCAGTCGAGTTTGACGACCCGGGACGCTCGCACAGCTTGGCCGAGTTCATCGGCGAACGCGATCGGACAGGCCGGGTCGAGCGTCCCCCAGAGGACCAGGGACGGCGCGGACACGTTCGCCAGTTCCGGTTCCCACTCCGCGCCCACCGTCACGGCGGAGCGGTAGAGCTTGAGGATGCTGTCCCTCATCGAGCCGTCCACGCGACGGACCATTTCCTCGGCCACGTCAGCCGGAACATCGAGTTTGCTCAGGTCCTTGGCGAAGGACGCTGGGTCAAGCTCGTTCATGAACCGGTCCCCCTCGACCGGGTCCTGCCAGATCTTGGCCAGCGGATGCCAGTCGTACTGAGCACTGACCGGAGCGCTACTGCCGGCCCACGTACGAACCAGGTCCGGCCGTATCGAAGCGACGCGCGCGGTGAGAATGCAGCCCCAGTCATGGCCGACCAGGTCCACCGGCTCGCCGACTTGCTCCAGCCGATCGATGAGCCAATCGACGTACTCCTCTTTGGTGGAGCCGAAGCCTTGCGGCCGCGGTGCGCCGAAGCCGGGCAGGTCCCAGGCCGCGACGTCACTTCGGCTCAGGTGCTGGCACACGCCGTCCCACACACGGTGGGTGTCGGGGACGCCGTGGATCAGAACTGCTGGCATGGACGAGCTCCTCCGTAGGACAAAAGCCTCATACATGAGATTTTTATCATTATTACGGCCTTTGGTCCAGAAGTGCGAATCGGGGCCCTGGAGCCCGGCATCAGCCTGCGGCCGGTGGGTGTGGTGGGGACGAGAAGGGCAGACGCACCCTTCGGTGGTGTGCCATGAATGGGTGGTGCCCGGCGAGCCCCCGTAGGGCCGCTTGGGCACCGAGAGCACCAGCGACTGCACCTGCCGGCGGCGGCGCCGGCCCTTCCGCTGCCGGCCGGGTCACCGCCTGATCGTGGGAATGCGATGCCTGCCGAGCGTGGCGGTGCGTGTCGAACTGAGCAACGGCCCCGCGACCACGGCGGGCGATCACTCGGCTGTCGGTGTGACCCGCGAGTAGCGTGGGTTACGGACCAACCCACCTGGAAGGGTGTGACCATGGTCGAGCACCGCACCGTCACGGTTGGAGGGCGTCGGCTGCACATCGCGGCGGAGGGTGAAGGACCCCTGGTTCTCCTGCTCCACGGCTTTCCCGAATGCTGGTACAACTGGCGCCACCAGTTCACGCCCCTGGCCGGGGCCGGATACCACGTCGTCGCCGTTGACCAGCGCGGTTACGCCCACAGCGACCGGCCTGCCGCGGTTGAGGAATACACCATCCTGCACCTCGTCGGCGACGTCATCGGCCTGATCCGCGAACTCGGCGCACAGCAGGCCGTGGTCGTCGGCCACGACCTGGGCGGCATGGTCGCCTGGTCCACCGCGCTGATGCGGCCCGACGTCGTCCGGGGGGTCGTGGGCCTCAGCGTCCCGCCGCCGCAGCGCGGTCCGGTTCCTCCGCTGCAGGCGATGCGCGAGCTGTTCGGCGGCCAGTTCTACTGGAACTACTTCCAGACCCCCGGCGTCGCGGACGCCGAGCTCGCGAAGGACCCGCACGCCACCTTCCGTCGCGTGATGTACGGCCTCTGCGGCGACAACCCGCACAGCGACCCGCCGGTCGAGCCGCTCGTCCCACCGGGCAAGGGATTCCTGGACCTCTTCGAGGACCCCGAGGAACTTCCCGCCTGGCTCACCGAGGCCGACATCGACACGCTCGCGACGGAGTTCACCGAAGCCGGGTTCACCAGCGCCCTCAACTGGTACCGCAACTTCGACCGCAATTGGCAGCTGACCGCCCCATGGGACGGCGCGCAGTACCAGATGCTTGGCCGCTACATCACCGGCGATCGGGACCTGGTCTACGGGTTCCCGGGGATGGACCAACTCCTCCCCACCCTGCCTACGCTCCACCCGACCGTCGGACCGGCGCACATTCTGCCCGGCTGTGGCCACTGGATCGCCGAGGAACGCCCCGGCGAGGTGAATGCGGCGCTCCTGGAATTCCTCGGAGCCCTGAACACCTGACGATCAGTCGGCTGCGGTCGAAGTCGGCACGTCTTTTGGCAGCTGTCCGCGGGAGCGGCGGGCGCCCACAGCGGTGCGGGCGCCTTCACAGCCTTGATCGCGGCCTGCGGTACAGGGCTTGATGTCGTCCGTTGTCCACGACGCGCGGGTGGGCCCGATGTGGTCCGCTTCCCTTCCGCACACCGACCTGAAGAACGAGTTCTATGACCAGGTCCGCACCCGGGGCGGCAGCCCGGACAGCGAGCAAAGCCTGCGCAAGCAGATCTGTCGCCTCAAGGAACTACGGGCTGCCGACACCAAGGAGATCGCCCGGCTCAAGGCCGACGTCGAAGCCCTCATCGGCGCCCTGCACCAGGCGACGGTCGAGAACCAACTCCTGCGCCGGCAGATGACAGAACGTACGGCCGTACTCCGCTCGCTGCCCGACAACATTGGCCCGGGACCATCAGTGGCACCCGACCGTGAGGTCCTTGAGGATTGGTGACCGGGCGTGCAAGGCGTGATCAGCGGCCATGCGCAGGCACGCCGGAAGCCCCCGGACCTGCACGAACCGATCAGTGATCAAGAACGACAGCTGCCCTGAGAGATGTCTTCCGTAACACCGGATTTGCGGTCGTCGGAAGACGGGGCGAGCATTTTTTTAGGAGCGGAACGGCCGGGGCAAGCCTTGATGCCGACGCAATCGGATGTGTACGACCTTCGGACCGTGACGCTCACCGGCAGTAAGCGTCACCGCGAAGGTACCGCCGTGGCGAAGAAGATCGGAACATACGGGTGCTCAGCCGGTGGCGTCGGCGGGGGCGACGGGTGGGCAGTCCAGCTGGGCGGCAGATCGGAAGGAGTCTGCCCATGCGGATCGCCGTGGACCTGAATCGGTGCCAGGGATACGCACAATGCGTGTACTTGGCGCACAAGGACTTCAGATTGACTGGCCAGGAGGCGCTCACCTACGAGCCGAACCCCGATGACGAGCGGCGCCTGCAGGTCGAGCGAGCCGCTGCGGCGTGTCCGGTGCAGGCGATCGTGATCGACCGCTTGGACGGCGCGGAGGGGAGCGCGACGTCATGACCGTGCCGGCAACGGTCGCAGAGCTGGTGCGCGCGTTCAGGGCCAGCGGCCGGATCGTCATCGTCGGTGCGTCCCTGGCCGGACTGCGGGCCGCCGAAGCCCTGCGTGAGGAGGGCTTCACCGGGTCTCTGACCATCATCGGGGACGAGCCGTACGAGCCCTACGACCGTCCCCCGCTGTCCAAGCAGGTGCTCAAAGGCTGGGTGCCGGCCGACCACACCAAGCTGCCCCGCCTGCGAGAAGTGAATGCGCAGTGGCGGCTCGGGGTGGCCGCCACAGGGTTGGACCGGGCCGCGAAGCAGGTGCGCCTGGCCGACGGCGAGCAGATCCCCTACGACCGGTTGCTCATCGCCACGGGCACCCGGGCGCGACAGTGGCCGAACCCGGACGAGGCCGCCCTGGACGGGGTCTACACGCTGCGCTCGCGTGATGATGCCGCACAGCTGCAAAAGGCGCTGGCCGCGCCGCCGTCGCGGGTCATGGTCATCGGGGCCGGGTTCATCGGCTCGGAGGTGGCCTCCGTCTGCCGGGAACTCGATCTCCCGGTGACCGTCGTCGAGCGGGGCTCGGCGCCACTGGTCGGCGCGCTCGGCGGGGTGATCGGTGAGATCGCCGCGGAGATGCAGCGCGGCCACGGCGTGGACCTGCGCTGCGGGCTGGGCGTGTCGTCACTGGAGGGCGACTCCGGCGGACACGTGCGGCGTGCTCATCTCTCGGACGGAACCACCATCGACGCCGACGTGGTGGTGGCCTCGCTGGGGTCGATCCGCAATGTGGAATGGCTGGAGGGCGCCGGGCTGGCGTCCGGTTTCTGGGGCGTCGGCTGCGACGCCGGCGGTCGCGCCTTCGACGTCAACGGCGTGATCACCGACAGCATCTACGTGGCAGGGGACGTGGCGCGCGCGCCCCACGTGCTGTACGAGTACCAGTTCCTCGCGATGGAGCACTGGGACAATGCCGTTCTCGGCGCCGAGGTCGCGGCCCACAACATGGTGAACCTCGAGCCTCACTATCGCCCGCATCTGTTGCTGCCCGGCTTCTGGTCCGGTCAGTTCGGCGTCAACATCAAGTCCGTCGGCGTGCCGCCTTTCGGCGACGAGATCGTCTTCACGCAGGGGTCCGTCAAGGAGCGCCACTTCGCCGCCGCCTACGGTCGCCGGGGCCGCATCGTCGCCGCCGTCACCTTCGATCACGGCAAGTGGCTGGAGTACTACGGGAAGCTGATCGAGCAATCGGGTCCGTTCCCGCCTCCGCCGCCGGGCTGGGACCAGCCCCCCGACATGAAGCCGATCCCGGCCGAGTTCCCGCAACCCGGCGTCCCGACGGCGGTCCCCGACGTCGTCCTGACCGGCCACGACCCGAGCGAGCGGAGGGCCGAGTTCCGGTCTCGCCCTCGTTGACGCGCCCGCCGGATGGGCGTCCAAGCGGACAGCATCGACAGGAAGAAGGAGGGGAGCCTCGTGGTCGAGGAAACCCCCTGGCAGCAGGCCCTCCGCTACGCCAACCGCGCCAATCCGTACCCGTTCTACGAGGAACTCCGCAGGACACCGGTGGCGCGGCAGCCGGACGGCACCTACGTCGTCAGTACCTACCAAGAGATCGTCGCGCTGCTGCACGACCCCCGGGTCAGTTCGGATCCCAGGAAGCTCCCTGTCCCGGTTGCGGCCCCCGCCGAGGGCTCGGCGGAGGCCGAGCCGATCACGGAGGCGGTCATCTCTTTGGAGCCGAACATCATCACCCAGGATCCACCCGAGCACGATCGAGATCGCCGGATGATGACGCCGCATTTCGTCGGCCCGCCCCATTCCCCTCACCTGATCTCCGACCTGGAACCCGAGATCCGCCGCATCGTGGACGGCCTTCTGGACAACATGCGGGGCAAGACCCGGATCGATGCCGTCGACGAGTTCGCCTACCCCCTGCCGGTGAGCGTGATCTGCAAGGTCCTGGGCGTGCCACTGGAAGACGAGTCACGCTTCCACGGCTGGATCGAGACGGCCCTGGACTCTTTGGATTTCGGCCCCGAGGCTGCCTCCGAGGAGATGCAGAGCCGACTGGCCGGGGGGCGCCAGGCCGTGGAGGAGTTCGGGCAGTTCGCAGCCGAGTTGCTCGACCGGTACGCCCAGCAGCCCGGCCCGGGCATGCTCTCGGCGATGGTGCACGAGGACGGCGCGGAGGGAGGGATGTCCAAGGGCGTGCTCGTGAGCAATGCCTTGCTCCTGATCTTCGCCGGGCATGAAACCACGGTCAATCTCATCGCCCACAGCGTGCTCACCCTGCTGCGGCACCCCGACGCGCTCGAGAAGCTGCGCCGCCGGCCCGAGTTGATCGTTCCCGGGGTCGAGGAGTTGCTGCGCTTCGAGTCGTCGGTCCAGTTCTGGCACACCCGCTCCGCCGTGGAAGACATCGACATCGCAGGCACCACCATCCCGAAGGGCGCGCCGATCTTCCTGGCATACGGCTCGGCGAACCGCGACCCGAAGCGGTTCGCCAACCCCGACGAGCTTGACCTCGAACGCCGAGACAACCAGCACCTCGGGTTCAGCCAGGGCATCCACTTCTGCTTCGGCGCTCCGCTCGCGCGGCTCGAAGTCCAGGTCGCGGTCGGCGAGTTCGTCCGCCGGGTGGAAAACCCCCGGCTCGTAGAGGACCCACCGCCGTACCGCCACAACCAGATTTTCCGCGGCCCGCGCCACGTCCTGGTCGACATCGACGGGATCCGCGACTGACTCGGCATGCGTGAAGGATCGCTATGCGGGCTTTTCAACTAGTCGGATGGCAGCAACCGCCCGAGCTGCGGGAGGTGCCGGTGCCCGAGCCCGGGCCGGGGCAGGTCCTGGTGAAGGTCGGGGGTGCCGGTGCGTGCCACTCAGATCTGCACATCATGGAGGCACCCGGACCACCACCCGGGTTCGCCACGCAACTGCCCTTCACGCTCGGCCATGAGAATGCGGGATGGGTGGAGAGGCTGGGACCGGGTGTCACCGGGTTCGCGCCCGGGGACCCTGTGATGGTCTACGGTCCCTGGGGCTGTGGGGTGTGCGCCAACTGCCGGGAGGGCAGGGAGAACTACTGCCAGAAGGTCAGTGGTCAGGGCGGGGGCCTGGGAGGCGGTCACGATGGCGGAATGGCTGAGTACCTGCTGGTCCCGGCGGCGCGATTCCTGATTCCGCTGGGCACCCTCGACCCCCGCCAGGCCGCCCCGCTCAGCGACGCGGGGCTGACCAGCTATCACGCCGTCAAGCGATCGGTGCACCTGCTGGGGCCGGGCTCGACCGCGGTGGTGATCGGGGCGGGCGGTCTGGGCCAGATGGCCATCCAGATGGTGCGAGCGCTCAGCCCGGCGACCGTCGTCGCCGTGGACACCGATGCCGGCAAGCTGGAAACCGCCAAGCGCATGGGCGCGGACGAGGTGCTGCTCTCGGGCGAGGAGGCGGTCACGCGCATCAAGGACATGACGGGGCAGCAGGGCGCTCAGCTCGTGCTGGACATGGTCGGCATAGACCCGACTCTGCGGATGGCTGCTCAGGTGGCCAGGGTGCTTGGCCACCTGACCATCGTCGGGCTCGCCGGCGGAGCCCTGCCCGTCAACTTCTCGAGCCCGCCGCACGAGTGCTCGGTCGCCTCCCCCTACTGGGGCTCCCTTCCCGAACTGATGGAAGTAATCACCCTCGCCCAGCAGCAAAAGATCAAGATGCTGGTCGAGCACTTCCCCTTGGAACGCGCCAACGAGGCATACCAGCTCCTGCACGACGGCAAGATCCAAGGACGCGCCGTCATCGCCCCCCACCCGTGAGTACGGTCATCAAGGCGACCGGGCTGGTGCCGCAGGCCGTAACTGTCGGAGGAAACGTCGTGGAGGCGGTGGCCGGTGCGATCGCTGGACCGAGAACCTCGCGATCGTCTCGGCGGGCCGGGCGAGATGGTGCTCATACGACCCCAGGAATACCCTCTAGGTCCAGCGCTGCCGCGTCCGAGAAGAGCTGCGGCGCGGCCAGGGCGCACTCCGCCCAGACCGTCTTGCCACGTCGGGCATGGCGCGTTCCCCAGTGCTCGGTGAGTTGGGCGACGAGGAACAGACCTCGCCCGCCCTCGTCGAAGACACGGGCCCGGCGCAGGTGCGGAGTCGTGCTGCCGGCATCCGCGACCTCGCACATGAGGGTGCGATCGTGGATGAGACGCAGCTGGATGGGAGGCCGGCCGTAGCGGATGGCATTGGTGACCAGTTCGCTGACGACCAGTTCGGTGGTGAAGTCGAGTTCCTCCAGTCCCCAGGTGGTCAGCTGCTCGGAGACGCTCGCTCTGGCCAGGGCGACCTCGGCCGGGTCGGCACCCACGTCCCAAGTGGCGACCTGACGGTCCCCGAGGGTGTGGGTGCGTGCCAGGAGAAGTGCCACGTCGTCGTGCGGTCGGTCTGCGGGCAGCAGGGCTTCGAGGACGGTGTCGCAGGTCGCCTCGAGGGAGGCGGAGGACTGCGCGAGGGCGTGGCACAGCCGGGTGAGGCCCGCCTCGATGTCGTGGTCGAGGGCCTCGATCAGGCCGTCGGTGTAGAGGGCGATGAGGCTGCCCTCGGGCAGGTCGATCTCCGCCGCCTCGAACGGCAGGCCGCCCAGGCCGAGTGGCGGGCCGGCGGGCAGCTCGAGGATGTCGGCGGTTCCGTCCCGGGTCACCACGACGGGCAGCACGTGGCCCGCGCGGGCGAGGGTGCAGCGGCCGGCGACGGGATCGTATACGGCGTACAGGCAGGTGGCCCCGATGTCCCCCGCGGATTCGGTGTCCGCTTGGGCAGAGACTTCGGAAGAGACTTCGGCGGACAGGCGGATGACGACGTCGTCCAGGTGGGTGAGGAGTTCGTCGGGCGGCAGGTCGATGTCGGCGAGGGTGCGCACGGCGGTCCGCAGCCGTCCCATGGTGGCGGCGGCGTGGATGCCGTGGCCGACCACGTCGCCCACCACGAGGGCGACCCGGGCACCGGACAGCGGGATGACGTCGTACCAGTCGCCGCCCACGCCGAGTTGGGCGGCAGCAGGCAGGTAGCGGCAGGCGACCTCCACGGCGGACTGCGCGGGTGTACTGCGCGGGAGCAGACTGCGCTGGAGGGCGAGGGCGGTGGCGCGCGCGTGTGTGTATCGGCGGGCGTTGTCGATGGCCACCGCCGCCCTGGCCGCGATCTCCTGGGCGAGGAGCAGGTCCTCGTCCCCGTACGCGTCGGGCTTGTGGTGACGGAAGAACTGAGCGACACCCAGCGTGGTGCCACGGGCGCACAGCGATACCAGCAGCATGGACGCGGACGGGCCGAGGTGGTGCCGTGAGGGCCGGCCGGTGGCCAGGGCGCGAGCCGGTAGTGATCCGTCCGGATACCTGTGGAGCTGCTGCGGCGGAACCGACGATTCCCCGTAGATCGCTTCCAGGGTGGCAGTCTCGGGAGAACCGTCCATCACCGACTGCTGGGCGACCCGGCGGACCACGAGTGTGCCCTTCGCAGGAGGCTCGTCTCCGGAAGACGTGTCGAGGAGGTCGACGGTGACGGCGTCGGCGAAGTGCTCGATGGCCAGGTCCGCCAACTCCTGGGCGGTGCGCGCGATGTCCAGCGTCGTTCCGACGCGTACGCTCGCCTCGTTCACCACCGACAGCCGCCACTGCACCCGGCGATCCCGCTCCTCCTGGAAGGCCAGGACGCCCGTCTCCGATATGCGGTCCATGTACTCGGTCGCCAGTGCGATCAGCTCGCGTGTCGCCGCGTTGATCGGCTCGGCATCGCTGGTGAGCCGGGGCAGCTCTTCGAGCAGCCGGTCGAGGACGAGGCCCTGCGCGAGCCGGAAGGCGCGCAGCATCGCTGTGACCGGCTTCCCGCGCTGAGCCAGCCGACGCGCGCGCTCTGCGTCGGCGGCCGGCGGATCGATCCGCCTTGGCTCGATGCCGTGCTCGATGCCGGAAAGCAGGGCGGCGACGTGCTCGGCGACGTTCTCCGCCGTCATCTGTGCGATGTCCGGTTCGTCCCACAGTTCGGGGACCTCGCGCCGCAGACATTGCTCTACGTCGTGGATCAGCTCGTCCGCTCGCGGGCTGAGTTCATGCGCGGCACGGGACAGAAGACTGTCCGCGGTGAAGTCCACGCTGACGACGTTACGCCGTCCTGGTGGACCGCGAAGCCTCAACTTTCCGCATCTGGCTGCGCGGTGTCCGGGAGGGGCCCGCTCTCACCGGCTGGTCGTGGTCGAGGCAAGGGTCCGCGCGCCCACGGCGGACGGGGTGACGCCTACGGCTTTCCGGTGTCCACGGGGCCTGGCGCAGCCGGTGCTCGGGTCAACCAAGGTCGGGCAGCGGCCGCCGGGTCACCTGGTGGGCGTCGTCCGGCGGGACGCCGAGCATGCGCAGGACCATCTCGGCCAGGTCGGAGGCGGCCTCGTCCCCGTCGAGGTCGGGGCGGGCCAGCCGCAGCGCCACGAGGGACAGCAGGGTGCCGCCGAGGGCGGACAGGGCGGTGGTCGGGTTGCTGCAGGTGAAGCGGCCCGAGGCGATGCCGATCTCCAGGTCGCGCAGGGCTCGAGGGGCGAGGCCCCGGTCGGTGTGGATCTGGGCCAGACCGCGGTCACGCAGGATCCGCATGAGTTCAGGGTGGGAGTCGGCCATGCGGGCGGTGAGCCGGAAGCCCGCGGCGACGAGCTCGGCCGGGTCGTCGATTCCTTGTACGCGCTCGTCAATGACCTGCCCGAACTCGTCCAGGGCGTCTGTCACCGCGGCGTCGAACAGCTCCGTCTTGGACTCGAAGTGGTTGTAGAAGGAGCCGAAACCGACGTCCGCGCGCTCGGCGATGGCCTGGATGCTGGCGCTCGTGTCCCCGGTCTCCGCGAGGATCTGCCGGGCCGCACGGACGAGCGCCTGACGGGTCTCGGCGCGGCGCCGCTCGAAGCGGTTCTTGGGCGGGGCTGACGTCGGCATACGGCGAGTGTAACAACCGTCACGATCAGTCTGCCATTACTGATGAGATCATCAATTATTTGGGTCCACCCTATTGACGATGGGTAACGCCAAAGTTGATGATTTCCTCATTACAGCAGTGTTGCTTGGAGGACACCATGTCCCACACCCCCGTTGACAGGGCCGCTCCCCAGACGCCCCACCAAGACCTCCACAGTGAGCAGGGCTCCCTGCGCGGAGAGCACTCCGGACGTTCCCGGAATCCCGTGATCAAGGCGGCGGATCTGGCCTGGCTCGAGTTCGAGAAGCCGGACCTGGACCGGGCTGAGGTCTTCGCGCGTGACTTCGGGTTCGCGATCGCCGCCCGCACCGAGGGGGAGCTGTGGCTGCGCGGCACGTTCGCGGGCTCACCCTGCATGGTCATCCGGCGGGGGCGTGCGTCCCGGTTCATCGGGCCGGCGTTCCGCGCGGCCGAGCGGGCCGACCTGGACCGGCTGGCCCGCGCCACCGGCAGTACCGTCCGGGACATCGGCGTACCGGGCGGTGGGCAATCGGTCGCCCTGCTCGATCCCTCGGGCCTGCCGGTCCGGGTCGTGCACTGCGCCGAGCAGCTGCCCGCCCTGCCCGAGCAGGAGCCGCTGATCCTCAACTTCGGTACCGATCACCGTCGTACGAACGCCACCCAGCGTCCGCCCCGTGAACCGTCCCGCATCCAGCGTCTGGGCCATGTGGTGCTGGAGACACGGGTGTTCGCCCGCACCCTGGACTGGTACCTGGACACCCTCGGGATGATCGTGTCCGACTTCCTGTTCCTGGACGGGCAGCGCGGGCGCGGGCCGACGATGGCGTTCATCCGGTGCGACCAGGGGAGCGTGGCCGTCGATCACCACACGCTGGCCCTGCACCTGGGGCCCGGAACCGGCTACGTCCACTCGGCCTACCAGGTCACCGACCTCGACGCGATCGCCGCCGGTGGGGAGTACCTGGGTGAGCGCGGCTACCAGCGCAGCTGGGGGATCGGCCGGCACATCCAGGGCAGCCAGCTGTTCGACTACTGGCGCGACCCCGACCACTTCATGCTGGAGCACTTCGCCGACGGCGACCTGTTCTCCTGCGACCTGGAGCCCGGCTGGGCGCCGATGTCGGCGAGCGGCCTGGCCCAGTGGGGCCCGCCGGTCACCCGCGACTTCCTGGGCGCCAACCCGTCCCCCGCCAAGCTGCGCGAGGTCATGACGGCCCTGCGTGGCGACAACGAACTCGACCCCGCACGCCTGCTGGGCCTGATGAAAGCGATGAGCTCATGAGCACCAACGTTCTACGCACCACCGACGGCTGGTGGGTCGTCCGGGACGAACGCGCCGTCCGCGTCGAGACCAAGGCCGTCACCACCGCCGAACTGCTCGCCGACCGGGACGCGGTCCGCGAGGCCGCAGCCTCCGCCGAGAGCGGCACGCCCGTCGCCGACCTGGTGGCGCTGCCTCCGGTCACCACCCCGTGCCGGGTGGTCGCCCAGATGGTCAACTACCGCAGCCACGCCAAGGATTCGGGCTTCACCGGCGACATCCCGCCCACCTTCTTCCGCAAGGCGTCCGGCTCGGTCAGCGGCCCCCATGACACGGTCATCCGTCCCGCGCACGTGAAGTTCCTCGACTACGAGGTGGAACTCGGCCTTGTCATGGGCGAGACCCTGCCCGTGGGCACCGTCGTCGAGGAGCAGGACCTGCCGCGCTACGTGGCCGGCGTTGTCCTGACCAACGACGTCAGCGCCCGCGACGTCCAGCTGACCAAGACCCAGTTCTACGAGAGCAAGTCCTATCCGACCTTCACGCCGACGGGGCCCTACCTGGCCCTGCTGGAGCCCGAGGACTTCGCCCTGCTGCTGAACCTGCGGCTGCGGCTGTCGGTCAACGGCGTGTCGCGCCAGGACCGCACGCTGGCCGACATGATCGTGCGGCCCGCACAGGCGCTCACCCTGCTCGCCCGCTTCCAGACCCTCGACCCGGGCGACCTGCTGCTGACCGGCACTCCCGGCGGCACGGCCCTGAAGGCCCCGCCCAAGCTGGCCGAGAAGATCGGTGCGCTGCTGCCGCCCGCTCTGAAGTGGAAGGCGTTCTTCAAGGGTCAGGCCAAGAACCCGCGTTACCTGCGCAACGGTGACCTCATCACGGCCACGATCGCCACCCCGGACGGGCGGATCGACCTCGGCGAGCAGCGGACCCCCGTTACGGACGCAGCATGAAGGCCGCATCCCGGAGACCGGTGGTGATCATCGGTGCGGGACCCGTCGGGGTCATGGCCGCCCTTCTGCTCGCCCGGCACGGCGTGCGCAGCTTGCTCCTCGAACGCCACCGGGACATCTACCCTCTGCCGCGCGCCGTCGTCGTGGACGACGAGATCCGCCGGATCCTGCAGAGCGTCGGTGTGCACGAGGAGTTCGCCGCCCTCGCCCGCCCGGCGCCCGGGCTGCGGCTGCTGGACGCCCGGCGCCGCGTGATCACCGAATTCCCGCGGTCCCTGCACGGACACCACGGCTTCCCGCAGACCAGCATGTTCGACCAGCCCGAGCTGGAACGCCTGCTGCGTGACGCCCTGGCGCGCCGCCCGGAGTGCGAGCTGTGGGGCGGGGTGGAGGTCGTGTCCGTCACCCAGTCCGCCACGCAGAACACCGACGGACCGAACGATCCGACGGGTCCGGTCCGGGTCACCTTCCGCCGCGACGGCAGCGACGAGGAGGAGCACCTGTGGGCCGATGCCGTCCTCGGCTGCGACGGTGCGGGCAGTGTCACCCGTGACGCCATCGGCGCCGTGTGGGAGGACCTGCACTTCGAGGAGAGCTGGCGCGTCATCGACGTGCGCACCAGCCGCCCGGTGCGCACCTGGGAAGGGGCCGAGCAGATCTGCTGCCCCACCCGGCCGGCCACCTTCATGCGCGTCGGCGAGGACCGCTACCGCTGGGAGTTCCGGCTGGCCGACGACCAGAACCTGGACGGCCCGGACGGATGGGAGCGCCTGCGCGAGCTGGTCGCCCCCTGGGTGGACCTGCCGTCCTCCGCCGCCTCGGCGGGCGACGACTTCGAGGTGATCCGGCAGGCGCAGTACACCTTCCGGGCCCGTCTCGCCGACCGGTGGCGCAGGGGGCGTGTCTTCCTGCTGGGCGACGCCGCCCACCTCACCCCGCCCTTCGTCGGGCAGGGTCTGTGCGCGGGCCTGCGCGACGCCCACAACCTCACCTGGAAACTCGCCCGCGTCCTCCAACAGGGCGCACCCGAGGGGCTGCTGGACACCTACGAACGCGAGCGCAAGCCGCACGCCCGCCATGTGATCCGCGTCGCGGTCGCCGTCGGCTGGGCCATGACCGGCGGACAGGACCGCGGTGCGGCGTTCCGCCGGGCCGTCGTGGGCACGGCCTGTCGCATCCCCGGCGTGACCGCGGCGGTGAGCCGTGACCTCAGCCCCGCCCTGACCGCCGGCCCACTCGTACGGCGCCGCCCCAGGCTGACCGGCCGTGTGCTGGCCGGCACCTTCTGCCCGCAGCCCTGGGTACGGCACGACGCCAGGCGAGTGCGCCTCGATGACGTCCTCGGGGACTCCTTCGCCGTCCTGACCGCTGTGCCGCCCACGGCGCAGATGACGGCCGTGGCCACGGCACTGGGCGCCCCGACGGTCCACGCCGACGACCTGGGCGACGACGGCACCCTGGCCGGCTGGCTGGCACGTGGCCGTGCCGACGCCGTCCTGCTGCGCCCCGACCGCGTCGTGATGGACACCGTCCCGGCCGGCAGCGGCGACTTCACGGACAGCGTCGCCTGGGCCCCCCTGCTGCACACGGCCCGCCGTACCGCCGACACCCGGCCCGCCTGACGAGGAGCACCACACCATGACCACCCCGCACCCCGCGCCGTATCCGGAACCCTTCTTCACTCCCGACCCGCAGTCGGCCGCCCACAGCCGCATCGCGGACTTCGCCCGATGGGCGGCCCGGCACCGGGGCGCCGAAGGGATCCAGGACCCCACGGACTACCGAGCCCTGTACCAGTGGTCCGTCACCGACCTCGAGGGGTTCTGGGCCGCAGTGTGGGAGTACTTCGACATCGACGCGACGACTCCGTACGAGGAGGTGCTGGCCGAGGAGACCATGCCTGGCGCCCGCTGGTTCCCCGGCGCCACCCTCAACTACGCCCATCACGCGCTGCGCAACCTGCAGCCGGACGCTCCCGCGATCACCGCCCTGGACGAGACCGGAGCCGGCTATGAGATCACGGGCCGGGAGCTGCGCGCCCGCGTCGCCTCCGTCGCTGCCAGCCTGCGCGACCTGGGCGTCGGGCAAGGCGATCGCGTGGTGGGCTATCTGCCCAACACGCCCCACGCCGTCATCGCCTTCCTCGCCACCGCAAGCCTGGGCGCGGTGTGGTCGGTGTGCGGGCAGGACTACGCACCCAAGGCCGCCGCCGACCGCTTCGCCCAGCTCGAACCCACGGTTCTGATCACCGCGGACGGCTACCTCTTCAACGGCACCGCCCACGACCGCCGCGCCGCCTCGCTCGAACTCGCCGTCGCCCTGCCGACGCTGAAGGCCACGGTGCTCGTGGACCACGTGGGCCTTGCCTGGCCCGAGGGCGGGGACTCGGGGCTGATGGTTCCCTGGGAGGACGCGGCTACTCGCGTCGAGTACCTCACCATCGCCCCGGTGCCGTTCGACCACCCTCTGTGGGTCGTCTTCTCCTCGGGCACCACCGGACTGCCCAAGGGCATCGTCCACGGGCACGGCGGGGTCCTGCTCGAACACCTCAAGATGCTCGGCCTGCACACCGATCTGGGCACCGGGGACCGCCTGCTGTGGTACACCACCACCCACTGGATGATGTGGAACCTGGTCGTCTCCACCCTGCTGACCGGTGCCACCACCTGCACCTACGACGGCAGCCCGGCACCGCAGGCGCGTCCGGACGTCCTGTGGGAGCTGGCGGCCCGTCACAAGGTCACCGTCTTCGGCACCAGTCCTCAGTACCTGCTGGCCATGGCCAAGCTGGGCATCGAACCCTCCGTGCACGACCTGTCGGCCATCCGCGTCGTCGGCTGCACCGGCTCCGCTCTGCCCGCCTCCGCCTACCCCTGGGTCCGCGACCACGTGGGCGCAGGCGTCCAGCTGGCCTCCACCAGCGGCGGCACGGACATCGTCTCCGGCTTCGCCGGCAGCGCCTCCACGACCCCCGTCTGGGCGGGGGAGCTGTCCGCCCCCGGCCTGGGCGTGGCGCTGGCCGCCTACGACGCGACGGGCACCCCTGTCCTCGATCAGGTCGGCGAACTGGTCGTCACCCGGCCCATGCCGTCCATGCCGCTGTACTTCTGGAACGACCCCGACGGCAGCCGCTACCGCGACGCCTACTTCGGCGCCTACCCCGGTGTGTGGCGGCACGGCGACTGGATCACCCTCACCTCGCACGGCTCGGTGATCGTCCACGGCCGCTCCGACGCCACCCTCAACCGCAACGGCGTACGCCTGGGCAGTGCCGACATCCACGACGTCGTAGAACGCCTCCCCGAGATCACCGAGGCCCTCGTCATCGGCGCGGAGGAACCCGACGGCGGTTACTGGATGCCGCTCTTCGTGGTCCTCGCCGACGGGGTCGGCCTGGACGATTCCCTGCGCGAGAGGATCCGCGACGCGATCCGCGCCGGCGCCTCACCCCGCCACGTCCCCGACGAGATCCTCGCCGTACCGGCTCTCCCGCACACGAAGACCGGCAAGAAGCTCGAGGTTCCCGTCAAGCGCCTGCTCCAGGGTGCCCCCGCCGAGCAGGTCCTGAACCCCGCGGCGGTCGACGACCCCGACCTGATCGCCTACTTCGCCCGCCTGGGCGCGGAGCGGAACAAGCGGTCAGCACTCCACACATGACGTCGGTCAGGGGACCACAGGCCCACGTGACAGCACCAGGTCCTTGTGCCCCGCCCGGCTCCGCAAACCCGTCCCCACGGGGTGGTGCCGGGGCGGTCAACCCGCCCCGGCACCACACACAACCGAAGTAAGAGAGAAATGATGAGCATGACCGACCGCGAACCGCAGGCCCTCGATGTCCTCGACGACGCCGGACGAAAGGTGCTGTTCACCGAGGCCCGCACCGCGAACACCTTCGCCGAGGTGGCCGTTGCCGACGACGAACTTGCCATGATCTGGGAACTCGCCCGCTGGTCGCCGAGCGCCGCCAACGGCCAGCCTCTGCGCGTGCTCTTCGTGCGCACCCGCGAGGGCAAGGAGCGACTCGTCCGGCATCTCGACGAGGGCAACAGGGCCAAGACGCTCAGTGCGCCGGCCGTGGCGATCCTGGCGTACGACGTCGACTTCCACGAGCAGATGCCGACCGTGTTCCCGGCTCGCGGCGAGATGCTGCGAGCGGCGTTCGCCGACCAGACGGAGAAGCGCGAGAGCCTCGCGGCCTACAACTCGGCACTGCAGACCGGGGTCTTCCTGCTCGCGGTGCGCGCGGCGGGGCTGGCGGCCGGTCCCATGGCGGGCTTCGACAAGGCCGGCGTGGACGGGGAGTTCTTCGCCGGTACCAGCTGGCGCTCGCAACTGGTGGTCAACATCGGTCACCCCGGTGCCGACCCGTGGTTCCCGCGGCTGCCCCGCGTGCCCGTCGAGGACGCCGTCGCCTATGCGTAAGGGCACTGCCGCCGCCTGGTAGGTGAGAGGCGTCATGCCGTGGGCGCCGGTGCTCTTCTGAGTACCGGCGCCCATTTTTCACGGAGGTGGCTGTGATGGATTTTCTGCAGAGGTGTCAGGGCACGAGAACGAGACCAGGGCGTCGATCGGCACCGTGACAATAGGCGCGCCGTCCTGCCGAACTCACGCATCACCCGCTGTCAGTCGGCCTGTTGCTCGGCGGACCGCAGCCCGGCGGTCCACTTCTCCTCGACACGGCCGAGCTTCCACACGGCCAGGGCAGCAGCCCACGTGGCGAAGAACAGGCCGACGATGACGAAGCCGACGGTGTTCAGGTCCAGGCCGCTGATCCAGTCCCAGAACGCGCCGTGCAGTCGGCCTTGTCGGCGAGCAGGCCCAGCAGCTCGGCGGTGCCGACGATCAGCGCGACGGCGACGGACAGGCCGGTGATGGTGAGGTTGTAGTAGACCTTCAGCTCGGAGTTGTCCTCGCGGACCGGTGCGGCAAGGGATTTGACGCCCAGGGAGAGCAGGAGGGCCGGCACGAACACAACGCTGGAGTGCCCCAGGGAGAACCAGAAGCCGACCGACAGGGGACGTCGGCCCTCGTCCATGAGCTTGCCGGTGGTGTTGTCGATCGCGGCGATGTGGTCGGCGTCGAACGCGTGCCGGGTCTTCCGACGGGACGAAGTCGGCGCGGACGTTTCATACGCTGACCGGTATCACCTATTCCGTACGGCGCAGGGAATGGCGAAAGGTGCAGGCAGGAGGGTGCCGTTGAGCCCCTCCTGCCTGCCTCCCGGGTGCGGTCAGGAGTCGCTGATCCCGAGATCCGCGTCCGCCTCCCTACCGCCGGCGGGTATCACGGCGACGTGCACGGTCTGAGCCCACCCGTGCCAACGGCGCATGTCTCACCGGTTGTCGCGGCCTCGGTCGTCGTTGGACCGGTTGAAGTCGTGGTCATACCGGTTCGAGTCGTGGTTGTAGCGGTCCCAGTCGCGGTCGTACCGGTTCGAGTCGCGGTCGGACCGGTCCCAGCTGTAGCGGTAGTCACTGTTGTGCTTCCAGCTGCGGTCCTCGTCATCCCAGTAGTAGAAGTGACCCCGGCTGTCGTACCGGACCGAGTCGGTGAAGCGGTCGCTGTGCTGTCGGGCGCGGTATCCGTCCCGGCGGTAGTCCTCCTCGGAGTTGTGCCGGTAGGCGACACCGCGGTTCTCGCGGTAGTCGTCGGCCTTGACGCTGACGGCCGGGCGCTGCACGTGCGCAGACTCAGGAACCGCGGCCGAGGCGGTGCCTCCGGCGCCGAGTACGGCTCCACCCGCGACCGCGGCGGAGGCGGCAGCGAGAGAAATGCGCTTCGTGAGCTTCCTCATGGATATCTCCTTCGTGTTGGCGTCGTCCGCAATCCCATGCAGGTGATGCGGTGCGCCCCTCTATGTCGAAGCCGCATCGGCGAGTTCACCCCTCGTGAGGGCACAGCCGGCGGCCATCAGTCGAAACGGAGGCCGCCGATCCGGCGGCACTCCGCTGAGTTCCATACGCTGTATGGAAGTACATTGATATCAGAGGATGTCCGGAAATGTCGAACGCGAGGTTCGCAGCGCCGAGGTGCGGCTCACCGGATCTGGTCGCGACCCGGGCGTGTCGACCCGCTGAGCAGCCAAGACGTGGCTCGCGGCGGACCGACGGCCGTGCGGCCATCGGGACTCTCTGTCGATGTCGCCCCCGTCGGCGTTCGCTGAGGCCGCTTCGAACACCAGGGCCGCCTGCCCCCGCGGGCTGCATATGGACTCAAGCGGTGTGACGCAGGCCTCTCTGAGACAAGTTGACTCATAGCCTCTCTGTGAGTCAATCTGTCTCACATGGGGGTCGCGAAACGGCAGATCCCGTGACTGTCCATAGATGTCGCCAATGTCATTGCATTCGCGCACAAAGTCTCTTTGGAGGAAACCATGACCGCTACGACCACGAAGAAGGCGGGCAAGGGCGCCACCGACGGTGTCGTCTCCGAGATGGCCACGTACTTCCACATCAAGCCGGGACGCGAGCAGGAGTGCGCGGCGGCCTGCCGGCGGATGGTCGAGGCCCTGAAGCAGGCCCCCATGGCCGCCACCATCAAGACCGGTCTGCGTGACACCCGCCACGTGATCTTCAACAACGGCACGGAGCTGCTGTGGGCCACCACCTTCGAGACCGAGTGGGAGCCCTACATCGACGACGCGTTCCTGACCGTCGGCTTTGAGCACTTCGTGGACTGGATGCAGCACACCGAGGAGTGGGACACCAAGATCGGCCCGTGGATCGAGAGGTCCGGCGGCCTTGAGTCGCTCACGGGCGACAAGACGCGCGAGGGCTTCGAGGAGCACATCCTCGCGAACATGGCCGGTATGAGGTGGATCCTGCAGGACGGGCAGCAGAAGGCCACCGCCTACTGGAACCCGGTCAGCTCCCTGACGATGTCGGAGATCACCAAGGCCGACCGGATCAACGCCGCCTTCCAGGAGGTCCTGGACGACCCCGCCGCCGAGGAGGCCCTCCAGCACCCGGCCCTCAAGCCGCTGCTCGCCCAGGCCGCCAGCTGACCCACACCCCGGAAGGGGACACCACCCCCGCCCCCTCCGGGACCTCGGTATGACCACGACTCCAACCGGTCCAACGACGACCGAGGCGGCGACAACCGGTGAGACATGGGCCGTCGGCACGGGTGGGCTCAGACCGTGCACGTCGCCGTGATACCCGCTGACGGTAGGCAGGTGGCCGCTGATCTGGGGATCAGCGACTCCTGACCGCGCCCGGGCGGCAGGCGGGAGGGGCTCAGCGCACCCTCCTGCCAGCACCTGTTCCGTACAACGTACGGAACAGGTGATACCGTACAGCGTATGAAACGTCCGCGCCGACTTCGTCCGGCCGGAAGGCCCCCTGGGCGGGGGCTCGGGTCTGCTCGTCGGAGTCGGCTGGACAGCCGGCGTCCACTCCAACCCCGCCTTGGCCCACTTCGGCCTGCCACTCGGCCCGCGTGGCCACGTCGACACCCTGCACCCTCCAGGTCAGGGGCCTCGACCACGTGTGGGTCGCGGGCGGCAACGCCCAGGTTCCCGACCTGGCCACCGAAGAGGGCGCGTGATGCCCTCCCGACGCGCAGCACGCCGTACGCGCCCCCAGTGTTCGCCGACAACGTGATCGCGGTTCCGCACGGCCGTCCGCCGAAGGAGTACTGGCACAAGAACCTGGGCGCGGTGGCCCGCCTCGGCCTCCACAAGGGCGTCGCGACCCTCTTCACCGAGGCGGCCACGCCGTCCCACAGCCGCACCTGATCTCTCCACCCGTTTTTGTCCCTGTCTCTTTCCGCCGTACCCCCGTCCGCTGCCTGGAGCGCTGTCCCCATGACACAGAACGCCATCGCCGCCGCTCGCGGCGCTGAGACCGCACCTGAGAATGTGTCTGTCGACCCGTCACACCAGCGCCGCTGGTGGATTCTGGTGGTCATTTCCCTCGCCCAACTGATGGGAGTCCTCGACGGCACCATCGTGAACATCGCTCTGCCGTCCGCCCAGCGCGACCTGGGCTTCTCGGACGGCGACCGGCAGTGGGTGGTCACCGCCTACGCGCTGGCCTTCGGCAGCCTGCTGCTGCTCGGCGGCCGGGTCGCAGACCTGGTCGGGCGGAAGGTGACCTTCCTGGTAGGTCTGACCGGCTTCGCGGCCGCTTCCATGCTGGGAGGCGCGGCGAACAGTTTCGGCATGCTCGTCACCGCGCGCGGGATCCAGGGCCTGTTCGCTGCCCTGCTGGCTCCGTCCGCGCTGTCGCTCCTGATGACCACCTTCACCGATCCGCGCGAGCGGGCGAAGGCCTTCACCGTGGCAGGCTCGGTCGCCGGTGCAGGTGGAGCCATCGGCCTGATCCTCGGCGGGGTGCTGACCGAGTACCTGGACTGGCGCTGGACCATGTACGTCAACGTGGTCTTCGCGGTGGTGGCGTTCGTCGGTGGCGCGGCCCTGCTGCACCGCACCCCGCGAGACACGTCCTCGAAACTCGACGTCCCCGGCACCCTGCTGGTCTCCGCCGGCCTGTTCTGCCTGGTCTACGGTTTCTCGAACGCCGAGACGCACGGCTGGGGTTCGGTGGCGACCTGGGGCATGCTGGCGGCCGGTGCCGTACTGGTGGCCCTCTTCGTCCTGCGGCAGAGCAGGGCGGCATATCCGCTGCTGCCCCTGCGGGTCCTGCTGGACCGTAACCGCGGCGCCTCCTTCGCCGCCCTCTTCGTCAGCGGCGCGGGCATGTTCGGCGTGTTCCTGTTCCTGACCTACTACCTGCAGCAGAGCCTCGGTTACAGCGCCCTGAAGACCGGCTTCGCCTTCCTGCCCATGATCGTGGCATCGTCGTCCGCCTCCGCCGTGGCCGCCAACGTCCTGGTGCCGCGCATAGGCCCCAAGCCGGTGGTACCGGTGGGCATGGCCATTGCGGCCGCCGGCCTGGTCTGGATGACCGCGCTGGACCTGAACAGCGGATACGTGACGCAGGTACTGCCACAGCTGGTGCTCGTCGGCATCGGGCTGGGCGCGGTCATCGCGCCCGCGATGAGCCTGGCCACCTCCGGCGTGGCCGCGGCCGACGCCGGAGCCGCGTCCGCCGCCGTCAACACCGTCCAGCAGGTCGGCGGGTCCATCGGCGTCGCCCTGCTCAGCACGATGGCCTCCGAAGCCGTCACCGACTACCTCTCAGACCGCAACCCCAGGGACACCGGCGTCCTGGCCCAGGCCGGCCTCGAGGGCTACTCCACCGCCTACTGGTGGTCGGCGGCCATCTTCGTCATCGGCCTGGGCGTGACCGCCCTGCTCTACCGCCGCGGCGTGCCGCGACAGGACGAGAACGCCGCGCCTGTCGTTCACATGTGACCAACGAACGGGTCTGTCTGAGACAGGCGCAGGCCGGGCCGCAGTCACCTGCTGCCGTGCGCAAGGAATAAAGGGGGGAAGTGTCCGGGTACCTTTGGCGGGGCAGCACCGGGTAGTCCTGCAGGTTTTCTGCGGCTGCCCAGTTCCCGCCTCTGAGACAGAATGTCCCATAGTAAGCTGTAAGCCGTGTTGTCTCACAGAAGGGAACGGAGAGGTGCAAGACAGAACCGATCCGCGTCTGCTGCGCAGCCGTGACGCGATGGTCTCGGCGGCCACCGCGTTGCTCACGGAAGGCGGCCTGGAGGCCGTGACGCATCAAGCGGTCGCCACCCGCGCCGGCGTTGGCAGAGCCACCGTCTATCGGCACTGGCCCGGCCTTCTCGACCTCCGCCTGGCCGCGCTGGAAGCCGGTATGCCACCTCTGCCTCCGATGCCTGAGGAGCTTCGGGCCGCTTCGGGCAACGATCCGCGAGCGGAGCTCGTACACCGCCTGGGCGTGCTTGCCGAGCGGTGGGACGACGAGCAGGCCGGTGCCGTCCTTGCCGCGATCCTCGGCGGCTCACGGCATGACGAAGGCATGCGCCGCCTCCGGGAGTCGCTGCTGAACCAGATCGCCGATGCCCTGCGTCCCGCTGTTGCCGCGGCCGTGGAGCGCGGTCAACTCCGGTCCGACGTCACCCCCGAGACCTTTGCCATGGCTACCGCGGGTCCCCTGTTCTTCGAGCGCTTTCTCGCCGGGAACCGCCTGGGGCGTGACACCGTGGACGCCGTCGTGGACGCCGCTCTGCGGGGCTGGTCCTAGCGTCATTGAATCCCCGGCGTGGCTGGATGTCCGCCGTTGGGCCGGGGCTGATCAAGGTGGCAGTCCTTCGCGCCCATGAGCAGCTGTGAGCACCTGTCACCTCCGGGTTCCCTGCTTCAGTAGCAGAACCTGTCGGCATGAACCGATCGGCTCGCAGTCCGTGCGGGTGCCACCGATCCGATCACTGCACACCTTTGAAACTCAACCAGTTGAAACTCAAGCGGTGTGACGCAGGTCACTTTGAGACAAGTTGACTCATAGTCTCTCTGTGAGTCAATCTGTCTCACATGGGGGTCGCGAAACGGCAGATCCCGTGACTGTCCATAGATGTCGCCAATGTCATTGCATTCGCGCACAAAGTCTCTTTGGAGGAAACCATGACCGCTACGACCACGAAGAAGGCGGGCAAGGGCGCCACCGACGGTGTCGTCTCCGAGATGGCCACGTACTTCCACATCAAGCCGGGACGCGAGCAGGAGTGCGCGGCGGCCTGCCGGCGGATGGTCGAGGCCCTGAAGCAGGCCCCCATGGCCGCCACCATCAAGACCGGTCTGCGTGACACCCGCCACGTGATCTTCAACAACGGCACGGAGCTGCTGTGGGCCACCACCTTCGAGACCGAGTGGGAGCCCTACATCGACGACGCGTTCCTGACCGTCGGCTTTGAGCACTTCGTGGACTGGATGCAGCACACCGAGGAGTGGGACACCAAGATCGGCCCGTGGATCGAGAGGTCCGGCGGCCTTGAGTCGCTCACGGGCGACAAGACGCGCGAGGGCTTCGAGGAGCACATCCTCGCGAACATGGCCGGTATGAGGTGGATCCTGCAGGACGGGCAGCAGAAGGCCACCGCCTACTGGAACCCGGTCAGCTCCCTGACGATGTCGGAGATCACCAAGGCCGACCGGATCAACGCCGCCTTCCAGGAGGTCCTGGACGACCCCGCCGCCGAGGAGGCCCTCCAGCACCCGGCCCTCAAGCCGCTGCTCGCCCAGGCCGCCAGCTGACCCACACCCCGGAAGGGGACACCACCCCCGCCCCCTCCGGGAAGAGGCACCACCCCCGCCCCCTCCGGGAGGGGGGTGCCGCCTACGGCCCCTCGGGAAGGCGGGCGGCACCCCTCGCCCCCCTCCACGACCCGCGTGACGAACTCCGTCCACACAAGACAGTTCTGGAAGGCATCATGAGCATCGAGAAGGGCAACGCCCTGGAGCTCGACGACATCCAGGCCGCCGCTCTGGAGCCACGGCCGACGCCCTATGCGGGCGCCTACCTCGCCCTGCGCATCGACGACCGGCGGCAGGGGCGCGAGCTGCTGCGGCGGCTCACCCCCGCCGTCGACTCGGTCGCCGCGTTCGACCCCGAGCGTCAGGTCTCGCTCGCGGTGGCACTCAGCTTCCAGGGCCTGAAGGCCTTGGGGGTGCCCGAGGAGTCGCTGGCCACCTTCCCGGAGGAGTTCCGGGAGGGCATGGCCGCGCGGGCGGAGTACATCGGGGACGTCGGGGAGAGCGCGCCGGAGAACTGGGAGGGCCCGCTCGGTTCGAAGGACGTGCACCTCATCCTGGGCGGACTCGCCCCGGATGCCGCCCGCCTGGAGACGGTCGTCCTCCTGGTCCGCGACGCCCTGCGCGATCTGCCCGGCGTCGTTGCCATCTGGCAGCAGGACGTGCACGTCGGACCGGACGAGAAGGAACCGTTCGGTTTCCGGGACGGCATCGGTCAGCCGGCGATCGAGGGCACGGGCATCCCCGGCACCAATCCGTACGAAGAGCCGCTCAGGGCAGGCGAGTTCATCACCGGATACAAAGACGAGACCCACGGCATCGCACCCGTTCCGCAGCCCGAGGTGCTCGGGCGCAACGGAACGTACGTGGCCTTCCGCAAGCTGCACACGCGAGTGGCCGACTTCCGTTCGTACCTCCACGAGCGCGCCACCGACCCCGCCGACGAGGAGCTGCTGGCGGCCAAGTTCGTCGGCCGCTGGCCCAGCGGCGCCCCGCTGGCGCTGACGCCGGACAAGGACGATCCCGAACTCGGTGCAGATCCCAAGCGCAACAACGCGTATCTGTACGGCGACGACCCGCAGGGCCTCAAGTGCCCCGTGGGCGCCCACGCCCGGCGGATGAACCCGCGGGACGCGGTCGTCACCGGTGAGGTGCGCCTGCACCGCATGATCCGGCGCGGTACGACCTATGGCCCGCCGCTGCCCAAGGGAGTGCTGGAGGACGACGGCGCCGACCGCGGCATCATGTTCGCCTTTGTCGGAGCGCACCTGGACCGGCAGTTCGAGTTCGTCCAGCGGCAGTGGGTGAACGACGGCAAGTTCATCGGGGCGCCCGCGGAAAAGGACCCGCTGATCGGCGTGAACGACGACGGCGGATTCACCGTCCCGCGCAGGCCGATCCGCCGCCGCTTCAAGGGGCTGCCGCCATTCGTCGTCAACCGGGGTGGCGAGTACTGCTTCATGCCCGGACTGTCGGCGCTGCGCTGGATCGCCGACCTCGACGCCTGACATCTCTCACGATCAACACGACAAGGAGCGTTTCTCATGGCTGACCACTTCTCCGGACCGCGTGCCATCGCGGACCCTGCGTCCGACATCTGCGACGTGTACGCCTTCCCGAGCCCGGAGCGGCCGGGGAACCTGGTGCTCGTCCTCAACGTGCTGCCTGCCTCGGCCCCTACGGCCCTGTTCTCCGACGTGATCACCCACCGTTTCCGCGTCCGGCCGATCACGTCCGTGAGCGAGGGCGCCGGTGCGGCGTTCAATGTCGGCGAGGACGAGTACGTCTTCGACTTCACCTTCGACGCCCCCCAGAAGGTCGGCGGCACGGGCACCCTGGTGCAGGCGGGCACGTGCCGGGCGCCCGGCGGCCGGAAGGTCTCCTTCCAGGTCGGCAACGAGGTGCCCACCGAGGCCGAGGGACTGAAGATCTTCGCCGGGTCGCGGCTCGACCCGTTCTTCATCGACTTCGTGGGCGTGATCGCCACCGAGGCGACGGGGAAGCTGGCCTTCAGGTCTGATGCCAGCAACGTTCTGGAGGGCCTGAACGCGCTGAGCATCGTGCTCGAAGTCGACGCCGCGGTGCTCGGTCCGGCCGCCGGCTCGCTGGTGGCGGTCGTCGGCGAGACCCTGACTTCCGGTGGTGGACGCCCGGTCCGGCTGGAGCGCATGGGCCGGCCGGAGATCAAGAACGTGGTCATGTCGCCCAAGAAGTTCGACACCGTCAACAGCGATCTGGAGATCCGCGACCTCTTCAACGAGGAGGACGCCTTCAGCGTGCGGCCCGACTATGCGAGCACCTACCGCGCACGGCTCAACGCCAACCTGGCCTTCTACGACGGCCTGGACGGCAAGACCGCCTGGCCGCTGGACGAGCAGGGTGCTCACCCGCTGACCGAACTGCTGCTGGCGGACTTCCTCGTCGTCGATCTGTCCAAGCCCTACTCAGAGGACGGCTGTTTCGAGATCGAGACCGCCCTGCTCGCCGGCCGCCCGCACACGACCTGCGGTGGCCGGTCGCTCAACGACGACATCGTGGACACCCTCTACACGCTGCTGGTGGGCGGCATCGACGGCGAGCGCATCAGTGACGGCGTCGACCAGCCCACTCAGCCGGCCACCGACACCTTCCCCTACCTGAACGCTCCCAACCCGACCCCGCCGGACCTGGGTGCCCGCCTGGCCGCGCAGATGCCTCCCCGCGAGGAAGCGGCATGACCGGGGCGTCTCCCCAGGAGTGGGAGCCGGTCACGACGAACGGCACCATCGCCGTAACGAATCTGCACGGGCAGATCGACGGCCTGGCCGTACGGCTCAGCCGTGCGGGTACCGGGGAGACGCCGGGGGCCCCGTCGGCGGTGGCGCAAGGGGCGGCCCTGGTCGACCTCCTCAACCTCCGAGGCCACATCCTGGGCCGCGTCGCCGACTACGAGCGGGCCGCGGAACTCGCTGAGCGGCTCGTGCACGGCGCACCCGAGGACGGCACGGCCCTGCTCGCCCGCGCCAGGACGCGGGCGACCCTGCACCGCTTCGCAGAGGCCGTTGCCGACCTGGGCGCGGCGGGCCGGAGCGGCGCGGACGAGGCCACACTGGACGCGGAACGAGCCGTCGTCCTGCAGGCCCTCGGCTGCTACGCGGATGCCATGTCCCTGATCCGCAAAGCGGCGGAGCGGCAGAGCGACTTCACGACGCTCGGCGCGCTCGCCGTACTCCAGGCCGAGCGCGGGGAGGTCACCGAGGCGGAGCGGCTGTTCGGCGAGGCGCGGCGCCACTATCAGGGGACCTCGCCGTTTCTGCTCGCCCAGTTGGACTTTCGACGCGGTGTGATGTGGCACCGCGAGGGAGATCTCGATGCGGCCCGTGCGTGTTACGAGGCCGCTCGGCGCCGGGTGCCCGACTACGCGCCGGCACTGGGCCACCTGGCCGAGGTCGACCTGCTGCGTGGAGACCCGCACGGCGCCGTCGCCCTCCTGCGTCCCCTCACCCGGGTCAGCGACGATCCCGAGTACGTCGGCCACCTCGCGGCCGCGTTGCACGCATGCGGCAGGTTCCAGGAGTCGAACCAGTGGCGCGAGCGCGCGGCGGCGCGTTACGACGAACTGGTGCTGCGTCACCCGGAGGCTTACGCCGACCACGCGGCCGACTTCTGGCTCACCGTGGGGGCCGATGCCGAGCGGGGGCTCCAACTGGCCCTGCAGAACCTCGCATTCCGCCAGACATCCCGAGCCCATGCCCTGTTCCAGCGCGCTGTCCTCGCGCAGAGCCGGGTTGCCCAGGCTGCCCCATAGCCGCCGAGCGGCAATGCCGGAGATATGGGGCACCGACGGGGTCGGCCGGACGGACCGGCATGCCGTTCGGCCGACCCCGCACCAGCCCGCAGGGGCAAACGTGACTCGGCCTCTTACCGGCTGAGGCCCCCTCGACCCCTCGCAGCGCCCCTCACCCCGCTGTGGTTCCACGGACCGCTGCAGCACTCCACATCAGCAACCACAACCCGAGAAGGGCCCAAACCGATGGACACCATGCTGGCAGGACGCGTCCACCTGGACACGAAGAAGTTCGTCATGGAGGAGATCCCGGTCCCCGTACCCGGACCGGGCGAAGTACTGATCGAAGTGAAGGCGGCGGGCGTGTGCCTCTCCGACCTCCACCTCATCGACGGAAGCATCACGCCGCTGCACCTGAACTCCAACGTGCTCACCCTCGGGCACGAGCTCTCCGGTGTCATCCATTCCCTGGGACCCGGCCTCAAGCGGGACCTGGCCGTCGGCACACGGGTCGCCCTGCAGGCGGGACAGCCCTGCGGCGAGTGCGCCCGCTGTGTCAGCGGCGGCACGTGCGTATCGTTCCGCGGCCGCGGCGTCGACTACGACGGTGGCTGGTCCCAGTACACGATCGCCCGTGAGGACACCGTCGTCCCCATCCCCGACACACTTCCCTTCGACCAGGCGGCGATCATCCCGGACGCCGTTTCCACCTCGTACGCGGCCCTGGTCGAGACCGTGCAGGTGCGTTCCGCCCAGGCCGTGGGCATCTGGGGAGTCGGCGGGGTGGGCGCCCATGCCGTCCGGCTGGCCCGCATGATGGGTGCCACGCCGATCATCGCCGTCGACCCGCTGCCCAATGCGCGTGCTCGAGCCCTCGCGTTCGGCGCCGATATCGCGCTCGACCCGTCCGACCCCGGTTTCGCCGAAGCCGTGCTACGGGCCACCGACGGCCTGGGCCTGGACTACGCCTTCGACTTCGCGGGCGTTCCCCGGGTCCGGGAGCAGGCGTCGCCTCTCCTCGGTAACCACGGTGCGCTCGTCCTGGTGGGTATCACCACTGAGCCGCTGAAGATCTCGGAGAAGATGACCTTCAACCTGATGAACAAGAAGGTGTTCGGACACTACGGATCCTCGTTCGATCACGTCTACGAGCTGATCCGGTTGGCCGGCAGCGGCCGTCTCGACCTGGCCCCGTCCATCACCGACCACATCTCCCTGGCCGACGCCCCCGAGGCGATCCACCGCCTGGAGAACAAGATCGGCGATCCGATCCGCCTCATCCTCGTTCCCTGACGAGTCGACCGAGCGCGATGGGCCGTCCCGGCGACGGAGTCGGCCCCTCGCGCGACCAAGCCGCAACCGCCGCCCCGGAGAAGCAGACCGACATGCGCGACTCACGCAACGCCACCGCATCCAGCGACAGCAGGAATCCGACAGGCCTGTCGGCAGCCACGGTGCGCACCCGCGTGACGGTCCCGCTCCGCTTCGGCGACGGCTATACGGTGACCGCCGACCTCGCCACCTTCCACCACCTCGCCGACGGGCAGGAACACGTGGCCGTCATCCTCGGCGAACCGGCCGCCGGCCGACCCCCGCTGGTGCGCCTGCACTCCGAGTGCCTGACCGGCGACGTCTTCGGCTCGGCCCGCTGCGACTGCGGCCCCCAGCTGCGCGAGGCGGTCGAGCGCGTCGCCGACCGCGGAGGCGTCCTGCTCTACCTCCGCCAGGAGGGACGCGGCATCGGCCTCTACAACAAGCTCGACGCCTACGCCCTCCAGGACCAGGGTCTCGACACCTACGAGGCCAACGCGGCCCTCGGCCTCCCCGAGGACGCCCGTGACTACACCGCCGCCGCGCAGATGCTCGCCGCCCTCGGCATCTTTGAGTTGGACCTGCTGTCCAACAATCCGGACAAGTCGGCCCAGCTGCGCACCCTGGGCCTTACGGTGACCCAGCACGTTCCCACGGGCGTCTTCACCACGGCCCACAACGTCGGCTACCTCCGTACCAAGGTGGTCCGCACCCAGCACACCCTGCCGCTGACGGAACTGACGGCGGGTTGACGGCAGATGCCCATCGGCTCATGGGCCAGCCCTTCATCAACGCGTGCCGCGCGTGACCAGGCAAATGGTCCGCGTCGCCCAGGAAATGGACAAGTTCTCGACCTGCCGCTGACCACGTGATGGGCCGGGGTATTTCGTAACGGCCGCCCTCGGGATATGCGCGGGTCTCGTTCGGGCGATCCAGTTCGCCATGCGGAGTGTCGCCTGGCATGAGGCCCGGGTTCCGGCGCCGCGTCGTCGTCATCACGAGTGACAGGTGAGTCTCCCCTGCGATAGCACCCTTCGACTTTCCATACGATGTATGGTATCAATGAGGAGAGGTTCCGTACGACGTACGGAACCTGGCCGGCGGAGCCGTTCTTGGTGCCGGGAGCACTTCGGGCCACGGCATCAGCTACCTGTGGGAGGGTCGCCACGGCTGGCGTCATGGCGGGGACCGTGACGAGGGGAGCCGCTGCAGCGACGACTGCTACAGCGCCGGTCGCTGACACGAAGGTCGCCTTCGTCCGGCAACTGATGTTGGTGGCATCCCGCACTCGTCGTCGTAGTACCGCTTCTCTGTTCAGGCCTCGCTTGTTCTGACGACAGAACTTCCGACGGCCCTTCCCGTATGACTCGGCACCAAGAGTGAGAGTAATGAAGTCGTTGAAAACCTTGATTCGGGGGCTATCTGTACAGCTGGTCGTCTCGCATGAGATGTCCTTGTGTATGAGCATGAGGCTGCAGTACGAGCCCAGCGATCCCCATGCTGTCCGCGCCGCATTCACCGTTGTCGGCAGCGACGAGACGGTGGAATGGATCATTGGGCGAGATCTTCTGGCCGATGGTCTGGAGGGCCCCGCCGGCGAGGGGGATATACGCGTATGGCCCGCCGAGGAGCATGACGTCAGCGACTTGTACATCCTTCTCAATCCGCCAGATGGCACGGCCTTGCTCAAAGCCCCGGCGCGGGAAATCAAGACGTTCCTGCAGGAAACGGAGGCAGCGGTGCCCAGGGGGGCCGAGCCCGGGCACATCGACCTGGACGCTTGGCTGACACAGCTCATCGCCGAAGGATGAAGGAACCCAGCTGCTCCGCACCGAGCGGCTGGGCCGCTCAAGGGCCCCGCGTCACCGAGGTCTGTTAGCGTGCGCACCCTGGGGCTGGCACACTGAATTTGTGCTTCCGCTGATGGCCGCTGCAGTTCAGGATGCGTTTCCATCGATTCCTGGCGCCGGCGTTGTGTCCGTTTGCGCGTTGATCTTTACCGTCGCATCCTTCTGGTGGATCAACGCCAGGCAAGGGCACCTGAAGTCCTGGGAGCCTCATTCCTTTTCCGCGATTGTCCACAGTTCCATGGCTCGCCTGCGGCTTCCGCTCGTCCTTCACAACACCGGTGCCAAGCCGATAGTCGTGCAGGATCTCAGGTTGACCTTTCCCGATGAGCCCGCCTCCCATCTGCCACTCCTGTGGATGTCTTCACCGTCCCGCCTCCAACCCGGGCCGGAGGACGAGCCGAAGTTGCCGGCCGGATTCGCCGTGGCCGGCAGAGAGGCGCAGCAACTCCTCATCGAGTTCGAGGCACCGTTTTCCGGATTCGTTCCGGAGCCCCGTGATTACAAGGTCCAGCTTCAGGCGAGGGTCGGCCACCGCAAGGGGTGGCGCACCCTTCTGACGTTCACCTTGAGGGCCGCCAACATCAATGATCCCGACCGGTACACCGTCTACAGCAACGCACCTCTTGAACTGACGAAAGAGGACAAGCAGAAGGCAGACGCCGCGCTCCTGGAGCTGCTGGACGAGCAAGAGGACCTCTCTGCTCCGGGCGAGATGAAGCAGCGGGACTCTTCGAATGGCGAGGGCAACACCGGCACGAATCTCTAGAGCGGGAAGACGGTCCCGGGCTTCGCCGTGGCGAATGTGTCGGCGCCCCGCCCGCTGCCGTCCGAAGCCGGTCAGTCTGTGGCCGCGGAGGAGTTGCTGCTGCGGCTATTGGCGGTAGACCGTGGCCCCGCCGACACCGGAGTGTTCGGCGACCGCGGCGTGGGTGACCGCCCCAGGCCCGCGCCCAGGAGCTCTGCCGTGGCCGCCCCGCTGCGACGGGGGTCCACCTTGACCTAGCTCAGTCGACACCTGCTTCCTTGTCTGTGCGGTGGCGCGGGGCCTGCCGACGACGTCACCCGACATCTATGAGACGGCTTGACTCACAGAACATCTTCGATACATAATGTCTCACAGGCGGGGGGTCTCCGCCGAGTACGGGACTTATGAGTGGTTGAGGAGTGGCCATGGACAGGACCGAGAACGTCGTCGTCTTCCGCTTCACCGAACAGGCCTCCGCCTACCAGGCGCTCAGTGAGCTGAAGCAGCTCGGCGGCGCGACCGTGGAGGTCACGGGCGCGATGCTCGTCGAGCGCCGACTGGACGGGACAGTGCGCATTCCCGAGGGTGTCGACGCCCGGGCGGGAGAGGGCACGCTGGTCGGCGGGCTCGTCGGTTCGGTGGTGGGCCTGCTGGGTGGACCACTTGGCGTGGTGCTGGGCTGGGGCACCGGCGCCCTGGTGGGCGGCGGCGCCGACTGGCGGCGGGCGACGGAGAGCTCCGGCCTGGTGGCCCTGGTGGCCGACGAAGTCAGCGCGGACAGCACGGTGCTGGTCGCCGAGGTCGCCGAGCGCGACACGGCGGCGATCGACCTGCTCGCCATGCGATTCGGTGCGGTGCTTGAGCGCAGGCCGGCCGAGCGGGTGCGAGCCGAGGTCAAGGCGCTCCGCGAGGCGGAGGAGGCGGCGGAACGCGAGGCCGCCAAGGCGCGCCGGGAGCAGAAGAAGGCCCAGCTGGAAGCCACGATGGAGGCCCGCGGCAAGGCGCTCAAGCAGCGGCTCCAACGCCCCGCCGCCTGACTCGCTCTCACGTCATCTCAGGGCCCAGGTCGCGGACCTGGGCCCTGTCGCTGTTTGTTGTCGGCGTCCGTCGGTTCCGCACAGGCCTGAAACGCGCTGATGGACGATGGCCGAGCTGCGGTCGGTTGAGGCGCTGGTCGATCCAGTGCAACTGCTCGATTTCACGGACGGCTACAGGAAGGGATGGCTGCCGGACGAGGAGATCGCGCTGAAGTTGTCTACCCTTGTGCCCGTGACCTGCGAAAATAGCGTACAGGCGCCCTGCGGCGTGAAGTGCGCGTGACGGAAGGGCATGCCACATTTGGCTGGGACCGAAGGGTTCGCGTAGCGCCTGCTTCGGGCCGTGGGGGCCGACGCTGGACGGGTCGCGCCTCGACAGCCCGCGTCCCCCGCGAACTCGGGCTGCTGCGGCCCGGCGACGAGATCGCCGTCGACCTGCGCACCCTGACCACCCGCCGCCTCGACGTTGTCTTCGACCGCACCCGGGAGAACAACCGCCTGCGCGCCCAACTGCTGGAGATCTTCCCCGCGTTGGAGCGGTTGGACCTGACCAACAAGGGTCTGGTGATGCTGCTGACCGGCTACCAGACCCCGGCGGCGATCCGTCGCGCAGGCGCGAAGCGGATCGAGACCTGGCTGAAGAACCGCAAGGTCCGCGGCGCCGCCGCGTTCGCGAAGACGGCGGTGGAGGCCGCCCAGACCCAGCACTCCGCGCTGTCCGGCGACCAGGAGCCCTGTCGCGTCACCAGCCCCCGGATCACGAGCCACCATCACCCCGGACCGCACGATCACCATCACCCCGGACCGCACGATGAGAAACCCTCACTGACCATGTCTGGCGACTTCCGCTGGACGTATGTGGGAGGTCGGGTCTGCCGGGCTCGCTTCATCCCCGCCGGGTTCGGGTGGGAGAGGGATGGACGGATCGTGACGGGAACACTGCGGGCCCTGAGCGGGCTGTCCTCCGGGTGAGCGGCTCGCATCCCGGCCGACAGCACCGAGGTGGTCGGGAGCGACCTTCGTGCCTCTTTGTAGCCGGGTTCCCACTCGGCGCGTAACGTGACACGGCATGAAGATCTCCGTGACCGCCGCACGCTGTCGGAAACTGCTGTCACCCGAAGGACGACAAGCCTCTGACCTGCGACGGGACGGACGGTCATGAAGATCCTCATCAGCGCCGACATGGAAGGCGCCACGGGTGTGACCTGGCCGGCCGACGTGCTGCCGGGGACTCCGCAGTGGGAGCGGTGCCGCTCGATGTTCACCTCGGACGTCAACGCCGCCGTGCTCGGCTTCTTCGACGGCGGCGCCGACGAGGTGCTCATCAACGAGGCCCACTGGACCATGCGGAACCTGCTGCTGGAGCGGCTGGACGAGCGAGCGGAGATGCTCACCGGGCGGCACAAGTCGCTGTCCATGGTGGAGGGCGTGCAGCACGACGACGTGGACGGCATCGCGTTCGTCGGCTATCACGCGGGCGCCGGCATGGAGGGCGTCCTCGCACACACCTATCTGGCGAACTCCCTCACCGGGGTGTGGGTGAACGACATACGGGCCAGCGAGGGGCTGCTCAACGCGCATGTCGTCGCCGAGTACGGCGTGCCGGTCGTGCTGGTCACCGGCGACGACGTGGCCTGCGAGGACGCGCTGGGGTACGCGCCCGAGGCGCTGAAGGTCGCCGTCAAGGACCATGTGTCCCGCTACGCGGCGGTGTGCCGTACGCCCGCGCGGACCGCGGCGGACATCCGGGCCGCCGCCAAGGAGGCCGCGTCGCTGGCGGTGCGTCACGAGCCAGTCGTCGGGGGCCCGTTCACCGTCGCGCTGGAATTCGACGCCGAGCACCTGTCGATGGCCGCCACCGTCGTGCCCGGCGTCGAACGCATCGGCGAGCGGAAGGTGGCCTACACCAGCGACACCATGTACGAGGGGATTCGCACCTTCAAGGCGGTCACCACGATCGTCTCGGCGGCGGTGGAGGAGCAGTATGGCTGACGCACTGGCACTCGATGAGGTCGTACGGTTCACCTCCGACCTCATCCGTATCGACACGACCAACCGCGGCGGCGGGGACTGCCAGGAGCGTCCCGCCGCCGAGTACGCCGCCGCGCGACTGGCGGAAGCGGGCCTGGAGCCCACACTCCTGGAGCGCACGAAGGGGCGTACGAACGTGGTGGCCCGCATCGAGGGCACCGACCCGTCCGCCGACGCGCTGCTCGTCCACGGTCATCTGGACGTGGTGCCGGCGCAGGCGGAGGACTGGAGCGTGCACCCGTTCTCCGGGGAGATCCGCGACGGCGTCGTCTGGGGGCGCGGCGCGGTCGACATGAAGAACATGGACGCGATGATCCTGGCCGTCGTCCGCGCATGGGCGCGCGACGGGGTGCGGCCGCGCCGCGACCTGGTCATCGCGTTCACCGCCGACGAGGAGGCGAGCGCTGAGGACGGCTCGGGGTTCCTCGCCGACGAGCACCCCGGTCTCTTCGAGGGCTGCACCGAGGGCATCAGCGAGTCGGGCGCCTTCACCTTCCACGACGGCAGCGGGCGGCAGCTCTACCCGATCGCGGCGGGCGAGCGCGGCACCGGCTGGCTCAAGCTCACCGCACACGGGCGGGCGGGGCACGGCTCCAAGGTGAACCGGAGCAACGCGGTGACCCGCCTCGCCGCCGCGATCACGCGGATCGGGGCGTACGAGTGGCCGCTGCGCCTCACCCCGACCGTGAGCGCCGCACTGACCGAACTCGCCGCCCTGTACGGCATCGACGGTGACCTCCAGGACGTCGACAGCCTCCTGGAGAAGCTCGGTCCCGCCGCCGCGCTGGTCGAGGCGACCGTACGCAACAGCGCCAACCCGACGATGCTGAGCGCCGGTTACAAGATCAACGTGATCCCGGGGGAGGCCGTCGCGTATGTGGACGGCAGATATCTGCCGGGTGGTGAGGAGGAGTTCCGCGCGACCCTGGACCGGCTCACCGGACCGGACGTGGAGTGGGAGTTCCACCATCGCGAGGTGGCTCTCCAGGCGCCGGTGGACTCGGTGACGTACGCGAAGATGCGCGCCGCCGTCGAGGAGTTCGCGCCCGAGGGGCATGTGGTGCCGTACTGCATGTCGGGCGGCACGGACGCCAAGCAGTTCTCGCGCCTCGGGATCACCGGATACGGATTCGCGCCGCTGAAGCTGCCGGAGGGCCTCGATTACCAGGCGCTCTTCCACGGCGTCGACGAGCGCGTGCCGGTCGAGGCGCTCCACTTCGGCGTTCGTGTCCTCGACCGCTTTCTGCGCACGGCCTAGGGGGGATCAGATGCAGACTCTGGCGTACGGTTCGTGGCCCTCGCCGATCGACGGGGCGCTCGCCGCGGCACACGACGGGCACCCCGAGTTCGTGGGCTTCGTCGGCGACGAGGCCTGGTGGACCGAGCCCCGGCCCACGGAAGGCGGGCGGCGCACGCTCGTACGGCGGAAGACGGACGGCACGGAGGAGTCGGTGCTGCCGGCCCCTTGGAACGTACGCAGCCGCGTCATCGAGTACGGCGGTCACCCCTGGGCCGGAGTCATGCGCCCGGAGGGCCCCCTGGTGGTCTTCGTCAACTTCGCCGACCAGCGGCTCTATGTGTACGAAGTCGGTGGCGAACCCCGGCCGTTGACTCCCGTCTCGCCCGTGGGAGACGGACTGCGCTGGGTGGACCCGCAGTTGAGGCCGGAGCGGGGTGAAGTGTGGTGCGTCCTGGAGGAGTTCACCGGGGAGAGGCCGACCGACGTACGGCGGGTCGTCGCCGCGGTGCCGTTGGACGGGTCGGCGGCGCAGGACCGGGACGCCGTGCGGGAACTGACCGACGGGCGGCACCGGTTCGTCACGGGGCCCCGGCTCTCGCCCGACGGTCGGCAGGCGGCCTGGCTCGCCTGGGACCACCCGCGCATGCCGTGGGACGGGACGGAGGTGATCCTCGCGGACGTGGCCGAGGACGGCACGCTGCGTGCCGCGCGGTCCGTCGCCGGTGGCCCGGAGGAGTCCGTCGTGCAGGCCGACTGGGCCCCCGACGGCACCTTGCTGTACGTCAGTGACCGCACCGGCTGGTGGAATCTGTACCGACTCGGGCAGGACGGCGAGGAGGCGGCGGTCTGTCCGCGCGAGGAGGAGTTCGGCGGCTCGCTGTGGCGGATCGGGTACCGCTGGTTCGCGCCGCTGGAGAGCGGGTTGATCGCCGTCGTGCACGGACGGGGCGCCACCGCACTCGGCGTACTGGACCCGGAGACCGGCGAGGTCGTCGACGCGGCGGGCCCCTGGACCGAGTTCGCCCCGACGCTCGCCGTGCACGGCAGCAGGATCGTGGGCGTCGGGGCCAGCCCCCGCAGCGCCTACGAGGTCGTCGAGCTGGACGCCCGCACCGGGCGGGCCCGGGTGATCGGCGCCGCGCACGACGACCCGGTCGACCCCGCGCACTACCCGGAGCCGCAGATCCGCACCTTCTTCGGCCCCGCGGGGCGCGAGATCCACGCGCACATCTATCCACCGCACCACCCCGACCATGTCGCCCCCGGCGACGAGCTGCCGCCATACGTCGTCTGGGCGCACGGCGGTCCCACCGGCCGCTCTCCCCTCGTCCTCGACCTGGAGATCGCCTACTTCACCTCGCGCGGAATCGGCGTCGCGGAGGTCAACTACGGCGGATCGACGGGACATGGGCGGGAGTACCGCAACCGGCTGCGCGAGCAGTGGGGCGTCGTCGACGTCGAGGACTGCGCGGCCGTCGCGCTCGCGCTGGCCGGGGAGGGCACCGCCGACCGGCGGCGGCTCGCCATCCGCGGCGGCAGCGCGGGCGGCTGGACGACCGCCGCGTCCCTGACGAGCACCGACGTGTACGCCTGCGGCACGATCCTCTATCCGATCCTCGACCTGGTCGGCTGGGGTTCGGGGGAGACCCACGACTTCGAGTCGCAGTACCTGGAGACGCTGGTCGGGCCCCTTGCCGAAGTACCGGGCCGGTACATGGAGCGTTCGCCCAGCGAGCACGCCGACCGGATCACCGCGCCCTTCCTGCTGCTTCAGGGACTCGACGACGCCATCTGCCCGCCCGTGCAGTGCGAGCGCTTCCTGGCCAGGCTGGAGGAACAGGGCCGTCGCGTTCCGCACGCCTACATCGCCTTCGAGGGCGAGGGACATGGCTTCCGGCGGGCCGACACGATGGTGCGGGTCCTGGTGTCCGAACTTTCGCTGTACGCACAGGTCTTCGGGCTGAACCCGCCCGGCATTCCCACCTTGGAGCTGGTCAAGTGAAGCCCTTCGACCAGGAACTGGAGCACAGCGAGTGACCTCACCGACCCCCCTGACCCGACCCGCGCGACTCGCCGCCGGGGCCCGCGTCGCCGTCGTCGCGCCCAGTGGGCCCGTGCCCGAGGAGCGGCTCCAGGCCGGTCTCGACATCCTGCGCGGTTGGGATCTGGAACCGGTGGTGGCGCCCCATGTCCTGGACCGGCACACCGAGTTCGATTACCTGGCGGGTACGGACGCGGACCGGGCCGCCGACTTCCAGGCCGCCTGGTGCGACCCGGACGTGGCCGCGGTGCTGTGCGCCCGCGGCGGGTACGGCGCGCAGCGCATGGTCGATCTTCTCGACTGGGACGCGATACGGGCAGCGGGACCCAAGGTGTTTCTCGGGTTCAGTGACATCACGGCGCTGCATGAAGCGTTCGCGAACCGCGTGGGGCTATCGACCCTGCACGGGCCGATGGTGGCGGCCGTCGACTTCCTCAAGAACACGCGGGCGCAGGAGCATCTGCGGGCGACGCTCTTCGAACCCGAGTCGGTGCGGACCATCGCGTCGAGCGGGAGCACCGCGCTCGTGCCGGGGAAGGCCCGGGGCGTCACCCTCGGCGGCTGCGTGAGCCTGCTCGCCGCCGACCTGGGCACACCGCACGCCCGTGCCTCCGCCCGGGGAGGGCTGCTCCTCATCGAGGACATCGGCGAGGAGGCATACCGGCTGGACCGGATCCTGACCCAGCTTCTGCGGTCCGGCTGGCTCGACTCGGTCGCCGGGATCGCGCTCGGTTCCTGGGTGGACTGCGGTCCGTACGACGGGCTGCGCGCGGTGTTCGCCGACCGGCTCGGCGGGCTCGGCGTGCCCGTCGTCGAGCACTTCGGCTTCGGACACTGTGAGGACGCGCTGACGATTCCGTTCGGACTCGGGGCCGAACTCGACGCGGAGGCGGGGGCGTTGACGCTGGACGAGCCCGCTCTCGTCTAGCGGAGCCGGGCGGCTGCCGGCCGAGGGTGCGCGGCCAATGCGCGCGTTCGGCGGCCCGCTTGCAGCGCGCAGGCTTCACTGAATCTCCGTCAAGAAACCCTCGGCACGGTGATTGACCCTGTCTGACACGTGTCACAGCATGACTACCGGCCGGTAAGTACCGGTCGGTAGTCGGGTTGTCCTCAGTGTGGAGGTCTACGTGTCCCGTCGCTCGCGTGTGCCCAGATCCCGTGCCTCGTTCGCCCTGGTCCTCGGTGCCGCGCTCACGGCACCGCTCGCGTTCACCGCGCCCGCCGCATCGGCCGCCGGTCAATACACCGTCACCGCACTGAAGTTCACGGTCCAGGCCGGTGGCCGCACCTGCACGATCGACGCCGATCTGTACCGGCCCGCGGGTCTGGACCGCGAGCACACCGGGCCCGCCGTGCTCGCCACGAACGGCTTCGGTGGGAGCAAGTCGGACGGTTCGACGGACGCGATCGGCAAGGCGTTCGCGGCCCGCGGCTATGTGGGGCTCGTCTACTCCGGGCTCGGCTTCGGCAATTCGGGCTGTCTCATCTCCCTCGACGACCCGCGCATCGACGGCGTGGCCGCGTCCAGGCTCGTCGACTTCCTGGCGGGCACGCGGGCCGCCGACGACGGTACGAAAGCCGACTACGTCACCCGGGACGGCAAGGGCGACCCGCGCGTCGGTATGATCGGCGGCTCCTACGGGGGCGCCGTCCAGATGGCCACGGCCGCCGTGGACCACCGCGTCGACGCGCTCGTGCCGCTGATCACCTGGAACGACCTGGCGTACTCGCTGGACCCCAACAGCGTGGTCGGCGCCCGTGACGTGCCCGGCGCCTTCAAATGGCAGTGGGCCAACGCCTTCTATCTGATCGGCGAGAGCCAGCCGCTGACCGTGCCGAACCTCGACCCCTCCCGGATCAACTCCCTGACCTGCCTGCACTTCGTGACCGACGCCTGCGAGACGGTGCGGACCCTGAACTCGGGGAGCTACCCGGCAGCCAAGACGGGACCGCTGCTCAGCTATGCGCGCAGCGTGTCGCCCGTCTCGTATCTGCGCAATGTCCAGGCGCCGACCCTCCTCGTCCAGGGACAGGCCGACAGCCTCTTCAACCTCAACGAGGCGACAGCGACGTACAAGACCCTCAAGGCGCAGGGCACCCCGACGAAGATGATCTGGCAGTCATGGGGACACAGCGGCGGACTCACCGACCCGGCGAGCGGTGAACTCAACCTGAGCCAGGGCAACTTGGAGACAAGTTACGTCGGCAGGCGAATCCTCGCCTGGTTCGACCGCTATCTCCAGCACCACAAGGACATCGACACGGGACCCGCCTTCGCGTACTACCGCGACTGGATCGCCGACCCGAACACCACCTACGCCACGGCCTCACGGGTGCCCGCGCTCAGCCAAAAGCTCTACCTCTCCGGCGACGGCAAGCTCGTCGACAACCGCAAGAAGGTCGCGCGCGGCAGCCGTGACTACCGCAACTGGCTGGTGCCCACCAGCCACTCCGAGAGCTCCCTCGCCGGGATCGTCGGGCTGCCCGACCCGGCGCCGTACGACACCGAGGGCACCTACCTCGGCTGGACGAGCGAGCCCCTGACCCGGACGGTCGACGTGGTCGGCGCGCCCCGGGTCACGCTGAAGGTCGTCTCGCCGAAGACCGAGCGCGTGCAGAACTCCGGCGACGCCGCCGACAAGCTGGTCCTCTTCGCCAAGCTGTACGACGTGGCACCAGACGGCACGAAGACGCTGGTGCACCGGCTGGTGGCGCCGGTACGGGTGCCGGACGTGACCAAGCGCTTCACCGTCTCGCTGCCGGGCATCGTGCACCGGTACGAGGCGGGGCACCGGCTCCAGTTCGTCGTCGCCGCCGGCGACGACGCCTACTTCGGGAACAGAGGGGTGAAGCCGGTGACGGTCACCAGCGCGCCGGAGGACACGGGCACGCTGGAACTGCCGGTCGTCGGGGACTGAGCGCCTTCGGCGCCCGGGGTCACCCGGAGGAACCTCCCACCGCGCGTGCCGTCACCTCGCGGCTCATGCTGAGCGCATGAGCACGAAGACCTCCCAGAGCGCGGACGCGAGCGGTGGGAAGAGCCGCGGCCAGCTGCTGACGCCCGGCAGGGTCAGCGTCAGTGCGCTGGCCCTCCTCGCCCTGATCTTCGTCTTCGAGAACACGCGCAGTACCAAGATCCGGCTGTTCATTCCGGAAGTGACCATGCCGCTGTGGATGGCACTCCTCGGCACCGCGGTGATCGGCGGGCTGTGCGGGGCGTACGCCATGAAGCGCAGAGGCTGAGCACCGCGCTCGCGTAGGGTGACGGGATGCCTGAGAACGCCGACTATCTCGCCGAAGGCCCTCGCGTGGGCATACGCCACTTCACCCTCGAAGACGGTGCGGAGTTCACCGCTCGGGCCCGTGAGAGCAAGGATCTGCATCAGCCATGGCTCTTTCCGCCCCGCAGCGCCGGCGCCTATGCCGCGTACGCGGGGCGGCTCATCGAGGACCCGACGAAGGCCGGGTTCCTCGTCTGCGAGCGCGACGGCGGGGGCATCGCCGGCTTCATCAACATCAACAACATCGTCGAGGGCGGCTTCCTGTGCGGGGCGCTGGGGTACGGCGCCTTCGCGCACGCCGCGGGGCGCGGGCTGATGGCCGAGGGGCTCGGGCTCGTCGTGCGGTACGCCTTCGGCCCGATGAGGCTGCACCGGCTCGAAATCAACGCGCAGCCGGGGAACGCCGGCTCCATCGCCCTCGCCCGGCGGTGCGGCTTCCGGCTGGAGGGCTTCTCGCCGGACTTCCTCTACATCGACGGGGCCTGGCGGGACCACGAGCGGTGGGCGATCACCGCGGAGATGGTCCGCTCCAGCTGACCGACGCCGTACGCCCATCGCGTCGGCCTCCCCGTGGGTGAGGATGACCGCCATGCGGAACATCGTCGTGCTGGACGCCCCCTCCAACCTGGGCCTGCGTCCACCCGCACCCGGCACCGTCCCCGGCTGCTACAAGCTCGCCGGTGCCCTGCGCGAGCAGCGGATCGTGTGGGGGTACCTCCCACGCCTTTAAGGCAGTGGGGGAGGCTCGGCGCTCTGGAGGGCGGGGTCGTCGTGCCGCCGCGCTACGACCGCGGGGACTGGCAGGAGGGCGACGGGGTCTTCAACGCGGCCGCCATCGCTACGTACACCCGGACACTCGCCGACCGCATCGAGCACCATGTCCGCGCCGGTAACCTGCCCGTCGTCCTGGGCGGCGACTGCTCCATCCAGCTCGGCGCCTCGCTCGCGCTGCGCCGCATCGGCCGTTACGGGCTCGCCGCGGATGGGGGCACCTCCCACGCCCTTAAGGCAGTGGGGGAGGGTCCGCGGACTTCCGGCACCCCGGGAACTCGGACCGGATCGGCGCGGCCGGCGGCGAGGAACTCGCCCTCGCGACCGGACGCGGGCAGGACGACCTCACCAACCTCGAAGGGCTGAAGCCCTATCTGCGGGACGAGGACGTACGGCTCTTCGGCATCCGCGACTACGACACCGAGCGGGACGAGCTCGCCGCGCTGAAGATCCCGACGGTGACCGTGGGCGAGTTGCGCGAGTGGGGCGCGGACGCGATCGCCCGGGCCACCGTGCAGACCCTCGAACTCCCGCACCTGGACGGCTTCTGGGTGCACCTGGACGCGGACTGCCTCGACCCTTCCGTGATGCCCGCCGTGGACAGCCCGGACCCCGACGGACTGCTCCCTGACGAACTCCTCGCGGTGCTGCGCCCATTGGTGCGCTCCCCACAGTGCGTCGGCCTCAACGTCACCATCTACGACCCCCATCTGGACCCGCAGGGCACGGCGGGGGAACTGCTCGCGGACCTCGTCGTCGCCGCCTTTGCGGAATCCTGACCGGATCCTGACGAGCGGAGACCCTGGTCAGCTCCTCGATGACCATGTTCCATGGTCGTCGTGACGACGATCCGACGTGACGTACTGACGCTTCCCGCCGCCGGGTTGGGTCCGAGCAACCCGCTGCCACCGCTACGGCCCCTCGACGAGATGCACCGCATCGACGAACGGGAACGGGAGGGCCTGCCGCGCGACATGGCCCGTCAGATCGGCTACGAGCCGCTGCGCAGCGTCTTGCCCGAGCGCATCCGGGACGGATACGACAGACAGCGGGCACCGCGCGAGATCGACACGATCGTGATCGAGAACGACCGGCTGCGGGCCACCGTGCTGCCCGGCTTCGGCGGCCGCGTCGTCTCCCTCGTCCACAAGCCCTCGCAGCGTGAACTCCTCTACCGCAACCCGGTGTTGCAGCCCGCCTGCTTCGCCCTCAACGGCGCCTGGTTCTCCGGCGGCATCGAGTGGAACATCGGCGCGACGGGCCACACCACCCTGTCCTGCTCGCCCGTCCACGCTGCCCGCGTTCCCGCCCCCGACGGCGGCCAAATGCTCCGCCTGTGGGAATGGGAGCGGCTGCGCGACCTCCCCTTCCAGGTCGACCTGTGGCTGCCGGACGGCTCCGACTTCCTCTACGTCGGCGTACGCATCCGCAACCCGCACGAGAAGCCCGCGCCGGTGTACTGGTGGTCCAACATCGCGGTCCCCGAGGAGCGCAGGGTACTGGCGCCGGCCCAGGAGGCCTGGCACTTCGGGTACGAGCGGCGGCTGCGGCGGGTACCGGTACCCGAGTACGAGGGGGTCGACCGGACCTATCCGCTGAACAGCGCCTTCCCTGCCGACTACTTCTACGAGGTGCCCGACGGGCGGCGGCGCTGGATCGCCGCGCTCGACGACGCCGGCGACGGGCTCGTGCAGACCTCCACCGACGTGCTGCGCGGGCGCAAGCTGTTCGTCTGGGGCTCCGGCCCGGGCGGACGGCGCTGGCAGGAATGGCTCACCGAACCGGGGACCGGCGGATACTGCGAGATCCAGGCCGGGCTCGCGCGCACGCAACTCGAACACGTACGGCTCGACGCGGAGAGCGAGGTGTCCTGGCTGGAGGCGTACGGGCCGTTGGCCGCGCACGCGGAGGCGGTCCACGGGGCGGACTGGACGGCGGCGCGGGCGGCGGTCGAGGACCGGCTCGAGGCCTCCCTTCCCCGGGGTGACGTCGACGCCGCGTACGACACCTGGCTGCCGCACGCCGACGCCGAGCCCGGCGAGGTGCTCGCCGTCGGATCCGGCTGGGGCGCGCTCGAAGTGCTGCGGGCCGCCTACAAGTTGCCGGGAACGCCCTTCGACGAGTCCACGCTCGGTGAGGCGCAGGCGCCGTGGCTGGAGCTGCTGCGGTCCGGTGCGTTCCCCGAGCCGCGACGGGTCGGGCCGCCCGGCGAGACGCTCGTCGCACCGCACTGGCGGGACATGCTGGAGACGGCGCCCGCCGTACCGATCGCCGAGTACCACCTCGGAGTCGCCCAGTGGCACGCGGGTGATCAGGCGCAGGCGGTGAGGAGTTGGGAACGGGCACTCGAACTCGCCCCGTCCCTCTGGCCGTTGCTCCGCTGCCTTGCCGTCGCCGACCAGGAGGCGGGCAACCGGGAGCGGGCCGCCGACCGGTACGCCGAGGCGTTCGACGATCTGTGCCGGGAGCGGCGGGACGACGGCGAGGTCTGGACCGCGGCGACGGCGGCGCTGGGACGGGAGGCCATCGGGGCCCTGCTCGCGGTGCGGCGGGCGGCGGATGCGCGGGCGGTGTGGGAACGGCTGCGGCCCGCTACGCGCGAGCGTGGTCGGTTCCGGCTGCTGGAGGCGCAGCTGCTGTTGGCGGAGGGGGAGGTGGGGGCGGCTCGGGACGTCTTCGATGCGGGGTTCGAGGTCGCGGATCTGCGGGAGGGGGCCGAGGTGATGTCGGAGCTGTGGGGGCGGTTGACGGAGGAGCCCGTGCCGGAGCGGTACGAGTTCCGGATGCGGCCGCCGGAAGCTGAGCGCTGAGGGTTGTTCGCCCCCTCCGCCCCTACCCGTCCCGTACCTGGGGGGCTGCCGCCCCCCAGACCCCCGTATCGCACTGACGCGCTCGTCCTCAAACGCCGGACGGGCTGAAAGATCGCAGGCCGGGGCTGAAAGATATTCAGCCCCGGCCTGCGAAAGATTCAGCCCCTCCGGCGTTTGAGGAGCGGGGTCTGGGGCGGAGCCCCAGGTACGGGAAGGGCAGGGGCGGAGGGGGCGAAAAAAACTACTCGGCAGCCCGGCGGTCCACGTACTCGTACACCGCCCCGTCCGGATGCATCGCGATCAGGTTGCGGCCCACCGGCGTCGCGACCGGCCCCGCCAGGATGTGGGCACCCGAGTCGCTGAGGACGCGATGGGCCTCGTCGACGTCCTTGACGGCAATGGTGGCGGCGACCTTGCGAAGGACGTCCAGTTCGGCCTCGGGCCCGCTCATCAGCAGGAAGCACCCGACCGCGGCGACCGAGACACCACCACGCTCGAAGCGGAGGGCGCGCCCGCCCGACAGTCTCTCGTAGAAGGGGACCGAGGCCTCCAGGTCGTCGACGCAGATACGCAGCGTGGCTCCCAGAATCTCCATACGCAGGAGCCTAGTTGGGTCCGGCGGGGGAGGAGATCGTTTCGGACGGACGGGTCTCGACGGCATGGGCTCGGCCCAGACGATCGGGAGAGGAGTCACCGTCTGGGCCGAGAGATCGAGAGGTCGAGAGGTCGAGAGACCGAGCGATCGGGCGACCGGGAGCCGCGAGGCCTCGGAGACCGAGAGGCTTCGGAGACCGAGAGGCTTCGGAAACCGAGAGGCTTCGGAAACCGAGAGGCCCGCGGGGCGGGTCAGTGGGCGGGTAACCCCGGGGCGCGCCCCTAAACGCCCGACGCGCCCGCGTTTGGGTGCCTGGGCCAGGGGGACGCGGAAAGCCCCGTACGAGTGACATCTCCGGAGGCGAAACGTGAGTCGACCCCGCATTCTGATCTTCGGTGGCGGCTTCGCCGGGTTCCGGACGGCCCACGGGCCGTCGCGGCTGCCCAGACACAGGACCGGCATCACCCTTCGAGTCCGGCAGCCTACTTTCTGTAACTATCGGCGGGGTGGACCGCTCGGGGTGCCCGGGCCGCTCGGACCGGTCGCCTCCGCGGTCGAGGGTGCCCGACGTGCCCTGTGAGCCCGAGAGTCCTTCGGAAGGAGAGTCGTCGTGAAAACCCGTCAACTCATCGATCTCGCCCAGCAGTTGCGCGTCGACAGCGTCCGTGCCTCCGCCGCCGCGGGCTCCGGGCACCCCACGTCCTCGATGTCCGCCGCGGATCTGATGGCGGTGCTGCTGGCCCACCATCTTCGCTACGACTTCGAACGCCCCCAGCACCTTGGCAACGACCGCTTCGTTCTCTCCAAGGGACACGCCTCACCGCTGCTGTATGCCGCGTACAAGGCGGCCGGGGCCATCAGCGAGGCCGAGCTGCTCACCTTCCGCAAACTGGGCAGCCGGCTCGAAGGGCATCCGACGCCGCGGCGGCTGCCGTGGGTCGAGACGGCCACGGGGTCGCTCGGACAGGGGCTGCCCGTCGGGGTCGGCATCGCGCTGGCCGGGAAACGGCTGGACCGTACGGGATACCGCGTCTGGGTCCTGTGCGGCGACAGTGAGCTCGCCGAGGGCTCCGTCTGGGAGGCCGCCGAGCACGCCGGATACGAGCACCTCGACAATCTCATCGCGATCGTCGACGTCAATCGGCTCGGCCAGCGCGGGCCGACCCGGCACGGGCACGACCTGGACGCCTACGCCCGCCGGTTCCAGGCCTTCGGCTGGCACACCGTCGAGATCGACGGGCACGACGTCGACGCCATCGACCGCGCGTACGCCGAGGCCGAGTCCACCCGCGGACAGCCGACCGCGATCTTGGCCCGCACCCTCAAGGGCAAGGGCGTCGCGTCGGTCCAGGACCGCGAAGGCCTGCACGGCAAGCCGCTGCCGGACGCCGAGGAGGCGATCGCGGAACTCGGCGGCGTGCACGACCGGCGCGTGGAGGTCCAACCACCGCCCGCCGCACGGGTGTTGCACGCCGTACGGTCGGGCCACCTCGACCTGCCCCGTTACGAGACCGGCGACAAGACCGCCACCCGCGACGCCTACGGACAGGCGCTCGCCGCGCTCGGCACCGCCCGCGGGGACATCGTCGCCCTGGACGGCGAGGTGAGCGACTCGACGCGCGCCGAGTTCTTCGCCAAGGAACACCCCGACCGCTTCTTCGAGTGCTACATCGCCGAGCAGCAGCTGGTCGCGGCCGCGGTCGGCATGGCCGCGCGTGGCTGGGTGCCGTACGCCTCGACCTTCGCCGCCTTCCTCACCCGTGCCTACGATTTCGTCCGCATGGCCGCGATCAGCGGCTCCGGCATCAACCTCGTCGGCTCGCACGCGGGTGTCTCCATCGGCCAGGACGGGCCCTCGCAGATGGGCTTGGAGGACCTGGCGATGTTCCGTGCGGTGTACGGCTCGACCGTGCTGTACCCGTGCGACGCCAACCAGACCGCGAAGCTCGTCGCCGCCATGGCCGATCTGGAGGGCATCCGCTATCTGCGCACCTCGCGCGGGGACACCCCCGTCATCTACAGCCCCACCGAGGAGTTCCCGGTCGGGGGCAGCAAGGTGCTGCGGGCCTCCGGCAAGGACCGGCTGACCCTCGTCGCGGCGGGCGTCACCGTCCACGAGGCGCTGGCCGCCGCCGAGTCTCTCGATCGGCAGGGCATCCGGGCGCGGGTCATCGACCTCTACTCGGTCAAGCCCGTCGACTATGGCACTCTGCGCGAGGCCGCCGAGGACACGGGGTGCCTCCTGACCGTCGAGGACCACCGCGAGGAGGGCGGCATCGGCGACGCGGTGCTCGACGCCTTCGTCGACGGTCGCCCGGTGCCGCGCCTGGTGCGCCTCGCCGTGCGGACGATGCCGGGCTCGGCGAAGCCCGCCGAGCAACTGCACGCCGCGGGCATCGACGCCGAGTCGATCGCGGCGGCGGCGCGGCTGCTGGTGGAGACAGCCATCGTGCCCTGACAGAAAACCATCGTGCCCTGGACAGAACGAAAAGGGGTCACGGACCAAGGGGATCGCGGACCGAAAAGTGGAAAGCGTCGGGAATTCGTGCCCCTTTTGCGGCTCGGGCTTTCAAGCCGGATCCGTCAAGCTCGAGCGTGCGACCCGAGGACCATAATCTGGACCTCGGGCCGCATGGGCCTTTTACTTCTCGGAATGGGTCTTTTACTTCTCGGGCCGTGCTTCCGGGGGAACGGGCCGGGTAACGGCTACCACCTGTACCAGCGGCCCCTGCTGCCTGTGGCGCTCGTGCCGCGCATCAGGAATCCCAGAAGCCACAGGACGATAACCACCAACGCTATCCACCAGAGAAGCTTCACTGCAAATCCCGCGCCGAAAAGAATCAGCGCCAGGAGCAGTACCAGCAGAATGGGAACCATAGTGTGAACCTCCTGCTTTCCGGGTTTCCCGAAGCAGGCGGATTAGACTTCCTTGCGGCAGAGAATCTCTCCGTGCAGAACGGAGAACCAGCCGTCCTCCCGCCGTCCCCACTCCCGCCAGGCGTCCGACACGGCGCGCAGCTGCTCCGGGGTCGCGTGGCCACCCTCCGTGGCTCGTTCCGCGTACGCCGAGGCCAGCGTGCGGTCCGCCCACAGGCCGCTCCACCACTCGCGCTCGTCCTCGGTGGCGAAGGTCCAGGTGCTCGACGTGGCCGTGATGTCCCGGATGCCGGCGGCCAGCGCCCAAGATTTGAGACGCCGGCCCGCGTCGGGCTCGCCCCCGTTGGCGCGGGCCACCCGCAGGTACAGGTCCAGCCAGTCGTCCATGCCCTGCGACTGCGGGTACCAGGTCATCGCCGAGTAGTCCGAATCGCGGACCGCGATGAACCCGCCCGGCTTGGTCACCCGGTACATCTCGCGCAGCGCCTGCACCGGGTCGCCGACGTGCTGCAGTACCTGGTGGGCGTGGACCACGCAGAAGGTGTCGTCCGGGTACTCCAGCGCGTGGATGTCGGCGACCGCGAACTCGACGTTGCCCAGGCCGCGTTCGGTTGCCACGGCCCGGGCCCGGTCCAGGATCGCCGGTGCGTGGTCGACGCCCGTGACATGCCCGTCGGGGACCAGCGCCGCCAGGTCGGCGGTGATGGTGCCCGGGCCGCAGCCGATGTCCAGGATCTTCATGTGGGGCTTCAGCGAGTCGAGCAGGTACGCCGCCGAGTTGGCGGCGGTGCGCCAGGTGTGCGAACGCAGCACGGACTCGTGGTGGCCGTGGGTGTAGACGGCGGTCTCCTGCGACTTCGACATGACGGTTCCCCTTCTCGTCGGTTGCGCATCACGGTACGCGCGCATGTCGAATAATGAGACCTGCGTCTTGCCATATGGACGACCCGGGGGTGGAGTCAGAAGGCGGAAACCATGCGGTAGACGGTGAGCGCTTCGGGCATCTTCCAGAGCGTCACCTCGCCCTCCACCTCCGTGACTTCACCGTCGTACGCGAGGGGGGTGCCGGGTGCGACGCCGTCCAGGCGCAGGCGGCGTACCCGTAGGGCGGCGTGGGCGGGGGAGCGGGTCAGCGGACCCGCCAGGGCAGCGGCCAGCAGGCGGACGGCGGGGTGGCGGCCGCCGTGCACGACCCGTACGTCCAGCTGTCCGTCCCAGAGGTCGAAGCGGCGGGCGGGGGCGAGGCCCAGGCGGTGGTAGGTGCCGTTGCCGGCGAACAGCAGCCACAACGGGTGGGTGCGGCCGCCCAGTTCGGCGCGCAGGGGATGGTGGTCGGCGCGCAGGACGCGCAGAGCGCCGAGTACTCCGGCCGGCCAGCCGCCGATCCGCGGTGACCAGTGCTCCCGTTCCCGTACCAGTTCGGGATAGACGCCCAGGCTGCAGGTGTTGAGGAAGATGCCCTCCGTGAGGCCCGACGAGAACCGGCCCACGTCCACGCGTACCGCGTCACCCTGCTGGAGGGCGCGGATCAGGTCGCGGGCGTCCTGCACGCCGAGGTCCTGGGCGAAGTGGTTGAGGGTGCCGCCCGGGAGGACGGCCAGGGGGAGGCCGTGGCGCAGGGCAGCCTCGGCGGCGGCGTTCACGGTGCCGTCGCCGCCGCATACGCCGAGGACCCGGGCGCGGGTCGCCGCCTTCTCCAACTCGGCCTGGATGTCGGAGGGTTGGCACTCCACGATCTCCGCGTGCGGCAGGGCGTCGCGCAGGGCGCGTACCCGGTCCGGGGTGCCCGCGCCCGTGTTCGCCACCATGACCAGGCCCTCGCCCTCGGGGAGCGCGGGTGCGTCCGCGCGGGGGCGGCCGGGCGTCGGGAGCTGGTCGCGGGTCGGGACCAGGCCCCGTACGGCGTACGCGGCGCACATGCCGAGGGCGGCGCCCGCGAGGACGTCGCTCGGGAAGTGGACGCCGGTGTAGACGCGGGAGAGGGCGACCGCGGTGGCGAGCGGTGCGATCGCCGCGCCCCAGCCGCGGGACTCCAAAGCCACGCCTGTCGCAAAGGCAGCGGCGGATGCGGCGTGACCCGACGGGAACGAGGTGGTGATCGGCTGGCGCTTGAGCTGCCGGATCAGGGGGACGGGGGTCAGGACGGGGCGGGGGCGGCGGATCGAGCGTTTGCCGAGGGTGTTGATGGTGGCGGAGGCGAGGGTGAGGGAGGCGAGGCCTCGGGCGGCGGCTCGGCGGGCCCTTGGGGTGCGGGTCGCTGCGAGTGCCGTCGCCGTGGCGAACCACAGTGTGCCGTGGTTCGCGCTGCGGCTCAGCCTCGGCAGCAGCCGGTCGCAGCCCGGCCAGTGCCGGGCCGCTACCGCCTCGAAGAGGCGACAGTCCGCTGCGAGCAGCCTGTCCCTGAGTATGTGAGGCCCCGGAGGGCGGACGGTGAGGTCGACATCTGGGGTCATGCCGGCGCGGGTACCCGCTACAACCGCTTCCTCGCCCCCTCCGCCCCTACCCATCCCATACCTGGGGCTCCGCCCCAGCCCCCGCCAGGGGGCGCTGCCGCCTGCACCCCCGGCGGAGGGCTGCACCCCCCAGCACCCCTACCCGGGGCTCCGCCCCCGTCCCCACCGGGGCTCCGCGCCCGTCCCTACCGGGGTTCCGTGCCCGTCCCTACCGGGGCTCCGCGCCCGTCCCTACCGGGGTTCCGTGCCCGTCCCCCTGGGGCTTGGCCCCCAGCCCCGCCAAGGGGCTTCGCTATGGCCCCCGGCGGGCTGCGCTTCCCTGTGCCCCAGCCCGGGGCTTCACCCCCCGTCTCCGCCGGAGCTTCGCCCCCCCGGCACCCCTGGGTGCCGCCCCCAGCCCCGCCAAGGGGGTCCCGCCTCCTCAAACGTCGGCGAGGCTGAACTTCTGTCGGCCGGGGCCGGAGATTTTCAGCCCGTCCGGCGTTTGAGGACGAGGCCGTCAAGGCCGATAGCGGGGGGCTGGGGGCGGCAGCCCCCAGGGGATGGGAATGGGTAGGGGCGGCGGGGGCGAATATGTGTTTGCTCGGGGGCCCGCGGGACCCGGAGAATGCCTGCCCATGGGACATCTCGAAGCCGCGCACCTGGAGTACTACCTTCCCGATGGGAGGGCGCTGCTCGGCGATGTGTCGTTTCGGGTGGGGGAAGGCGCCGTGGTGGCCCTGGTGGGGCCCAACGGGGCCGGCAAGACGACGTTGCTGCGGCTGATCTCGGGGGAGCTGAAGCCGCACGGGGGGACCGTCACCGTAGGGGGCGGCCTGGGCGTGATGCGCCAGTTCGTAGGGTCCGTACGGGACGAGACGACCGTACGAGAGCTGCTCGTGTCCGTGGCACCGCCACGCATCCGCGAAGCGGCCAAGGCCGTGGACGCCGCCGAGCACGCGATCATGACCGTGGACGACGAGGCCGCGCAGCTGCGCTACGCACAGGCACTGTCCGACTGGGCCGAGGTACGCGGATACGAGTCCGAGACGCTCTGGGACATCTGCGCGATGGCTGCGCTCGGCGTGCCGTACGAGAAGGCGCAGTGGCGGCTAGTACGGACCCTGTCCGGAGGTGAGCAGAAGCGGCTCGTACTGGAAGCCCTGCTGCGCGGCACCGACGAGGTGCTGCTGCTCGACGAGCCGGACAACTATCTCGACGTACCGGGCAAGCGCTGGCTGGAGGAGCGGCTCAAGGAGACCCGCAAGACCGTCCTGTTCGTGTCGCACGACCGGGAGTTGCTCGCCCGGGCGGCCGAGAAGATCGTGAGCGTCGAGCCCAGCCCGACCGGCGCCGACGCCTGGGTGCACGGTGGCGGATTCGAGACCTATCACGAGGCACGGCGGGAGCGGTTCGCGCGGTTCGAGGAGCTGCGCAGGCGCTGGGACGAGAAGCACGCCCAGTTGAAGAAGCTCGTGCTGAACCTCCGTCAGGCCGCCTCCATCAGCCATGAGTTGGCATCCCGCTATCAGGCCGCGCAGACCCGGCTGCGGAAGTTCGAGGAGGCCGGACCGCCCCCGGAGCCGCCGCGCGAGCAGGACATCAGGATGCGACTGCACGGTGGACGTACCGGCGTGAGGGCCGTCACCTGCAAGGGACTTGAGCTCACCGGCCTGATGAAACCCTTCGACCTGGAGATCTTCTACGGCGAACGCGTCGCCGTGCTCGGCTCCAACGGCTCCGGCAAGTCACACTTTTTGCGCCTGCTCGCGGGTGGCGCGGTGGCGCACACGGGCGACTGGAAGCTCGGCGCCCGGGTCGTCCCCGGGCACTTCGCGCAGACGCACGCCCACCCCGAGCTGGAGGGCCGCACCCTGCTCGACATCCTGTGGACCGAGCACGCCCAGGACCGCGGCGCCGCCATGTCCCGGCTGCGCCGCTACGAGCTGACCGCACAGGCCGAGCAGCGCTTCGACAGGCTCTCCGGCGGCCAGCAGGCCCGCTTCCAGATCCTCCTGCTGGAGCTGGAGGGCTCCACGGCCCTGCTCCTCGACGAGCCGACCGACAACCTCGACCTGGAGTCCGCGGAGGCCCTCCAGGAGGGCCTGGAGGCGTACGAGGGCACGGTGCTCGCGGTCACCCACGACCGCTGGTTCGCCCGCTCCTTCGACCGCTATCTGGTGTTCGGCTCCGACGGCCGGGTACGCGAGACCCAGGAGCCGGTGTGGGACGAGCGCAGGGTGGAACGGGCTCGCTAGGCCCGATGGCCACTTCCGGCACAGGGCACGCGCATACGGAGGCCCGGAGCCCGGGATGTTCGTAGAGTGGAGGGAGACACGTGAGATCCATGGCTCCCTCCCGGACGCCGCTCGGGGTACTGCTTGCCCGGGCGGGTACGCGGACCGCACCGAGGACACGACGAGCGGGGTACACCATGACCGGAGTCGACCCGAGCCGGCTGGACGACCAGCAGCTGATGAAAGAGCTGGAGACCATCCACCGCACGCGCCACGACACACTGCTGCACGGTTCGAACGACGCGCTGCGGACCCACAACGAGCGCATGGCCCAGCTGGAGGGCGAGTACCTGCGCCGCCACCCGCGCCGCCCCGTCACCGCAGGCCGTACGCGGGACGGGGCCCGGGAGCGGGGATGCACGGGGGCGCCGTCGGCATGACGGACGCGACGGACACGAACCCGCTGCTCGCCCGGCACGCGGAGGCCCTCGACCTGTTCGGCGACCGTGTCCACACGGTCCGGGACGACCAGTGGGACGCCTCGACGCCCTGCACCGACTGGACGGTGCGGGATCTCGTCAACCATCTGGTCTCCGAACAGCTGTGGGTGCCCGCCATGGTCCGCGACGGCGCCACCGTCGAGGCGATCGGCGATGCCTTCAACGGCGATGTGCTGGGCTCCGATCCCGCCGCTTCCTGGGACACCTCGGCCCGCGCCTCCCGTGACGCCTTCACCGAGCCGGGCGCGCTCGAGCGCACCGTCCACCTCTCGTACGGCGACACCTCGGCCTCGTTCTACTGCGCTCAGATGGTGAGCGACCTGGCCGTGCACGCCTGGGACCTGTCCCGGGCGATCGGCGCCGACGAGCGGCTGCCGGAGGACCTCCTGAAGTTCACGGTGCGCGAGGTCACCCCGTACGCCGCCGACCTGGCGAAGACCGGGCTCTTCGCCGCGCCGGTGGAGCCGCCGCCCGGCGCCGATGTGCAGACCAAGCTGCTGTGCCTGCTGGGGCGTGAGCCCTAAGTGCGGGCCCCGGAGGCGTGAGCCGTAGTGCGGGCCCCGGAGGCGGGTAAGGGCGCCGAGTGCACCGCCGGTCGGGCAGTTGGAGCGCCTGACGGCTGCCAGCTGTCGGCTGCCGGCCGCCGGACACGGCCACCGGGACGAACTCGACCGGCCCGCGCACCCGTTGCCCCCGTCAAACAGGCCCAGGACGGCACGCGTCGGGGCGCGCCGCACCAGGACGCCGCCCCGGGCCGGGCCCGGTCGCCCCCGCATCGCGCGACCGGGACTCCCGGAGCGCACTCACAGCCCCGTCACGCCGCCTGCCGTGCGAACGCCTCCAGGAAGGCCGCGCAGAACGCCTTGAGATCGCCCGGCTTACGGCTGGTGATCAACGCATTGGGCCCCTCCTCGCACACGTGCACCCGCTCGTCGACCCAGGTGCCGCCCGCGTTGCGGATGTCGGTGCGCAGGCTCGGCCAAGACGTGAGCACGCGGCCCCGGACCACGTCGGCTTCGACGAGGGTCCAGGGGGCGTGACAGATCGCGGCGACCGGACGGCCCCGGTCGAAGAAGTCGCGTACGAAGGACACGGCCCGCTCGTCCAGCCGCAGGGCGTCCGGGTTGGCCAGGCCTCCTGGCAGGACGAGCCCGTCGAACGAGTCGGCCGACACGTCGGAGACGACCTCGTCCACGGGAAACGTGTCCGCCTTGTCCAGATGGCGGAAGGCCTGGATCCGCCCCGGCTTCGTGGACACGAGGACGGGCTCGCCGCCGGTGTCCCGCACCGCCTGCCAGGGGTCGGTGAGTTCGATCTGCTCGACGCCCAGCGGCGCCATGAGGAACGCGATACGCATGGCTGTTCCCTCTCCTTTCGCGGCCCTCAGCCAGGCGGGCGCGGTGTGCCCGGCGACCGCTCCGGTGTGGCGCGGCTGATGTCGGCGAGTGCCGAGCCCGGGTCCTGCGCCACCGCGAGGTCGCCGAGGCTCACCATCCCCACCGGCCGACCGTCCTCGACGACCGGCAGCCGGCGTACGGCGTGGTCGCGCATCAGCTCGATCGCGGCGGACACCGCGTCGTCCGGGCCGATCACCACCGGATGGGGGGTGCACACGGCCTGGGCGCTCACGGTCAGCGGATCGGCACCGTCGGCGACGGCGCGCAGTGCGATGTCACGGTCGGTGAGGACTCCGATCAGCTGGTGGTCGCCGGCCACCAGGACATCGCCGGTGCCCTGGGCACGCATCAGCTGCGCGGCTTCCACGAGCGAGGCGTCCGGGCGGATCGCGACGATTCCCGGCGTCATGACTTCCCTGACGAAATCTGCCATGGCTGTTGGGCCTTCCTGCGTTCCCCGGCTGTGGGGGGCGGGTACGTCGGCGTGACGACGCCCGCAGTACCCCCGAGCCGCGCTCCTATGCCCTTTCTCACCGTTCCCCGGCGCGTACGAGCGCTTCGGCCAGCTCGTGTGCCGTGCTGTAGCGCGCCTTGTGCGGCAGCCGCTCCAGGGGCTCCACGAGGACGTCCGGCGCGTGCTTGTCCCGCAGGACGCCCATCAGCTCGCGGGGACTCGCGGGGAACGACGTACGGCCCAGGTGCCGCGCCAGTTCCAGCCGCAGCGTCTCGACGGAGGCGGTCGCGCGGCCCGGCGTCACGGGCCCGCCCGCGACCTCCGGATCGTCGTCGGCGGACGGCTCCGGGTCGTGCCACTCGTCGGTGCGGGTGGGGCGCCCCGACCTGAGCAGATCTCGTAGCTCGTGCTTCATCTCTTCGTCCCGGTGGACGCTCAACCGGTCACTGCCTCGCTGCATGATTCCCTCCATGTGTTCGGGGGTGGTGATCGCGTACCCGTGGACCGGAAGTCGACACGTCGCTCAGTAGTCACCAACCGCCTCGTCTTCATAGCTGTGGGTGTTTGCCCCGCATGCCTCGGGGCAGACGCATTCCCAGTGCTTCGGACAGGAGGCACGTCCGTGGGGGCGGCGCATCGCCGCCACGGGTGTGTCTGTCCGGCACACCCGCGCACTCCCACGGTGACTGTCCAACTCAAGGCACTTCCAAGGGAGTTGCGACGCACCATGCGAACTCAAGCGAGCGCGAAGCACCATCCGCACGACGACGCCCCCGACACCGCAGAGGCATTCCGCAAGCTCGCCACGCTCCCCCCGGGCCGACAGCGCGACACGCTCCGCGCGGAGATCGTCGAGGCCTGGCTGCCGATGGCCGAACGGCTCGCGGGGCGGTTCCGCAGCCGCGGCGAGAGTTACGAGGACCTGCGCCAGGTCGCGGCGCTCGGCCTGGTCAAGGCCGTCGACCGCTACGACCCCGAGCTCGGCAACGCCTTCGAGAGCTACGCCGTGCCGACCGTCACCGGTGAGATCAAGCGCCACTTCCGCGATCACATGTGGACCCTGCACGTACCGCGCCGGGTCCAGGACCTGCGCAACCGGGTACGGTTCGCCGGCCAGGACCTCGCGCAGACCATCTCGGGCCGCAGGCCCACCGTCGCCGAGATCGCCGAGCACGCCCGGATGAGCGAGGAGGACGTCCTGACCGGCCTGGAGGCCCTGGAGAGCTTCACCGCGCTCTCCCTGGACGCCGAACTCCCGGGCAGCGAGGACGGCTACTCGCTCAGTGACGCCCTCGGCTCGCCCGACCCGGCCCTCGACACCGTGATCGACCGCGAGGCCGTCAAGCCCCGCCTGCAGGCCCTGCCCGAGCGTGAACGCGCCATCCTCTACATGCGGTTCTTCGGCGACATGACCCAGAGCAGCATCGCCGACGAGCTAGGCATCTCGCAGATGCACGTCTCCCGGCTGATCAGCCGCTGCTGCAACCGGCTGCGGGATCAGGTGATGCGCGACGCGGCGTAACGCCCCACCCACAGGTCAGTTCAACCGCGCCATCGCCAGCGCGATGTGACGGGACATCATGTCCATCGCCTGCGCCTCGGCCATCGAGAACGCCAGGCGGGCACCGCTGCGGAACAGCGTCAACACCCCCCGTACGGGCCCGGATTCGGTGGTCAGCGGCACACACAGCAGCGACGTCACATTCGCGCGTACGAGGACGGGGGCGCCCGAGGTGTCACGGCCGAAGGCGTCCGGGTCCTCGGGGCGCACCTGAAGGGCCGTGGAACCGCCGCGTGCCGCCTCGACGACGAGGGGGCACGCGGCGGGATCCTGCCCGGCCACGGCCGCCACCTCCTCGGCGCGCTCGGCCGGTCCGAGGACGGTCGTACGGGACAGCCGCGCGGCCCCGGCGTCGGCCACCACCCAGTCCGCGAACCGCCCGTGCAGCACCCCGGCCGCCTGCTCGAGCACCGCGGACCCGTCCCCGCCGGGCGAGCTCAGCAGCGCCGTGGTCATCGCGTCGACCAGGTCCATCAGCGTGGCGTGCCGGGTGGTCTCGGCGAGGCTCGGCGCCGCAGGGCCCGGCGCGCTTCCGCCCGAGGGCACCCGGGAATCCGCCGGCTGCAGGACGACGAGGACGGCGGTCCGGGGCTCCCCGCTGGGCCGCAGCGCGGTCAGCGTCGCGCGCACCGGCACCGACGGCTGCTGCTGCAGGTGCACGATGAGCCCGCGGTCGCCCTCGCCGCGCGCCACAGCCGCCGCCTGCGAGCGGAACGCGGCACGGTCGGCGTGCGCGAGGAACCCGGTCAGCGGCCGGCCGGTCGCATAGCCCGCCCGGACGCCGGTGAACGCGGTCGCCGCGAAGTTCAGCCTGCGCACCACCGTCTCGCGGTCCACCAGCGCGACGGGTACCGGTACCCGCTGGAAGAGCGCCTTGAGAAGCTGCTGTTCCTGGCGGTCCACCGAGGCGACGCCGGACGGGCCGCCCGAGGACAGGCGCTGGAACCACGGCCACAACTGGTCGACCACATGGTCGAGTTCGAAGATCGCCGCGTCGAGGACCGTCGGCAGCTCGTCGGCCGGTACGGACCGTGCCGCCTTCAACTCCGCGACGCGGCGTACGAAATCTGCGAGTTCTTCACCGAATTCGTCCGTCCGCACCATGCGATGAACGTAACCCGAGCGGAGCGTTCCGGGTGCGGCGGTGGCGGAACCCGCGGAACTCGTTTTCCCCGCAGGCGAGAGGGAAGGTGCCGAGGAGAGGAGGAACCATGCCGGAAACCGATCAACTCGGCCATCTGGGAACGGAATCGCCGGAGTCCGCCCTCCCCGGAAGGAGGCTCTCCGAACTCGCCGAGCAGGCCGCCCGCTGCACCGCCGACTGCTGCGGCGCCAGCAGCATGGTGTCCGAGGGCGGCGCGGAGCGGCCCGCCGCGGTGACCCACCCCGACCTCGCCGGACTAGTCTCGGTGCAGCTCCGCTCCGGCGACGGGCCGATCCCGGCCGCCCTGGAGCGCGGCGAGCCCGTCGACTCGGCGGACCTGCTGTGTGAGGAGCGCTGGCCGGAGTACCGGGCCATGGCCCTCGACGCGGGCGTGCGCTCCAGCGTCACCCTCCCCTTCAGGCGCTCCGGGCTGACCGTCACCCTCAGCCTCTACAGCTTCCGGCCCGGCGCCCTGGAGGACGCCCCGCACGGCCCCGCCCGCGCGCTCGGCGACCTCGCCGCGACCTGTCTGCTCCGCGACCGCTCCTACCGCGCCGCGCTCACCGAGCTCGACCAGCTGGGCACCGCGCTGCGCTCCCGGCCCGTCGTCGACCAGGCATGTGGCATGGTCATGCATGTGCTGGGCTGCGACGCGGACACCGCCTTCGGGGTACTGCGCCGCATCTCGCAGGGCACCCACCGCAAACTGTCCGATGTCGCCGCGGCCGTCGTGGACAAACGCGGACGCGGGCTGGAGCGTGAGCTGGTCTCGCTGTCCAATTGACCGGTGGACGGCGGCGGACGTCGACCAGTTGGGCGCCGCGACGTTGACCGGTCGGGGGCGGCGGACGTCGACCGGTCGGGCACGGCGGGCGCCGTGCCCGCGGCGTCACCCGCTCGGGCGCCTGTGTCCCGCGAATGGTGCCCGGCCGCGCGCGCCGCGCCGCCGGGCGGGCTGTGATGGGCCCCGGGGGCACGACGGCCGTGCCCTCGGGAACGCCGCCCGCCGAAGGAGCCCGCCCGATGCGCCTCACCGCCCGCGCCCTGTCCGTCATCGCCCTGGCCGGTGCCGCCGTGGGCGCCGCCGCGTCGGCCGCGTCAGCGGATCCGGCCGCGGAGGTCAGCCCGGGCTCCGTCGAACCCGGCGGCACCGTCACCATCTCCGTCACCTGCGACGCGATCAGTGGCTCCCCGCCCGATTTCATCGACGCCACGTCGGAGGGCTTCGAGGAGGGCAAGGTCCGGCTGAGCCGGGTGGAGGGCGACGAGCAGGGCGTGGCGGGCGCCGCCGCCTACCGGGGTACGGCCCGCATCCCGAATGTCGACGACGACCCTGACGCGGCGGGCCCTGAGTCGGGGGCGGGCCCTGAGTCGGAGTGGGGCGTCGACGGCGCGTGCCCCGGGGGCTCGGGTGGCCAGGAGAAGAAGTGGAGGGCCTCCTACACCGTGGCCCGTGGTGACACCGCGGCGAGCGACACCGCGCAGAGCCTGCCGGATAGCGGCACCGTGGAGCGCCTGCCGGATAGCGACGCTGTAGAGAGCCTCCCGGAAAGCGGCACCGCGCAGAGCCTCCCGGAAAGCGACGCCGTAGAGTCCCCGCTGGACAGCGGCACCGTGCAGCGCTCGCCGGACAGCGACGCTGCGCAGAACCTTCCTGATAGCGACGCCGTAGAGCGCTCGCCGGGCAGCGGCACCGTACAGCGCTCGCCGGACAGCGACGCCGCAGAGCGCCAGCCGGACAGCGGCACCGTACAGCGCCCGTCCGAAAGCGGCACCGGGGAGCGCCCACCGACCGTTCAGCGCGGGGTGGACGCCGGGGAGGGCGGCGCCTTCACCGGGTCCGTCCCGGCCCTGGTCGCCGGGGGTGTTCTGATCGCGGGCGCGCTGGGCGCGGCCGTCCACCGACTGCGCCACAAGGACACGTCCGCCGACCGCTGAGCCTCTGACGGGCAGAACCCGACCGGCCGCTCATGGGGTGGCCGAACCGTGGGTACGGAGAGGCCGAGGGCGCGAGCGGCACCGTACGAGAGGCTGTACGAAGGGACAGGAACACCGGAGACCGTACGGAGGCAGGAGCACCGGAGCGGGGCACGGCAGCGACGGCGGGGCAACGCACCGACGACACGGCACGGCACCACGGACTGCGCGGAGGCACGTATGCGGCGGACGGATCCGGAAGGGCACGGACCGGTCCGTTACGGCCCGCCCCTTCCCGATCAGGGGCTCCCGGTGCTGCCGGAACTCCGCGATGTGCTGGCCGCCGCGGCGGACCGCTCCGACGCAGACCCTCCCGGCGGCGGGCCCGCGCTCCTCGACGCCGCCTGCGCCTACTGGAGCCGGCGGGGACTTGCTGCCGCACACGACCGGGTGGCCGCCGCTCCCGGCGCCCCCGCGCTGCTCCTCGCGCTGACCGGCGCGCTCGGCGGCGACGTCTTCGTGCCGCGCCCGTGCGCCGCGTGGTGGGCGCCGCAGGTACGCCTGTTGGGCAGATCCGTGTTCCATGTGGCGACGCCCGCGGAGTGCGGCGGCGTCCCGGATCCGTACGCCCTCCTGGAGACCGTCCGCAGAGTTCGAGCCGAGGGCGGCGACCCGCGTCTGCTCGTGCTCTCCGTGGCCGACGACCCCACCGCGACCGTCGCGCCGCCCGAGGTCGTGCACGAGACGGTGGAGGCCGCGGCGGGCGAGGGACTGCACATCGTCAGCGACGAGACCTGGCGCGACACGGTGCACCGGCCGCACGACACGGTGCTGCTCAGCCCCGCCGAGATGCTCCCCGGCGAGGTCACCGTCCTCACGGACCTCGCGGGCCCGTTCCTGCCGCAGGGCTGGCCGGCCGCCGTCGCCCGCTTCCCGGACAACGCCGCCGGGGTCGCGCTGCGCGCCCAAGTCCTCGACGTGCTCACCGTGCTCGACGCGCAGGTCGCCCGGCCGGTCGCCGCGGCGGCCGCGTACGCGCTCGGCGAGCCCGCCGGGATCACGGAACGCCTCACGACCGCCGTACGCCTGCACGCGCGCGTGGCCGCCGCCGTGCACCGCGCGGTGATCGGTGCGGGCGCCGTCGCGCGGCCCCCGCAGGCCGGGAGACACCTGTATGTGGACCTCGGCCCGCTGCGCTCCCCGCTCGACGCGCACGGCGTGGGCGACGCACAGGACTTGGAGGACTTCCTCACCGCCCGGCTCGGTATGCCCGCGCCGGGCGGGCACCGGTTCGGCGACGACCTCGAGGCGTTCCGGGTGCGCCTGGGCACCGGGCCGTTGCTCGGCGCCACGGACGAGGAGCGGGCGGAATGCCTCGCGTCACCCGCGCCGTTGGAACTGCCACATGTACAACGTGCGTTGACCCTGTTGGGGTCGGTCTTCGACGATCTCCGCGACGACGCTCAGCGATGGGAGCCTCCTCGATGACGCAGCAGTCCGAGTCGACCACGAGTACGACCACGCAGGACGCCGACGACCCGGCGTCCTCCTCGGCCCCGGTGGCGGGGCATCCCTCACCTGTCGTTCCTCTCCATCCTCTCGCCGAGCCCCGGCCGCTCGGCGAGAGGCGTGTCTGGCCCCGCTCCTTCGTGGACCGGCTGACCGCGCCGCTGCCCGGGCTGCGGGCCTTCGCCAGGTTCGCGCGCGAGGGCGCGTTGCGGCCGGGGACCGAAGGGCTCGCCGACATTCCGCTGCTGCCGTTCGAACCGGGGCCGTTGCCCCGGGTCGGCGCGCGCACGGTCGCCGTCTCCTGGGCGGGGCACGCGAGTTGGGTGATCCGGATCGGCGGGCTCACCGTCCTCACCGACCCGGTCTGGTCCCGCAAGATCCTCGGCACCCCGGCCCGGATCACGCCGGTCGGCGTGGCCTGGAGCGCACTGCCGCGCGTCGACGCGGTCGTCATCAGTCACAACCACTACGACCATCTGGACGAGCCGACCCTGCGCCGACTGCCGCGCGACACACCGGTGTTCGTACCGGCCGGGCTCGGCCGCTGGTTCCGGCGCCGCCGGTTCACCCGGGTCACCGAGCTGGACTGGTGGGAGGCGGCCGAACTGCGCGGTGTCCGCTTCGACTTCGTCCCCGCCCATCACTGGTCCAAGCGCAGCCTCACCGACACCTGCCGCACGCTGTGGGGCGGCTGGGTCCTGACGGCGTCCGACGGGCAGCGCGTGTACTTCGCGGGAGACACGGGGTACGGCCACTGGTTCGCCCACATCGGCATGCGCTATCCGGGCATCGACCTCGCCCTCCTTCCCATCGGTGCGTACGACCCCCGTTGGTGGCTCAGCGACGTCCACTGCGACCCGGAGGAGGCGGTTCAGGCCGCCCTCGACCTCGGCGCGCACCGCATGGCCCCCATGCACTGGGGCACCTTCGTCCTCTCCGCCGAGCCCGTCCTGGAACCGCTGACACGGGTCCGGGCGGCCTGGGAGAAGGCGGGGCGGGCCCGGGAGGCTCTGTGGGACCTGCCGGTGGGGGCGTCGCGGGTGCTGGCGTGAGGGGTTCTCCCCGCGCCCCTTCAGGGGCGCGGGGAACCGCGCGACAAGCCCCCACCCACCCGCAGCCAAAAGACCACCCCGGGGGTCTGGGGGCGCAGCCCCCAGGGACGATGGGGGTCCCCCCTGCTCTGGGGGTCCCTCCCAGGCCCTTAAGGCACTGGGGGAGAAGCCGAGAGCTTGGGGGAGGGTAGGGGCGGAGGGGGCGAAGCCACGGGCTACGCGGCCGGCCTCCGCACCCTCCGCCACATGCTGGGCGCCACACTGATCGCCAGGGTCAGCACCACCGCCGCGACCACTCCCTCCCATGGCTCGCTGAAGAGGGAGCCGCCGAGGATACCGATCAGCTGGTACGTCACCGCCCAGGCGAGGCAGGCGGGGACGTCGCCGCGGGCGAAGGTCCGCAGCGGCATCCTCGCCATCAGGCAGGCGAGCATGACGGGGATACGGCCGGCCGGGACGAGCCGGGAGAGCACGAGGACGGCGATGCCGTGGTCGCCCAACTTCTCCTGGGCCTGTGTGAGACGGTCCTCGGGGGCGCGGTCGCGGATGGTCTCCAGCCAGCGCGAGCCGTTCTTGGACCGCATACCGCGCCGACCGAGCCAGTACAGCGCGACGTCGCCGAGGAACGCCGCGAGCGCCGCCACCACGAAGACCAGCAGCAGCGCGAACGGCGCCGTCTGGTGAAAGGCCACCACGGCCGCCGAACTCACCAGCGCACCCGTCGGCACCACCGGCACCAGCGCGCCGATCAGCACCAGCAGGAAGAGCGAGGGATACCCGATCGCCTGCTGAGTCGACTCCGGCGGCACGGTCGTGGCCGCGGCGGACAGGAAGCTCACCGGCTGACCTCCGCCCGAGCGCCCTCGCCGTACGCCGGCCGGCGCACCGCATCCGCCATGGCTGAGATGCGCCGACCGGTGACCGTGCGGCCGTACGGCGGTCGGTGGGTGGAGGGTTCGGTGGACGCGGTGGGCGGGACGGTGGCCGGGTGGTGTCCGGTCGGTCGGATGGCCGCGTCTATCGCCGTCGTGGCACGCGGGATGGTGACCGTGCGGCCGTAGGCCAGTCGGTGGGTCGAGGCTTCGGTGGTCGCGGTGGTCGCGGTGGCCGGGTGGTGTCCGGTCGGTCGGTTCGGGGCGTCTATCGCTGTCGTGGCGGGCGGGCTGGTGACGGCGCGGGCGCCGACCTGTTGGTGGGCCGCGGGAGGCGTTGTCGTGGTGGACGGGATCATTACCTCGCGACCTCCGGGCGTACGCTCTCGCCGTGGTCGAGGCGGTGGACCGCGACCTGGGGCGCGCGTTCGGCGGCGAGGCGTACGAACTCCTCGCCCGGCGCGTGGAATTCGTGGGGGCGCACGGCATCCATCCCGATCGGCCAGTACGTGCCGTAGTGCACCGGCACGGCGCTGCGCGGCATCAGCCGGGCGAGCGCCTCCGCGGCGCGCCCTGCGTCGAGGTGCGCCTCCCCGAGATACGGCCCCCACCCACCCACCGGCAGCAGCGCCACGTCGACCGCTCCGACCTCCTCGGCCATCGACGCGAACAGCCCGGTGTCCCCGGCGAAGTACGTGCGCGCCTCACCCTCGACCACATACCCGACGGCGGGGGAGCGGTGCGGCCCGACCGGCAGCCGCCGCCCGTCGTGCCGCGCCGACACGGTGCGTACGACCAGGTCACCGACCTGGGTCTGGTCGCCGGGCGCCACCTCGGTGAGCCGGAGATGGTCCAGCCTGCGCAGCCCGGGCACCGCGCGCGGGGCGCCCTTCGGCACCAGCAGTTGGGTACCGGGCGCGAGCTTCGCGAGCGAGGGCAGATGCAGATGGTCGGCGTGCAGATGCGAGACGAGTGCCACGTCGGCGACCGCCGCCCAGGGCGGGGGCGGCGCCCCGCGCCTGCGCCGCAGGTGCGCGAGCCGGCGCGCGAAGAGCGGGTCGGTGAGCACGCGTGTTCCGGAGTCCTCCAGCGTGCAGGTGGCGTGCCCCCACCAGGTGATCTCCACCGGCACCTCTTTGCCTCCTTCGCGCGACTCCCCCCGAGCCTACGGGCAGGAGTAGGGTCGGCGGCGAAACCCGGAGGTGAGGGGGACGCCATGGGAGACGCGCGCGGTGCCTCCGGCACGCACGCCCTCAAGCGCTGGCCGGAACAGGGTGGCTCCCCGTCGCTGCGTGTCACGGCGATCGCGAGCCTGACACCCCTGGAGGAGCTCGACGCGGATCCCTTCCTGGTCGACTCCCGCAGCCAGCACGCGATGTGCGCCCGCTGGGCCGCCGAGCGCGGCTACGTGGTCACACGGGAACTCCTCGTACGTGGTCTGCGCCCCGACCACCGCACCCTGTGGGCGGACGTCGAGGCGGGCCTCGTCGATCTGTTCGTCGCGCCCAGCCGGCGGGTGCTGGAGCGCGCCCTCGCCTCGGTCGACGAGTTCACCGCCGAGTGCGTGCGCCGCGGCGTACGGGTCGAGACGGTCGGCTGCGCGGAACCGTCGTACGACGCCCAGATGAAGGCCCGCGTCCACCGCCGTCTGTCGATGCCGACGGCGGGGTACGACGGCCGCTGACCGCGGTCGGGGGACACCCGGCTCCGCCGGCCCGTTGTGACAGGGTGGGAGCAGGCCTCGGGGACGGGGGCGGGCCGGGACGTGAGGTGGACTGGGCGTGGGTGGAGGACGTTGGCGGCGGGTCCTCAGCGGAGTGTGGCGGAGCATCGCGGTGTGGGCCGTGTCCACGGTCACGATGCTCGTCCTCGCCGGTGTGCTGCCCGACTTCCAGTTGCAGTCGGACACCGGGGACAGTGCCACGCAGATCGCCGTCACCGCGGCGGCCGGCGCGGGCGTCTTCGGTCTGCTGTCGTCGCTGGTGTGGCCCCTGCTGGTCAGGGCGTTGCTGCTGGTGCCCGCCCTCGTGCTCGGGCTGCTCGTCTTCTTCCTCAATGGGTCCCTGCTGCTGATCGCCCTGCGGATCAGTCCCTCCGGGCAGGGTGAGGTCGCCCCCGAGACCGCCGTGGTCGTCGCCGCGGTGATGTCCGCCGTCGCCTCGGCCACGGGCGGTGCGCTCGCCGTGCGGGACGACGACGCGTACCGGCGCCGGCTGTACCGGCTCGCCGACCGCCGCCGCAGACGCGCCGAGGGACAGGCCGGGCCCTCGACCCCCGGCGCCGTCTTCCTCCAGCTCGACGGCGTGGGTCACGACGTCCTCGAAGGGGCCATCGGCAAGGGGCTCATGCCGACCGTGGCCCAGTGGCTCGGCGGCCACCGTCCCACCCACCGGCTCACCCCCTGGCGCACCGACTGGTCCAGCCAGACCGGCGCCAGCCAGCTCGGCATCCTGCACGGCAGCAACCACGACGTCCCGGCCTTCCGGTGGTACGAGAAGGACAGCGGCGAGGTCATGGTCTGCAACCGGCCCACCAGCGCCGCCGAACTCCAGCGCCGGGCCATCGAGCACACCGGTGACGGGGGACTGCTCACCGTCGACGGCGCGAGCCGCGGCAACCTCTTCAGCGGCGGCGCCGACGAGTTGGCCCTCGTGCTGTCCATGGCGGCGCGACGAGGCAAGGAGAACCGTTCCCGGGCGGGCTATTTCGCGTACTTCAGCGATCCCGCCAACGCCGTCCGCACCGCCATGTCCTTCGTCGCCGAGGTCTTCCGGGAGATCGGCCAGTCCACGTGGGCCCGGCTGAAGAAGCGGCGGCCACGCGTCAAGCGCGGCGGCCTGTACCCCTTCGTCCGCGCCTTCGCGACCGTCGTCGAGCGGGACGTCGTCGTCGCCGCGCTGATCGGCGACATGCTCGCCGGGCGCAACGCCATCTACGCGGACCTGGTGGCGTACGACGAGGTGGCGCACCACTCGGGGCCGCGCAGCCGGGACGCCGAGAAGGTCCTGGAGCGGCTGGACCGGTCGCTCGCGCTGATCGCGAAGGTCGCCGAGCACGCCCCGCGACCGTACCGGATCGTGCTGTTGTCGGACCACGGCCAGAGCCCCGGAGAGACCTTCCTGACCCGTTATGGCCTCACCCTCGGCAATCTGGTCCGCGCGGGCTGCGGGCTGCCCGTGCCGCGCAAGGCGCAGCGCACGCACAGCGGTGCCGAGGCGCGGGCCGCCGTACGGGCCGCGCTGCGCAGGCCGGTCGAGGAGGGCGGCGAGCAGCACCGCCCCTCACGCCGCCGCTCCGAGCCCATCGTGCTGGCCTCCGGCAACCTCGGCCTGGTCTCCTTCCCCGACGTGCCGCACCGGATGAGCCGCGAGGAGATCGACCGGCGCCATCCGGCGCTGCTGTCCACGCTCGCCAACCACCCCGGCGTCGGCTTCGTACTCGTCCGCAGTCAGCGGCACGGCGGCCTGGTGCTCGGCGCGCACGGCGCGGAGCTGCCGGTGGACGAACTCGACGGCTCGGGCCCGCTGGCCGACTTCGGCCCCGGGGCCGCCGACGCCGTACGGCGCACGCACGCGTTCCCGCACGCCGCCGACATCATGGTCAACTCCTGGTTCGACCCGGGGGAGGGCGAAGTCCTCGCCTTCGAGGAGCAGATCGGCTCGCACGGCGGGCTCGGCGGCGCCCAGGGACAGCCCTTCCTGCTCTCACCGGTGGCGCTCTCCGCGCCGGTCGAGGACGACGGCGAACTCGTCGGCGCGGAGCACGTGCACCGCGTCCTGCGGCGCTGGCTGCGCGAGTGCGACGGCCCCCAAGTACCGCTGGCGGCACGCCCGGACGAGCGTGCCGCCTGAGCTAGTCCTTTAGCCTCCGGCTCGTTGTTGAGTGATCGTTCACGGCCCGGGGCTCTCCTGGGGTACATGACGCGTGCTGACAGACTTCCTGTCCATGAGCGGACACACGACTGGTGAGGGTGACGGAGGGGTCAGCGCTGGCGTCACCTTCGGGCTGCTGGCTGCATGGGCGGTGCATGATCTGGAGGAAGTGGCCACGGTGCCGGGCTGGGCCCGTGACCGGGTGCCTGAGTTGCGCGGGCGCTTTCCGCAGGTGCCGGAGCGGATATGGCAGCGGCTGGAATCCATCGACGGGCGCGAGTTCACCACAGCCGTCGCGGGGATGGCCATCGTGGTTGCCGCCGCCGCTGCTGACGGACACCGCACCCGCGGACACTCTGGTTTCTACCAGGGGGCCCTCAACGGATTCGGGCTGCACGCGCTGGTGCATGTGGCACAGGCGGCTGCCGTCCGCGGATACACGCCGGGTGTGGTCACCTCGCCGCTGGTGGTCATCCCCTTCACGCTGTGGGCCCGCGGTCGGCTGCGGCGAGCCGGGGTGCTGCGCCCCGCACGGCCACGCGACGTGGTGCAGGGGCTGGCGCTTGCCACGGCGGCCACGGCCGGGACACATGTGATGGCGCGACGGTTACTCCGCCAGGGTCGAACGGCGTCCCGAACTTGATCACTCGGACCAGCGAGGACGTCGACCTGCGCTGGCAGGCATTCCTCCGCAGATTCGACCTGGAGCCCACCTTCAGAGCGATCAAACAGACGCTCGGCTGGACCCGGCCGAAGATCCGTACGCCCGAGGCCGCCGAGCGCTGGACATGGCTGATCATCACCGCCCACACCCAACTCCGCCTGGCCCGCCCACTCGCCGCCGACCTCCGACATCCCTGGGAGAAGCCTGCCGAGCTCGGTCGGCTCACCCGGCCCGAGTCCGCCGAGGGTTTCGGAACCTCCGCACACACCTGTCCTGCCCGGCCCGTGCACCGAAACCCTCACGGCCCGGCCCGGGAAGACCACTCGGCTCGAAGAACCGGCGACCCGCCACCCGCTACGACGTCGGCAAAACCGTCAAACGCCCCGAGACACTCAGCGAACGAGCCCAGGCCGGAGGTCTACAGACAAGCTGAGAGCCTGTGTCTGATCCCCGGTCGGATCAGACACAGGCTCTGACGGACCGGCCCCGTCCTACCGGGCCGGCGATGCCCGTATCTACCGGGCCAGCGGTGCGACTACCCAGCGCTGCGTCTTGAACATGCTGTCCCGCTGCCCGATCTCGATGAGCTTGCGGGCCGCCGGGAACGCCTCGTTGCCCTCGATCTCGTAGCCGATCTGCAGGGTGCCGGGCACGTCCCGGATCTCCAGTTGCTCGTGGATCTCGGCGGCGGAGCGCTGTTCGTCGGAGCCCACCACGGCGAGGTGCTGGACCAGCCTGAGCTGGGCCGCGGCCAGTGACTCGGCCGGGTCCCGCGGGAGCGGTGCCGCCGCGGCCTGCTGCCCCTGCACGGACGGCGGCGCGACCACCGAACTCGGCGTACGGGTCGAGCCTGCCGCCTCCCTCGTCGACAGGTGGGCCTGCACGATCGTGCCGTCGTTGTCGAGCGCCACGCGGATCTCGCCGCGCCCCGGCGTGATGACGGGCACCCCGTCGAAGGCCTGACGGAAGGTCACATGCGTCTGGAGCGACACCGGTTCACCGAGCTGCGAGCCGTCCTTGGTGCCGGAGTTCTGCCACAGGTCGTGCACGCTGTCGACCATCAACTCGGCGCCGTCCGCGTGCTGTTCGGCGAAGGCGCGGGCCAACTCCACGGCCCGGTCGGTGTCCAGCTGATCGGTGTTGCGGTGGTTGGCCTCGGCGAGCTTGACCCAGCGCGCGGCGAGCGGCGCCGTCGCGACGTACCGGTCACCGGAGTTGGCGCTCAGCACACCCTGCCGCTCGACCTGGATCTCCTGGAGCGCGGCGGCCGGGAAGCTCGCCACCTCGCCGAGCTTCGCGAGTTCCGCGCTCGGGTCGCGCGGCGCGAGCTGGACGGTCTGCTCCGGCACGGCGGTCGCCGCCTCGCGCAGGCTGCTGCGGGCGTAGTACCAGCGCCACGCGTACCAGGCGTCGGAGACGTGCTCGCGGAAGAAGGTCCGCTCGGAGTTGAGCCGGTTGGTGGCCTCTGCCTGGGTCGGCCCGGTCGCGCAGACCGAGGGTGCCTGACCGTGGTAGATGTCCCAGGACGCGTTCAGCCAGGCGTCGCAGTACGTCTGCCCGGCCCGCCACTTCTCCCAGAACTTCTTGCCGTAGTCCGGGCTGTCGATGCTCGTCGTCTCGAAGCCGAAGATCATCCGGGAGCCGAGATTGGGACCCGCCCAGGTGCGCACCGGGGTGTGCCCGTCGAGGACGCGCAGCGAGTTGCAGGTGGACCAGAAGACATAGTTCGCCCGCTCGTTGCCGAACGCCATCCGGTTGGAGATCGCGTCACTGCGGCCGTCCCACACCGCGCCGAGCGGCGCGAAGAACACCCCGTTGCCGTCCATGCCGCCGTGCCCGGAGTGGTAGACGGCGACCACGGCGTCCACGCCGTAGCGGTCCTGCCAGTTGTCGTACGTCTCCTCGTACGCCCACACCTGGACGCCGCCGTCCGCGAACCAGAAGTTCCGGTCGTAGAACTGCTGGAGATAGGCGAGCCACCCCGTGGCGTCCTCGTGCGTGTGCGAGAGCGGGTTCTGGTTCACGAACTTCTGGATGCTGAACGCACCCCACCAGCCGAACGTCGAATCGCGGTCGGCCGCGCCGGGCTTGCCGGAGTCGAGCGGTGACGGACCACGGTCCGCGTAGATCATGCGCATGGTCAAACCCCCTGATGGTCCACCTCGCCGCGCTCCGTCCCAGAGGGGCGAGGGGGCCACAAAATGTCACCGTCGCAGGGGTTTGCCCAGCGCGTATTCCGGCCATCGCCGCCGCGCCCCGGGCATGCCACGGCGCCCCACAGGCCGCTCAAGGACAGCGGCTCCAGTGGTACGCGGGCAGTCCCGCGCGCCGGAAAATGGGCTGCGGTGAACGGACTTGCCCTCCCACACTGTTCGTATCGGACACCGCGCACCTGCGGGCCCCACTCGAACACCCTCAAGGAGCCGCTGCGTGCAGGCAGCCGTCACCGTCACTCCCGCCCGGATCCCGGAGCTGCTGCTCGGTCTCGCGACCGTGCGGCCGGTCTTCATCTGGGGTGCCCCCGGCATCGGAAAGTCCTCCCTCGTCAGGGAGTTCGCCGAGTCGCTGGGACTTGAGTGCGTGAGCCTGCTGGGTACGCAGCTGGCGCCGGAGGACCTGATCGGCGTCCCGCAGATCCGCGACGGCCGCTCCGTCTTCTGCCCGCCGGAGGCGATCGCCCGCGACGAGCCGTACTGCCTGTTCCTGGACGAGCTGAACGCGGCGACGCCGGATGTGCAGAAGGCCTTCTACTCGCTGATCCTGGACCGTCGCATCGGCAACTACGAGCTGCCGAAGGGCTCCATCGTGATCGGCGCGGGCAACCGCGCGACGGACAACGCGCTGGCGCGCCCGATCGCCTCGGCGCTGGTCAACCGCCTCACGCACGTCCACCTCGAGGCGTCCCCGAAGGACTGGCTCGCCTGGGCCGCAGCCAACGACATCCACCCGTGGGTCCTGGACCACCTCACCGACCGCCCCGACCACCTGTGGTCCAAGCCGCCGAAGACGGAGGAACCCTTCTCCACGCCCCGCTCCTGGCACATGCTCTCCGACGCGCTGCGCTCCTTCGGGCCGACCCTCGACGAGCCGACCCTGAAGGTGATCGCCCACGGCACGCTGACGCCCGCGCACGCGGTCGCCTTCTGCGGCTACGTCAAGATCGTGCGCAGCCAGTTCGGCATCGAGGCCATCATCAAGGGCGACGCCCGCTGGCCGCACCGCCCCGAGGACCGCGACCTCCTCTACTACCTCGCCGAGTCCTTCCGCGGCCGTCTCGTCAAGGAGCTGCCCGCCAGTAAGGAGCACCTCTCGGCGAACGGCCGTCAGACCGCGTACCGCGCCAAGTCGCTGCTCGTCCAGCTCGCCGAGATCTCCGTGGAGGTCGCCCAGAGCGTCATCGCGTCCGACGCCGACGGCAATCCCGTACTGCCCGCGTGGTTCCTGGTGGAGGCGGCACGGGACATGCCGCGTCTGGTGGAGGCGCGGCGATGAGCGGCGTGCGGCGAGCCGGGGGCGGCATGTCCAGGTCGGCGCGCTGTGCGCTGCGCCCGGTGTCGGCGGCGGCGTGGACGCCGGTGGCCGGCGCGAATGTGTCGGTGAGGAGAGCGCCTCGCGCGGCGTCCCGCCGCCCCGTGCGGACGCGCGCCCAGGCCGTCTGCCCCCAGCCGTCCGCCGAGGCCCGGCGATGAGCCGGCCCCGTAAGCCGGACGCCGCGGCCAAGCCGGATCCGGCCGCCGAGGCGTTCGCGGAGGGGATGCGGCTGGTGCGGGCCAATCGCGCGCTGGCCGCGATCGGGTTCAGTACGTGCCGTCAGGAGAGCTGCGTCAGGGCGCCCCGGGACGGTCTCGTCAGAGTCGACTCCGACGGCACCCTGCACGTCCACCCCACCCGCCGTGCCGAACCCGCCGCCTGGGCCTGGGCCATCGCGCACGCCATCATCCATCTGGGGTTCGGCCACGTGCCGGCCGCGACCGGCGAGCGCGAGCAGCCCGACCGCTTCGACGTCGCCGCCCGCTGCGTCGTGGTCAACCGCTTCCTGCTCGGTTTCCCGATCGGCCTGACCCCCGAGGATCTGCCGGCGTCGTACCCCGACGGCGACGAGGAGCAACTCGCCGCGCGCTGGCGCCGCGACGGCATCCCGCCCGTGTACGACCACTGCGGGACGGCCGGGGGTGAGCCGGACCAGGTGCTCGTGCCCTGGAACACATGGATCGGCGGCACCCCGCCCGACTGGCAGATCGCCTTCGCGCACGCCCTGACCCGCACCATGGCCACCGCGATGGACATGGCGGGCGGCCGCCGCGAGTCCATGCGCGGCGGACCCACCCGGCTGCAGCCCTGGGAGAAGGCGCTGAGCTGGTTCATCTCCTCCTACCCGCTGCTGGGCGGCGTCGCGGCCGGCATCACCCTCGTCGCCGACGCCGAACTCGCCCGCGCCCACGGCATCTCCATCGCCGCGGTCGACGCGGAGGCCGCCGAGATCTACATCAACCCGCTGCGCCAATTCGGCGACGAGGAGTGGCGGTTCGTCCTCGCCCACGAGATGCTGCACGCCGCCCTGCGCCACGGCGACCGCTGCGGCACCCGCGACCCGTACCTCTTCAACATCGCCGCCGACTACGTCATCAACGGCTGGCTGCGCGAGATGCAGGTCGGCACGATGCCCGAAGGGCTGCTGTACGACCCGGAGTTGAAGGACCTGTCGGCCGAGGAGGTGTACGACCGGATCGCGGGCGACCTGCGCCGGATGCGCCGGCTGGCCACCCTGCGCGGCAAGGGCGCGGGCGACATCCTCGGCGGCCCGCTCGGCTCGCCGCGCGACTACGTCGACCTCGACGAGTTCTACCGCCGCGGCCTCGGTCAGGGCCTCGACCTGCACCAGCAGCAGGAACGCGGGTTCCTGCCGGGCGGGTTGGTGGAGGAGATCCGCGCGCTCAGCCACCCGCCGCTGCCCTGGGACGCCCAACTCGCCCGCTGGTTCGACGAGTTCGTACCTCGTCCAGAGCCCGTACGGACGTACGCGCGTCCGGCGCGCCGCCAGGCGGCCACCCCCGACATCCCGCGCGCGGGCCGCTACTTTCCGCCCGAGGAGATCGCCCGCTGTACGGTTCGGCGTCGTCCTCGACACCTCCGGCTCCATGGACCGCACCCTGCTCGGCAAGGCACTGGGCGCGATCGCCTCGTACGCCGAGGCCCGTGACGTACCGGCCGCCCGGGTGGTCTTCTGCGACGCCGCCCCGCACGACGCGGGCTATCTGCCGGTCACGGAGATCGCCGGACGCGTCCGGGTGCACGGCCGCGGCGGCACGGTGCTGCAGCCTGGCATCGACCTGCTGCAGCGCGCCGACGACTTCCCGCCGGGCGCGCCCGTGCTGGTCATCACGGACGGCTGGTGCGACGTCCTGCGGGTGCGGCGCGAGCACGCGTATCTGATCCCGCAGGGCGCACGGCTGCCGTTCACCGCGCGGGGGCCGGTGTTCCGGGTTCGGTGAGCCGTCTTTCGGTGAGCCGTCTTCCGGGTGTGCCGGGCGCAGGTGTGATCGGATGGTGCGTACGGACCCCGAAAACGGGACCTCATCGAAGGGATTCATCGTGGCAACCACGCGCACCGCACACACCGTGTGGGAAGGCAACCTGCTCGAGGGCAACGGCGTCGTCACCTTCGACTCCTCCGGCATCGGCCAGCAGCCGGTGACGTGGGCGTCGCGGGCCCAGGACGCGAACGGCAAGACCAGCCCCGAGGAGCTGATCGCCGCCGCCCACTCCAGCTGCTTCTCCATGGCGCTGTCGCACGCCCTCGCGGGCGCCGGCACCCCGCCCACCAAGCTCGTCACCAACGCCGACGTCACTTTCCAGCCCGGCGAGGGCATCACCGGTATCCACCTCACGGTCGAGGGCTCGGTTCCGGGCCTCGACAACGACGGCTTCGTCGCGGCGGCCGAGGACGCCAAGAAGAACTGCCCGGTCAGCCAGGCGCTCACCGGCACGACGATCACGCTGTCGGCGAAGCTGGCCTGACGCCCGACAGCAGTTCGGTGCCGCGGCCCCGCGCAGGGCCGCGGCACCGTCATGTCCGGCCCACATGGACCACCCGCCCCATTGACAAGAGCGCACTCAAGTTTTGTGCTGGAGAGTGGGCAGAGCCCTGGTGGAAGGGGACGGACATGGCACGTGCGGTCGGGATCGATCTCGGTACGACGAACTCGGTGGTGGCGGTCCTGGAGGGCGGTGACCCCACCGTCGTGGCCAACGCCGAGGGCGCGCGCACCACACCCTCCGTGGTGGCCTTCGCCAAGAACGGCGAGGTGCTCGTCGGCGAGGTCGCCAAGCGGCAGGCGGTGACGAACGTGGAGCGCACCGCGCGCTCCATGAAGCGCCACATGGGCGACGCGAGCTGGCGTTTCCCGGAGAAGGACTCCATCGACGGCACCCGCTACCGCGCGCAGGAGCTGTCCGCGCGCGTGCTGCAGAAGCTGAAGCGGGACGCGGAGGCGTATCTGGGCGAGGACGTCACGGACGCGGTGATCACCGTGCCCGCCTACTTCGACGACGCCCAGCGCCAGGCCACCAAGGAGGCGGGCGAGATCGCGGGCATGAAGGTCCTGCGGATCATCAACGAGCCGACGGCCGCCGCCCTCGCGTACGGGCTCGACCGCGGCGAGGAGCAGACCGTCCTCGTCTTCGACCTGGGCGGCGGCACCTTCGACGTCTCGCTCCTGGACATCGGCGACGGCGTCATCGAGGTCAAGGCCACCAACGGCGACACCCATCTGGGCGGCGACGACTGGGACCAGCGGGTCGTCGAGCACCTCGCCCAGCGCTTCAAGGCCTCGTACGGCATCGACCTCGGCCACGACAAGATGGCGCTGCAACGGCTGCGCGAGGGCGCCGAGAAGGCCAAGATCGAGCTGTCCAGCTCCTCCGAGACGACCATCAACCTGCCCTACATCACCGCCACCGCCGAAGGCCCGCTGCACCTCGACGAGAAGCTGACACGCGCCCAGTTCCAGGAGCTGACCGCCGACCTCCTCGATCGCTGCAAGACCCCCTTCCACCAAGCGGTCAAGGACGCGGGCGTGAAGCTGTCCGCGGTCGACCACGTCATCCTCGTCGGCGGCTCCACCCGGATGCCCGCCGTCACCGAACTCGTGAAGGAACTCACCGGCAAGGACCCGCACAAGGGCGTCAACCCGGACGAGGTCGTGGCCGTCGGCGCCGCGCTCCAGGCGGGCGTCATCCGCGGTGACGTCAAGGACGTCCTCCTGCTCGACGTCACCCCGCTGTCCCTCGGCATCGAGACCAAGGGCGGCATCATGACCAAGCTGATCGAGCGCAACACCACGATTCCGACCCGGCGTTCGGAGATCTTCACGACGGCCACGGACAATCAGCCGTCGGTGGGCATCCAGGTCTACCAGGGCGAGCGCGAGATCGCCGCGTACAACAAGAAGCTCGGTGTCTTCGACCTCACCGGGCTGCCGCCCGCGCCGCGCGGTGTGCCGCAGATCGAGGTCGCCTTCGACATCGACGCCAACGGGATCATGCACGTCTCGGCGAAGGACCTCGCCACCGGACGCGAACAGAAGATGACCGTCACCGGCGGCTCCGCGCTCCCCAAGGACGACATCGACCGCATGATGCGCGAGGCCGAGCAGTACGCCGAGGAGGACCGCAACCGCCGCGAGGCCGCCGAGACCCGCAACCAGGGCGAACAACTCGTCTACCAGACCGAGAAGTTCATCCGCGACAACGCCGAGCGCATCCCCTCCGACACCAAGACGGAGGTCGAGTCCGCGGCCGCCGACCTGAAACGGCTCCTGGAGGACTCCTCCACCGACACGGCCGCCCTGCGGACCGCCATCGAGAAGCTGGCCACCGTCAGCCAGAAGATGGGGCAGGCGATGTACGCGCAGGCCCAGCAGACGCCCCCGCAGGACCAGCCGCCCACCGAACACGCCCCGAGCGACGAGGAGGGCGTGGTGGACGCCGAGATCGTGGACGAGGACAAGGAGTCCAAGGGCGGGGCAGCCTGAGCGCTGGACGTCCGTCTTCTCCCGGCCCCGCCGTGCCGGCCGCGGCCCGAGCTGCCTCGGGTCGCGGCTGCGGTACACCACGTATGGGCGGAACAGAGGTGATGCCGTCCTTGACGTACACCTTCCAGCGGCAGGAGCCGGTGCAGTTGACGCCGTGTGTGGAGTTCACGACCTCGTCTGGCTCCAGCGGTCCCGGTAGAAGGAGCCCGCCTCGCGGCCGCCGGTCAGCCGGACACTGTGCAGGTCGGGCGCCGGCGTGCCGGGCCGGAAGGCACCCGTACGGGTCAGGGCTTGCGGGCGACACCGCCGTACACGGGCACGATGCCCTCCGCCTGGGCCGCGACGTCCTCGGCCTCCGGCCGCCACCCGTACACGGGGATCACACCGGGACCCAGCAGCTCCAAGCCGTCGAAGAAGCGCGAGAACTCGGTCAGCGAGCGGGGGTAGAACGGAGTGCCGCTCCGGCGGAAGTGTTCGGCGGCCTTCTGCACGCCTTCGGTGCTGATGTCGGAGGTGACCTGGGACAGCACCAGCCAGCTGCCCGGGGCGAGCACCTCGACGTACCGCTTGAGCAGGCCGTACACGTCGTCGCCGTCGGCGGCGTCCCCCAGGTAGTGGGTGAGCGCGACCAGCGACAGCGCGACCGGCTGGGCGAAGTCCAGGAACTCGCCGGCCAGGCGCAGGATGGTCTCGGGGTCGCGGACGTCGGCGTGCACGTAGTCGGTGGTGCCCTCGGCGGAGCCGTGCAGCAGGGCCTCCGCGTGCCGCAGGACGATCGGGTCGTTGTCCGCGTACACGACCTTGGACTCCGGCGCGACCGCCTGGGCCACCTGGTGCAGATTCGGCTCGGTGGGGATGCCCGTGCCGATGTCCAGGAACTGGCGTATCCCGGCCTCGCTGGCGGCACGGGTCGCCCGGTGCATGAACCGGCGGTTGGCGCGCGCCCCGCGCACCGCGGTGCCGTCCGCGGCGAGGATCTTGCGGGCCAGCTCCTCGTCCACCGGGTAGTTGTCCTTGCCGCCCAGCCACCAGTCGTAGACGCGGGCGGGATGGGGCCGGCTGGTGTCGATGGGGCTGGGCGCGGATTCACTTCCGCTCATGCGGATGCTCCTCAAGGTGCTGGGTGGGTTCGGGACGTGCTCAATGAGTCCGGGCGGCGTCTCAGAAGCTCTCGCGGAACTCCTGGAGGATCTCTTTGGTCCGCTGGACGGAGGCCGCGTGGGCCGACATGTGGTCGAGGACCTCCAGGTGCGTGGCCACCTCGGTGCGCGAGTCGAGGTACAGGGCACCGGTCACGTACTCGCTGTAGACCATGTCCGGCAGCTCCGGCTCCGCGAAGCGGAACAGCGCGAAGGAGGTGTACGTCCCTGGGTGCGGGCCCTTCGCGTACTCGGCGACCTGGAGCGTGATGTGATCGTGCTCGATCGCTGCGAGGAGCCGGTCGATCTGGTCGCGCATGACCGAGGAATGGATGCTCACGGGCCGGCGCAGCGCCGTCTCGTCCATGATGACCCAGAGATGGGGCGGGTTCTCGCGCGTGAGCAGCTTCTGCCGGCTCATGCGCAGCGCCACATGCCGCTCGATCGCCTCGGGACCCGTCTTCCCGACCGTCCCGGCCTCCAGCACGGCGCGCGCGTAGTCCTCGGTCTGCAGTAGCCCGGGCACGAAGTGCGGCTCGTACGAGCGGATCATCCGGGCGGCGCTCTCCAGACTGACGTGCATGCTGAACCAGTCCGGCAGCACATCGTGGAACCGCTGCCACCACCCCGGCTGGTTCGCCTCCTCGACCAGCGTGACGAAGGCGCCCACCTCGTCGTGGGCCACGCCGTACGTCGTCAACAGCATCTGCACGTACGGGATCTTGAGGGCGACCTCGGCCGTCTCCATCCGCCGCACGGTCGCCGGTGCCACCCGCAGCACGCGGGCCGCCTCCTCCCGCTTCAGCCCCGCGGCCTCCCGCAACTCCTGCAGCCGCCGCCCCAGCACCACCTGCCCCACGGTGGGCGCAGCCCGCCGCTCACTCACGCCACGCCTCCCCACGCGCCGAAGTACCCGAGCAGTGTGTCATGTTCCCGCGAAACCCTCACAGGATCGGACTCATGTCAGGAGTTTGCGCAGCGACTTGAGGGAGGCGTCGCCTTCCAGGGCGGCGAGGACCGCGTCGCCGTCCTCGTTCGCCATTACCTCCGGCGTAATCGACCGTCACCCCGCCGCCCGGCATGGTGGTCGTACTGGATCCCGGGCCGGCGCACTCCGACTCGGGACCCAGGTCTCTCATCTGCTGGAATCCGACCTCGACGGAGGGTGATGCGCCATGTCCGCAACCCAGCTCGCAGTTCTGGCCCGTACGACCGAACCGCACACCATGCTGCGCCGGTTCCTGGCGCTGGACGCCCTGGTCACCGGCGCGAACGCGGTCGCCTACCTCGGCGCATCCGGGCCGCTCGGGCGGCTGCTCGGGGTCGGGTCCGGGCTGTTGCTCGAACTCGGTCTGATCCTCGCGGTATACGCGGCCGGAGTGGGGTGGCTCGCCTCGCGGCGGGAGCCGCGGTCGTGGGCCGTGCGGACCGTGATCGAGACCAACCTCGCCTGGGCGGTGCTCAGTTTCGTCGCCCTCGCCGTGTGGCTGTCGCCGAGCGCCGCCGGCGCGGTGTGGGTGCCGCTGCAGGCGCTGACCGTGGCGGGGTTCGCGGCGCTCCAGTACGCGGCGCTGAAGGCCCGGGTCAGTAGTTGACGATCATCAAGAATGCAGTGAGTGAAGGTACTTGACCGTCGCCGGGTCCGCCGGGAGGAACGTCTCGATGGCGAGCTCGGCGACCGTCACGTCCATCGGGGTGTTGAAGGTCGAGATGGACGAGATGAAGGACAGGACCCGGCCGTCGTGCTCGATCTGCATCGGGAGCGCGAAGTAGGGGACGGGGCCGAGGGATTCGTCGTCCTCGGCCGGGTCCGGGACCGGATACGCCGCCACCTCCTCGTACAGGGCACGCAGCGGCTGCGAGCGGCGCAGGGCGATCTGGCGGTCCATCTGGGCCAGCAGATGGTCGCGCCATGCCCGGAGGTTGCGGATGCGCGGGGCCAGACCCTCCGGGTGGAGGGTCAGCCGCATCGCGTTCAACGGTGGCTCGAGCAGCGTCTCGGGGATGCCGTCCAGGAGCATGGCGATACCCCGGTTCGCGGCGAGGACGTGGTACGTCGCGTCGACCACCAGCGCCGGGTATGGCTCGTAGCCCTGGATCAGGCGCTCCATGCCGTCGCGCAGGGCATCCATCGCCGGGTCGTCGAGCGGGGTCTCCGGGTAGTGCGGCGCGTAACCGGCGGCCAGCAGCAGCGCGTTGCGTTCCCGGACGGGGACGTCGAGGTGCTCGGCGAGCCGCAGCACCATCTCCTCGCTGGGGCGCGAGCGGCCCGTCTCGATGAAGCTGATGTGCCGGGCCGAGGAACCCGCCCGCAGCGCCAGCTCCAGCTGACTCACGCGCCGTTGCTCCCGCCAGCCCCGCAGCAGCGGGCCGATGCCCGCTTCGGCAGGGGCAGTTGGGAGGGTGGCGGGACCGGGCGCGACAATGCTCATACGAGGACCGTAGTCGAGGAGCGGTGCGTGAACGACCTGTGGAAGCTGTCCTGGGAAGCGGAGGCGCTCTACCGGGCACGCGTACGTGGCTGTCTGCTGGGCGGAGCGCTCGGGGACGCCCTCGGCTACCCCGTCGAGTTCGCGTCCCTGGAGAGGATCCGCGCCGCGCACGGGCCACGCGGGGTGACCGGTCCGGTTCCCGACGGCGACGGGGTCGTGGGCCGTGTCAGCGACGACACGCAGATGACGCTGTTCACCGTGGAGGGCATCCAGCAGGCCCACGCGCGTGAGCGCCATAAGGGCATCGGCGGGGGCTGGTCCCGGATGGTGCGCTGGGCCTACGGGCGGTGGCTGGACACCCAGCTCAAGCCGGGACCCGACCCCGACGTCCACGGAGGGCTCGCCGCGCAGAGCTGGCTGTACGCCCGTCGGGCGCCCGGCAACGCCTGCCTTTCCGGGCTCGAGCAGGACTACGTCCCCGACCCGTTTGCCGAGCTCGGGCCGCCCGGACCCGTGAACCCCGACTCAAAGGGGTGCGGCGCCGTCATGCGCTCGGCGCCCTTCGGGCTCACCCGGACGTCGGCCGACGTCGTCTTCGGCATGGCTGCCCGGTGCGCCCAGATGACCCACGGCCACCCCACGGGGTACTACTCCTCCGGAGCCCTGGCCGCGATCGTCACGCACCTCGTCTCCGGGGACTCCCTGGAGGGCGCCGTCCTGCGTACGCTGCGGCTGCTGGCCCGTCACCCCGGGCACGAGGAGACCTCGGCCGCCCTGAACCGAGCCCTCGACCTCGCCTCCGAAGGCGCGCCGACCGCCGAGAAGGTCGAGTCCCTCGGCGCCGGGTGGATCGCCGAGGAGGCGCTGGCCATCGGCGTCTACTGCGCCCTCGCCACCCACCACGTCACCGACGCCCTGCTCCTCTCCGTGAACCACTCCGGTGACAGTGACTCCACCGGCTCGATCTGCGGAAACCTCCTCGGCGCCCGGCACGGCGATCACGGGCTTCCGGTGGAGTGGCTGGAGCGGGTCGAGGGGCGCGCCACGATCACCGTCCTGGCGGACGATTTCGCGGCGGAGTGCGTGCGGGAATCTTTAGCCCGTCCGGCGTTTGAGGACGAGGCCGTTCAGGCCGAAGCGGGGGTCTGGGGGCGGCAGCCCCCAGAGGACGGGAATGGGTAAGGGCGGAGGGGGCGAAAAACCCGACGGCGCCGAGGTCGGGTGACTGTGGCACGCTGAGGAAGAGCCCCGCACGCACCCCCGTCGTACGAATGGAGCCAGGTCATGCCGGTGGAACCGTTGTCGCAGAAGGAGATCGAGGAGCGGCTGGCGGAGCTGCCGGGCTGGTCGGTGGACGGCGACCGGCTCGCCCGCTCCTACCGACTCGGCTCGCACTTCGCGGCGACCGCGATGGTCGTGCACATCGCCCAGGTGCAGGAGGAACTCGACCACCACTCCGACCTCACGCTCGGCTACAACACGATCTCCCTCACCGTGAACACGCACAGCGTCGGCGGCGCCATCACCGAACTCGACTTCGCTCTCGCCCGCAGGGTGGAGGACCTCGCCCCGGGGCACGGTGCAAGCTGATCCACATGCTGGACTACGACAAGGAAGCGGACGAGTACGACGCCACGCGGGGCGGTGAACCCAGGGCGGCGGCGGCCGCGGACGCCGTGCTCGCCCTCGTCCCCGAAGGCGCACGGGACCTGCTGGACGTTGCCTGCGGCACCGGGATCGTCACGCGCCGCCTCGCCGCGGGGCGGCCCGCGATGCGGGTGATCGGCGCCGACGCGGCGCCCCGCATGACGCGGATGGCGGCGGAGCGGATACCCGACGCCGTGGTCCTCGCCGACAGCCGCCGACTGCCCTTCCCGGCCGGGGCGTTCGACGCCGTCACCAGCGTGTGGCTGCTGCATCTCGTGGCCGGGCCCGAGGACGTCCGGGCCATCGTCGCCGAGTGCGCTCGGGTGCTGCGCCCGGGCGGGGTGTACGTCACCACCGTCGACAAGGCCGCCGCCCACGACGTGGGCAGCGACATCGACGCCGTGCTGGCTCCGCGTCCGCGCCGCCCCGCCCAGGACCGGGCCGAGCACGTGGAGGAGTACGCGATCGAGCACGGCCTGGCCCCGGCAGGGCAGGCACGGTTCCGGGGGCACGGCCAGGGGCGCAGCCCGCGCAGCACGGTCGCGGACCTGCGACGCGGCTGGTTCACCCAGCTCGCGCCGGACGACCCGCTGGCCGAGCGTTTCGTCGTGCGGCTCGAGGAGCTGCCCGATCAGGACGTGCCGCGCGCGGACCCGGAGTTCACGCTGCGGGCCTTCCGGAAGCCGGCCGTCGGCTGAACTCCATGACCCAGTTGGTCACCCACGTCTTCTCCCCGTCCACGGAGAAGGCCTGCTCCCAGCGCGCGGTCGTCGCCGAGATCCCCGACCACACGAACCGCACCCGCACGTCCTTCCCGTCGTGTGTGTCGTCGCCGTAGAACTCACCCCGTCCGTCGGCCCCGAACCGCCCGATCACCGGCGGGAAGAGCTTTCCGCCGCGGCTGGAGGACCAGTTCAGCGACCACTCCTGCGCCGTAGGGTCGAAGAGCCGCAGGGTGAGCCCCTGCCAGCCCTGACCGGGCACCGCTATCTCGTCGATGTTCGCGGCCCCGTCGAACAGGCTCCAGCAGCGGCTGGTGGCCGGGAACTCCTCCCAGTCGCTGTCGGCCTCGAGGAAGTCGGTGCGGCGCCGATGGGCGACGTCCCACTCGCCGTGGAAGAAGTCGAAGTCGTGCGGGCTGCTCATGAGCGGTCTCCGGTGGTGCCCTCGGGAAGCGAGTCCGCGAGGTAGGCGTCGAGGTCGGGGGTGTGGGGCGCGAGCATGTGCCGTACCCAGGCGTCGCGTTCGTGCAGGATCGGCGGCAGTTCCCAGACGCAGCCGATCCAGGGGAGTTCGGGCGTGATGAAGTGCGTGGGGTCCCGGTCCGGGCAGCCCAGCACCGGCTGGCCCGCCGACGCGCACCGGAAGTGCAGGACGTTGTCCCACACCCAGCTGTACGCGTTGAGGTAGGCGCCGTCGTCGCCGCCCCGGTGCAGGACGACGAAGGTCGCGGGCGGAGTGCCGTCGGGCTCCGGAAGCAGCTTCGGCAGGATGGCGTACGCCGCCTTCTCCACCTCGGGCGCGATGCCCGCCGGGTCCGCGGTGACGTGGTAGCGCTTGATCCGCCGCCCCGCCACCTCGATCGGCGGCGGCACGGTCAGCAGTTTCTCCCTGAAATTCACCGATGTCATGGGTGTCGTGGGTGTCGTGGGTGTCGTGGAGGCCATGACGGGAACGCTAGGACCGCTTCACTGACATCCTGTGTCAGTGAAGTCCAGTCGACTCGTCTCGATCCTCCTGCTGCTCCAGACCCGCGGCCGACTGACCGCCGCCCAGCTCGCCGAGGAGCTGGAGGTGTCGGTGCGGACCGTGTACCGGGACGTCGAGGCGCTGAGCGCGGCCGGCGTCCCGCTGTACGGCGACGCGGGGCACGCCGGCGGCTACCGCCTCCTCGACGGCTACCGCACCCGTCTCACCGGCCTCACCACCGACGAGGCCGAGGCCCTCTTCCTCGCGGGGGTCCCCGGACCCGCCGCCGAGCTCGGCCTCGGCTCGGTCCTCGCCGCCGCCCAGCTGAAGGTGCGCGCCGCCCTTCCGCGCGAACTGCGCGAGCACGCCGACCGGATCAGCGGCCGCTTCCACCTGGACGCGCCCGGCTGGTACGCGGACGCCGACGAGACCCCGTACCTCTCCGCCGTCGCCGACGCCGTCTGGAAGAGCCGCGTCCTGCACGTGCGGTACCGCCGCTGGCGCGTGCCCACCGACGTGGAGCGCCGCTTGGAGCCGTACGGCCTCGTGCTGAAGGCGGGCCGCTGGTACGTCGTCGCGGGGCCGGGTCCGCGGACCTTCCGCGTCGACCAGATCCTCGAACTCGCCGCCTCCGACGAGGAGTTCGCCCGCCCAGGGGACTTCGATCTTGCCGCGTACTGGTCCGCGTACCAGCGGGACTTCCACGAGCGACTGCACCGCGCGGAGGCGGTTGTGCGCCTCGCGCCGGGCACCCGGCTGAGCGGCCGTGCGGCACACGCGGTGCGGGTCAACGGCCGTACGGACGACGATGGTTGGACCCGCGCCACCGTCCCCATCGAGTCCATCGACCAGGCCCACGCCGACTTCCTGCGCCTCGGCACGGCGATCGAGGTGCTGGAACCGGCCGAGCTGCGCGAACTCATCGCCGCGACCGTCACCGAACTGGCCCGCAGATACGCGTAGAGAGCGCTTGCCCAAACACGGCAACTCCCTTGCCCACAGCGGCAACTGAGGGAGCAGAAGCAGTCTGTCCTCTCAGGAGGTACCCACCGTGCAGCACCCGCACAGGCAGCACCGCAGACGCGCGATCGGATCCGCGATGGCGGCGACCGCCGCCCTCCTCGCCGCGGGACTCACCGCCCTCGGCACCGGATCAGCCCAGGCCGCCACCGCCCTCCCCCAAGTTCTCGGCTTCGCTCGAACAGGGGGGACCCCCATGGTCGAAGCCCTTGACCGGGGCGTCGTCAGCGTCCACACCGACAGCGGCAACCTGGTCAGCTGGCGCTGGCTCGGCACCGACCCGAACGACGTGTCCTTCAACGTCTACCGAGCCGGTACGAAGGTCAACTCGACCCCGATCACCGGCTCCACGAACTACTTCCACTCCGGCGCGCCCGCCCAGGCCGACTACACGATCCGCGCGATCGTGGGCGGCGTCGAGCAGGCCGACTCGGTCCACGCGATCCAGTTCCGTACCGGATACAAGGACGTGCCGATCACCCCGCCCGCCGGCGGCACCACCCCCGACGGAGTCGCGTACACCTACGCGGCCAACGACGCCTCCGTCGGCGACCTCGACGGCGACGGCCAGCTCGACTTCGTCCTCAAGTGGCAGCCGACGAACGCCAAGGACAACTCCCAGTCCGGCTACACCGGCAACACGATCATCGACGGCATCAAGCTCGACGGCACCCGGCTGTGGCGCATCGACCTCGGCCGGAACATCCGCTCGGGCGCCCACTACACCCAGTTCCAGGTGTACGACTACGACGGCGACGGCAAGGCCGAGGTCGCCATGAAGACGGCCGACGGCACGACGGACGGCCGAGGCACCGTCATCGGCAGTGCGTCGGCCGACTACCGCAATTCCAGCGGGTACGTCCTGTCCGGCCCCGAGTACCTGACCATGTTCAACGGGCAGACGGGCGCCGCCATGGGCACCGTCGACTACGTCCCGGCGCGCGGCACGGTCTCGTCCTGGGGCGACTCGTACGGCAACCGCGTCGACCGATTCCTCGCCGGAACCGCGTACTTGGACGGCGCCAGGCCCTCGCTCATCATGGCGCGCGGCTACTACACCCGTACCGTGATCGCCGCCTGGGACTGGCGCGGCGGAGCCTTCACACGCCGCTGGACGTTCGACACCAACTCGTCGACCAACAGCGGCAAGGGGTACGACGGTCAGGGCTCGCACAGTTTGTCGGTCGGGGACGTCGACAACGACGGCAAGGACGAGATCGTCTACGGGGCGATGGCCGTGGACGACAACGGCAACGGACTGTGGACCACGAAGACCGGGCACGGCGACGCCCAGCACCTGGGCGATCTCGACCCGTCGCACTCGGGCCTGGAGTACTTCAAGGTCTCGGAGGGCACCAGCCAGCCGGCCGAGCTCTACATCAACCCGGCCAACGGCACGGTCAACTGGCAGCTCGCCGCCTGCTGCGACAACGGGCGCGGCGTCGCCGGCGACATCTGGGCGGGCAACGACGGCGCCGAGGTGTGGTCGGCGTCCGACTCGTACATCCGCGACGAGGCCGGCGCCACCAAGGGCCGCGAGCCGTCCTCCGTCAACTTCCTCTCCTGGTGGGACGGCGACACCACCCGAGAACTCCTCGACGACACCCACATCGACAAGTACGGCACCTCGGCCGACACCCGCCTGCTGACGGGCGCCTCCGTCCACTCCAACAACAGCACCAAGGCCACCCCGTCCCTCTCCGGCGACCTCTTCGGCGACTGGCGCGAGGAGGTCGTCTGGCCGACCAGCGACAACACGGCCCTGCGGATCTACTCCACGCCGTACGAGACCACCACGAAGATCACGACCCTGCTGCACGACACGATGTACCGCACGGCCCTGGCCTGGCAGAACACCGCCTACAACCAGCCCCCGCACCCGAGCTTCTTCATCGGCAACGGAATGGCTACGGCACCTCGGCCGACCGTCTATACGCCCTGACCCTGCGAAGACAAGCGGAGAGCGTGAGGAGGAACGGCGGCCGTCCGAATGGTCAGGATGGCCGCCGGACTCTTGAGCTGGATCCACCGCCGGCTCAAGGCGATCCGCCCGTGTCGAGGCTCTGGCGGTTCACCCCATCGGTCTGCTCATCAGTGCACCGGTCCAGGCTCCCCGTGGTCTCGTGCAGCGCCGGGCGCAAGAGGTGCTCTCCGGCAAGTTGGATGGCTTCGCGTTTGGTGTACCCAGGGTGGTCCGCGACGATGAAGTGGCGGCCGATCGCGAGCCCGAACGCCAGGACGCTGCGTGCCTCGATCTCGGCGGGATCGGTGATGAAGGTGCCGAACACCTTCCGCAGGAAATCCATGCGCTCGTTGTCGATACGCCGCAGGCGCGTCGCGACGGACTCGTCCTGGCGGGCCCAGGCCCGGACCGCGAGATCAATCCGGTGAAGGTCTTCCGAGAAGGACAGTTGACCGACGCGCCGGAACGTCTCGGCGGCGTCGCCGCCTTCGGCCTCGACCTGGGCGAGGACCTCCTTGGTGCAGCGGCGCTCCCACTCGTCGAGCATCTCCGTGAGCAACGCGGGACGGCCATCGAAGTATCCGTAGAACCCGCCCTTTGTCACGCCGAGTTCGGTGGCGAGCGTCTCGACGCGGACTGCGTCGGGTCCTCCCCGGGCGAGGGCTTCGAGGCCCGCCTCTATCCAGCGGCCTCGTGGGGTGCGAGCCACGGCAGGAATCTGGCCACCTCCATAGATCACGTTGAATTTGTACGTTACCGTACACATGAACTGTACGGTGCCGTATAGACGAGAGGGCGAACCGTGCCACGACTCGCAGAGACCACCTACACCGAGCAGCCGTGGCGTATCCACGACCTCACGAGTGACTTCTCCGTCGAGGACGTGTGGTCGTTCCGCACCCCCGGAGCCGGGCCCAACGACTTCCCGGCGATGCTCGAAGCGATGCGAACTGCCGGCGGACTCGCGAAGCAGCCCTTGCCGGTGAAGTTCTTGTTCGCCGTTCGGTGGAAGCTCGGCGCGATCCTCGGCTGGGACAAACCATCGACGGGCGTCGGGAAGCGGGTTGCCTCGCTCCGCGACCGCCTGCCCAGCGACCTCCGCGACGCTCCCCGCGGCCCGGACAACGACAGCATGCCTCTCAAAGCGGTCTACGAGCTCGACATGGAGTGCGCTCGCGAGCTGGCGAACAAGACCGTGCACACCGTGATGCATCTCGGTTGGGTTCAAGGAGCCGGCGGCGACTATGAGTTGCGGATGGCCGTCCTCGTCAAACCCAACGGCTGGTTCGGGCGGCTCTACATGGCCACCATCGCGCCTTTCCGATACCTCATCGTCTACCCAGCCATGACCCGGTCATGGGAACGAGCCTGGCGCGAGCGCAACCATGCGGAGGCGGAGTAGGAAGAAGTGCGGTCACGATGAGCTCCAGAAAAGATCAGCTTTGACGGCGAGTGCGAGAGCGCCGAAGGGCGCGTGCCGCATCCGGTACGCGCCCTTCTCCTCTTCGAAATCAGCCCACCGTACAGGTCTGATCACCCAGCTTGAACGACGTCGGTTTCCCGTTCGAGCCCGACCAGCTTCCGGTGAACCCGAAGCTCACCGACGAACCCGCCGCCACATGGGCGTTCCAGCTCAGGTTCTTCGCCGCGACCGCCGAACCCGACTGCGTGTGGTCGGCGTTCCACAGTTGCGTGATCTTCTGGCCGTCCGGGAAGGTCCAGCCCAGCGACCAGCCGTTCCAGGCGTCGGCACCGGTGTTGGCGAGCGTGACGTCCGTCTGGAAGCCACCGGACCACTGGTTCGTGATCTTGTACGTGACCGCGCAGGCGCCCGTCGGCGTCGGATCCGTGCCGCCACCGCCGCCTCCGCCGCCCCCGCTCGTGTCGGAGGTGTCGCCGTAGATGATCCCGCGCCCGTTCGTCGCCACGTACACGCGCCCGTAGACCCGCGGATCGCCGGTGATGGCCGCGCCCGTCCAACCCCACTGATGGGTGTCGTCGTTGATACGGGTCCAGGTCGCGCCCTTGTCGGTCGACCGGAAGATGCCGCCTACGCCGCCGATCTTCGCGCTGGTGTAGAGCGTCTGGTACGAGGCTCCCGTGGCCGCCTTGCCGAAGCCGATGGTGTCGGCCTGCTCGACGTTCGACAGCTTGGTGAAGCTCGCGCCGCCGTCCGTCGAGTGCCACAGCCCGTACGCGCCGTCGCTGGCGCCGCCCGACAGCCACACGTCGCCCTTCGTGCCCGGCAGCGCCTTGAAGCGCACGCTGTCGCCGCTCGGAAGGCCGGTCGCGGCGGAGGCGGTGAAGGTCGCGCCTCCGTCCGAACTGACGTAGAACTTCCCGGACTTGAAGCCGTAGAAGGTCTTCGGGTCGGCCCGGTCCGACTCGACGATCGCCCCGGACGGGATGCCACTGGACGCCGACCACGACGTACCGAACCCGGTCGTGTACTGCACGCCGGTGCCCGCCGGGCTCCACACGAAACGGCTGCCGTCGGACGCGGCCGCGACCGTGCCGCCTCCCGTGACTCCCGAAGGGTCGGTGCCCGCGAACCAGTTGGCGCCGTTGTCCGTCGAGAAGCCGATGTGCGGGCCCGAGTCGAGGTTGCCGACCCGGACCACGGTGTTCGGGTTCGTCTCGGCGTAGTCGAGGCTCGTCGTGGTGGTGAGGTTCGGCGAGGTGTACATCATCGACGGCACCTTGGTGAGGTCCGTATGCCGGAAACCGCCGATGTCACCGAGCGCGCTGAGCAGGGACGCTCCCGACGGGGGAGAGGCGAGGTCGTTGACGGCCGTCTCCTCGAGCCCCTGGATCATCGGCTTGACGGTGAACTGGCTTCCGCTGTCCCAGTGGGTGAGGTTCTCGGTGCCGTAGATCGTCGCGCCCGTCCCGTACATCATCCGGGCGGAGTTGAACGGGTCGATCTCCAGCCCCTCGGTCATCCACCCGAGTTTCGGCGTCTGTTCGGGCGGTGAGGGGTTCGCGCCGAAGGTCAGCCAGGGGACGGACGAGACGTCCATGGTGTAGCGGTTCGAGCGGTTCGGATACGAGGTGTAGTCCCAGGCCTTCGTCCAGGTGCCGCCGCTGTCCGTGGAGCGGAAGATCTGGGTGTCCGGCCACCAGGAGCTGTACGCCGTCGCCATCACCGTGCCCGGATGCTGCCGGTCCACGGTCAGCCCGCTGAAGCCGAAGTAGGTGTCGGCCTCCGCGACCGGGCTGACGTTCGTCCAGGTCCCGGTCTTCGTCGCGTACCGCCACAGCTGGCCCTTGCCGCCGTCGTACGGGCCGCCCTTGTCGCTGTAGGCGAGATGGAGATAGCCGTTCGTGGCGTCGAGGACGCCCTTGTCGGCGAGGTAGCCGGTCGGCTGCCCGGCGAGCCGGGACCAGGTCGCGCCGCCGTCCGTCGAGCGGTAGACCGCGTTGTCCTTGTCGGCGACACCGACGTAGAGGGTCTGCGTCGCGCTGCCGGACGAGCCGGTCGACTCGTCGAAGGTGACCCAGACGATGCCCTGGTTGTCGGAGGCGTAGCCGCTCGAGTCGGTCGAATCCTGCACGTAATTACCGACGTTGGGGAAGTTGGTGACCTGCGACCAGCTCGCACCGGAGTCCGTGGACCGCCACAGGCCCTTGCCGCTGGGCGCGCCGAGATACAGCACGCTGTTCTTGTTGGGGTCCACGGCGAGGCGCTCGCCCATGCCGCGCCCGGGCATGTTGCCGCCCAGCTTGAACGGCAGGTCCGCCTTCTGCCAGCTCGCGCCCCGGTCGGAGGAGCGGAGCACGGCACCGTTCGTCGGATCCCAGCTGTTGGTGTACGTGCCGACCGCCGCGTACACCTTGTTCGGGTCGACGGAGTCCGAGGCGAGGCTGACGACCCCGGTGTGGCCCCACTCGTTCCACCCGACCGAGTCGAGCAGCGGGGTCCAGGTCTTGCTCGACTCCACCCAGCGGTAGGCGCCGCCGATGTCGGTGCGGGCGTAGGCGAGGTTCTTCTCGGAGCGGTTGAAGACGATGCCGGGGACGAAGCCGCCACCGTCGACCCGGGCGTTCTTCCAGGTGTACGTGTCGGCGGCGATGGTCACCTTGGGGGTGCTCGCGGCCAGTGCGGGCGCGGCGCCGCCCAGTAATCCCGCGGCCAGCGCGAGCACGGCCGTGAGGATGCGGGTTCTTCGCACGGTGGGGGTCCTCTCGTGAGGAGAAAGGCGCGACGGCCGGGCGGCCCTCGGTGCGGCGAGGGACCGCCCGGCCAGGGCCCTGCTGTCAGGAGCAGGGCCTTGTACACGGAGCCTTAGCGGGGACTATTCGAGGAGCTCCGCGTACGAGCCCATGGCCAGGGCTATGTCCGCCTGGGCCCAGAACCGGTGGTACGTGAAAGAGGGCGCGGCGCCGCCCGCCAGATAGCTCTCGATCTTCGACCAGGCCGGGTCGTTCTTGTAGAAGGACCTGAGCGAGGTGAAGGTCGAGGAGGAGTTGATCGTGTCGCCGTTCGGCATCTTGCCGCTCCAGCCGCTCGGCACGTACACGCCGTCGTCGAAGCGGTTGTAGTCGGCGCGGGTCTCCGGGACGGCGATACCGAGGCCGTCCTGGTAGTTGCTCCACATGCCGTCGAGCAGTGCCTTCGCCGTCGTCTTCGCCTGGGTGTTGCCGGACTTGGCGGCGTAGTACGACAGGGTCTTGGCGTACGCGGCCGCCACACCCACGTCGTTCGTGTAGTCGGCGACGGTGACGTGAAGTCCGCTGTTGGCGCCGGGACTCGATGCGTTCCAGGTGTCGGGGGCGCCCGACCACTGGAGGGCGGACGGAATCTGGTAGCTGCCGTCCGGGTTGATGGTCGTCTTGGACAGCGCCCAGGAGACCCACTTGTCGAGGATCGCCTTCGCTCCGGCGTTCCCCGTCTGCTGGTAGTACTCGGCGACCCGCTCCATGGACCACGCCTGGAAGCCGAACCACTGGTTGGACGGCGGGTCGTGGTACACCGGCTGCTGGTCGTAGTACATGCCGTAGAAGGTCGGCGTCCCGGCCGGAGGCGTCGCGTAACGGCCCGCCCAGCTGTTGGTCGCACCGCCCGCGATGGCACCCTCGTTCGACTGCAGCCAGCGGTAGAACTCCAGCTGCCGGGTCAGTGAGGTGCCCCAATCCGCCGCCCCAGTGGACGACTTGGGCTTCAGATCGGCGTACGAGCTGAGCGCGTAGGCCGCAAGCGGGTTCTGATAGCCGCCGTGGACGTGGCTGGAGCCGATGCGCCAGGCCCAGCCCGCCGAGGTGTCGGTGGCGCCGCCCCAGGCGTAGTACCAGGAGAGCAGATAGTGCGAGGCGTCCTTGCCGGTGCCGGCCGCGCAGGTCGACGGGCCGACGCAGTTGCCGATTTTCTTGAAGTACTTGTCGTACATGGCGTAGCGCAGATAGTCGCCCATCTTCGCCGCCTTGCCGACGGTCGCCGACACATCGCCGCCCTTGCCCTGCGCCTTGGCCCAGACGTCGGCCCAGTACGCGGCCTGCACGGCCCGCGCGTCGGCGTCGGGGGCGTCGGTGTACTTCCACTGCTTGGCGTACGAGGAGTCCCCGGTGAAGAGGTCCAAGTACCCGTTCGTGCCCCCGTACTTGAAGGCGTCGCAGGTCGGCTGCGGCACCGTCTCCCACACCGACTCCTGTGCGCCGCGCTGGAAGGTGTTGATGTACGAGGGGCCGGTCGCGGTCGGTCCGGCCTCGCACTTGCCGGGCTCGTTGCCGTAGCCGTAGACGTTGTCGACGTCCTGCAGCCAGTGCATGCCGTAGACGTCGTCCGTGCCGTACGCGCTCTTCAGCTCAGCCGCGATCGGGTCCGAGCCGACCGAGACACCGGTGTCGAGCTTCGCCGGGTACTCGCCCGGGGTGTCCAGCTCGGGCGCGTAGGTCGCCGGCTTCGAGGCGTTGTAGAAGGAGTTCGTCGGCTGGTCGGCATGCGTGGGGATCATGTACGTCTCCATGGTCGTCCACGCGGCGTTGAACTTGGACCAGTCGCCGGTGACCTTCCCGTACATGGCCTGCAGCCAGATCAGATAGCTGTACGCCTCCGACGTCGTCTCATGACCCTGGTCCGGCGCCTCGACGATCAGCGTCTCCACCGAGTGGTAGGGGATGCCCTCGGGGGAGAAGTAGCCGTTCAACGGGTTGGTGATCTTGCCGTAGAGGTCCAGGAATCGGGCGTCGTACGCCTTCGACGCGGCCAGTTCCGTCACGGTGACCGTGGCCTTGGCGTGGCCGGTCGCGGAGGCCGTGAAGGTCGCCGATCCCGTGCCGGAGGAGTCGGCGGTGATGGTCACCTTCTGCGCCGTGTTCCAGTTGGACGGCGTGAAGGTGAGGCTGGAGCCGCCGGTGACGGACAGACCCGTGTTGCCGTCCGTGCGAGCGGTCGACACCGTCACGTTCGCGCTCGGCTGCGTCGACAGCTTCACATCGAAGGTGCCCGACTTCCCTTGCTGGACGCCGAGTTGGGTCGGCGAGGCCACCACGGCGGGACCCGAGGCGACTGTGACGCCGACCGGAGTGGAATCCGCCGACGCGCCCAGGCTGTCGTACGCCTTGGCGACCAGTGAATGACTGCCCACGGACAAGCTGGAGACCGAGAGCGAGTACGGCGAGCTGGTGTCGGTGCCCAGCAGCGTGGTGTCGTCGTAGAACTCGACCTTGCTGATGGTCGCGCTGTCGGCGGCCGCGGCGGTCGCGGCCAGCGGGATCGCGTCGCCCTGGGTGTAGACGGCGCCCGCGGTGGGGCTGGTCAGCACGGTGACCGGCGGCTGGTGCGCACCGGTGCAGGTGGTGCCGTTGACGGCGAAGGAGGCGGGGGCGGTGTTCGTGCCGCTGTACGTGAACTGCGCGCCGGTGGAGACGGCGGCCCCGGAGGCGATTGTCCCGTTCCAGGAGGCGTTCTTCGCGGTGACCGACTTCCCGGACTGGGACCAGGTGCCGTTCCAGCCGTTGGTGAGGGTCTGGTTGCCCGTGTAGTCGTAGGTCAGCGTCCAGCTGTTGAGGGCGTCCGTACCGCGGTTGGTGATCGTCAGATCCGCGGTGAAACCGGAGCCCCAGTCATTGGTCTTGTAGTCGACGCTGCACTGAACCGTCCCCGCCTGTGCGGGAGTTGTGCCGGTCGCCAGTGTCGCGAGGGGGAGCGCGAGGGCCGCCACGACGGCGGTCCACAACCGCCGCGCTCTGCGGCGTCTCCTTCTGGGGTGCATGTGCTGGTTCCTCCTTGCGGCTCGGAGAATGGGGGGAGGAGCAACAAGCCTTGAACCAGTGGGAGCGCTCCCATATTGGAGAGGGGGGTGTGAGGGGTCAAGGTGCTTGAAGAGTCGAAATGATTCGATTGATCAACAGTGCAACTCCTCTGTCCTTTACCGACACTTGGCGCTAGCTTCGTCCGCACCAGTGGGAGCGATTCCATCAGTCGACGCGTCCGTCACGACGCGCCCGAGCTGCAAGGAGTCGCTCATGCGACACCCCCCGCGTTTGAGTCTTTTAGTGGTCGGCGCCGCGGTCGCCCTCGTGGGCACCGCGATCGCGCCGGTCGTCACGGCTTCGGGAGCCACACCCGCGTGCACGGTGGAGTACTCCGTCACCAGTCAGTGGGACACCGGCTTCCAGGGCGCCGTGAAGATCACCAACAGCATGGCAGCGGTGAGCAGTTGGAGCCTCACCTTCGACTTCGGATACGGCCAGAAGATCAACCAGGGCTGGAACGCCAAGTGGTCCCAGTCCGGTACGACCGTGACCGCGTCCAACGAGAGCTGGAACGGCTCGTTGGGCTCGGGGGCCAGTGTCAGCGCCGGATTCCTCGCCTCGTGGTCGGGGAGCAACGCGGCGCCGACGGGCTTCAAGCTCAACGGCACTACGTGCAATGCGGACGCCGACCCCACGCCCACACCTACGCCGACGGAGCCGCCGACGACCGGTGAGGCGCCGAAGCTCCATGTCTTTGGCAACAAGGTGGTGGACTCCACCGGAGCCACCCGCCGACTGCTCGGCGTCAACCGCTCCGGTGGCGAGTTCATGTGCGTCCAGGGCTACGGCATCTTCGACGGCCCGGTCGACGACGCCGCGGTGAAGGCGATCGCCGACTGGAAGGCCAACACGGTCCGCATTCCGCTCAACGAGGAGTGCTGGCTGGGGCTTTCCAACATCAAACCGGAGTACGCGGGCGCCAACTACATCGCCGCCGTCAAGGACTTGGTGGCGAAGGTCAAGGCGCACGGCATGACGCCGATGCTCGAACTGCACTGGTCCTACGGTCAGTACACCGGCAACTCCGCGGGCTGCTCCGACGTACACGCCACCTGTCAGAAGCCGATGCCGGACGCCCAGTACACCCCGTCCTTCTGGGCCTCGGTCGCGGGCACCTTCAAGGACGATCCGGCCGTCGCGTTCGACCTGTTCAACGAGCCCTACCCCGACCGCGCGACCTCCACGACCACCCAGGCGTGGACCTGCTGGCGGGACGGCGGCACCTGCCCCGGCATCTCCTACGAGGTCGCCGGAATGCAGGACCTGGTCGACGCCGTACGCGGCACCGGCGCCAAGAACCTGATCCTCGCCGGCGGGCTCGCGTACTCCAACGACCTGAGCCAGTGGCTGACGTACAAGCCCAGTGACCCGACGGGCAATCTCGTCGCCGCGTACCACGTCTACAACTTCAACACCTGCGCCAGTGAGAGCTGCTGGAACTCGACGCTCGCCCCGGTGGCCGCCCAAGTCCCGCTCGTGGCGGGGGAGATCGGCGAGAACACCTGCTCCCACTCCTTCGTCGACACCGTCATGAAGTGGTTCGACGACCGGGGACTCTCCTACCTCGGCTGGACCTGGAACACCTGGGACTGCTCCTCGGGCCCCTCCCTGATCTCCAACTACGACGGAACGCCCACGGCATACGGCATCGGGCTGCGCGACCATCTGCGCGCCCTCAACGGATAAGTCCTCACGGACAAGCCCTCAACGGATGGGCCTTCAACGGCCAAGTTCCTCAACGGACAAGTCTCAACCGATAGGAAACCCGCACTCATGAGTCGTACCAGAACAGCATTACTCGCCAGCCTGGTCCTCCTCGGCGGCGCGACCACGACCGGCACCGCTGCCGCGGCCATCGCCCCGGACGCCGGAATCGCCGCCGTCCCCTGCACCGTCGACTACAAGGTGCAGAACCAGTGGGACACCGGCTTCACCGCCGCTGTCACGGTCACCAACAACGGGGCTGCGAAGAGCAGTTGGGCCGTGAAGTGGTCGTACGCCGGAAACCAGAAGGTGACCAGCGGCTGGAACGCCAAGATCAGCCAGAGCGGGACGGCCGTCACTGCCGCCAACGAGACCTACAACGCCTCGCTGGCGACCGGCGGTTCGGTCAGCTTCGGGTTCAACGCCTCGTACAGCGGCACCAGCGCGCTGCCGACCAGCTTCACGCTCGACGGGGTCACCTGCAATGTCGACGACGGTGGCCCAACGGATCCTCCGGACCCAGGGGGGCCGTCCGGCAAGGTCGACAACCCGTACGCCGGTGCCAAGGTGTACGTGAACCCGGAGTGGTCCGCGAAGGCCGCGGCCGAGACCGGCGGCAGCCGGATCTCCAACCAGCCCACCGGTGTCTGGCTGGACCGGATCGCCGCGATCAACGGCGTGAACGGCGGCATGGGCTTGCGCGCCCACCTCGACGCGGCGCTCGCGCAGAAGGGCAGCGGCGAAGAGGTCGTCCAACTCGTCATTTACGACCTGCCTGGACGCGACTGCGCGGCCCTCGCCTCCAACGGTGAGCTCGGTCCGACGGAGATCGACAAGTACAAGACGCAGTTCATCGACCCGATCGCGGCGATCCTCGCCGACAGCAAGTACAGCTCGCTGCGGATCGTCACCACCATCGAGATCGACTCGCTGCCGAACCTGGTCACCAACACCGGCAGCCGGGCCACCGCCACGCCCGCGTGCGACACCATGCTCGCCAACGGCAACTACGTGAAGGGCGTCGGCTACGCGCTGGCCAAGCTCGGCGCGATCCCCAACGTCTACAACTACATCGACGCCGGCCACCACGGCTGGCTCGGCTGGGACGACAACTTCGCCCCTTCGGCCACCCTGTTCCAGCAGGCGGCGACGAGCGAGGGCGCGACGGTCGACGACGTGCACGGGTTCATCACCAACACGGCGAACTACAGCGCCTTGAAGGAGAACAACTTCACCATCAACGACACGGTGAACGGCACGTCCGTACGCCAGTCCAAGTGGGTCGACTGGAACCGCTACGTCGACGAGTTGTCGTACGCGCAGGCCTTCCGCAACCAGCTCGCCTCCATCGGCTTCAACTCCGGCATCGGCATGCTGATCGACACGTCCAGGAACGGCTGGGGCGGGACGGCGCGGCCCACCGGTCCGGGCGCGATGACCAGTGTCGACACCTATGTCGACGGCGGCCGCTACGACCGCCGCATCCACGTCGGCAACTGGTGCAACCAGTCCGGCGCCGGTCTCGGCGAGCGCCCGCAGGCGGCCCCGGCGGCCGGCATCGACGCCTATGTGTGGATGAAGCCTCCGGGCGAGTCCGACGGCTCCAGCTCGGCGATCCCGAACGACGAGGGCAAGGGCTTCGACCGGATGTGCGACCCGACGTACACGGGCAATGCCCGCAACGGCAACAACATGTCGGGTGCCCTGCCGAACGCTCCGCTGTCCGGGCACTGGTTCTCGGCGCAGTTCCAGCAGCTCATGACGAACGCGTACCCGCCGCTGTAGACCCGGGCGGCTGGCTGTGTGGCCGGGTGACCTTGTGACGTGTGATCCGGTGACGTTGTGATCCGCCGGGGGTTCAGCCCTCGTGGGCCAGCCCCCGGCGGATCGCGAACTCCACCGCCGAGTAGTCCCCGTCGGCCCGCTCCAGCTCGTACGGCACCGCCGGGTACAGCGGCGGCTGCGCCATGAAACGCGGCCGGGTCCCGTGATGCGGCTGCGCCGCGTGCACCAGGAAGGGGTGACAGAGGTATACGTCGCCGGGGCGGCCGGTGGCGTACGCGAGCGGGCGGCGCGCCGAGGCCTCGACGAGCTTCGGGGCGAGGTCCAGGCCCGAGACCCCTTCTTCGCCGTACGGCGCCAGCAGCGGCGGCACGTCCAGGTGGGAGCCGACGCGGATACGGGTGGGGGCGTCCTGGGGGCCCACCTCGCTGAACAGGAAGAGCATCAGCAGCGCGCGGCCCCTCGACCGGAGGTTTGTGAAGTACCAGGTCTCGCCCTCGGGCAGATAGCTCCCCTCGATGTGCCAGCCGGCGTCCTCCGGCTCCTCCTCGTGCGGGAAGCGCAGCGGGAAACTGCCCAGCGAGTAGCGTGGTTTCCAGCGGCCCTCGCCGAGCAGCAGGTCGAACGCCTCGTGCAGGGCGGGGGAGTTGGCCGCCGCGGCGAACGGGCCCTGGGCCATGCCGGAGACCCAGTGCACCGGCTCGGCCCAGGTCGCCGGATCGTGCGGGTCGTAGCCCGTCTCCTCCCACAGCAGCCGTGCGCAGTCCTCGGCGACGCGCGGGGGGAAGGCGCCCTCGATCTTCACGAAACCGTCCTCGAGGAAGCGCTCCACCATCTCGTCGTCCATGGGGCCATGCTCGGGGACCGGTCCGCGCGGGCGCATCCGGTTTTTCTGCGGGCTTTGTGCTCGCCCCCTTTTTTGCTGTTTGCGCAACACGACTGGCCGTTTCCGGGAGTGGCGGACCAGGCTGTCGGCATCCCGGACGAGAGGCTCGGAACCATGGCACACCACCACCACGACCACACACAGATCGACTTCACCGAGTGGCTGCCCCTGCTGGAGCAGGAGGCCGAACTGTTCAACCCGCTGTACTCCGAGGCGGCGGCCTGGATCCGGGAGCGGCGGCCGGATCCCGAGATGATCGTGGACGCGGGCAGCGGCCCCGGCGTGATCTCCTGTCTCCTCGCGGACACCTTCCCGCAGGCACGGGTCGTCGCCGTGGACGGCGCGGAACCTCTCCTGGAACGGGCCCGCGCCCGTGCGGACCGGCTCGGCGTCGCCGACCGCTTCAGCACCGTGGAGGCCGAACTCGCCGACGGGCTCGGCGACTTGGAGTATCCCGCGGACCTGCTGTGGGCCAGCAGGTCGCTGCACCACGTCGGCGACCAGCGCGCCGCGCTCTCCGGTTTCGCGCGCGGCCTCGCGCCCGGCGGCACCCTCGCCCTCCTGGAGGGCGGTCTGCCCACGCGCTTCCTGCCGCGCGACATCGGCATCGGGCGCCCCGGTCTGCAGTCCCGCATCGACGCGGTCCACGACGAGTGGTTCACCCGGATGCGGGCCGAGCTGCCCGGAGCGGTGGCCGAGACGGAGGACTGGCCCGCCCTGCTGACCGCCGTGGGCCTGCGCCACACCGCGACCCGCACCTTCCTCCTTGACCTCCCGGCCCCGCTGTCGGACGAGGCCCGCGCCTTCGTCGTCACCTCCCTCACCCACCGCCGGGACGGCCTGGCCGAGGGCCTCGACGCGGACGACCTCGCCACCCTCGACCGGCTCCTCGACCCGGACGACAAGGCGAGCGTGCACCATCGTCCGGACGTCTTCCTGCTGACGGCGCAGACGGTGTACCTCGGCGTGAAGCCGGAGTAGCCCGCCCGGCCCTCACCCGTGCTCAGCACGTGCCCGGGCGCGCGAACACCTGGACCCGCGCGCCCTGGACCCGCCGCGTGCCGCACTCCTCGAAGTACTCCGCCAGGACCTGCCGTTTGACGATCTCCTGCCGCGTCCGGTCGAGCGGCTGCCCCACGGGATCGCATACGGCGACCACCCGGGGCGTGGCGAGCATCCGCGCGCGGATGACAGGCGACGGAACCTCCGTGCCGTACAAGGTGTGCGAGGCGACCGGGCCGCGGTCCAGGGCCGATCGCGCAGCCCGCGCACCGAACCGGGGTCGGGCAGGGACCACACACGGCGCACCGGCAGGTAGAGCACACCGTCACCCCGGGCACCGGCTTCCGCGACGGCCCGGGCCACGGCGGTGACGTCGTCGGTACGGCTCTCGGGCGTACGCAGGTGCAGCGTCACCGGGAGCAGCGCCAGAACGGCGGCGCCCGCCCCCGCCGGCGCGAGGGCGCGCATCCGTCCGGCGGCCCGTACGAGCCGGTCCAGCGCGGCGCCGATCAGCAGGGCGGCGCCAGCCTGGCACCTGCCGACTCCACCGTCAGGGAACCCGCGCCGGCCTTCTCCGGCGACCGTTCGCTGCTGGCCGCGAGCCGGGCCGACGGTTCGGTCCGGGTGTGGGAGACGGCGTCACCACGGTTGCCCGGAGCGACCCTGCCGGCCGGTGACGGACCGGTCCTTGCCGTCGGATTCACCCAGGGCGGCCGGGAGTTGCACGTCGCTACCGCCCATATGCCCTTCCGATCACCTGAGTTGGCACCGGATCGAGCGGCGGCCGAGGTGTGCGCACGGGCGGGCGGTGGCGAGTCGGGCCGAGTGGCGCAGATATCTGCCCGATGTGCCCTACAGGCCTATGTGTTGAGTGCCTACGGCCGGGACGTGCGGTGGTGCCTCGACCTTGACTTCGAGAGCGCTCCAAGTGATGAACTCCCGTCGTTCACCGAAAACATATGGGGGTAGCCATGACCGACTCACCTGTCGCGCTCATCACGGGTGGCGGAAGCGGTATCGGCGCCGCGGTCGCGCGGCGGCTTCTCGACGCGGGGCACCGGGTCGCGGTCACCGGGCGCGGTGAGGAGCGGCTGCGCGGCTTCGCCGAGGAACTCGGCCGTCCCGAGGGGCTGTTGACGTTCGTCGGGAACGCGGCCGAGTACGACCAGGTGCAGGCGGCGGTGGACGCGACACTCAAGGAGTTCGGGCGCCTCGACACGGTCGTCGCCAACGCCGGCTTCGCCACGCACGACACGGTCGCGCAGGGCGACCCGGCGGGCTGGTCCGAGATGGTGCTGACCAATGTGCTGGGGCCCGCGCTGCTGATCAGGGCATCCATCGACGCGTTGAAGGAGACGCGCGGCCGGATCGTGCTGATCGGCAGCGTCGCCGGCCACATCCCCACCCCCGGCAACATCTACGGGGCGACCAAGTGGGCCGTGACCGGCCTCGCCGAGAACGCACGACGCGAGGTCACCGAGTACGGCGTCGGGGTGACCCTGATCTCTCCCGGCCGCGTGGAGACCCCGTTCTGGGACAGCTACGGCAGCCTCCCGCCGGGCCATCTGCTGACCGCGGATCAGCTCGCCGACTCGATCGTCTGGGCAATCCGGCAGCCGGACGGTGTCGATGTGAACACCGTGGTGGTACGGCCGATCGGCCAGCCCAACTGATTCCGCCGTTGTCCCGCGCCCCGCGAGGGGCGCGGGGCGCTGACATGGTGCGGCTCCGCCGCGTGGGCGCGACGAGCCACAGACGGCCCGCAGTTTTCGAACGACGGACAGCCGCCCCTCAGTTGTTCTGAAGGAACTGCTTCGCCAGCGAGTCACCCAGCGACACCGCCGCACTGTGACTCTCGATGGGCGACACCTGAGAGTTCTTGAACAGGATGTACGTCACCCCGGAGTCGACCCCACCCGTCTCCGGGTCGGGGTTGATGCCGAGCGCCTTCGCCGTGGCGTAGGACGCTTCGCCGATGATCTTCGTGGGCCCGGTGTCACCGACGACCGCGTACTCGACCTTGCCGTTGTAGATGACGGCGACCACGCCACCACCCTTGATGCCCGAGCTCGTGTACTTCCAGATGCTGCTCGTGCTGGGCACGACCACGTACGGCAGGGAGTCGGCGCGCAGCGGCTTGCCGTTGGACTGGTGGAAGGCGGTGTCGTCCTGGAACCAGGGGTCGGTGTCGCCGTTGCACTTGCTGGTGACCTGTCCGTCGCAGTCGACGTCCATGTCCGCCTTCCAGAACACCGCGCCGTTCTTGCCGCACACGGGGACGCTGGCCGAGGTCTCGTCGTCGGTCTTGTACTTGCCGTTCGAGATCTGCGAACAGGACGTCACCTTGGCGAGCAGGTCGGCCGCGCTGACCGAACCCTCCTGCGCCGAACGGGGGTTGGCGGTGCCGGAGGCGTTGGCCGGGAGCGCCGCGGTGGCTAGGAGCGTGGCGCCGGCGACGGCGGCGAGGGTCAGTGTTCGATTGCGCACTGTGGGGGACCCTTCTGTTAGGAAAGTTTCCTTACCGGGTTGCCGTACAAGGTGGCTCTGCTTGCATGGCCGCGTCAAGCCCTTCGGCGGACTTGGTCCGGTCCAGGAGTGGGGCGGGGAACGGCATCGGCCCGGATGCGCGCGGTGCGCGGGATGCGCGCGGTGCGCATCCGGGCCGACGGACAAGCGGTGAGGCTCAGCCCATGTCGAACGTCGCCGGGTCCGGACCCAGACGACGGTCCTCATTCAGCGCGCTGATCGCCGCGATGTCCTCGGCGTCCAGGGAGAAGTCGAAGACGTCGATGTTCTCCTTGATCCGGGACGGGGTCACGGACTTGGGGATCACGACGTTCCCCAGCTGGAGGTGCCAGCGGAGCACGATCTGCGCCGGGGTGCGGCCGTGCTTCTGGGAGATGGCGATGATCGCCGGGACCTCCAGGAGGCCCTTGCCGGAGCCGAGCGGAGACCAGGCCTCGGTCGCGATGCCCTGCTCCGCGTGAAACTCACGCGCCGTGTGCTGCTGGAGGTGCGGGTGCAGCTCGATCTGGTTGACGGCCGGGATGACGGACGTCGCGCCGATCAGCTTCTCGAGGTGCTCCGGAAGGAAGTTGGAGACGCCGATGGCCTTGGCGCGGCCGTCCGCGTAGATCTTCTCGAAGGCTCTGTACGTGTCGACGTACTTGCCCCGGGACGCCAGTGGCCAGTGGATCAGATACAGGTCGATGTACTCCAGGCCGAGCTTCTCCAGGGACGTGTCGAAGGCGCGCAGCGCCGAGTCGTACCCCTGGTCGCTGTTCCAGAGCTTGGTGGTGACGAAGAGGTCCTTGCGGGCGACGCCGGAGGCGGCGATGGCCTTGCCGGTGCCCTCTTCGTTGCCGTAGATCGCCGCTGTGTCGATGCTGCGGTACCCGGCCTCCAGTGCGGTGGCGACCGCCCGCTCCGCCTCGTCGTCCGGCACCTGCCAGACGCCGAAGCCCAGCTGCGGCATCTCGACGCCGTTGTTCAGGATGATCGGGGGGACCTTGCTCACGAGCTCTCGATCCTTCAGTCGTCGGGTGGTACTCCCATGGTCAACGATCGCGGGCCGTAATGCATTTCTGACCGGTGGATTCCCTGCGGATTGATGGTGAGAGCCGGGCGTCGGCCATGGCGCGACCGGAGGTTGGCCGGAAATGGATCCGACCTTATCGGTCCGGACCATTGACCGGGTCCCGTCATCCGACCACTCTGTAGGGCAATCGCCGAACGCGTTGATGAACTCGGTGCATGCATGTGAACACCAGCACCTGTCTGGGCCCCACACCCCCACCCATCGGGAAAGCAGGTACGCGCACATGAACGAGAAGGCTTCCGAGAGCCACTGCACGGAACGGGTCATTCGAGAGACATCGGAGGAAAGGGTCTGGGAGACCCCCGGGTATCTCGTCGTCGAGACCGCCCTGGAGGTCACCGCCTACGCCCTCGGCGACCGCTAGCCCCACGGTGGTCGAACCGTGACCGCGACAACCGTGCGCGACGACGGTGCCGCGGCCCCTTGGCGAACCCCCGAGTTCACCGAGCGGCTGCGCGCCGTCGGCGAGGAGCGCTACCACGACCGGCACCCCTTCAACATCCGTATGCACCAAGGTGAGTTGAGCCCCACCGAGCTGCGCCGCTGGATCGCCAACCGGTTCCACTACCAGCGCCACATCCCCGTCAAGGACGCCCTGATCCTCGCCAAACTCGACGACCCCGCACTGCGCCGCGCCTGGCTGCGCAGGATCCAGGACCACGACGGAACGGCCGAGGGGGAGGGCGGCATCGAACGCTGGCTGCGGCTCGGTGAGGCGGCAGGCCTCGACCGCTCGACGCTGTGGGACGCGTCCCGGGTACTGCCCGGGGTGCGGCTCGCGGTCGAGGGCTACGTCAACTTCTGCCGCCTGCGCCCCGCGCTCGACGCCGTCGCCGCGTCCCTGACCGAGCTGTCGGCACCGTCTCTGATGCGCACCCGCATCGCCGCCTTCGAACGCCACTACCCGTGGATCGAAGCCGAGGGGCTCGCGTACTTCCGGGCCCGCATCGGCCAGGGCGGCCGCGACAGCGAGGAGGCCCTCGCGCTCGTCCACGCCTGGGCCCGCACCAGGGAGCAGCAGGAACGGGCGGTGGCGGCACTCGCGTTCAAGTGCGAGGTGCTGTGGGCGCTACTGGACGCCGTCGACCGGGGCGGCGGCTCATGACCTGGCGGCCCGTCCTGTCCCGTTCCGTGATGCTCCGTCACGACCGCGTCCGAAGCACCGACTTGCTGCTCCTGCCCGAGCGAGTCGTCGTCCTGCGCGGCAACGCCGGCAGTGTCGTCCGGCTCTGCGACGGCAGCCGCGAGGTGGACGAGATCGTCGCGGAGCTCGGCGAACGGTTCCCCGGCGCACCCGTCGCCGACGAAGTCCCCGCATTCCTCACGGCATTGCGAAAGGAGGGCTGGCTCCAGTGACCGTGGCTCCCCCCTGGGCGCTGCTCGCGGAACTCACCCATGGCTGCCCGCTGCGCTGCGCGTATTGCTCCAACCCCGTCGAACTGATCAGTCGGTCAGAAGAGCTGACCACTGGACAATGGGTCGGGGTGCTGCGTCAGGCCGCCGACCTGGGCGTCGTCCAAACCCACCTCTCGGGCGGCGAACCGCTCCTCAGACGTGATCTCGCCGACATCGTCGCGGCCGCCGACGCAGCCGGCCTCTACACCCAGCTCGTCACCAGCGGAGTCGGCCTGCATGAACGACGGCTCGCGGAACTCAAGGACGCCGGACTGCGCAGTGTCCAGCTCTCCGTTCAGCACGCCGATCCGATCGCCTCCGAACTCATCGCGGGCGCCCGCTCGTTCGCTGCCAAGGAGAGGGCCGCGCAGCTGGTTCGCGCGGCGGGGCTCCCGCTCGGGCTGAACGTCGTGCTGCACCGCGCCAACATCGACGCCCTCGACGACCTGATCGCGCTCGGACTCGCCTGGGGCGCCGACCGGGTCGAGCTCGCCAACACCCAGTTCTACGGCTGGGCGTTGCGCAACCGTGCGTCCCTGCTCCCGACCCGCGAGCAGGTCGAACACGCCCGCCAGACCGTGACCCGCCGACGTGAACGCCTGGGCAAGGCCATGGAGTTGGTCTGGGTCGCCGCCGACTATCTCGACGGCACCGCGAAACCGTGCATGGGCGGCTGGGGCGCCGTCTCGCTCACCGTCGCCCCGGACGGCACGGTCCTCCCGTGCCCGGCCGCGGCCTCCCTTCCCGGCCTCGAGCCGCCGAACGTGAAAGATCGCCAACTCGCCTGGATCTGGCGGGAGTCCCATGCCTTCAACGCCTACCGCGGCGAGACCTGGATGCAGGAGCCCTGCCGCGGCTGTGTCCTGCACACGACCGATTTCGGCGGCTGCCGCTGCCAGGCATACGCGCTCACCGGCGACGCGGCCCGCACCGACCCGGTCTGCCGTCACGCGCCCGACCACGGTCTCGTCCGCGACCTGGTGGCCGCGCCGTACGCGGCGGACACGGCTCGTGCGGCGGCCCCTGTCCCGGCCCCTGCCTATCGCGAAGGAGGAACATGAGACGTCTACGTGTGCTGCTGACGGCGGTCTTGCTTGCCGGCGGACTGGCCGCGGTCCCGGCGTCCGCCACCCCGGCCGCCGTCCCCGAGTCCGCGACCCCGGCTGCCACCCCGGCCGCCGTCCCCGAGTCCGCGACCCCGGCTGCCGGACTGGCCGCCGTCCCCGAGTCCGCCGCCTGGGCCGCCGTCGGCTACGAGGCCGAGTACGCCGCGATCGGGCAGGGCAGCGTCGAGTCGGACCACTCCGGCTTCACCGGCACCGGGTTCGTCAACTACGCCAACGCGGCGGGCAGTTACGTCGAATTCACAGTCACCGCGGAGGATCAGGCCACCCTGCCGCTCGCCTTCCGCTTCGCCAACGGCACGACCGCCGACCGCCCGATGGACATCACCGTCAACGGCGTCCTGGTGGCCGCCAAACTGTCCTTCCCCGGCAACGGCTCCTGGACCGGCTGGCAGACGCGGACGGTCGACGTCGCGCTCCAGCAGGGCGGCAACACCGTCCGGGCCACCGCCACCACCGCGAACGGCGGCCCCAACCTGGACTCGCTGACTGTGGGACAGCCCGCGGCCACCACCGACTGGTCGGTCGCCATGGTCGAGTCGACGATGGCGCGCTACTCGCCGACCACGATAGGCGGCTGGTCGTACCCGGTCGGCCTGTACCTCTACGGCCAGTACCTCACGTACCAGCGCACGCACGACCCGCGCCTTCTCTCGTACATCAAGAACTACGTCGACCGCTTCGTGTCGAGCGACGGCACGATCGGGCAGAGCTTCAACAACCTCGACAGCATGCAGGCCGGACGGCTCCTGACGATCCTGCACCACGAGACCGGCCAGGACCGCTACCGCATCGCGGCGAAGAAGATCCGCGACCGCCTCGAGACCTATCCGCGCACCTCGGACGGCGGCTTCTGGCACGCGACCTCGGACAGCCGGGCCCACCAACTGTGGGCGGACGGCGTCTACATGGTCAATCCGTTCCTCGTCGAGTACGGCAAGGAGTTCAACGACGCGGCGTACGCGAACAACGAGGCGGCCAAGCAGCTCTCCGTCTACGGCCGCCATCTCCAGGTCACGAACGGCCTGTTGAAGCACGCCTTCGACGAGTCGCGCACGGCGAGCTGGTCCGACCCGGGGACCGGTCTCGCCCCCGAGCACTGGTGCCGGGCGGTCGGCTGGTACTCGATGGCGATCGTCAACGTGCTGGACGCGATCCCGAGTTCGCACCCGCGCCGTGCCGAGCTCCTGACCATCCTGCAGAAGCTGGCCGCGGGCCTGGAGCACTACCAGGACCCGAACACCGGCCGTTGGTTCCAGGTCATCGACAAGGGCGACCGCAGCGACAACTGGACCGAGACGTCCTGCTCCAGCATGTTCACCTACGCCCTCTCGCGCGGCGCCCAGCAGGGCTACATCGACGCGCACTACAACGACGTCGCTCAACGCGGCTACCAGGGCGTCCTGGCGAAGATCTCACTCGGCTCCGACGGCCGGACGAACCTCACGGACATCTCCATCGGCACGAACGTCGGCGACTACGCCTACTACGTGGCCCGCACCAGGGCGACCAACGACTTCCACGGTCTCGGCGCCTTTCTGATCATGAACGAACAACTCAGGGCGAGGTGACAGAAGATGAGCTCATCCCCCGCGCCGTACGACGGGCCGTCCCGCCGGAAGGTGATCGGCGCCGCACTCGGCGGCGCCGCGCTCGCCGCAGGGATCCCGGGCACCGCCGCCGCGGCGAGCTGGCAGCTGAAATGGTCCCCGTCCGCGAGCGGCGACGGGCTCGGTGCCTTCGAGACGATCGAGGACGACCGTGCCGACTCGCACCCCGCCGGGCAACCGCACATCTACCCGGAGGGGAACAACTGGCGGTTCACCATGCACAGGGTGGACCGCGACACCAGCACCGACCGGCAGCGCCAGGAGGTCACCGGGCTGCGCACCAGCAGCGCCGGCTATCTGAAGTGGCTGCCGGGCCAGACCTGGCGGGTGACGTACTCGATGTACATTCCGAGCTCGCTGAAGGCGACCACGACCTTCACCCACATCATGCAGATGAAGCAGCCGGGGACCGGCACTTCGCCGATCGTCGTGCAATCGCTGCGGCGGGTGAACGGCGCCCAGACCATCGAGTTGAGACTCGCCCTCTCCGACACCCTGATCGGCCGCACCAGTCTGGACCCGCTGCACGACAACTGGACGGACGTCGACTTCCAGATCAAGGTCGGCGACGGCACGTCGGGTTCCGTGCGCTGGATCCTCAAGAGCGGCGGCACGACCGTGATCGACAAGTCGAAGTCCGGTGTGGACACCTTCCTCGACGACCGCGTGCGGCCCAAGTGGGGTATCTACCGCTCCCTCGGCGACACGTCGGGTTCGCTGCAGGACTGCCATCTGCTCCTCACCAACTTCCGCGGCTACCAACTGGTCTGAGACGAGGCCGACATGAGACATCCGACCCGCAGATCCGTCGCCCTTGCCCTGTTGGGCTTCCTTGTCGTGCTGGGCCTCTCCCAGCCCCCGGCCGTCGCCCGCGCCCAGGCACCCACCGCCGCCGGCACCCAGGCACCCGCCGCCGCGGCCGCCGTCTACAACGTGCGCGACTACGGCGCGAAGGGCGACGGCTCCACCAATGACACGCCCGCCATCCAGAAGGCCGTCGACGCCGCGAACGGTGCGGGCGGCGGAACCGTGCGGTTCCCCTCACCCGGCACCTACAAGTCGAAGAACACGATCCACATGAAGAGCAACGTGACGCTCCAGGTCGACACGGGCGCCGCGATCCAGGGCTCCAGCGCGGACACGTACGACCCGCCCGAGTCCAACCCGTACGACCAGTACCAGGACTACGGGCACAGCCACTTCCACAACGCGATGATCTACGGCGACCGGCTGACCAACATCGGCTTCGTGGGCGGCGGCGTCATCGACGGCCAGGGCAACCTGATCACCGGCAACCCGTCCTCCGGTGAGGCCGACAAGATCATCTCCCTGACCCGGTGCAACGGCCTGCGGATCGGCGACGGTCTGACCCTGCGCCGTGGCGGCCATTTCGCGGCCCTCATCAACGGCTGTACGAACGTCACCTCGGACCATCTGAACATCGACACGGCGAGCGACCGCGACGGCTGGAACATCATCAGCACCACCAACGTCACGGTGACGAACGCGAACATCAAGGCCAACGACGACGCGCTGGTCTTCAAGAGCGACTACGCGCTGGGCGCCAAGCTGCCCAACGGCCACGGCCGGGTCAGCGACTCGTTTCTCTCCGCGGTGTGCTGCAACGCCCTGATGTTCGGCTCCGAGACGTGCGGCGACTTCACGGACTACCAGTTCGAGCGCATCAGGATCGAGGGCTCCAACAAGTCCGGGCTCGGCATGGTCTCCATGGACGGCGCCAAGATCTCCGACGTCCACTACCGCGACATCACCATGACGAACGTCCACTCGCCGATCATGCAGAAGATCGGAACCCGTAAACGCTGCGGCAACAACCCGGGCGTCGGCTCGATCAGCGACATCACCTACGACAACATCACGGCCACCGGCTCCAGCCCCTCCTTCAGCCCGACCCTGTGGGGCGAGTCGAGCCCGAACCACATCAGCGGCGTCACCTTCACCAACGTCAACATCACCGTCCCCGGCGGCAACGGCACCATGTCCACCGCCGTCCCGACGAACGACCCCACCAACTACAACCCCAACAGCATCGGCACCCGCCCCGCCTACGGCTGGTACCTGCACAACGCCGACAACGTCAGCTTCACCGACAGTTCGGTGCGGTTCGCCGCCGACGACGGGCGGCCCGCGGTCATCGCCAACAGCGGCAGCTCGGTGAAGTTCACCCGGTTCACCGCCCAGCGCGGCAGCGCGAGCCCGTACGACATGGGCTTTCAGACCGTGAGCGGATACTGCGTCGCCGACAGCCACAACACGTCCGGCGGCTCCCTGCGGATCTCGACGTCGAGCTCCGGCCAGGACTGCGGCACAGCCCCCACCCGGTACGAGGCGGAGAACGCCACGTACTCGGCGGGCAGCACCGTCGACAGCGACCACGCGGGCTACTCCGGCACCGGCTTCGTCAACACGGACAACACCACCGGCGCTTATGTGGAGTGGGCGGTGGACGCGGCGGCGGCCGGCACGAAGACCGTCGCCCTCGCGTACGCGAACGGCACCACCTCCGACCGGCCCATGGACATCACGGTGAACGGGCAGGTCGTCGCCTCCGGCGTCTCCTTCCCGCCCACCGCCGACTGGACGACCTGGCGCACGGTCTCCCTCGCCGTCCCGCTCACCGCGGGCGCCAACACCCTCCGGGCGACGGCGATCACGGCGGTCGGCTGCCCCAACCTCGACTACCTGGACGTCCAGGCATGAACACTCTCAGACGTGTGAGCGCTCGTCTGGCGACGGCCGTGGTGGCGCTCCTCCTCGGAGCGCTGCTGCTGCCCTCCCCGGCACGAGCGGACCTGCAGAACCCGCGCCAGGACTTCCTGCGCGCCTCGACCGGCGGACTCTTCCTGCACTGGGGTGAGCGGACCGCCCCGCAGCACACCAGCTGCAGCGGCTGGGAGTCCGACGTCACCAACGGCGGCTGGAGCGCGGACTACTGGGTGAACGAAGCCCTCAAGCTGCACACCCAGTACCTGGTCCTCGCCACCTTCCACAGCCGCCTCGGGTACGCCCGCCCCTGGCCCTCGGCGATCCCCGGCAGCTGCGCCACCAAGCGCGACTTCCTCGGAGAGCTGGTCACCGCGGCCAAGGCGAAGGGCCTCAAGGTCATCCTCTACATGACCGACGACCCGCAGTGGCACGCCGAAGGCGGTCACGAGTGGCTGGACTCGGCCGCCTACTCCGCCTACAAGGGCCACTCGGTCGACCTGACCACCCGCGACGGTTTCGGCGAGTACTCGTACGACCTCTTCTTCGAGGTCATGGACCGCTACCCGGACCTCGGTGGCTTCTGGATCGACAACGACAACGCGTACTGGGAGAGCCACAACCTCTACGCGCAGATCCAGCAGAAGCGGCCGAGCTACACGCTCAGCAACAACAACGAAGACACGCCGATCATGGACATGATCAGCAATGAGCAGAAGACGGGAATGACACCGGCCTACGACTATCCGCAGGCCGTCTACACCGCCCAACCCCGCCTGACCGAGGCCGACTTCAAGCTGCCCTCCAGTGGCGCGTGGTGGTACGACGGCACGAATCCGAGCGTCGACCGGGCCCTCACCCTCGGCCGGCTCGTCACCAACGCGGGCTCGTCGGTGAAGGCGCTGATGGCCGAGACGGCGATGGTCAACGGCAGATTCCCGTCCAACCAGGAGTCCTTCAACAACTTCGCGGCCACTTATCTGAACCCCATCTGGGAGTCGCTGCACGGAGTCGAGGGCGGCGGCTACATGTACGGCGGCCTCAAGCCCGGCTTCTGGAACGACGGCGCGCACGGCGTGACGACGATCAGCAAGACCGACCCCGACCGGCACTACGTCCACGTCCTGACGCCGCCGACCACCAGCACCCTGCGCATCCGCGACAACGGCTACCGCGTCGCGTCCGTCACCAACCTGCGCACCGGGGCGGCCGTCTCCTGGACCCAGTCGGGCGGCGTCCTCACACTGAACGGGCTCAGCGGCTGGGACCCGTACGACACCGTCTTCAAGGTGACGACGGCTGGCCGCGAGGGCATCCTGCCCGCTTCCTCCTACACGATGAGCGCGAGCGCGTCGGCGAGCGGTCACGGGGCCGCGGCCGCGGCGGACGGCAGTTGTCTGACGTACTGGGACAGCAACAAGACGCTGCCGGTCGACCTCACCTTCGACCTCGGCACGGCCAAGAAGGCGCAGTACATCGGCCTCAACCAGCGTGAGGACTCCGTCGCCTACGCGCGCTCCGACACCGAGCAGTCCGCCCGCATCAAGGACTACAAGGTGTACGTCAGCAACGACGGCTCCAGCTGGGGAAGTGCCGTCAAGACGGGGCAACTGACGAGCCGCCGCGGCATCCAGGGCATCGACCTCACCGCCGTCAACGCCCGCTACGTACGCCTCGAAGTGGACTCAACCTGGGCCGCCTCCACCGACACCACCCGCTACAAGCGGCTGCGGATCGACGAGGCGTGGATCGGTACGTCGTACGCGACCCCGAGCACCGCGGCGCCGCCCGTGCGCTACGAGGCGGAGAACGCCACCTACTCGGCGGGCAGCACCGTGGACTCCGACCACACCGGGTACTCCGGCACGGGGTTCGTGAACACCGCCAACGAGGTGGGCGCGTATGTGTCGTTCGGCGTCAGTGCCACCGGCAGCGGCACGGCCGATCTGACGCTCCGCTACTCCAACGGCACGACGTCCGACCGGCCGATGGACATCTCCGTCGACGGCACCGTGGTCGCCGCCGCCAAGTCCTTCCCGCCGACCGGCAGTTGGGACAGGTGGGCCGATGTCACGGTCGGCGTCCCGCTCACGGCCGGCACCCACACCGTCCACGCCACCGCGACCACCGCGAACGGGGCGCCCAATCTCGACTATCTGGAGGTGAGGGAGCCATGAGCCGCCGGTTCCGGCGATTCAGGAGAGGACTCCTCTTAACCCTGGTGGGCATGCTGATCGCCGCGGCGATGCCCCTGATGGCCGCCCCGCCCGCCGCCGCCTCGGGCAACGGCCAGTCCGTGCGGCCCGCGATGGGGTGGAGCAGCTGGAGCTTCGTGCGGCGCTGGCCCACCGAGGACAAGATCAAGGCGCAGGCCGACGCGATGGTCAGCAGCGGCCTCGTGAACCACGGCTTCGTGTACGTCAATCTCGACGACTTCTGGCAGAAGTGCGACGCCAACGGATTCGTCGTCGACTCCTACGGCCGCTGGAGTGTCGACTCGGCGAAATTCCCGTCGGGCATCAAGGCGCTCGCCGACTACATCCACGCCAAAGGACTCAAATTCGGCTTCTACGTCACTCCGGGCATCGCCAAGAACGCCGTACTGAAGAACACGCCGATCGAGGGCACGGCGTACCACGCGGCGGACATCGCGAACACCGCGGCCCTGGAGAAGAACTACAACTGCAAGAACATGTACTACATCGACTACGGCAAGCCAGGCGCGCAGGAATTTGTGGATTCCTGGGCGCGGCAGTTCGCCTCCTGGGGAGTCGACTACCTCAAGATCGACGGGGTCGGAAGCGCGGACGTCCCCGACGTACGGGCCTGGGACACCGCGCTGCGGGCCACGGGCCGGCAGATCAACTACGCCCTGTCCAACAACCTCGCGATCGCCGACGCGCCCACCTGGCGCTCACTGGCCAACAGCTGGCGCACCCAGGGCGACGTCGAGTGCTACTGCGGCTCCGGTTCGAACGGCAGCGGCTATCCGCTCACCGACTGGTCGCACGTCTCGGCCCGCTTCACCTCGGCGGCCAACTGGCAGCAGTACGCGAGTCCTGGCGGCTGGAACGACCTGGACTCGCTGGAGATCGGCAACGGCGACCAGGCCGGCCTCACCTCCGACCAGCGCCGCTCCCACTTCACCCTCTGGGCGATGGCGGGCGCCCCGCTGCTGCTCGGCACCGACCTGACGCACCTCGACCCGGTCGACACGGCGATGCTCACCAACGACCGTCTCATCGGCGTCGACCAGGACGGATACGCCGCCAAGCGCATCGTCTCCAGCGGTGTCAACCAGGTCTGGAGCAAGCGCGAGGACAGCGGTGACTACGTGGTGGGGCTCTTCAACACGGGTACGTCGGGCGACTCCACGGTGAGCGTGAACTGGTCGCAGGTCGGGTTCACGGGCTCGGGCGATGTGACGGACCTGTGGTCGGGCTTCCACAAGGGCACGGTCACGGACACCTACAGCGCGACGCTGCGTCCGGGGGAGACACGGCTCATCAGGGTCACCCCGCTCGGCGCGAAGACCGTCCGGTACCAGGCGGAGAACGCGGGCACCTCGGCGGGCTCCACCGTCGACACCAACCACATCGCGTACACCGGAACCGGCTTTGTGAACACCGCCAACTTGGCCGGCGCGTACGTCGAGTGGATCGTCGACTCCGCCACCGCCCGCACCGCCGCCCTGACCATCCGGTACGCCAACGGCACGACCACGGGCCGCCCGATGGACGTCAGCGTCAACGGCGCCGTCGTCTCCGCCAACCGTGCCTTCAACGGCACCGGCAGCTGGGACACCTGGGCCGACTCGACCGTCACCGTGCCGCTGAACGCTGGGGCCAACACGATTCGGGTGACCGCCACCACGGCCGGCGGCGCGCCGAATCTCGATTATCTCGACCGGGGCTGAGAGGAGGCGCAAAAGGGTCATTTCCCGGGGGACCTCACGGGGTGGCGGGCCATTCCCGTCGCCCCTTGAGGGCTGCCCGAAAACAGGAAATGCCTGCGCTTTATGTGCACGGTGAACTCTCCCGATGCCATTGACAATCCGACGTTCCGACGCTGCTATGCAGTGATGGTTAGGAATGTTTCCTAACACCCTTTCAGTGCCTCATTCCGCCCCGGGAGGACGATCCACGTGCACCCTGCCGCACCCCAACGCCGACTACGCGTAGCCCTGGCCGCGCTCTTCGGGCTGCTGTTGTCCTTGTTGCTCGTTCCCACGCAAGTCGCCCATGCCGCGACCGACTACCAGGCCGAGGAGGCCACGATCTCGCAGGGCACGGTGGCGACGAACCATCTGAACTACACGGGCACGGGCTTCGTCGACTACACCAACGTCGCTGGTTCGTATGTGCAGTTCACGGTGGACGCGGCGGCTGCCGGGCAGGCCGGGCTACAGTTCCGGTATGCCAACGGTTCGACCACGGACCGGCTGATGGACATCTCCGTCAACGGCACGGTGGTCGCCTCGAACGTGTCGTTCCCGGCCACCGCGAACTGGGACACCTGGGTCACCAAGACCGTCAACGCCTCGCTGAACGCGGGCACCAACACCATCCGGGCGACCGCGACCACCGCCAACGGCGGCCCCAACCTCGACAAGCTCACCCTCGGCAGCCCCTCGGGCGGCGGCACCCCGGGGATGGCGGTCGCGCCCTACGAGTACTTCGGCTGGGGCAACCCGCAGAGCCCCACCTCCGTGATGTCGGCGACCGGCGTCAAGTGGTTCACGCTGGCCTTCATCCTCTCCGACGGGTCCTGCAATCCCGCATGGGACGGCTCGCGCCCGCTGACCGGCGGTGACGACCAGGCGAAGATCAACTCCATCCGGTCGGCCGGCGGTGACGTGATCGTCTCCTTCGGCGGGTGGAGCGGTAACAAGCTCGGCGAGAAATGCACCAGCGCCTCAGCCCTCGCCGGTGCATACCAGAAGGTCATCAACGCCTATGGCCTGAAGGTCATCGACATCGACATCGAGAACACCGAGTGGTCCAGCGCGACGGTCCGTCAGCGGGTGATCGACGCACTGAAGATCGTCAAGGCGAACAACGCGGGCCTCAAGACCATCATCACCTTCGGTACGACCACCAACGGCCCGGACTCCACCGGCGTCGACATGATCAACCGTGGTGCCAACTCCGGTCTGGCGAACGACATCTGGTGCATCATGCCGTTCGACTTCGGCGGCGGCACCAGCAACATGGGCACGCTGACGACCCAGGCCATGGAAGGGCTCAAGGGCAAGGTCAAGGCCGCCTACGGCTACAGCGACGCGACCACCTACGCGCACATCGGGCTCTCCTCGATGAACGGCAAGACCGACGACGCGGGCGAGCTGGTCCGTGTCTCCGACTTCCAGACGATGCTCGCCTACGCGCAGCAGCACCACATCGCGCGCCTCACCTACTGGTCCGTGAACCGCGACCGGGCCTGCGGCTCCGGCTCTGACGGGGACTCCTGCAGCGGTGTATCACAGCAGCCGTACGACTACCTCAAGGTCTTCGTCCAGTACGCGGGTTGAGGAGAACAGCCGTGAACAGAACGCGTCGCAGAACCATCCTGTCCTGGTGCACCTCCCTGGCCCTCGCACTGCCCCTGCTCGGTTGGGCGGGCAGTGGTGTGGCCCAGGCGGTCGCAACGCGGTACGAGGCGGAGAACGCCACCATCTCGTCGGGGACGGTGGCCACGAACCATCTGAACTACTCCGGTACCGGGTTCGCGGACACCACCAACGCCGCTGGTGTGTATGTGGAGTTCACCGTGAACGCCGCGTCCGCGGGTACGGGCTCGACAGCCGTCCGGTACGCGAACGGGTCCATCGCCGACCGGCCCATGGACGTCTCCGTCAACGGCACGGTCGTCGCGTCGAATGTGTCGTTCCCGCCGACGGCGGACTGGGACACCTGGGCGACCAGGACGGTGACAGCGCCGGTGAATGCGGGCGCCAACACCATCCGTCTGACGGCGACGACCGCCGCGGGTGATCCGAACCTGGACTACGTCGACTTCGATGTCACCGCGGCGGCGGCCGACTATCAGGCCGAGGACGCCACGATCTCGCAGGGCGCGGTGGCGACGAACCATCTGAACTACACGGGCAGTGGCTTCGTGGACTACACCAACGTGGCTGGTTCGAATGTGGAGTTCACGGTGGACGCGGCGGCTGCCGGGCAGGCCGGGCTGCAGTTCCGGTACGCCAACGGCAGCACGACCGACCGCCCGATGGACATCTCCGTCAACGGCACGGTGGTCGCCTCGAACGTGTCGTTCCCGGCCACCGCCGACTGGGACACCTGGGTCACCAAGACCGTCAACGCCTCGCTGAACGCGGGCACCAACAGCATCCGGGCGACCGCGACCACCGCCAACGGCGGCCCCAACCTCGACAAGCTCACCCTCGGCAGCCCCTCGGGCGGCGGAGGCGGTCCTGCCGTTCCCTTCGGGAGTCATCAATTCCCGTATGTGGCAGGCATGTTGAAGCCCACGGGCGCGCAGTCGACCCTTGACCAGGCCGTCGTCAGCAAGTACAACGCCTGGAAGTCCGCCTTCGTCAAGCAGAACTGCGGCAACGGCTGGTACGAGGTGATCTCGCCGGACGCCGACCACCCCTACGTCGCCGAGGCGCAGGGCTACGGCATGGTCGTCAGTGCCCTGATGGCGGGCGCCGACCCGGACGCCAAGAAGATCTTCGACGGCTTGGTCAAGTACATGCTGGCGCATCCCTCGGTGCACAACTCCAACCTGCTCGCCGCCGAGCAGGACTCCTCCTGCACCAGTGTCGACGGCTCGGACTCGGCGACCGACGGTGACCTCGACGTGGCGTACGGGCTGCTGCTCGCCGACAAGCAGTGGGGGAGCGCGGGAACGTACGACTACAAGAGCCTGGCCGTGAAGCACATCAACGCCATCAAGGCCAGCGAGGTCAACTCGAGCACCCACCTCATGAAGCTCGGCGACTGGTCCACGTCGGGCGATCAGTACTACTACATCACGCGCTCCTCGGACTGGATGATCGACCACTTCCGGGCCTTCAGGCGGGCCACCGGCGACGCCGCGTGGGACACGATCCGCAGCGCCCATCAGAACCTGATCACCAGCCAGCAGGCCAACTACGCGCCGAGCACAGGCCTGTTGGCGGACTTCATCGTCAACACCAACACCACCCCGAAGCCCGCGGGCGGACAGGTCCTCGAAGGCCCCAACGACGGCGACTACAGCTGGAACGCCTGCCGTGACCCTTGGCGCATCGGCGCCGACGCCGTCACCAGCGGCGACTCCGCCTCGCTCGCCTCGGCCCGCAAGCTCAACTCCTGGATCAAGTCGAAGACCGGTGGCAACCCCGACAACATCGTCACCGGCTACCACCTCAGCGGTTCCGCCTACGACAGCGGGCACGACATGGCGTTCACCGCGCCGTTCATCGTGACCGCGATGACCGACTCCGGCTCACAGGCCTGGCTCGACTCCCTGTGGAACAAGCTCGTCGCCACACCCATCAGCTCCACGCTCTACTACGGCGGCAGCGTCCAGCTCCAGTCGATGATCGTGGCGTCCGGCAACTACTGGGTCCCCTGATGTCACCGCACGCGACGTACATGAAGGAGGTTCACATGCGTATCCGTAGCAAGGCTCTCCGCAGAGTCTGGTTCAGACGTCTCGTGGTCGGCGCCGTCGTGCTGCTGTGTGCCGGACTCGTCCAGACGGTCCCGCAGACCGCCTCGGCGGCCCCCACCCGGTACGAGGCGGAGAGCGCGGCCTACACCTCGGGCTCCACCGTCGACAGCAACTACGCCGGGTACTCCGGGACAGGATTCGTCAACACGCCCAATGCGGTGGGGAGTTACCTCGAGTTCACTGTGAACGCCGCCTCCGCGGGCAGCGCCACGCTCGGCGTACGCTTCGCCAACGGCACGACCAGCGACCGCCCCGCCGACATCGCCGTCAACGGCACCGTCGTCAAGGCCGGCTACTCCTTTCCGTCCACAACCACCTGGGACGCCTGGACGACCTCGTCCCTGACCGTCCCCGTCAACGCGGGCAGCAACAAGATCCGGCTGACCGCGACCAGCGCGGGCGGCCTCGCCAACACCGACTACGCCGACTTCGAGGTCTCTGCCGCCACGACCGACTACCAGGCCGAGGACGCCACGATCTCCCAGGGCACGGTGGCGACGAACCATCTGAACTACACGGGCACGGGCTTCGTCGACTACACCAACGTCACGGATTCGTACGTGGAGTTCACGGTCAGCGCGGTCTCGGCGGGCGGCGCCTCGCTCGCCTTCCGGTACGCCAACGGCACGACCGTCGACCGGCCGATGGACATCTCCGTGAACGGCACGGTGGTCGCCGCGAACGTGTCCTTCCCGGCCACCACCGACTGGGACACCTGGGCCACCAAGTCACTCAACGCCGATCTCACGGCAGGCAGCAATAAGATCCGCGCCACGGCCACCACTGCCAACGGTGGCCCCAACCTCGACCGGCTGCGTGTGGGTACCGCCGCCGACACCCAGGCACCGACCCGGCCCGGCCAGCCGAGCTGCTCGAACATCGGCGAGGACGCGCTCACACTGAGCTGGAGCGCCTCGACCGACAACGTCGGCGTCGTCGCGTACGACCTCTACGAGCACGGCAACAAGATCGGTGAGACGGCGGGCGACGTCACGTCCAAGAACCTCACCGGACTGACCCCGAACACCACCTACAACCTCACCGTCATCGCCCGCGACGCCGCGGGCAACGCCTCGCTCGCCAGCCCCGCCGTGGATTGCACCACGCTGCCGAGCTCCGACACCACCGCCCCGACGACGCCCGGCACGCTCTCCTCGTCCAACGTCACCGCCAACAGCGTCAGCCTGGACTGGGGCGCCTCGACGGACAACAAGGCCGTCGTCGCGTACGACATCCGCAGCGGAACCACCGTCTACAAGACCGTCACGGGCACCCCGCCCGCGACCTCGACCACCGTCACCGGGCTCGCCTGCAACAGCCCGTACTCGCTGAACGTGGTGGCGCGCGACGCGGCCGGCAATATGTCCGCGCAGAGCAACACAGTCAGCTTCACCACGCAGAGCTGCTCCACCGACGGCGGTGTTCCGTCGTCGATCTCCACCGTCTCCAGCGGCTGGACGATCCCCTGGGGCACCTACTGGATGCCCGACGGGCTGAGCGCCCTGGTCACCGAACGCGACAGCTTCAAGGTGTTCAAGCTGGCCAAGGACGGCACGAAGACACAGGTGGGGAGCGTGCCCAATGTCGTCACGACGGACGGCGAGGGCGGTCTGCTCGGTGTCGCGGTCGACCCGAACTGGGACACCAACCACTACGTGTACTTCATGCACACCGCCTCCGAGGGCAATCGCATCGTACGCATGACGTACAACGGCAGCTCCCTGAGCGGCTACACGACCCTGCTCCAGGGCATCAAGAAGAACCGGTACCACAACGGCGGCCGGCTCGCCTTCGGCCCCGACGGCTACCTGTACGCCTCGACCGGCGACGCCCAGACCTCGTCACTCGCCCAGGACAAGACGTCCCTCAACGGCAAAATCCTGCGCCTGACGACCTCGGGCCAGCCGGCACCCGGCAACCCGTTCGGCAACTACGTCTACAGCTACGGCCACCGCAACCCGCAGGGCCTCGCCTTCGACCGCAACGGGCGCCTGTGGGAGGCCGAGTTCGGCAACAGCTCCTACGACGAGCTGAACCTCATCAAGCCGGGTAACAACTACGGCTGGCCGACCTGCGAGGGCAGCTGCTCCGTCTCCGGCATGACCAACCCCAAGAAGACGTGGGCCGTCTCCGAGGCCTCGCCCAGCGGCATCGCGATCGTCCGCAACGTCATCTACATGGCGGCGCTGCGCGGCGAACGCCTGTGGCGCATCCCGATCAGCGGTGACACGGAGAGCGTCGGCTCGGCGACCGCGTACTACGTCGGCACGTACGGCCGCCTGCGCACCGTCACCAAGGTGCCCGGCGCGGACCAACTCTGGCTCTCCACCACCAACTGCGACAACAACGGAGGTGCGGCGGACGGCTCGGACAAGATCTTCCGCGTGAGTATCAGCTAGGACCTGTTCGGTCGATCATGCCGCAGACGCGCCGATCAGCGCGATACGCGGCCAACCGCGGGCGGGGTGGATCAGGTCCCCGTGAGGCGACCTGCCTCCTCGTCCGCGGTACGGCCGTCCAGCCGGGCGAGCAGCCGGGGCCGGACCTCGTTTCTCTCGGCTCTGGACAGCTGCTCGTACATCGCGAGGGCTTCGGCCCAGCAGGTACGGGCGCGCGCGGACTCACCCCGCTCCTCCATGGCGTCACCCAGCACGATCAGCACGTCGGCCCTGCGCCGGGCACCTCCCACCCGGCCCAGCACGGCGAGTGCCTGCTCCGCCTCCGCGGCCGCGGAGGCGGGCCGGCCCGCGCCGAGATGTATCTCGGCCCGCCGGAAGCGCGCCATGCCCTCCCCGAGGGCCTGTCCGCACTCCTCGTAGATCCCCAGCGCCTGGTCCAACTGCTCCAGGGCCTCGGGAATCTGTCCCGCCGCGGACAGCGCGAGCCCCAGCGCGTAGCGCGACTCGGCGAGCGCGAGCGTGGCGGCCTCGGAGCCGAGCCGCTCGATGGCCTCCTCGGCGAGCGCCACCGCGCTGCGGACATTGCGCAGACTCGCCTCCACATGGGACAGCTGGCACAGCGCACTGGCCACACCGAACGGGTTCTCGTCCTCACGGAACCGCGACAGGGCCTCCCGCAGACACCGGTCCGCCTCCGTGTACCTGCGCTCCTGGAGCGCGATGACACCACGGTCGTACGGCACCCAGGCGCTGGTCACGGGATCGTCGATCGCCACGGCCAGCGCCAGCGCGCGCTGCGCCTCCGCGTCGGCCTCCCGCAGGTTCCCCGCCGTGAGATGGACCGCGGTGAGCGCGGCGCATGCACGGCCCTCCGCCTGGGCGTCCCGAGCCTCGCGCGCGGCACGCTGCGCCGCGGCCGCCGTGTCCTGGTACTGGCGGAAGTTCCCGGACCCCACGATGTCCTTCACGCTCCACAACAGATCGATCGACCTGCGCAGTTCGGAGCCGTGGGCGAGCTGGCGGGCGCAGGACAGGATGCACTGCGCCTCGGAGGCCAGCCAGCGCCTGGCGTCGTCGAGATAGGAGAACTCGACGCCGGGATACCGGGCGGGTTCCAGATGCTCCACGCTGCGGTCACCGGGATGCTCCACCGCGTACACCCCGGTCGCGGTGGCCAGGTAGAAGTCGAGCAGGCGGGTCAGTGCCGCCCCCCGTTCGCTGGGGGGTTGTTCGTCCCGCTCTGCACAGGCGCGGGCGTACAGCCTGGTGAGGTCGTGGTAGCGGTAGCGGCCCGGTGCCGCGGCCTCCAGGAAGCCGGTGTCGACGAGCGCTTCGAAGATGTCCTCCGTCTCCTCGGGCAGCTGGTCGAGCATGGCGGCGGCCGCGGCGAGAGAGATGTCCGGTCCGTCGGCGAGGCCGACGAGACGAAACGCGCGCGCCTGCGCCGGATCCAGCTGCCCGTACCCCATCTCGAAGGTCGCCTTGACCGCGAGATCCCCGGCCTGCAGTTCGTCGAGGCGGCGGCGTTCGTCGGAGAGTTTGGCGGCGAGCACGGACACGGTCCAGGTACGGCGGGCCGCGAGGCGCGAGGCCGCGATCCGGATCGCGAGCGGAAGGAAACCGCAGGCGGCGACCACGTCGAGGGCGGCATGGCGTTCGGCGTCGACGCGCTCGGCCCCCACGATCCTGGTGAACAGTTGCAACGCCTCGTCCGGGCTCATCACATCGAGGTCCACGAGATGGGCCCCGGCCAGATCCACCATGCGGACGCGGCTGGTGACGAGTGTGGCGCACCCGGGAGTGCTGGGGATCAACGGCCGTACCTGGGCGGCGTCCCGGGCGTTGTCCAGGAGCACCAGCACCCGGCGGTCGTTCAGGACCGAGCGGTACAGCGCCGAGCGTTCCTCCAGCGAGTCGGGGATCGCCGAGTCCTCCATGCCCAGAGCGCGCAGGAAGGAGCCGAGGACCGTCTCGGGCTCCGCCGCCCGGGCCCCGGTCCCTTGCAGGTCCACGTACAACTGGCCGTCCGGGAAGCTCTGGCGCGCCTGGTGCGCGACGTGCACGGCGAGGGTGGTTTTGCCGACACCTCCGATGCCCGCCAAGGCGGAGATGGCCAAGACGGCACCAGGGGAGTCGGGGAGGAGTTCAATGAGTTCGCGCACGAAGGCGGCGCGGCCTGTGAAGTCGGGGACTGTGGCGGGCAGTTGCGAGGGCCGCACGACGATCGATGTCGCTTCGCGGCGCGGCGCGGCCACGTCCTCAAGGCTCTGGTCGGCGGCAAGGATCCGCTGCTGCAAGTCGCGCAGGCCAGGGTGCGGGTCCACGCCGAGCTCGGCGGCGAGCAGGCGTCGGGTGTCCGCGTACACGGCCAACGCCTCGGCCTGGCGTCCGCTTCGGTACAGGGCGAGCATGAGCAGCTCGCGCAGGCGCTCCCGCAGCGGGTGGGCGGCGGTCAGCGCGGTGAGCTCCGAGACGGCCTCGGCGTGACCGCCGAGTTCCAGGTCCAAGTCGAGGCGCATCTCGGCGAGTTGCAGCCGCCACGTCTCCAGCCTCATGCGCTCTGCTTCGGCATACGGACCCGAAGCGCCTGCCAGGGGTTCCCCGTCCCAGAGCGCCAGGGCCTTGTTGAACGTGTCCCGAGCCTGCGCCAGGTCGCCGGCCGCTCGGAGCCTCTCCGCCTGCGCCGCGAGGTCTTCCGCTTGGGCCACGTCGAGGGATCCCGGCTGGGTGCGCAGCGCATAGCCGCCGGACTCGCTGACCAGCAAGCCGGGGTCGAGCACCTTGCGGAGCCGCGACGCATACGTACGAACGGCGGCGAGGGCCTGCGACGGAGGCTCGTCGCCCCACAGCGCGTCGATCAGTTCGGCGGCCGTGGCGGTGCGGCCCTCGCGCAGCAACAGGGCGGCGAGCAGGGACCGTTGCTGCGGAGAGCCCGTGTTCAGAGCCTCGGCGCCGCGCCACGCCCGAACAGGGCCGAGCACGCTGAAGCGCAGTGCCGGCGTGCCCTCGTCGCCCTGGCCTCGCACGCTGTCCGGGAGGACGGGCCCGTCGGTGAAGGGCTGCGGCGCCGGTCGCCGGTGCTCCGGTACCCGAGGCCCTCCGGGCTCGGGTACCGGGATCGCCTTCCGGGGTGCCCGCTGGACCCCCCGCCGCATGACGTCCGCGCGCCGCGCGGCCTCCGCGAACAGGGCCCTGACCTCGGCGGCACGGCGGTGGTCCTGAGCATCGCGGGCTCCTTCGCCCTCGACGGCGGCGAGGCTGAGCAGCGCGGCGACCGTCTGCGGATGGTGCGCCCCCACGGCCGCGGCGGCTTTCTGCGAGGCGACGGCCAGCACGTCCGCGGCGCGTCCCATCCGATCACGGTCTCCGGCGGCCCGCGCGGACTCGAACTCCGCGGTGGCCAGGGCCACCAGCGCAGACAGGGACTGCGGGTGTTCGCCGCCGAGCAGGCCCACCAGACGGCGGACGGCGCTTTCGAGGTCGTCCAGCAACGCGTCCGCGTCGTCGTGCCGCCCCTGCTGCCGCGCCGTCGCCGTCAGGACGGAGGTCACCAGAAGGCGTACGTCCAACTCCTCCTCGGTGTTGTCGACCGCGGCCAGCCGCTCCCGGGCCTGCGCGGCCGCCTCCGCGGCACCCTCGACATCACCCAGCCGGATCTTGAGCGCCGCGAGATTGGCCAGCTTCCTCGTGGTCGCAGCGCTGCCGCCCGGGTCGAACTGCAACGCCGAGGACAGTACCGTCGCGGCGGCGGCAAGATACCCGCGATCGGCCAGCGTCACCGCCAGCTGGTTGCGCGAGGCGCTGTCGAGGTTCAGCCCGTCGGTGTCCCACGCCAGCCGGGACGCCACATGCTGGAGGAGCGCCTGCGACGCACTCTGCAGACCGAGGCCGTCGAGCAGTGCGGTGAGGCGCGCCAAGTCGCGGCTCAGGGCCGGATGGTGCAGCACGCGGTCGTCCGCACGCAGCCGTTCGACGGCGCGGGTGGTCCGTACGGCGGCCGCGCTCTCGCCCCGCAGTGCGCGGGCGGCGTGGGAGATCGCTTCCTGCCAGACGTCGTTCATGCGCCGCCCCCATTCCCCTCGCCGTCGATGAGCGCTTTCACGGCCATGAACTTGAGCTCGGCGATCTGGGACGGATCAATGAGGCTGCGCTGCGCCCATGCGTCGAGCTGGAGCAGGAGCGCCTCCGTGCCCACGAACCGGGCGGGCGTCGCGCCGTCCTGGACGGGGTGGTCGCGGTCCGGGGCTGGCGGCCTGAGCACGTCGATGAGGTGGACGACATCGAGGTGGTCGAAGCGGCGGATCGCCTCCCCGATGGTGGCGGCGAAGAGCACGTTGGCGGCGCGGGCCTCGGCAGCCCGGTCGGGGGCCTGCTCGATGAGGATGCCGACGACCGCGGGCTGCCGGGTGCCGTCGTCCCCCACCCCCTCGACCGGCCCTCCCGAGTAGCCGGAGTAGTCGCCGAGATGCTGGTCCGCCGTGAGCTGCAGCGCTTCGATGGTCGCGCCCCCGACGCAGAGATGCTGTGCGGCCCCGGCGCTGACCCGGCCGCTGAGGTGTACGTCGTGCGTGGCGGGCCGGTAGGGGCCGCGCCAGCGGTCCCCGTCGCGGGCGACGTCGGCCGCGGGGATCGGCAGGGTGACCTGGTGCCCGGCGCCGATCTCGACGAGGGCCAGATCGGCTTCCTTGTCCTGGCGGCAGACGCGGCCCTCGACCCGCTCCCCGTCGGCCAGTTCGATGCCGACGCTTTCGTCGAGCGACAGGCCGCGCAGACAGTGCAGTGCGGTGAGCACGAACCGGCGGGTGAGCAGGAAGCCGCCGCCCAGGCGCTGCTGAGCTTGGTAGAGGTCGACCCAGTAGCCCGTGCCCGTCACGGGTTCCCCGGGGTGCGCTCCACGGTGAGGGTGACCTCGAACGAGGCCTCCGCGGAAGCCTTGGACAGGATGACCCCGGCCTCGGCCGCGAGGGTCAGACCGAAGGTGACGTCCAGGCTGGTGATCCGCCAGCCGTCGCGCTCGGGGACCTGCGCCAAGGACTGCTGGGCGATGGAGGAGGCCTGGACGATCGCCTCCTCGATCTCGGCGGCGCGCTCGCCGAGGGACGACGTCGCCCGTGTTCTGCTGGCGATCTGCCTGTTCCTGGCTGTGTCGAGCGCGACCGTCTCGACCCTGACATCGGCCATGACCGTACTTCCCCCGTGTGCCCGGCACCTTCGTCGGTGGTACGTGATCTCGGCGAGAGCCTAGTCGCGCGGCTCGGGCGGTGCGACCGCTTCCGCGGACAAGTCCCGCCCCGGTAAGCCGGCTTGTGTGCGGGCGACCCTGTTCAGACGGTTGCCGTGCCCAGGTACGCCTCGCGCACCCGCGGGTCCGCGTGCACCTCCGCGGCCGTCCCCTCGGCCAGCACCCGGCCCAGGTCGAGGACGACGACGCGGGTGCACAGCCGCATGACGAAGGCGACGTTGTGCTCGACGAGGAGGACCGCGCAGCCCTCCTCATCCGCCAAGTGGCGGACAACAGCGGCCAGTTGGCGGCTCCCGCCAGCCGTCATTCCGGAGGCGGGCTCGTCCAGCAGCAGCACCCGGGGCGGGTCGGCCACCGCGCGCGCCAGTTCCACCATGCGGGCCTGTCCCACCGGGAGCGCTCCGGCGAAGACTCCGGTCAGTGCGTCCAGCCCGCAGGAGCGCAGCACCTCCGCCGCGCGCTCGCGGCGCTCCTTCTCGTACGTCCGCCGGGTCGGCGCGGCCAGCAGATCCGCCGCGAGGCCGCCCCCGCCGCCGCGCCACTCCTGGGCCACCACCAGGTTGTCGGCCACCGTGAGCTGGCCGAACAGCTGCTGCCGCTGGAAGGTACGGCGCATGCCGTGACGGGCGCGCCAGACGGGGGAGCGGCGTGTGATGTCGGTGCCGTCGAGGAGGATGCGGCCCTCGTCGGGGCGGCGGATGCCCGACAGCGCGTCGAAGAGGGTGGTCTTTCCGGCGCCGTTGGGGCCGATGAGCCCGCACACCTCGCCGGGGCGCAGGGCGAGGTCCACCCCGTCGAGGGCGCGGACACCGCCGAAGCGGACGCCGATGCCGACGGCTTCGAGCACGGGAGCGTTCATGACGGGCCAACCCCCTTGGTCGATGACTGGGGCATTGCCGTCGAGGAGGCCGCGATCCCCAAGTACGCCTCCGTCAGCCGGTCCGCCTCCACCTCGGCGCGCGGACCGCACCACGTCACCCGCCCCTGCGTGAGATACGCGACCGTGTCCGCGACCCCGAGGACCTCGGTGGCCTTCTCCTCGACCAGCAGCAGTGCGGTCCCCGCCTCCTTCAGTTCGGTCAGCAGCCGGAACACCTCCTCGACCACGCGTGGGGCGAGACCGAGCGAGGGCTCGTCCGCGATCAGTACCTCCGGTGGCCGCTGGAGCAGCGGCGCGAGGGCGAGCATCTGCTGTTCGCCGCCGGACAGCGAGCCGGCGAGGACGTCGCGGCGTGCCGCGAGGCCGGGGAAGCGCGCGTACACGGCGTCGCGTTCGTCCGTCGCGCGCAGGTGCAGGGCGAGGTTCTCCTCGATGGTGAGGGACGGGAAGAGCCCGCGTCCCTCGGGCGCCAGCAACACCCCCGCCCGGGACCGTCCGACGGCCCGCTCGCGCGTGGCGTCGCGCCCGGCGACGTACACCCGGCCGGTGAGCGGGGGCAGGAGCCCGGCGGCGACGCGGCATGTGGTGGACTTTCCGGCGCCGTTCGGGCCGAGGAGAGCGAGGATCTCGCCGGGGCGGACGGCGAGGTCGACGCCGTGGAGGACGGGGGCGCCGTCGTATCCCGCCCGCACGGCGCGGAGTTCGAGGGCCGCTTCGGGGGATGACGGCGAGGGCGCCTCGACCGGCGTCCGCGGTGTCGTCGTCGCGCGCCTGCGGTGCAGGCGGGTGGAGACCGCCGCCGCGTACCCGTCCGGATCGTTGGCCAGCGCCAGCCCCGCCAGGCCGAACAGGATCACCGGCAGATGGACCGACCGGGTGACGTAGTCCGACAGCAGATGCGGTACGACGGCGTAGACGAGCCCCGCGACCACGGCGAACTGGGGACGGCGTACGCCCGCCGCCACGACCACCGCGAGCCAGATCAGCCCGGTCATCGCCGTGAAGTCGGTCGCGGTGATGCGCGTGCTGTACGACGCGTACATCACGCCGCCGAAGCCCGCGAGCCCCGCCGACAGCGTGAACAGCAGGAGCTTGGTGCGGATGACCGACACGCCCGACGCCATCGCCGCCGCCGGAGCCGAGCGGACCGCGAGCATCGCGCGCCCGGACGGCGAGTGGCGCAGCGCGCTGAGCGCTGCCACGACCAGCGCGACGAGCAGGATCATCGCCACGCCCATCGCCCGGTCGTCGCCCAGGTCCACCGGTCCGAAGACGGGTCGCGGGATCGCCCAGCCCGTGTCACCGTTCCTCAACCAGCCCATCTGGAAGAGGACTTGGTCGGCGAGGAAGGCGAGTGCCAGGGTCGCGAGGGCGAGCGAGCGCCCGCCGAGCCGCAGCGCCGGAAGCGCCACCAGGGCGCCCAGCACGGCGGCCGCGCAGGTCCCCACCGCCGCGGCCGCCACGAACGGCCAGCCGTGGCTCATCAGCAGCCCCGCCACCAGCGCCGCACCGGTCACGAACGTCGCCTGCGCCAGCGACACCATCGCGCCGAGCCCCGTCACCACCGTGAACGAGACGAACACCAGGGAGAGGGCGAGCCCTTGGGCGAGGATGCCGCTCCAGAAGGGGGTCGTGACCGTGTAGAAGGCGAGGGCGAGCAGCAGCCCGGCGGCCGTCCACGGGCCCCAGCGCCGTACCCACGGCCGTCCCGCCAGGTAGTCGCCCGGCGGCGCGTCCGTGGCCGCCGTGCCTGCCGTCCGCTGTCGCCGGGTCAGCACCAGCAGCCCGGCGAAGAGGATCAGGAACGGAACGGCCGTACGGAAACCGGTGATCCGCTCGGCGAAGGTGGCGTACCCCGCGACGAGGTTCTGCAGCACCCCGAGCCCCAGGCCGCCCGCGAAGGCGAGCGGGATCGAGGCGAAGCGGCCGAGGACCGCGGCCGTCGCCGAGACGAAGAGGAAGAGCGTGAAGTCGTGGGCGGACAGGCCGAGAAGAGGTGTGGCGAGCACCCCCGCGAGCCCGGCGAGCGCCGACGACAGCATCCACGCGATCGACGACAGCCGGTCCGCGCTCATGCCGCGCAGTTCCACGAGGGAGCGATTGTCCACCGCCGCCCGGAGTCTGAGCCCGAGGGACGTGTGCCGCATCAGGATCCACAGCCCGACGGCGACCACGGCGGTCGCCACCCAGGTGATCAACTGGTCGGAGTCGACGCCGACTCCGTCCATCAGCTGCCACGACTTCGCCGGGCTCGGCCCGACCCCGGGGAGCCCGAACTGGTTCTCGGCGGGTTTGACGGACACTCCCGCGTCCTCGAGGAGTTCCACAATCCACAGCCCCAGCGCGGGCAGCGCCACCAACAGCCCTATGGTGGCGACGATCTGGGCCGTCTCACCGACGCGCGCCAGTTTGCGGAACATCAACCGGTCAAGGCCCCAGCCCAGCGCGGGCGCCACCGCGCACACCAGCAGCACGGCCGTCGGTACGGCCGGCCAGCCGAGGCCCGAGTGCAGCTCGTAGAAGGCGAGTGCGCACAGGTAGGCCGTGGCGCCGTGGGCGAAGTTGAACAGTCCCGAGGCCGAGTAGGACAGCACGAGACCGGTCGCGAGCAGGGCGTACAGCGCGCCGGACACCAGCCCGCTCAGTACGAACCCCAAGAGGTCCGACATCCCAAGCCCCCTTCACATGCCGCTACTTGAAGGGAATGGGTGAGTAGCACTTGAAGGGCGCCGACACGACGTACTTCCCGCCCTTGAGCTGGACGAGCGCCCCGCAGCCGAACGACTCCTTCCGCCCCCGGGGTTCGGCGCGGTCGCCGACCATCGTGCCCGTGTCGGAGAAGGCGCCCGCAGCCTTCTGGAAGGAGGCAACCGTCAGGTCCTTGCCCGCCTTCGCGGCGATGGCGAGGAAGAGATCGGCGCTCATGTAGCCGGTCATCATGTGCATATTGAGCGGGACGTCCTTCCCGGCCGCCTTCCTGATGTCCTCCTTGAACTGCCGCATCGCCGGAGTGTCCTGCTCGAACGGCTGGAACGACAGCAGGATGTGCACCCCGTAGAGCGCCTTCTTCGTCGCGCTCTTCGCGAGCAGCGACGGGTCGTAGTCGGTGGGATCGGTGAGCACGCCGTCGTATCCGGTGCGCTTGAGCGCCGTGAACAGTCCGATGTTGTACGGGGTCTGCATCACCGAGACCACGGCGTCGGGGGCCTTGCCGCCGTTGCTGCGCAGGATCTCCTTCGTGTACGCCGACCAGTCGCTCGGCACGGCGCCCGCGGGCACGGACGACTTCGCGAACGTCACCTTGTAGCCCGCCGAGGCGAAGCTCTGCTTGTAGGTGCGGATGGCGAAGGTGCCGGCGTCGCTGTCGTTGGCCAGGATCGCCACGGACTTGCCCTGCGAGCCGCCCGTCACCTGCTTGAGCCCCTCCGGCCAGGTCTGCGAGATGGTGCCGCCGGGCATCGGCACCATGCAGCCGCCGAAACCGTAGATGTAGGTCGGCCCGCAGAAGGAGGGCAGGGTGCCCCAGCCGAAGGTCGGCACCTTCTGCTGTTGCAGGAAGTCCGCCCCCGAGAAGGTCGTCGAACTCATCGGCGCGATCGCGAACACCTTGTCCTGCTGCACGAGCTTGCGGGCAGCCGCGAGGTTCTTCGCCGGATCCTGGCCGTCGTCCTCCGCGCCCAGATAGTCGATCTTGCGGCCGTTGATCCCGCCCTCCGCGTTCCCCCGGTCGAAGCGGGCCTTCGCGCCGAGGTCGGTGTCCTTCTTGGAGTAGCCCGTGGCGGTCGTCATCGAGACGATGCCGCCGACCTTGATGGATTCGTCGGTCACTCCGCGCACGGAGCTTCCGTCCTTGTCCGAACTGCCGCCGCTGGCAGCAGAGTTGCAGGCGGTGGTGGCGAGCAGCAGCGCGGCCACGGCGGCGGTGATGGTGCGGGTCGGTCGCGACACGTCGGTCCCCCTCCGTCGGGTGACCGAAAGTGTGCGTGTGATCTGACGGACCGTCAATATCTGACGCGGCAGTAAGTGACGAACCGTCAGAAGCGTGGGGGCCGTGCGTGCGCGTCGAGGGCTTCGGAGAGGCCTATGCCCGGTACAGCGCCTCGACCTCCGTCGAGTACGCCTTCTCGATCGCCTTCCGCTTCAGCTTCAGCGAAGGCGTCAGCAGCCCGTGCTCCTCGGTGAACTGGTGGGCCAGTATCCGGAACGTACGGATCGACTCGGCCTGCGAGACCAAGGTGTTGGCGGCGACCACCGCGCGTCGCACCTCGGTCTCCAGATCGGGGTCGCGCACCAGCTCGGCGGCGGACAGCGGCGGCTTGCCGCGCATCTGGAGCCAGTGTTCGACGGCCTCGGAGTCGAGGGTGACCAGCGCCGCGATGTACGGCCGGTCGTTGCCGACGACGATGCACTGGGCGACCAGCGGATGGTCGCGCACGCGCTCCTCCAGGATCCCCGGCGAGACGCTCTTGCCGCCGGAGGTCACCAGAATCTCCTTCTTGCGCCCGGTGATGGTGAGATAGCCGTCCTCGTCGAGGGAGCCCAGGTCACCGGTGGCCAGCCAGCCGTCGTGCAGGGTGGCGTCAGTGGCCTTCTGGTTGTTGAGGTAGCCCTGGAAGACGTTCTCGCCGCGCAGCCAGATCTCGCCGTCGTCCGCGATGTGCACCGTGGTGCCGGGGATCGCCTGGCCGACGGTGCCGAACCGGGTGCGCTCGGGCGGGTTGGCGGTCGCGGCCGCCGTGGACTCGGTGAGCCCGTACCCCTCGTAGATGAAGACGCCCGCGCCGGCGAAGAACAGCCCGAGCCGCCGGTCCATCGCCGAGCCGCCCGACATCGCGTGCTTGACCCGGCCGCCCATCGCGGCGCGCACCTTGGAGTAGACGAGCTTGTCGAAGAGCTGGTGCTGCATGCGCAGACTCGCGGAGGGGCCGGGGCCGATGCCCCAGGCCTTCGCCTCGACGGCGTCCGCGTAGCGCACGGCGACCTCGACGGCCTTCTCGAAGGGGCCCGACCTGCCCTCCTTCTCGGCCTTGCGGCGGGCCGCGTTGAAGACCTTCTCGAAGATGTACGGCACGGCCAGGAAGAAGGTCGGCTGGAACGCGGCCAGGTCCGGCAGCAGGGCCGCCGCGTTCAGCTGCGGCTGGTGGCCGAACTTGACCTTCCCGCGGATCGCGGCGACCTGCACCATCCGTCCGAAGACATGGGCGAGCGGCAGGAACAGCAGGGTGGCCGCCTCGTCGCCGCGCTTGGAGTGGAAGACGGGCTCCCAGCGTTCGATGACGGTGTCCGCCTCGAACATGAAGTTGGCGTGCGAGATGACACAGCCCTTGGGGCGCCCGGTGGTGCCGGAGGTGTAGATGATCGTCGCGATCGACTCGGGCGTGACCGCGCGCCGGTGCCGGTGCACCACCTCGTCGTCGATGTGTGCGCCCGCCTCGTAGAGCTCCTGCACGGCGCCTACGTCGAGCTGCCACAGTTTGTGCAGCTGCGGCAGCCGGTCGACGACCGTGGCGATCGTCATCGCGTGGTCCTCGTGCTCCACCATCACGGCCGACACCTGGGCGTCGTGCAGCATCCAGAAGACCTGCTCGGCGGAGGACGTGGGGTAGACGGGCACGACCTGGGCACCGATCGTCCACAGCGCGAAGTCGAAGAGCGTCCACTCGTAGCGCGTACGGCACATGATCGCGACCCGGTCCCCGAACCGGATCCCCTGGGCGAGCAGGCCCTTGGCCAGTGCGAGCACCTCGTCGCGGAACTCGGCGGACGTCACGTCCCGCCACTGCCCCCGCTCGTCCTTGCGGCCGAGGGCGATGTGCAGCGGGTCTTCCTGGGCATAGTCGTAGACGACGTCGGCCAGGCCGCCCACCGGCGGCGCCGACGCCAACGGAGGGTTGGTGAACTCGCGCAATCCCGCTCCTTGTGGCGCTCCGCACAGCGCCGTGAAAGCTACCCCACCGGGCCGTCGGACGGGAGAGGTCTCGGAGCGCCTGGGGCCGCCGCATATGCACAGGTCAGTCGAGGAAATGCCCGCACAAGGGGAAGGGCCGGACAGAATCCCTTACGGTTCCGTAAGTTTCTGGCCTGTAATCTCCACGGAATCTGTACGACCCGACTACGGCACTCGGCGCTTCGAATACCGGTTGTGGAGCGCCTGTTTCCGGCCTCTCGGAGGACCCGGTACGGCTCCCGTACGGAGGCCGTACCGCCTCCGCATGAGGCCGCCGAGCCGGCCCCGGTGCCCCGGGACCGGCCCCTCACCCGCGTCACCCGCGAGGCGCCGCCACCTTCTCGGTCGGTGCCCCGGCCGGGCTCGTCACAGGACGCGGTGTCCGCACCAACAGCAGTACCAGCGCACCGGCGATCATCCCCGTCACCCCCGCGGCCACTGACGCCGTGTTGAGCCCCGACGCGAAGGCGGCCCGCAGTGTGTGCTCGGACAGCGCCCCGCGCAGCGCCCCGGCGCCACCGCCCGCCAGCGTGTGGGCCGCGTCGTGCGACAGGGTGTGCTGCATGCGGGAGGTCAGCACCGTGCCGAAGGCGGCGACCCCGAGCGCGTACCCGAGCTGTCGGACCGTGTTGACCGCGCCGCCCGCCATGCCCGCCCGCTCCGGCGGAACCGCGGCGAGCGCGGCGCCCGCGATGGCGGGGGAGACGAGCCCGGTGCCGATCCCCACCAGCACCAGGCCCGGCACCAGTACCGTCCAGCTCGCGCCCGCGTCCAGCACGGCCTGGCAGAACACGCCCGAGCCGATCAGCAGCAGCCCGCCGCCTATCGTCAGCCGCGCCGGAACCCCGTGCAGCAGCTTCCCGGCGAGGATCGCGACCACCACCGACGCGCCCGTCAGGGGCAGCAGCGTGAGGCCGCCGCGCACCGGGCTCATGTCCAGCACCGTCTGCATCCAGATCGAGAGATACGGGATGACGCCGAACGCCGCCCCGTTGAAGGCGAGCGCGCCCACCATCACCCCCACGAACGCGGGCTTGCGCAGCAGTGACAGATCGAGCAGCGGATGCGCCACCCGGCGCTCGACGAGGACGAAGGCGACCAGCGCGAGCGCCGCGAGCACGAACGAGCCCGTCGTGACCGCCGACGTCCAGCCGTCGGACCCGGCCCGCACCACCCCGTACGTCGTCGCCCCCGCGAAGCACGCGAACGCCGCCGTGCCCGCCCAGTCGATCCGCATTCCGCGCGGACCGCGCGACTCCGGCACCACCCGCAGCGTCAGCCACACCGACGCCACGCTCACCGGCAGGTTCACGAAGAAGATCCACCGCCAGCCGGGCCCCTCGGTGAGCAGCCCGCCGAGGACCGGCCCGACCGCCGCCGCGCTGCCGCTGACCGCGCCCCACACACCGAGCGCCGCCGACCGCTGCCGCCCGTGATAGACCGAGCCGAGCAGCGGCAGCGTCGTCGCGAACATCGCCGCCGCGCCCACGCCCTGCAAGGCGCGCGCCGCCACCAGCATCCCGGGCCCGGACGCGAGCCCGCACAGCAGCGACGCCACCGCGAACAGCACGACACCCGCCACATGCACCCGGCGCCGGCCGAGGATGTCGGCCGCCGCTCCCACCCCCAACAGCAGTGCGGCGAGCGCGAGCGCGTACCCGTCGATCACCCACTGCAGATCACTCAGCGACGCGTGCAGCGCCCGTGCCATGTCCGGGAGCGCGACGATCGCGATCGTCACGTCCAGCAACAACATGAACGTCCCCAGGCACACCGCCGTGAGCGGCCCCCATGTACGCATGTCCTCAACTCCTTGTGCCACGGATGCGTATGCCTCCGTACGATGGGGGCGTGCTGGATGATCGCGGCCGCTACGGACGCTCGATCGACGGAATCCGACAGGAGCAGGCCCTATGGAGATGGAATCCAACACCTTCGACAAGCTCGATCTCCAGCTGATGGCGGCGCTGGAACTGGACGGCCGCGCGCCCTTCAGCCGGATCGCGGCGGTGCTGGGCGTCTCCGACCAGACGATCGCGCGGCGCTACCGCAGGCTGTGCGCCGAGGGAGGGCTCCGCGTCGTCGCCGTCCGCGACGCCCAAGCGCTCGGCCAGGACCACTGGATGCTGCGGCTGCGCTGCGCGCCCGACAACGCGGGGGCGATCGCGGACGCGCTGGCCAAGCGCCCCGACACCGCCTGGATCGGGCTCGCCTCGGGCGGTACCGAGGTGGTCTGTATGACGCGCCCCCGCAGCCCCGATGACCACGACGAACTGCTGCTCGGCAAGCTCCCGCGCACCCCGAGCATCATGGAGATCCGCGCCCACCAGCTGCTGCACCGCTTCTTCGGCGGACCCAACGGCTGGCTCGGCAAGTTCACCGTGCTGACGGACGATCAGATCGCCGTGCTGCGCCCCGAGCCGCCGGGCATCACCGGCCTCGCCCGGATCGACCCCGAGGACGAACCGCTGGTCGCCGCCCTCGAACGCGACGGACGCGCCACCTACCCCGAGCTCCAACGGGCCACCGGCCGTTCCGAGTCCGCGGTCAAGCGCCGGCTGGCCGGGCTGATCGCCTCCGGCGCCGTGTACATCGACACCGAGTACCACTCCGAGATCCTCGGCTACCCCCTCGCCGCCTGCCTGTGGATCACGGCCGCCCCGGCAGCCCTCCATTCCGTCGGCGAGGCCCTCGCCACCCATGACGAGATCGCCTTCGCCTCCGCGACCGCGGGCCCCTCCAACCTCGTGGTGACCGCCGTCGCGCGCGACACGGCCGGCCTCTACGCCTACCTCAGCGAGGGAATCGGCCGCCTCGAAGGCGTCCAGTACGTCGAGACGACGCCGTTCCTGCGCCGGGTCAAGCAACTCACCTACGCAAGGCCGGCACGCTAGGCGTCCGGTGCGCTGCCGCGCTCGCGCAGGTGCGCCGGTGGAACGTGCGGGAGCGCCCTAGGCCTGGAACTCCGTGAGATCGATCCCGTACACCCGCAGATCGTGACCCGTATCCGTGTCCTGCGCCGTGCTCTCCGCCCGCATACCGAGTTTGTCCAGCACGTTCGCGGACGCGGTGTCGCTTGCCCGGCATACGGCGACGACCCGGTCGAGACCGCGGTCCTGGAGAGCGAACTCGAGCGTGGCCTGCGCCGCCTCCGACGCGTACCCCTGCCCCCAGAACGGCCGCCCCAGCCGCCAGGCGATCGCCACCTGGCCCGCGACCTCGGGCGGGGAGTCCGGAACGTACAGGCCCACCGCTCCGGCCAGCTCTCCGGATGCGAGGAGCTCGACGGCGAAGATCCCGAAGCCCTCCTCGTCCCACTCCTCCTCCCACGCCTCGATGTCCGCGGCGGTCTCTTCCAAGGAGCGCGGCGCACCGTCGCCGACCCAGCGCATCACCTCCGGATCGGCGTGGATCTCGGACAGGGGGACGAGGTCGTCATCCAGCCAGCGGCGCAGGAGAAGACGGGGGGTGCGGATCTCGCTCATGGCTCCATCCTGCCCTTTTGCTTCCTTCCCGCGCTCACCGCATCGGGCGTCAGCCCCCTGGCTGCCTGGCGTTGAGGCATCAAGATCTCCCCTGTGGAGGGCGTGATGAGGCGGCGCGGGACCACCCGGTGTCCCATGCCACGGGACAGTCCGGTGTCCCATGCCAAAGGAAGCGCCCTAGCTTCGCGGTCCCGTCGGTCCCCGGTGCAGCCGGACCCCGCCACTCAGGATTGCCGCCGCCAGCGCGTCCGCCGCCTCCTGCGCGGACGTCCGCCGCCGCCCGTGCACCAGCACGAAGTCGACCTCGCCGAGCTCCGGAAGCCCCGCCCGCTCCGGTACGCGGACCAGCCCCGGCGGGACGAGTCCCCGTGAGTGGGCCATCACGCCGAGGCCCGCGCGGGCCGCCGCGATGAGGCCGTTGAGGCTGCCGCTGGTGCAGGCGATGCGCCACGGGCGGCCCTGGCGTTCCAGGGCTTCGAGGGCGAGGGCGCGGGTGATCCCGGGGGGTGGGTAGACGATCAGGGGGACCGGGCGGTCGGGGTCGAGGCGCAGGCGTTCCGCGCCGATCCACACCAGGCGGTCGTGCCAGACGAGCTCGCCGCGCGGGTCCTCGGGCCGCCGCTTCGCCAGCACCAGGTCGAGCTTGCCCGCCGCGAGCTGCTCGTGGAGCGTGCCGGACAGCTCGACCGTCAGCTCCAGGTCCACCTCGGGATGGTCGTACCGGAAGCCCTCCAGGATCTCCGGCAGCCGGGTGAGGACGAAGTCCTCGGACGCCCCGAAGCGCAGCCGGCCGCGCAGCCGCGTCCCGGTGAAGAACGCCGTCGCCTGCTCCTGCACCTCCAGGATCCGGCGCGCGAAGCCGAGCATCGCCTCGCCGTCCTCCGTGAGCTCCACGGAGTGCGTGTCCCGGGAGAAGAGCTGACGTCCGGTGGCGTCCTCGAGCCGGCGTACGTGCTGGCTGACGGTGGACTGGCGCAGCCCGAGGCGCCGGGCGGCCTGGGTGAAGCTGAGGGTCTGGGCCACCGCCAGGAACGTACGCAACTGGGACGGGTCGTACATGGGCCTCAGATTATCGCGGATCGTGATGACAGTCAGAGCGGTATGAAGGATTCCCGATCGCGGGCCGGAAGAGGACGATGGAGAGGGCACGACCTGACCCGAGTCGACCGTCTACGACAACCGAGCAGTGGAGCACCGTGAAACGCCTGCAGTGGCCGAGTTGGATGCCGATCGACCCGTACATCCTGCTGTTGCTCGGGACGGTGGGCCTCGCGGCCCTCTTCCCGGCGCGGGGTACGGGCGCCGACGTCGCGTCGGGCGCGTCCACGGCCGCTATCGCCTTCCTGTTCTTCCTCTACGGGGCGCGTCTGTCCACCCGCGAGGCGCTGGAGGGGCTCAAGCACTGGCGGCTCCACGGCACGGTCCTGGCCTGCACCTTCGTGGTCTTCCCGCTGCTCGGCCTGGCCGCGCGTGGCCTTGAGCCGGTGTTCCTGACGCACAACCTCTACACCGGCCTCCTCTTCCTCACGCTCGTTCCGTCGACCATCCAGTCGTCGATCGCGTTCACCTCGATAGCGCGTGGCAATGTGCCCGCCGCGATCTGCGCGGGCTCCTTCTCCTCGCTGGCGGGCATCGTCATCACCCCGCTCCTCGCGGCGGCCCTGCTCGGCAACAGCGGCGGCGGGTTCTCCGCGGACTCGCTGGTCAAGATCGTGCTGCAGCTGCTGGTGCCGTTCGTCGCCGGGCAGGTGCTGCGCCGGTGGATCGGCGGGTTCATCGCACGGCACAAGAGGGTCCTCGGATACGTCGACCGCGGCTCGATCCTGCTCGTCGTCTACACCGCGTTCAGCGAGGGCATGGTCCAGGGCATCTGGCACCAGGTGAGCCCCGTCCGGCTGGCCGGTCTCCTGGTCGTCGAGGCCGCGCTGCTCGCCGTGATGCTCGCGCTCACCTGGTACGGGGCGAAGGCCCTGCGCTTCAACCGGGAGGACCGGATCGCGATCCAGTTCGCCGGGTCGAAGAAGTCCCTCGCCTCCGGACTCCCCATGGCCAGCGTGCTGTTCGGCGCGCACGCCTCGCTCGCCGTGCTGCCGCTGATGCTCTTCCACCAGATGCAGCTCATGGTGTGCGCGGTGATCGCCAAGCGCCGCGCCCACGACCCCGAGGCGGCCGAGACCGCTACGACCCCGGTTCCGCCAGTCGCAGAGTCACGAATCGCGGTCGGTACAGGGACACGTTCCGACTGATGTTCGCCTGCGCCGTGGCGCCCGTCGCGTCCAGCCAGTTGACGTCGTAGCTGAGCACGATCCGGTCGCCGTCGCTCAGCTCCGGATGCGCCTGCGGGTTGTACGCCGCCACGTCGCCCTGGGGCAGCGACGGGCTGAAGCTCCGGGTGGGCCCGTGCCAGGGGCCGGTCGGCGAACACGCCCAGTACGAGGTGATCGTCGTCAGGCCCGCCGTACCGGCCGCCATCGTGAACAGCACGTAGGTGCCACCGTCGCGCACCACCGTGAACGCGCTGCCCACACCCTTGCGCTGCCCGTCCCCGAGCACCGGCGCCGGCCGCGCCCGCACCGACCACCCCGAACCGTCCCAGTACTCCCAGGCCCCCGGCTCGGCGAGCCTGCCGCGCGGCACGCGCGCGACGTACGCCTTCGAGACGGGGTGCGAGGCGGCCTGCCCGTCGTCGCCGCCGAAGACGTACGTCCACTCGTCGACGTCGACCACCGAGGTGCCGAACAGCACGCGCTGGGAGGCGTCGGCGACCGCACGCTGGTCCAGGACCGTGGTGATGCCTTCGAGGCGCAGATCGGGCAGCGAGAGCGTGGCGACCTCGGTGGCGGTGGGCACTCCGTAGATCCAGGGGGCCTGGCCCGCCGCGCGGGTCCACAGCAGGACGCGGACGACCTTCTGCGAGGAGCCGGGGGAGCGGGGCTCGACGCGGGCCGCGACCGGCCAGCGCCACTGCTGCGGTCCCGGGTCCGGGAACACTGGCGCGGGAAGTGTCGTCCGCAGACGGCCCTCGCGGGACATCACGACAGCCGAGTTGCGCACGAGGGGCGCGCTCGTGTCACGCCAGGCGTACGACTCGCCGACCGGGTTGGGCGGCCCGTGCACCAGGCCCAGATAGGTGTCCGAGAACAGCCACAGCACCCGCCCGTCCGGCAGTCGCACCGAGTGGGTGCCGTCGCCGCCGGTCCAGTCGTCGGCGCGTGTGGCGTCGTCGCCGTACCGGGCGAACTCGCCGGTCAGCTTCGCGTCGGCGGTCCAGGACCTGAGCGTACGAGCCGTGCACGTGCCGCCGCCCTCCCGGTCGTGGTCCGGGAGGGCGGTGAGCAGCACGGCCGCGCAGACCAGGGCCAGCAGGATGCCGAGCCCGGTCCCGTTCTGTCGTCGTGCTCGTGCGTCGTCGGGCACGGACGGGACGTTAGTGGTCTCCGCTCACATGGTCCATGGGCAGCCACAGGACGGTGTCCCGGGTCACGTTCCGCGAGGGCGCCGCGGCCAGCTCGTCGTCGCCCAGCGCCCGGTCGTAGACCCGAACGTCGTCGATCGCCCCCGTGAAGTACGCCCGGCTGTCCATCCGTTGACCGATGTGCACCCCGAACGGCGAGTTGCGGCTGACCGATCCGGGCACGTCCGGGGTGCTGACCGTCGTACCGTCGATGAACAGCGTGAGCTGCCCGCCGCCACGGCGCAGCGCCAGAAGGTGCCACTGGCCGTCGTTGTACGCGCCCGTGGTGCGCACGGACGCCGACCTCGGGGCCGCCGCGCCGTTCCTGGTGGTGATCAGTCCGGTGATCCGGTTGGACGCGGGCTCGCCGCGCAGCCACACCTGCGGCTGCGACGTCCCGATCCCGCCCATCCACAGCAGCGGCTGCTCACCGGTGGTGGCGGTGTAGCGGAACCACAAGGACGCTGTGAAGTCCTTCGTCCCGAGCGGGAGTTGGTCCTGATACGGCAGTCGTACGGCGTCGTCGATGCCGTCGAAGGCGAGCGCGCCGCCGAACACGCCCTCCGTCTCCTCGGCACCGCCGAGGACCGCGGCCCGCTGGGTGTGCGGGGCGAGATCGGCTGTCGTCGGGTCCGGGCCCCGGCGCGGCTTCAGCCAGTCCTCGGTGAAGCGGGCGAAGCGGATCTCGTCGCGTGCGTCGACTGCGCCGCCCTCGTACATCAGGCCCACGGTGTCACCGTCGACGCGGACCATGTCCGAGTACCCGGACCAGTCCGTGGTGACGACCGTGCCGCGGTCCACGCTGTCCCAGGTGCGTCCGCCGTCGTACGAGGAGCGGATCATCATGGTCCGGCGGCGGTCCGGGTCGCCGGGGCAGGACAGCAGGATCCGGTCGCCGAGACGGAGCGAGGAACCCTGGACCTGGGGTGTGTAGAGGTCCGGGATGTCGCGGAAGGGGGCCACGAAGCTGTCGCCGCCGTCGCGGCTGACGGCCTGGGTGCGATGGCCCAGGTCGGTGCCGTCCTGCTCACGCCCGCTGACGAGAACCGATCCGTCGGTGCGCTCCGTGAGCGTCATCTCGGACGGCTTCTGGCGGAAGGTGCCGTCGTCGGAGATCGGCCACGAGTCGGTCGCGCCGATGTCCCAGTGGTCGCCGCCGTCGTCGCTGGTGATGAGCGCGGCGTTGTTCGCGGTGACCCGACTGCCGTTCCATGTCTCGGTGTTGACGCCGAAGACGAGCCGTCCCGCGTGCCGGCCCCGGGTCAGCTGGATGCCGTGCACGGGCCCGGTCGCGTACCAGGAGTTCCAGTTCGGCGGGAGGATCTCGTTGCTCAGGTCGCGCGGCTGCGACCAGGTGAGGCCGTCGTCGTCGCTGTACTGCAGGTGCGGGGTGCGGTCGCAGGGCACCTGGCAGCTCGCGCTGTCCGTACGGCCCGTGTTGTACGTCTCGGCCAGGACGATGCGGCCGGTCTCGCGGTCCACGATGGGCGCCGGGTTGCCGTGCGTGTCGCCGCCGCCGTCGTTGACGACCTGGAGGGGGCTCCAGGTGCGTCCGCCGTCGGTGGAGCGCTTGACCACGATGTCTATGTCGGCCGCGTCACCGCAGTTGAGGACGCGGCCCTCGGCGAACGCCAGCAGCGTGCCCTCGGTCGTCTTCACGACGGCCGGGATGCGGAAGCAGGCGTAGCCGGGATCCTGGGAGGCCTTGAAGAGCACCTGCTGCTCGAACTCGCCTGTCGCGGCCGTCTGTTCGGCTCCCGCCGGGCTCGGCAGCGCGAGCAGCGCCGCGGTGGTGAGAACGGCGGTGAGAGTGGATCGCAGGCGTGCGCGAGGAGCAGATCTCAGGCGTGCGTGCGGAGTGGATCTCAGACGTGCGTGCGGAGTGGATCTCAGACGTGTGGGGAGAGTGGATCTCAAGCGTGCGCGGAGACTTGACGGCATGTGCGACCTGCCCTTCATGCGTCTGGGCAATCCGGATACTCTGGACATCCCACGTCCAACGTTCGCGGCACAGACGCTACTTGGGCTCTCAGGCACCCCACAAGAAGCGTGCACCGGTCATGTTCACGCCGGATCTCGTCGACGCCGCGGGGGTGGCAGCAACGGAAGTACGGCCGTGGGCTGGGGAGTTGGCTCCGGGACCGCTCCACTCCTGCGGCAGACCAGGGCGTCCGGGTCGTTCGCGGGGGCCTGGAGCGTGTAGCCGTCCGGACAGGTGGGGCCGGGGTCGCCCTTGGGGCCTTCCGGTCCGGGATCTCCCTTGTCTCCCTTATCGCCCTTGTCTCCGTTCGCGCCCGACAGGCCGGCGGCCCCCGGTTGGCCCTGGTAGCCCTGTTCGCCCTGTTCGCCCTGGGGGCCGGGCGGCCCCGCCGGGCCCGGGGAGCCATCCGTACCCGGCACTCCCGAAGCGCCGGGCGAGCCGGACGGTCCAGGGGGACCGGGCTCGCCCCGCGGCCCGCGCTCCCCGGCGGCACCCGCTTTCCCGCCCGCGCCGCGATCGCCCTTGGCGCCCGGAGCTCCGGGCGATCCGGCGGGCACGCGCACCCGGTCGACCAGGTGGTCCACGGCCTCGGAGGGGTCCGGAGCCGCCGGGGTGCCACCGCCGGCCTCCACCTGGGCGCGCAGCGCGCGCACATCGTCCGCCAGCGTGGACAGCGCCTTGCCGCGCCGGTCCGCCTCCGAGCGCAGTTCCTCGGCCCTGCGGTCCCCGGCGTCGATGCGCGCCCACAGGATCACCGCGACGCCGGAGAGCGCGATGAGCACACAGACGAGGAAAATGCTGCGCCAGCGCAGGGCGAGCAGCCGCTGGAATCCGTTCACGGCGCACCTCCTAGGCGGTGGATGTCGAGGCGCAGCCGGGCGATCTCCGACTGGTCCGCCGCGCGCAGCGAGGACAACTCGGTGATGCGCGAGTCGCGTTCGGCGACCTGGCGTTCAAGGCGGTCGCGCTCGGACTGCAGCTTGTCGGTGAGACTGGAGTAACCGTTCAGGGCGTTCTCGCCCCGCTTCCCCAAGTACGCCACGACGGCCGCGCCCAGCACGCCCGCGCAGGCCAATAACGAGCCGAGCAGGGTGGTGCCGGCATCCAAGTAACTGCCTCCTACCTGGACGACGGGCCGCGCGGACGTGGCCCGTTGGAAGTCGCCAGGAGTAACGAGCCCGGGCGCGCGGGGATGTGCGTACGGCGTCCGGTACCCCGGAAGGGTGGTGACGGAGTGTCATGGACGCAGGCGGGCGGACATGGAGGCTGTGCCGCCTTGCCGCTGATCGGTCGCGGGGGCAGTGACGCACTGTGATCCGTCAGGGATCCAGTACCGCTGGGCCGTCGACCGGTCAGGGATCCAGTACCGCTGGGCCGTCGGACGGTCAGGGTCGCAGTATCACCTTGCCGAGGTTGCCCCGTGACTCGATCACCTCGTGCGCCTTCGCGGAGTCCTCGAGCGCGAACTCCCCGTGTACGGCGGGCTTCAGCGCGCCGTCCGTGAACAGCCGCCACAGTTCCTGCCGCCACCGCTCGTACAACTCCGGTTCCCCGCGGGCGATCCGTGCCATCTGGAAGCCGATCACCGACTTGGCGCCCGCCAGCAGGTCGTACGCCTGGACGCTCCCGCCGCCCGAGCTGTACGCGACGAGCCGCCCGCCCGGGGCGAGCGCGGCGACTGCCGGAGTGAGCAGGTCGCCGCCGACCGCGTCGAGGACGTAGTCGACAGGGGTTCCCCAGTTGTCGGCGCCGTACGTGATCACCTCGTCGGCGCCGAGCCCGCGTACGAACTCCGCCTTGCCGGGCGCGGACACCGCGCCGACGACACGCGACGCGCCCCGCAGCCCGGCGAGTTGGACGGCGAGATGGCCGACACCGCCGGCCGCCCCCGTGACGAGCGCCGACTCGCCGGGTGCGGGGCGCGCCGCTGTCAGGGCGCCGAGCGCGACCAGACCACTGCGGACGAGGGCTACGGCGTCGGCGGCACTCGCACTCTCCGGGACGGGTGAGGCCATGGCTTCGTGCAGGAGCGCGTAGTCGGCGTACGCGTGCCCGAAGCAGAGCCCGGTCACGCGGTCGCCCGTCCGGAAACGGGTGGGGCCTTCGCCGACGGCGACGACCTCCCCGGCAATCTCACCGCCGAGCGGGATCGGCTCGGCCGCCTCGGTCACCTTGCGTACGACGGGCAGGGTCACACCGATCGCCTCGCCGCGGACGAGCAGCTCGCCGCGTCCGGCGGTGGGTACGGGGACGTCTTCCAGGAACAGGGGGCCGCCAGTGTGCTCGTACCGGACGCGACGCATCGCACCTCCGCGATCGAAAGTCGTTGGGAGCCCCAACGGTATCCGGCGATTCGTTGGGATGTCCAACGGTTATCCGCTACCCTGGCGGCATGTCCGCCCCGCTGCCCGCGATCCGCGCCCTCCCCAGCTGGCTCCTCGGCCGGGCCGCCGCCCGTGGCCGCGCTCTCGTCGCCGAGGCCCTGGCCGCCGAGGGCATGAAGATGTGGCACCACGTGGTGCTCTCCGCCGTCTCCGACCTCGGTCCGGTCGCCCAGGCCGAGCTCGGTCGCAGCATCCAGCTCGACCCCAAGGACCTGGTCGGCATCCTCAACGACCTGCAGTCCGCCGCTCTGGTCGTCCGTGAACCGGACCCCAAGGACCGCCGCAAGAACGCCGTGTCCCTCACCGAGGAGGGCGCCCGTCTACTGGACCGCTGCGAAACGGCCGCCCGCGAGGCGAACGACACCCTGATGGCGCCACTCTCGGCGGCCGAACGGGAGCAGTTCATGGGCCTGTTGACGCGGATTTCCGGTACGGAGCCGCCGCGGAGTTGAGGCGTCGCGGAGTCGAGGCGTCGCGGGGCTGCTCCGACGGGAGCTGAGCGACGGGAGGGCTGAGGCGGGGCCCCTCCGGCGCAGGGGGCGCTCCCCGCCGTTCGGGGCCCCGCCGCCGTGTCGCGGGGAGCCGGTCAGCCCTGGGTGGCCGCGGCCCGCAGGGCGATGCGGTGCTCACCCGCGTACACGTTCATGGAGGAGCCGCGCAGGAAGCCGACCAGGGTCAGGCCCGTCTCCGCGGCCAGGTCGACCGCCAGGGACGACGGGGCGGAGACCGCCGCGAGCACCGGGATGCCCGCCATCACCGCTTTCTGCGCCAGCTCGAAGGAGGCCCGCCCCGAGACCAGCAGGACCGTCCGGGAGAGCGGGAGCGTGCCGTTCTGCAGGGCGCGGCCGACCAGCTTGTCGACCGCGTTGTGCCGGCCCACGTCCTCCCGTATGTCGACCAGCTCGCCCTCCTCCGTGAACAGCGCCGCCGCGTGCAGGCCCCCGGTCCGGTCGAAGACCCGCTGGGCCGCCCGCAGCCGGTCGGGGAGGCTCGCGAGCAGCTCGGGCTCCAGCCGCACCGGGGGAGTGGTGTCGCCCGCCGTGTCGTCGATCGCCCAGCGGGCCGTCGTACGGACCGCGTCCAGGCTCGCCTTGCCGCACAGACCGCAGGACGACGACGTGTAGACGTTGCGCTCGAGCGTGATGTCGGGGATGACGACGCCGGGCGACGTCCGTACGTCGACGACGTTGTACGTGTTGGAGCCGTCCACGGTCGCGCCCGCGCAGTACACGATGTTCTGCAGTTCGTCGGCCCTGCCCAGCACGCCCTCGCTGACCAGGAAGCCCGCCGCCAGCGCGAAGTCGTCGCCCGGGGTGCGCATCGTGATCGCGAGGGGTTTGCCGTTGAGGCGGATCTCCAGTGGTTCCTCGGCGACGAGCGTGTCCGGGCGGGTGCTCACGGCCCCGTCCCGGATACGGATCACCTTGCGTCGTTCCGTGACTCGTCCCATGTCCTGATCAGTCCCGGTTCTGTACGTGCTGGTGGCCGAAGCGGCCCTTGATGCAGAGGTTGCCGTGGGTCACCGGGTTGTCGTGCGGTGAGGTGACCTTGACGATCTCATTGTCCTGCATATGCGGGGTGAGGTAGGAGCCCACTCCGCGGTCCCGGGCCTCCCGGCCACCGCGAACCCGCCTGAAGTCGGCGTCCGAGCGGTCGCCGGCGCCCTCCCACACCGACGCCGGAGGACCGAGCGGCGGGTCGACCGCCGCCCGCTCCTCGTCCGTCGGCCTGCTGTCACCGAAGTGCGGGTCCATGTCCGGCCTCAGCTCCGCACGGCCGCGACCGGCAGCTTCTCGATCCGGATGGCCGACGCCTTGAACTCCGCCGTCCCCGCGATCGGGCAGGTCGCTTCGACCCTCAGCTGGTTGGTGTCCACCTCGTCCGGAAAGTGCATGGTCGTGAACGCCAGCCCGGGCCGCAGCGCCGTGTCCACCCACACCGGCGCCACCATCGAGCCGCGCCGTGAGGAGACCTGGACCTCCTCACCGACCACCACGCCGTAGTGCTCCGCGTCCTCCGGGCACAGCTCAATGTACTCACCGCGCCGCAGCGGCGACGGGAAACTGCCGCTCCGCACACCGGTGTTGTACGAGTCGAGGCGGCGCCCCGCGGTGAGCCGGATGGGGTACCGCTCGTCCGTCAGGTCGACGGGCGGGTCGTGCCGGACCAGTCCGAAGGGCGCGCGCGGGCCCCACTCCACCGGCGACACCGACCGCAGCTCGTTCCGGACGGCCTCGGCGTCCGCGTACTTCCGGTCGTGACCGAGGCGCGTGGCGAGATCGCAGATGATGTCGATGTCGTCGCGGACCTCGCCCGGCGGGGTGACCGCCGCGCGGACCCCTTGCACTCGACGCTCGCTGTCGGTGGTTGTGCGGTCGGTCTCAGGCCATCCGGCAAAGGCGGGCAGTACGACGTCCGCCAACTCCGCCGTCTCCGTCAGGAAGATGTCCTGCACGACGAGGAAGTCGAGCGCGCTCATCCGCCGCGTCGCCCGCTCGCTGTCGGCCTCCGACTGCGCCGGGTTCTCCCCGACGCAGTAGACGGCCTTGAGCGTCCCCTCCTCCATGGCCTCGAACATCTCCGTCGGGTTCAGCCCGTAGTGCGCGTTGTTCTGCCCGCGCAGGGGGTGGAGCCCGGAGCCGTAGCGGCCCACGCGCCCGGTCAGCAGGGACAGATTGATCAGTGCGCGTACGCTGTCCGCGCTGGTGCCGTGCTTCGTGGTGCCCGGCGTCCAGCACAGTCGGGCGCGCTCGGCGCGGGCGTACGCATGCGCCAACTCCCGTATGGCGGAGGCCGGTACGCCCGTCACCTTCTCGGCGAGCGACAGGGTCCAGGGGTCGACGAGCTGCCGGTACTCCTCGAAGCCGGTCGTCTCCCGTTCGATGAAGGCATGATCGGCGAGGCCCGCCCGGATGATCTCCCGGCCGATCGCGTGGGCCATCGGGATGTCGGTGCCGACGTTCAGCCCGAGCGGGCGCTCCGCCCACTCGGCCGTCGACGCACGGCGCGGGCCGACGGCCTGCTCGGCCTCCTCGTGCGACGAGATGCGGGAGAACATCCCGAAGGCGCCGCGCGCCCGGCTCAGCCCCTGGGCGACGCGGGTCAGCGCCTCGTCCCAGTCGGCCTGCCGGAAGGGTTCCTCGCGCGAGTCCCGGACCAGTGGATGGGTGAGCCGGGCGTACGTCTTCGGGCGGCGTTCGCTCATGCCGCGGTCCGCAGCGCGAGCAGATCCGAGATGGCGTGGACGGTACGGAGCGTCGGCACCGGAACCTCGGTGATCTCCGCCAGTTCCACGACGGCCGCGAGCAGCACGTCGAGTTCGAGCGGTTTGCCGCGCTCCAGGTCCTGGAGCGTCGAGGTGCGGTGGTCGCCGACGCGTTCGGCGCCGGCCAGGCGCCGTTCGATGGAGACGCCGACCTTGCAGCCGAGGCCCTCGGCGACCGCGAGCGTCTCGGTCATCATGATCTCGATGACCTTGCGCGTGCCGCCGTGCAGGCACATCTGCCGCATCGTCGCGCGGGCCAGTGCGCTGATGGGGTTGAAGGAGATGTTGCCGAGCAGCTTGAGCCAGATGTCGTTGCGCAGATCCTGCTCGACCGGACACTTGAGTCCGCCCGCCTGCATGGCCTCGCTGAACACCTGACAGCGCGCCGAGAGGGAGCGGTCGGGCTCGCCGATGGAGAACCGGGTGCCTTCGAGATGGCGTACGACTCCCGGTCCTTCCAGCTCGGTCGCGGCATAGACCACGCATCCGATGGCCCGTTCGGGCGCGAGCACCGCACTGACCGCGCCGCCCGGGTCCACGCTCTCGATGCGGTGGCCGTCGTGCGGGCCGCCGTGCTGGTGGAAGTACCACCAGGGGATGCCGTTCTGGGCGGCGATCACCGCCGTGGTGTCGTGCAGCAATGGCTCGATCAGCGGCCCGCACGCCGCGTACGAGTTGGCCTTCAGGCCCAGGAAGACGTAGTCGACCGGACCGATCTCGGCCGGGTCGTCGGTGGCGTGGGCCCGCGCGGTGAAGTCTCCGCGCGGACTGAGGACTCTGACTCCGTGCTGCCTCATGGCCGCCAGATGCGGTCCACGGGCGACGAGGTGCACATCGGCGCCTGCGCGGTGCAGCGCGGCGCCGACGTAGGCGCCGATCGCACCGGCACCGAGAACTGCGACTTTCACTGTGTGGCGCTCCGTTCGGTCGAGGGTACCGAGGAACTGCCGAACTGTGTCGACGAAATATTGTCTACAGGATGGAGCTGGCGGCAGCAAGGGTTGGGGCGGGGCTGGGCGGCACCCGGGCGGCCTTTCGTGGCCATTCGAACGGCCTTTCGTGCGGCCTTCACGCGACCGTTCGCCCCGCCCCGCCGACCGTTCGTCGCGCCAGGAGTACCGCTCATCGCATACGGTCGACCAGTTTCCGTCGCGCGGCTTCCCCCTCGGGCAACCGCTTCCTATCGTTCGGGATCATGAGCCCCCCTGTCGCACCGCCCGGCTGGAGCCGCTGGCTCGTCCCGCCGGCCGCTCTGTCGGTCCACCTCTCCATCGGCCAGGCCTATGCCTGGAGCGTGTTCAAGCCGCCGCTGGAATCCGCGCTCGACCTCAGCGGCACCCAGAGCGCGCTGCCCTTCCAGCTCGGCATCGTCATGCTCGGTCTGTCGGCCGCGTTCGGCGGCACGCTCGTCGAGCGCAACGGGCCGCGCTGGGCGATGACCGTCGCCCTCGTCTGTTTCTCCTCCGGCTTCCTGATCGCCTCGCTGGGCGCCGCCACCGAGCAGTACTGGCTGATCGTGTTCGGCTACGGCTTCGTCGGCGGGATCGGCCTCGGCATCGGCTACATCTCACCCGTCTCGACCTTGATCAAGTGGTTCCCGGACAGGCCCGGCATGGCCACCGGCATCGCGATCATGGGCTTCGGCGGCGGCGCGCTGATCGCCTCGCCCTGGTCCACGCAGATGCTCAAGTCGTTCGGCGCCGACTCCTCCGGGATCGCGCTCGCCTTCCTCGTGCACGGGCTGACGTACGCCGTCTTCATGTCGCTCGGCGTGCTGCTGGTGCGGGTGCCGCGCGGCGAGAAGCCGGTCGCGTCCGCACCGAGCGCGCTCGACGGGGTGCAGGTCTCCGCCCGGAACGCCGTACGCACCCCGCAGTTCTGGTGCCTGTGGATCGTGCTCTGCATGAACGTGACCGCGGGCATCGGCATCCTGGAGAAAGCCGCGCCGATGATCACGGACTTCTTCGCGGACACCTCCACGCAGGTCTCGGTCTCCGCGGCCGCCGGATTCGTCGCGCTGCTGTCGGCGGCCAACATGGCGGGCCGTATCGGCTGGTCGTCGACGTCCGACCTGATCGGCCGCAAGAACATCTACCGGGTCTACCTCGGGGTGGGCGCGCTGATGTACGCGCTCATCGCCTGGTTCGGGGACTCCTCGAAGCCGCTGTTCATCATCTGCGCGCTGGTGATCCTCTCCTTCTACGGCGGCGGCTTCGCGACGATCCCCGCCTACCTGAAGGACCTCTTCGGCGCCTACCAGGTCGGCGCGATCCACGGCCGGCTGCTCACCGCCTGGTCCACGGCGGGCGTCCTCGGCCCGCTGATCGTCAACTGGATCGCGGACCACCAGGAGGAGGCGGGCAAGCACGGCTCGTCCCTCTACGGTCTCTCGTTCCTGATCATGATCGGCCTGCTCGCGGTCGGCTTCGTCGCCAATGAGCTGGTACGACCCGTCCATGTCCGGCACCACATTCCCGCACCGAGGGAGGCCGTCGATGTCCAGCGAGAGCAGTCCGCCCCGTAGGCGGGGACTGATCACCTTCGCCTGGCTGTGGGTGGCCGCGCCCCTGTGCTACGGCCTGTACGAGCTCGTACTGAAGGCCAAGCAGTTGTTCACGGGGTGACGCCCGGGCGCGTGCGGACGGTGTTCGGGCGTCCGAGGGTCTGAGGGAAGCCGACAAGCCTGGCGCTTCAATCCTGTGGCATCACCTGCCGTCGTACCCGTGAGTCACTGATCAGACTGGTGGATCCCGCTACCCAAGGCACCGAGGGGGACCACTCATGAACGGCTCACGGATCGCCGCCGTCGGCCACTACCAGCCCGCCAAGGTACTCACCAACGAGGACCTGGCGGGCCTGGTCGACACCAGCGACGAGTGGATCAGGAGCCGGGTGGGCATCCGCACGCGCCACATCGCCGGGCCCGACGAGCCGGTCGACGAGCTGGCCGCGCACGCGGCCGCCAAGGCGCTCGCGGCGGCGGGCCTCACCCCGAACGACATCGACCTGGTCCTGGTCGCCACCTCCACGGCCATCGACCGCTCCCCGAACATGGCCGCCCGGGTCGCCGCCCGCCTCGGCATCCCGTCACCGGCCGCCATGGACGTCAATGTCGTCTGCGCGGGCTTCACGCACGCCCTCGCGACCGCCGACCACGCCGTGCGCGCCGGCGCCGCGACCCGCGCGCTGGTCATCGGCGCCGACAAGATGTCCGAGGTGACGGACTGGAGCGACCGTACGACCTGTGTCCTCGTCGGGGACGGGGCGGGAGCCGCCGTGGTCGAGGCCAGCCCGGCGGGCGAGGAGCCCGGCATCGGGCCCGTGCTGTGGGGCTCGGTGCCCGAGATGGGGCACGCGGTGCGCATCGAGGGCACGCCCCCGCGGTTCGCGCAGGAGGGGCAGAGCGTCTACCGCTGGGCGACGACCCAGCTGCCGCCGATCGCGCGGAAGGCGTGCGAGCGCGCGGGCCTCGCGCCCGAGGACCTCGCCGCCGTCGTGCTGCACCAGGCGAACCTGCGCATCATCGAGCCCCTCGCCGTGAAGATCGGCGCGGTCAACGCCGTCGTCGCGCGGGACGTCACCGACTCCGGGAACACGTCCGCCGCGAGCATCCCGCTCGCGTTCTCCAAGCTCGTGGAGCGCGGGGAGATCTCCACCGGCGACCCTGTCCTGCTCTTCGGTTTCGGCGGGAATCTGTCGTACGCGGGACAGGTCGTCCGCTGTCCGTGAGCTGATCGTCAGTCCCTTCGCACGCTCTTCGTACGGCCGTCGTACGGCCTTCGTACGCCCCGGTGTGACGAGCCCAACTCCTGTGCCTTCTGGCGTTTGTGCGCCGTAGACTGTAGGCGAAAGACAATTCATAATTGGCTTTCATCTTGCAGCGACGGCGCTGCCCAGGAGGGACCGTCATGTTGTCGACGACAGGACTGCCGCAGGGTGCGGTGCCCAAGCTCGAACGGCCCGGCCCGCTGCGCGACCGCGTCTACGAGGCGCTGCTCGAACTCATCACCACCCGCGCCCTCCAGCCGGGCCAGCACCTCGTCGAGAGCGAACTCGCCGGGCACCTCGGGGTGTCCCGGCAGCCCGTGCGCGAAGCGCTGCAGCGCCTCAGCACCGAGGGCTGGGTCGATCTGCGGCCCGCTCAGGGCGCGTTCGTGCACGAACCGACCGAGGAGGAGGCGGACCAGCTCCTCACGGTCCGTACGCTCCTGGAGGCCGAGGCCGCCCGGCTCGCCGCGGCCAACGCGGGCACCGCGGCCATCACCGCGCTCGAGGAGCTGTGCGCGGAGGGCGAGCGTGCGGTCGCCGACGACGACGTGGACGGCGCGGTCGCGATGAACGCCCGGCTCCACGCGAAGGTCATGGAGCTGGCGGGCAACACGGTCCTCGCCGAGCTGGCCGCGCAGGTCGACCGGCGTGTCCGCTGGTACTACACCCCGGTCGCCCGACAGCGCGGCCGCCAGTCCTGGATCGAGCACCGTGAGCTGATCGCGGCGATCGCGGACCGTGACGAGCAGCGCGCCACAGCCGTCATGCGCGCCCACACGGAACACACGCGCAAGATGTACCACGAGCGCGAGAAGTAGCCGGGGTGCCCGGCTCGACCACGAGCGCGATAAGGGCCGGGTTGCCCGGCTCGACCACGAGCGCGATAAGGAGCTGGGTTGTCCGGCTCGCTCACGATCGCCAGAGGTAGCCGGTGGCCACGCTCGCTCATGAGCGCCAGAAGTAGTCGGTGGCCACGCTCGCTCACGAGCGCCAGAAGCAATCAGCCCACGGCCGCCTGGGACTCGGTCGCGGGCCGGCACGGTGACCACCGTGCCTCCGCCCCCAGCATCGCCACCAACACCCCCACCAACGCGAGGAGTTCGACGACCGCCGACAGGCGGATGCCGAGCAGCGCGGTGGCCAGCGCGACCGGCACCGCGATCGCGCGGTAGGCCAGCGGCAAGAGCCGCAGCACCGCGCGGAACGCCACGTCCCCGGCGAGGAAGAGCGTGACTCCGCCCGCGAGCGCGAGGGCCGGGCCGGTGTGCAGATGCTCGGTGAGATGTCCGAGCGTCTTCTTCACACCCGCCGCGAGATAGGCGATGCCGAGCAGCATGGGCAGGAAGGCGTAGTAGTACGCGTTCATCGCCAGGCGCCAGCGCCGGTCCGGCGAGGTCGCCGAGAACGCGACCTCCGCGCCGTGCTCGTCGCGCACGAAGTACGTCCACCACAGCGCGGCGGCCAGCGCGAGAGCGAGGAAGGCCCCGCCGAACAGGTCTGCCGTCAGCGGCAGATCGCCGACGCCGATGCCGATAGCGATGACGGACTCGCCAAACGCGACGATCAGCAGCAGCCCGTGCCGCTCCACGAAGTGGGCCGGATCGAGAGCGCCCAACTGGGTACGCAGAGAGGCGGCGTCGCGCCCCTCCCGGCGCCGCGGACCGTGCTCGGCCAGGAACGGCGTGACGAACTGCAGCACCAGCGCGAGCAGCCACAGCCCGTCGGCGGCGAGCCCGTCGAACAGCCCCGCCGCCGTGACCGACAGCGCGGCCAGGGAGTTCGGCACCGCGTACCAGATGACATCGCGGCCGTGGCTGCGGGTGTAGAGCGCGCTGTGCACGAGGACGACGGCCAGGAAGCCGAGACCGAAGACGACTCCGCCGTCGTCGAAGGCGCGCGGGATGGCCAGGGCGCACACCAGGAACGCACCCATGCCCAGCATCAGCAGGATCCGCCGCGAGGGCCGGTCGGGCGGCACCTGGTTGGTGAGGTACGCGTACGCGCCGTACATCCAGAACAGCACCACGAAGATCAGCGCGACCCGCGCCGCCGTCGCGAACGACAGGTCGGCGGCGAGCAGCACGGTGAGCTGGGTGAGGGTGAAGACGAAGACCAGGTCGAAGAAGAGCTCCAGGGTGCTGACCCTGCGCCCCGCCTCGTCCACTGCCGCGCGCCGCGCCTCGTCCGCTTCTGCGCGCGCTGCTTCGGCTACTTCCGTGCGCGCTGCCTCGCTCACTTTCGTACGCGCTGCCTCGCCCACTTCCGTGCGTCGTGCTTCGTCCACGTCCGCGCGTGCTGCCTCGTCCACTGCCGCGCGCCGCGCCTCGACTGCTTCCGTACGCGCTGCCTCGTCCACGTCCGCGCGCCCCGCCTTGCCCAGTGCCGTGAACGCCGCCTCGTTCCCCGTCGTGCTCATGCGCTCCCCCCGAAACCGTTCGATGCGCAGATCGTATGCGGGCGTCCTCCCTTCGTGTGTGGCCTTCCGTACCGGCTCCAGGCGGGCCTTTGTCCTGTCAGTGGAGAAAGCTGACGGCAATTCGTGCGCTACTTCTTCCCACTCCCGGCAGCCACTGCTACGTTCCCCTCGAAAGCGAGACGGCGGCGAGTTGGCCGGAACGCGACGGACGCAGGCCGATTGAGGCGGGGAGGGGCTCGTGAGACGTATGACGGCACGACCCGGGAACGCGCACCAGGCCCGCCTGTTGCGCCTGTTGCGCGACGGTGGCCCCAACTCCCGTGCCCAGCTGGGCGATCAGATCGACCTGTCGCGGTCGAAACTGGCCGTCGAGGTGGAACGGCTCCTGGAGACCGGGCTCGTGGTGGCCGACGGACTCGCCGCCTCCCGTGGCGGCCGCCGCTCCCACAACATCCGGCTCGCCCCCGCGCTGCGCTTCCTGGGCGTCGACATCGGCGCCACCTCGATCGACGTGGCCGTCACCAACGCGGAGCTGGAAGTCCTGGGGCACATCAACCAGCCCATGGACGTACGCGAGGGCCCGGTCGCCGTCTTCGAGCAAGTCCTGTCCATGGCCGCCAAGTTGAGGGCCTCGGGGCTCGCGGAGGGGTTCGACGGCGCCGGGATCGGCGTCCCCGGGCCCGTCCGTTTCCCCGAGGGCGTCCCGGTCGCCCCACCGATCATGCCCGGCTGGGACGGCTTCCCGGTCCGTGAGGCGCTCAGCCAGGAACTCGGCTGCCCGGTCATGGTCGACAACGACGTGAACCTGATGGCCATGGGGGAGCAGCACGCGGGCGTCGCACGCTCCGTGGGCGACTTCCTCTGCGTCAAGATCGGCACGGGCATCGGCTGCGGCATCGTCGTCGGCGGTGAGGTCTACCGCGGTACGACGGGCAGCGCGGGCGACATCGGGCACATCCAGGCCGTGCCCGACGGACGTCCGTGCGCCTGCGGCAACCGGGGGTGCCTGGAGGCCCACTTCAGCGGCGCCGCGCTGGCCCGTGACGCCACGGAGGCGGCCCAGCAGGGCCTTTCGGCGGAACTCGTGACGCGTCTGGAGGCCAACGGCAGCCTGAGCGCCGTCGACGTCGCCGCCGCGGCCGCCGCGGGCGACGCCACCGCACTCGATCTGATCCGCGAGGGCGGCAATCGCACCGGCCAGGTCATCGCCGGACTCGTCTCCTTCTTCAATCCCGGCCTGGTGGTGATCGGCGGTGGGGTGACGGGTCTCGGCCACACCCTGCTCGCCGCGATCCGCACCCAGGTCTACCGCCAGTCGCTCCCCCTGGCGACGGGCAACCTTCCCATCGTGCTCGGGGAGTTGGGCCCGACCGCCGGCGTGATCGGCGCGTCCCGGCTGATCAGCGACCACCTGTTCTCACCCGCGTAACCACCTCTTCCGTAGCTCACACCTGTACAGCGCCCTGCTCTGCCACGCCCTGAAATCGCTTGTCCTGTAAGCGCCCTGCCCTGAAACCGGCCCGCACGCCCGCCGAGGGGAACCGTCATGGCACCAGAACCACCGCTGCTCACCATGTCCGGAATCACCAAGTCGTTCCCCGGAGTCCGGGCCCTCGACGGCGTCGACCTCGACGTCCAGGCCGGCGAAGTGCACTGCCTGCTCGGCCAGAACGGCGCCGGAAAGTCCACGCTCATCAAGGTCCTGGCCGGCGCCCATCAGCCCGACGACGGCACCATCAACTGGCGCGGCGCACAGGTCACCCTCAGGTCGCCGATCGCCGCCATGCGCCTCGGCATCGCCACCATCTACCAGGAACTCGACCTGGTGGAGGGCCTGTCGGTGGCCGAGAACGTCCACCTAGGGCATGAACCCACGGCCGCCGGCTTCGTCGTACGGGGAAAGGCGGCGAAGGCGTCAACCGCCGCTCTGCTCAAGCGACTTGGGCATCCCGAGATCGACCCGGCGCGGCTCGTCGGTGAGCTGTCGGCGGCCCAGCAGCAGATCGTCTCGATGGCCCGGGCGCTCTCCCACGACGTACGCCTGATCGTGATGGACGAGCCGTCCGCCGCCCTCGACCCCGACGAGGTCGACAACCTCTTCCGCATCGTCGGCGATCTGACCGCGGACGGCGTCGCCGTCGTCTACATCTCGCACCGGCTGGAGGAGATCCGCCGCATCGGCGACCGCGTGACCGTGCTGAAGGACGGGCGCGCCGTGGCGGGCGGGCTGCCCGCGAAGTCCACACCGACGCGCGAGGTCGTGGCGCTGATGACGGGGCGCAATGTCGAGTACGTCTTCCCGGAACGGCCCCGGTCGCGCCCGCCCGGTGAGCCCGTGCTCAAGGTCCAAGGCCTCGCTCGGGAAGGGGAGTTCGCGCCACTCGACCTCGACCTGCGCCCGGGCGAGATCATCGGCCTGGCCGGGCTCGTCGGCTCGGGGCGCTCCGAGATCCTGGAGACGATCTACGGGGCCCGCAAGCCCACGGCGGGTCAGGTCAGCGTGGACGGAAGGACGTTGCGCCCCGGCAGCGTACGCTCCGCCGTCCGCGCCGGACTCGGGCTCGCCCCGGAGGAGCGCAAGGCGCAGGCCCTGCTGATGCTGGAGTCCGTCACCCGCAATGTGTCGGTGTCCTCCATGTCCCGCTTCGCACACGGGGGTTGGATCGACCGGCGTGCCGAGCGCGGCGCGGCGCGGGCGGCGACCCGCGAGCTGTCCCTGCGCCCCGACAACCCGTCGGTCCCGATCCGGACGCTGTCCGGTGGCAATCAGCAGAAGGCCGTCCTGGCGCGCTGGCTGCTGCGCGGCTGCCGCGTACTGCTCCTCGACGAACCCACCCGCGGGGTCGACGTCGGCGCCCGCGCCGAGCTGTACGCGGTCATCCGCCGCCTCGCCGACGAAGGCCTCGCCGTCCTGCTGGTCTCCAGCGAAGTGCCCGAAGTGCTGGGTCTGGCCGACCGCGTCCTGGTGCTCCGCGAGGGGCGCGTCGTCCACACGGCGCCCGCCCGGGAGCTCGACGAACACCGCGTACTCGACCTCGTCATGGAAGGAAGCCCGGCGGCCGGTGACGGAAGCGCCGCGGCTGAAGGAAGCCCGGTGGCCAGTGAAGGGAGCCCGGCGTCGTGACGCAGCCCGTATCTCCGCCCAGGGACGACACCCCCAAGGTGTCCCCGTTCAAGGAGCACGCCCCGTGGCGGACGCTCGCGGCCCGCGCCGACGTCCGCACCCTCTCGCTCCTCGGCGTGCTCGCCGCCCTGATCGTCATCGGCGGCATCACCAAGCCCGACGAGTTCCTCGACACCCGCAACCTCCAACTCGTCCTCACCCAGGCCTCGGTGATCGGTGTCGTCACCGTCGGCATGACCTTCGTCATCACCTCCGGCGGCATCGACCTGTCGGTCGGCGCGATCGTCGCGCTCTCCTCGGTGTGGGCCACGACGGTCGCCACCCAGGAGTACGGCTTCGCGGGCATCCTCTTCACCGCGGTGATCGTCGGCGTGGGCTGCGGTCTGGTCAACGGCCTGCTCATCGCGTACGGCGGAATGGTCCCGTTCATCGCGACGCTCGCCATGCTCGCCTCGGCCCGCGGCCTGGCCCTCCAGATCACCGACGGCAAGACCCAGATCGTCACGGTGGACGGCATATTGAAGCTCGGCGAGCGCGACTCCTATGTGCTCGGCATTCCGCCGCTGGTCCTCGTCTTCGCGGTCGTCACGGTCATCGGCTGGCTGATCCTCAACCGCACCACCTTCGGGCGGCGCACGGTCGCCGTCGGCGGCAACGCGGAGGCGGCCCGGCTCGCCGGCATCGATGTACGACGGCAGCGGCTGTACCTCTATCTGCTCTCCGGACTGTGCTGCGGCATCGCCGCCTTCCTGCTGATCATCCTGTCCGGCTCGGGCCAGAACACCAACGGCAACCTGTACGAACTCGACGCCATCGCGGCCGCGATCATCGGCGGCACCCTGCTCAGCGGGGGCCGCGGCACCATCACCGGCTCGGTGCTCGGCGTGCTGATCTTCACGACGATCACCAACATCTTCGCGCTGAACAACCTCCAGAGCGACGTCCAGCAGATCGCCAAGGGCGCGATCATCGTCGCCGCGGTCCTGGTCCAGCGGCGCACAGCAAGCACGACCTGACACGGGAAGGGTCCACCGCCATGCCAGAACCCACCAGCCTCACGAGTCGCAGAGGACTGCTCTTCGGGACCGCCGCCGTCTCGGCCGGTGCCTTCCTCGTCGGCTGCACCAGCAATGACACCAAGGACGAGAAGCCGGCCGCGAACGATCAGCCGGCCGCCGACGACAAGCCCGGCAAGCACGTCACCATCGGCTTCGCGGGCCCGCAGGCCGACCACGGCTGGCTGAACGCCATCAACGACAACGCCAAGAGCCGGGCCAAGAAGTACTCGGACGTCACCCTGGAGATCACCGAGGGCTCCAACGACACGGCCGCGCAGATCGGCCAGATCGAGACACTGATCAACAAGAAGGTCGACGTCCTGGTCGTGCTGCCCGCCGACGGCAAGGCGCTCACCCAGGTCGGACTGAAGGCGATGCGCGCGGGCATCCCGGTCGTCAACCTCGACCGGATCTTCAACTCCCCGCAGGCGTACCGCTGTTGGATCGGCGGCGACAACTACGGCATGGGCCTCAACGCCGGGCACTACATCGGCGAGAAGCTCAAGGACAAGAAGGACGCCCGCGTCATCGAACTCGCCGGGCTCGACAACCTGGAGCTCACCAAGCAGCGCACCCAGGGCTTCGACGCGGCCCTGAAGAACTACCCGAACATCAAGAAGGTCGCCCGGCAGGCCGCCGAGTTCACCGTCGAGTCCGGCCAGGCCAAGATGGCCCAACTCCTGCAGGCCCAGTCGAAGTTCGACGCCCTGTGGAACCACGACGACGACCAGGGTGTGGGCGCGCTGCGCGCCATCAAGCAGGCCGGGCGCGATGACTTCCTGATGGTCGGCGGCGCCGGCGCCCTCTCCGCCTTCCAGGCCATCGACGCCGACAACAGCGTCCTCAAGGCCACCGTCCTGTACCCGCCGACCATGGCCGCGTCCGCGATCGACCTCGCCCGCGCGCTCGGTCAGGGCAAGGGCGTCGGCGGCCTCGCCGAGTTCGAGATCCCCGCCTCGCTCACCCTCTACTCGGCCGTCGTCGACAAGGACAACGTCAAGCAGTACATGGCCACCGGCTTCAAGTGACGCGCCCTGCCCCCATGGGGCCTGTCCGGCGGATCAGGCCCCCACGAGGCCGGGTCCCACCGGGATCAGGACCCACTGGGGATCAGGCCCCACCCCCCACCGTGCCACGACGACGAGGAGGACATCCGCATGGGACAGCCGCACCAGGGCGACGAGGCCGAGAAGCCGCCATTGGGCGTGGGCATGGTCGGTTACGCCTTCATGGGCGCCGCCCACTCACAGGGCTGGCGTACCGTGGGCCGCGTCTTCGACCTGCCGCGCCGCCCGGTCCTCGCCGCCGTCTGCGGCCGTGACGGACAGGCCGTACGGGCGATGGCGGACCGGCACGGCTGGGCGGCGGCCGAGACCGACTGGCGCGCCCTGATCGCCCGCGACGACGTCGACCTCGTCGACATCTGCACCCCCGGCGACAGCCACGCGGAGATCGCCGTCGCCGCCCTGGCCGCGGGCAAGCACGTACTGTGCGAGAAGCCCCTCGCGAACACGGTGGATGAGGCGGAGGTGATGGCGGCGGCCGCCGAAGCGGCCTTCGCGCGCGGCCAGATGTCCATGGTCGGCTTCAACTACCGTCGGCTGCCCGCCACTTCACTCGCCCGCTCCATGGTGGCCGAGGGCCGCCTGGGCGCCCTGCGGCACGTGCGGGTGACGTACCTTCAGGACTGGCTCGTCGACCCGGAGTTCCCGCTCACCTGGCGGCTGCGCAAGGAGCTGGCCGGGTCGGGAGCGCTCGGCGACCTGGGGGCCCACATCGTCGACCTCGCGCAGTATCTGGCGGGAGAGCAGCTCGTCGGGGTCTCCGCGCTCACCGAGACGTTCGTACGGGAACGGCCGCTGCCGGGTGGGGCGTCCAGCGGCCTGTCCGCGGTGTCGGAAGCGGTGGGCGTCGGCACCGTCACGGTCGACGACGCCGCCCTCTTCACCGCCCGCTTCGCCTCCGGCGCCCTCGCCTCCTTCGAGGCCTCCCGCTTCGCGACCGGGCGCAAGAACTCCCTGCGCATCGAACTCAACGGGGAGCGCGGCTCGTTGGCCTTCGACCTGGAACGCCTCAACGAACTCTCGTACCACGACCACACCGAACCCGGCGCGCACGCGGGCTTCCGCCGCATCCTCGTCACCGAGCCCGACCACCCCTACCTGGAGGCCTGGTGGCCGCCGGGCCACGGCCTCGGCTACGAGCACACCTTCGTGCACCAGGCCCGCGACCTCGTGCACGCCATCGCGGCGGGCCGCCCCCCTGTGCCGTCCTTCGCCGACGGGCTGCAAGTGCAGCGCGTGCTCGCGGCGGTGGAGGAGAGCGCCGAGAAGAACTCCGTCTACACCCCCATAGCGGTCTGAGGAGGCCCCGGGAATGCCGCGCAACTTCACGCTCTTCACCGGCCAGTGGGCCGACCTGCCCCTCGAAGAGGTCTGCCGCCTCGCCCGCGACTTCGGCTACGACGGACTCGAACTTGCCTGCTGGGGCGACCATTTCGAGGTCGACAAGGCGCTCGCCGACCCGGCGTACCTCGACTCCCGGCACGCGCTTCTCGACAAGTACGGCCTGAAGTGCTGGGCGATCTCCAACCACCTGGTCGGCCAGGCCGTCTGCGACGCCATCATCGACGAACGCCACCAGGCGATCCTGCCCGCCCGCATCTGGGGCGACGGCGAACCCGAGGGCGTACGGCAGCGGGCCGCCGCCGAGATCGCCGACACCGCGCGTGCCGCGGCGGCCTTCGGCGTCGACACCGTCATCGGCTTCACCGGCTCGGCGATCTGGCACCTGGTCGCGATGTTCCCGCCCGCGCCCGAGTCGATGATCGAGCGCGGCTACGAGGACTTCGCGACGCGCTGGAACCCGATCCTCGACGTCTTCGACGCGCAGGGCGTGCGGTTCGCCCACGAGGTCCACCCGAGCGAGATCGCATACGACTATTGGACAACGCACAAGACTCTGGCGGCAGTTGACCACCGCCCGGCCTTCGGCCTCAACTTCGACCCGTCGCACTTCGTGTGGCAGGACCTCGACCCCGTCGGCTTCCTCTATGACTTCCGCGACCGCATCTACCACGTGGACTGCAAGGAAGCCCGCAAGCGGCTCGACGGACGCAACGGCCGGCTCGGCTCGCACCTGCCCTGGGGCGACCCGCGCCGCGGCTGGGACTTCGTCTCCGCGGGCCACGGCGACGTCCCCTGGGAGGACGTCTTCCGGATGCTGCGCTCCATCGACTACGCGGGCCCCATCTCGGTCGAGTGGGAGGACGCCGGCATGGACCGGCTACAGGGCGCACCCGAAGCCCTGACCCGCCTCAAGGCATACGACTTCGAGCCGCCGTCGGCTTCGTTCGACGCGGCGTTCGGCGGCAACGACTAGGCCGCATCAGCAAGTTCAGTTCAGCGAGTTCCGGGGTGACGGCGCACCCCGGCGTTACGCACCCGCCCCGTACGACCAGCCCCGTCATGGAGGCATTTCGTGCACCCGAACGCCAGAAACAGGAAGAACACGAGCCACTCGAGACGTCCGAGACTCCGCGGGGCACTCGCCCTGCTGAGCGGCGCGCTGCTCGCCGCCGCCTCCCTCACCCTCACCACACCCCCGGCCGGCGCAGCCGTCGCCGACCCGGGTGACGCCACGGCCGCCGCTGCCGAGGACTTCCAGCAAGTCACCCTCGCCAAGGGCGAACCCGAGGTCGGCGAGCCCATGTCGCTCGCCGTGCTCCCGGACCGCTCGGTCCTGCACACCTCGCGCGACGGCGAACTCCGCCTCACCGACGCGGCGGGCAACACGAAAATCGCGGGCAAGCTTGCCGTCTACTCCCACGACGAGGAAGGCCTGCAGGGCGTCGGCATCGACCCCGGCTTCACCACCAACCGCTACATCTACCTCTACTACGCGCCGCCGCTGAACACCCCGGCGGGCGACGCCCCCGAGACCGGAACGGCCGCCGACTTCGCGCCCTTCGACGGCGTCAACCGCCTCTCGCGGTTCGTTCTGAAGGCCGACGGCACCCTCGACAACGCCAGCGAGAAGAAGATCCTCGACGTCCAGGCCTCCCGCGGCATCTGCTGCCACGTCGGCGGCGACATCGACTTCGACGCGGCCGGAAACCTCTACCTCTCGACCGGCGACGACTCCAACCCCTTCCAGTCGGACGGCTTCACGCCCATCGACGAGCGCGCCGACCGTAACCCGGCCTTCGACGCCCAGCGTTCGGCCGGCAACACCAACGACCTGCGCGGCAAGATCCTGCGCATCAAGGTCAACGCCGACGGCTCGTACTCCATACCCGACGGCAACCTCTTCCCGCCCGGCACGGACAAGACGCGCCCCGAGATCTACGCGATGGGCTTCCGCAACCCGTTCCGCTTCAGTGTCGACAAGGCGACGGGCATCGTCTACGTCGGTGACTACGGCCCGGACGCGGGCGCGGCCGACCCGGCACGCGGCCCCGGCGGCCAGGTCGAGTTCGCGCGGGTGACCGGCCCCGGCAACTTCGGCTGGCCGTACTGCACCGGCAAGAACGATGCCTACGTGGACTACGACTTCTCAACTGGCGCTTCGGGCACGGCCTTTGACTGCGCCGCACCCAAGAACACCTCGCCGCACAACACCGGCCTCACCGACCTGCCTCCGGCCCAGCCCGCCTGGATCCCGTACGACGGAGCCTCCGTCCCGGAGTTCGGCAGCGGCTCGGAGTCCCCGATGGGCGGCCCGGTCTACCACTACGACGCCTCGCTCGACTCGCCGGTGAAGTTCCCGCAGGCGTACGACGGCAACTTCTTCGCCGGAGAGTTCGGCCGCCGCTGGATCAAGCGGATCGTGTCGGACGGCAGCGGCACCGTGCAGTCCATCAACGCCTTCCCGTGGACGGGCACCCAGGTGATGGACATGGCGTTCGGACCCGACGGCGCGCTGTACGTCCTGGACTACGGCACCGCCTGGTTCGGTGGCGACGAGAACTCGGGCCTGTACCGCATCGAGAACGCCACCGACGGTCACTCGCCCGTCGCCCAGGCCGCGGCCGACCGCACCTCGGGACAGGCCCCGCTCAAGGTCCGCTTCTCCTCCGTCGGTTCGTCCGACGCCGACGGTGACGCCCTCACGTACAGCTGGGACTTCGGCGACGGCGGCAAGTCGACGGCGGCGAACCCGGCGTACACGTACAAGAAGAACGGCACCTACACGGCGACCGTGACGGCCAAGGACGCCTCAGGTCGTACGGGGAGTGCGAGTGTGCAGGTCGTGGTCGGCAACACCGCACCCAAGGTGACCCTTGAACTCCCGCGTGACGGCCAGCTGTTCAGCTTCGGTGACACCGTGCCCTTCAAGGTGAAGGTGACGGACCCGGAGGACGGGCCGATCGACTGCGCCAAGGTGAAGGTCAACTTCATCCTCGGGCACGACAGCCACGGCCACCTTCTGACCTCGGCCAACGGGTGCAGCGGCACCATCTCGACCGGCGCGGGCGACGGACATGACGACGACGCGAACATCTTCGGAGTCTTCGATGCCGAGTACACGGACGGCGGAGGCGGCGGCCAGGCCTCGCTGACCAGCCACGACCAGCATGTCGCCCAGCCCAGGCACCGCCAGGCCGAGCACTACGGCAACGGCTCGGGAATCACGGTCCAGACGAAGGCCACCGCGTACGGCGGCAAGACGGTCGGCGACATCAACAACGGCGACTGGATCTCGTTCGAGCCGTATGTGCTGAGCAACGCCACGAAGATCACGGCACGTATCTCGTCCGCCGGATCGGGCGGCACCCTCGAGGTCCGCGCGGGCTCCTCGACCGGCCGACTGCTGGGCACCGCGACCGTGCCGGTGACCGGCGGCTGGGAGACCTTCCAGGACGTGAGCGCTGACCTCACCGGTGCACCGCGCGGCACCACCACGCTCTACCTCGTCTTCAAGGGGAGCGGAACCGGCGCGCTCTACGACGTGGACGACTTCACCTTCACAACGAGCTGACGGGAGGGGTGACGGGCATGCGCACATCGGCACAGATACTGACCGTGGGTGCCGCGGCCGCTCTGCTCATCGGCTGTGTGTCGGGACCGGCCGCCTCCAAGGGAGCCGACGAGAGCCGCGTCCTGGTCTTCTCCAAGACCGCCGGCTTCCGGCATGACTCGATTCCGGAAGGGATCGCGGCGGTACGTGAGTTGGGGACGGCCGGTGGTTTCGCGGTCGACGCCACCGAGGACACGGGCGCCTTCACGGCCCGTAACCTCGCCCGGTACGACGCCGTGGTTTTCCTGTCCACGACCGGTGACGTCCTCGACGACACCCAACAGACCGCCTTCGAGCGGTACATCAGGCGGGGCGGCGGCTATGTGGGCATCCACGCGGCCGCCGACACCGAGTACGACTGGTCCTTCTACGGCGGTCTCGTGGGGGCGTACTTCCAGTCGCACCCGGCCATCCAGCGCGCGACGGTCGACGTCGAGGACGGTTCGCACCCGGCGACCTCGGAACTGCCACAGGCCTGGAACCGTACGGACGAGTGGTACAACTACCGCTCCAATCCCCGCGACCGGGTCCATGTCCTGGCCTCGCTCGACGAGTCCTCGTACACCGGCGGCACGATGAGCGGCGACCATCCGATCGCCTGGTGCCAGGAGTACCAGGGCGGCCGCGCCTTCTACACCGGGGGCGGCCACACCAAGGAGTCCTACGCCGAACCAGCCTTCCGGCAGCACCTGTTGGGCGGCATCCGGTACGCCATCGGCGACGCGCAGGCCGACTGCCGCCCGGAGAACGGCTACCGGCCGCTCTTCGACGGCACGGCCGAGTCGCTGTCGGCGTGGAAGCAGGCGGGACCGGGTTCGTTCTCGCTGTCGGACGACGGCACTCTGACGTCGCACGGCGGGCTGGGGATGCTCTGGTACGCCGGAGCGGGGACCGATTCCGGGACCGACTCCGGCTTCGGGTCGTACTCGCTGAAGCTGGACTGGAAGCTGGCCGGGGACGACAACTCGGGTGTCTTCGTGGGCTTCCCGGCCTCCGACGACCCCTGGTCTGCCGTGAACAACGGCTATGAGATCCAGATCGACGCGACCGATGCCCCCGATCGCACGACCGGGGCCGTGTACAGCTTCCAGTCCGCCGACATCGAGAAGCGCGACCGCGCGCTGAACCCGCCGGGGGAGTGGAACACGTACGAGATCCGCGTGGAGGGCGAACGGCTCCGCGTCTGGCTCAACGGCGTGAAGATCAACGATTTCACCAACACCGATCCGGCACGGAGCCTGCGCGACGGGCACGTCGGCATCCAGAACCACGGGGCCGACGACGAGGTGTCCTTCCGCAACGTCCGGATCAAGGAACTGCCCACGAAGCCCTTGGCACACACGGCTTCGCCGGGCGACTGAACGGCGGCGGGCGGGAGACGCCGTACTCCCGCCCGCCGTCTCGCCCTCGCTTCTACCGGCTGATGTGTCTCCCGTCTGCGATATCTCCCGTCTGCCATTCCTCCCGTCTGCCATTTCTCCCGGCTGACGAATCTCCTGGTTGACACATCTCCTGGCTGACGTACGACAAGGAGGCTGCCCATGTCCGCGTCCCTTTCCGAATCCCGGGTGGGGGTGTGGCTGATCGGAGCGCGCGGCTCCGTCGCCACCACCGTCATCGCGGGCTGCGCGGCCGTCACCGCCGGCCTGCACGCCCCGACGGGCATGGTCACCGAGACCGACCTCTTCGCCGACTGCGGCCTGCCCGCCCTGCCGTCCCTCGTCTTCGGCGGCCATGACACGGTGGACTGCCCGCTCCCGAAACGGGCAGAGGCCCTGGTCGCCGGTGGCGTCCTCCCACACGGCCTCCCGTCGGCGATCGCGGCCGAACTGGAAGCCGCCGACCGGGAAATCCGACCCGGCGGCCCCGTCCCGGGCGACACCCGCGACCCGGCTCAACTTGTGAACGCCTTCGCCACGGACATACGGGACTTCGTACGCCGACACGGACTGACCCGGGCGGTCGTGGTGAACGTGGCCTCGACGGAGGCGGCTCCGGGTGGGGTGGCTTCTGGGGTGGCGGCTCCCCGCGGGGTGGCTTCCATGGAGGGTGCTCGTGCCGGGGCGGCCTTCACGGAGGGCGCCGGCGGCGGGGGCGGGGCTGGACTGCCGCCGAGCTCGCTGTACGCGGCGGCGGCGCTGCGGGCCGGCTGCCCGTACGTGAACTTCACCCCCTCGACGGGCCTGCACCACCCGGCGCTGGCGTCCTTGGCCGACTCCAGCGGGCTGCCCTACGCGGGGCGCGACGGCAAGACCGGCCAGACGCTGCTCCGGTCGGTGCTCGGCCCGATGTTCGCCCAGCGCGCGCTGACGGTCCGCGCCTGGTCCGGCACGAACCTCCTGGGCGGCGGCGACGGAGCCGCCCTCGCCGACCCGGCCGCCGCCGCGGCCAAGAACGCCGGCAAGGAGCGCGTCCTGGCGGACACCCTCGGCACGGCCCCCGAGGGCGAAACCCACATCGACGACGTGCCCGCCCTCGGCGACTGGAAGACCGCCTGGGACCACATCGCCTTCGACGGCTTCCTCGGCACGCGCATGATCCTCCAGACCACTTGGCAGGGCTGCGACTCCGCGCTCGCGGCCCCCCTGGTCCTCGATCTCGCCCGCCTGACCGCCCGGGCCCACGAGGCCGGCCTCACCGGCCCACTGAGCGAACTCGCCTTCTACTTCAAGGACCCAGTGGGGGACGGGCCCTCGGCACTGGGCGAGCAGTACGCGGCCTTGGCGGGGTTCGCGGGCCGGCTGCGGGGACTTGCGGGGGAGGGCTGGTGAGGTTGCGGCGGGTTACGACGGCCCGACCGGGCGCCTCTGTTGGGGAGCGCGAGCCGGCTGGGTTGAGCGAGTCGGTGGGCGTGGCTGAGGTCGGCGCGACGGCCTGGTTGACGAGGGCGAGCGCCGCGGCTGGGCTGGCTAGGGCGAGTGCGGTGACTGGATGGGCTTGGGCGAGTGCGGTCACTGGGCTGGCCAGCGAGGGCGCCCCCAGGAGGCTGGCCGGGGCGAGTGCGTCGGCCGGGTTGGCTGGGGCGGGCGGTGCAGCAGGGGTGGCCGGTGCGGGCGGTGCAGCCGGCGTGGCCAGGGCAGGCGGTGCGGCCGGGTTGGGCACGAGGGCGCGAGCGAATGCCTGGGCCTGGGCCGAACTGTTGCGCCTGCCCGCCCTGTTCACCGTCCCCGGGGACGCCCTCGCGGGGGCCGCCGCCGTCGGCACCCGCCCGAACTGCCGCACCCTTCTCGCCATCGGCTCCTCCCTCTGCCTCTACGAGGCGGGCATGGCCCTCAACGACTGGGCCGACAGAGCCGAGGACGCAGTGGAACGCCCGCACCGCCCGTTGCCCTCCGGCCGCATCCACCCGGCCGCGGCACTCGCGGCGGCCGGAGCCCTGACGGCGGCGGGCCTCGCCCTGGCAGCCCGCGCGGGCCGCCCCTCCCTCGCGATCGCCGCCCCCCTCGCGGCCACCGTCTGGGCATACGACCTCACGCTCAAACGAACCCCCGCCGGCCCTGCCGCGATGGCAACCGCGCGCGGCCTGGACGTACTCCTCGGCGCTGTGGCCACCGGCGGTACGGCCGGTGGCCGGGATCGGCTCGTCGGCGTGCCGGCGACCGGACGTGCTGCGAGCGACCCGGCCGTGCCACTCGGCGCTGTGTCGACCGCTGGCACGGCTGGGAGCCAGAGTCGGTTCGTCGGCGCGGCGACGACCGGACGTGCCGCGCCCGGGCGGGATGTGCTGCTTGGCGCTGTGGCCACCGCTGCCAGGCCTCGCAGCCGGGGTCGGCTGCTCTCCACGGAGACCACTGGGCGTGCTGCGCGCGCCGCCGACGTGCTTCTCGGCGTGACCGCCGCCTGTCGCATCGCCCGCCGCGCCCTCCCCTCTGCCCTCACGATGGCCACCCACACCCTCGCGGTGACGACGGTGTCGCGCGGCGAGACGCAGGGCGGTTCGTCGGTGGCACCGCTGGCAGGGCTGGCCACGACCGGTGCGCTGGCCTGGGCACTGTCAAACCGCCGGTCGGGCGCGGGGCGGCCGGGCGGCGATGCCTCAACGGCTCGGCACCCAGGACGCGCTGACGCCCCGACGGCGAGACGCGGCCAAGCATCCGGCGCCGCTCCAGGCCCCAGCCCCTCCCCGAACCCCGTGACAGACACCCTGCGCGAAGCCCTCACCCTCGCCTACGCAGCCACCTCCGCTCGCCCTCTCTTCCACGCCGCCCTGAACCCCTCACCCCCGCTCACCCAACGAGCCGTCGGCGGTGGAATCCGCGCCATGATCCCCCTCCAGGCCACCCTCGCCGCCCGCGCGGGTGCCCCTGTCACCGCTCTCCTGACCGCCGCTCTCGCCCCAGCGGCCCGCACGTTCGCGAGGAAGGTGAGCGTCACATGACCACGAGCCCCCGCCCCCGCCCGACCGCCCAAGCGAGCCCCGCCCCGGTGCCCCACCCCCTCCGCTTCGGCTACGGCACCAACGGCCTCACCGACCTCCGTCTCGACGACGCACTCTCCCTCCTCGCCGACCTCGGCTACGACGGCGTGGGCCTGACCCTCGACCACATGCACCTGGACCCCCTCGCCCCTGACCTGGCCGCCCGCACCCGCAGGGTGGCCCACAGGCTGGCCACGCTGGGACTTGGCGTCACCGTGGAGACCGGCGCCCGCTATGTCCTCGACCCGCGGCGCAAACACGGTCCTTCGCTCCTCGACCCCGACCCGGACGACCGTGCGCGCCGCGTCGACCTGCTCATCCGGGCCGTGCGGGTCGCCGCCGACCTCGGCGCCCACGCCGTGCACTGCTTCAGCGGAGTCACCCCGGCCGGCACGGACGAGGACACCGCGTGGAAACGCCTGGCCGAGGCGCTCGCCCCCGTGCTGGACGCCGCCACCCGCGCCGGCGTCCCCCTCGCTGTCGAACCCGAACCCGGCCACCTCCTCGCCACCCTCGCCGACTTCCACCGTCTTCGCCGAGCACTTGGCGATCCGGCTGCCCTCGGCCTCACCCTCGACATCGGTCACTGCCAGTGCCTCGAACCCCTTCCTCCCGCCGACTGCGTACGCGCCGCCGCCCCCTGGTTGCGCCATGTCCAGATCGAGGACATGCGCCGCGGCATTCATGAACACCTCCCGTTCGGGGACGGGGAGATCGACTTCCCGCCCGTGCTCGAGGCCCTGGCCGCCACCGGCTACCAGGCCCTGACCGTCGTCGAACTGCCCCGCCACTCCCACGCGGGCCCCCACTTCGCCGAACTGTCCCTCCCGTTCCTCCACCGCGCGGCCCGGGCGATCCCCAAGGGCCCCGAAGGGAGAACCCCATGAGCCACCCGCACCGCACCCAGCACAGCCCGCACGGCCCGCACAGCCAGCACGGTCAGGACAACCAGGGCGGCCCGCACAGCGAGCACCACCACGGCGGCCGACCCAGCCAGGTCGGCCACCCGGCCCAGCCCGCCCTCGCCGCCCTGCACGCCCGGCTGAACACCCACCTCGGCTCAGCCGCCCGCGCCTGGCTCGACCAGGCCCTCGACGAGGCGGCCGCCCACCCCGGCACGCACGGCCCCATCTCCGTCTGGGAGTTGCGGATCGCCGAGGCCGGGCGCCGATGCGGGCCCGAGTACGCCGACGCCGCCCGCGTGCTCCTCCTGCACGCCGCCCGCGCCGACCCGGACGCACTCACCCGCGTCTACCGCCAGGGCACCGCCGCCGAACGCCGAGCCGTCCTGCACGCCCTGCCGCACCTGGTGCCAGGCCCCGACGCACTACCCCTCGTCGAGGACGCCCTGCGCACCAACGACACCCGGCTCCTCGCCGCCGCCGTCGGTCCGTACGCCGCCGAGCACCTGGACGCCCACAACTGGCGCCATGCCGTCCTGAAGTGCCTGTTCACCGGTGTCGCCCTCGACGAGGTGGCCGACCTGCCCCGGCGCGCCCGCGCCGACGCCGAACTCGCCCGCATGCTCGCCGACTACGCCGACGAACGCGCCGCCGCGGGCCGTCCCGTACCCGAGGACCTGTACCGCGTCCTGGCCCTGACCGAGCCCACGGCCACCCCCACCGGAACGTCCGAAAGCCCCGGTGCCTCCGGAAGCCCCGGCGCATCCGCGGGACCCGGCACCTCCGGCACGTCCGGCACCTCCGGCAAGGAGTCCTGATGCGCATCTTCGACCCCCACATCCATATGACGTCACGGACCACCGACGACTACGAGGCCATGCACGCCGCGGGCGTCCGCGCCGTCGTCGAGCCGTCCTTCTGGCTCGGCCAGCCCCGCACCTCATCCGCCTCCTTCCTCGACTACTTCGACTCGCTCCTCGGCTGGGAACCCTTCCGCGCCGCCCAGTACGGCATCGCCCACCACTGCACGCTCGCCCTCAATCCCAAGGAGGCGAACGACCCCCGCTGCGTCCCCGTCCTCGACGAACTGCCCCGCTATCTCGTCAAGGACCAGGTCGTGGCCGTGGGCGAGATCGGCTACGACTCGATGACCCCCGCCGAGGACACCGCCCTCGCCGCCCAGCTCCAGCTCGCCGCCGACCACGGGCTGCCCGCCCTCGTCCACACCCCGCACCGCGACAAGCTGGCCGGCCTGCGCCGCACCCTGGACGCCGTCCGCGAGTCCGCTCTCTCCCCCGAACGGGTCCTGATCGACCACCTGAACGAGACCACCGTGAAGGAGGCCAAGGACAGCGGCTGCTGGCTGGGCTTCTCCGTCTATCCCGACACCAAGATGGACGAGGACCGGATGGTCGCGATCTTGCGCGAGTACGGGCCGGAGCAGGTGCTCGTCAACTCGGCCGCGGACTGGGGGAGGAGCGACCCCCTCAAGACCCGCCGGGTCGGTGACGCCCTGCTGAAGGCCGGGTTCGCCAACGACGACGTCGACCGGGTGCTGTGGCGTAACCCCGTGGCCTTCTACGGGCTCAGCGGACGGCTGTCTCTCGACGTGACCGGCACCGACGCGACCCACGAAGGCAACTCCATCCTTCGCGGCGGGGAGTGAGCGATGCGCTTCCGGCACCCCGACGGCTCCACCGTCCACCTCGCCTACTGCACCAACGTCCACCCGGCCGAGACCCTCGACGGCGTCCTCGCCCAGCTCCGCGACCACTGCGAACCCGTCCGCCGCCGTCTGGGCCGCGACCGCCTGGGCATTGGCCTGTGGCTCGCCAAGGACGCTGCCCACACGCTGGTCACCGACCCGTCCGCGCTGCGCGGCCTGCGCTCCGAACTCGACCGCCGCGGCCTGGAAGTGGTCACCCTCAACGGCTTCCCGTACGAGGGCTTCGGCGCCGAAGAGGTCAAGTACCGCGTCTACAAGCCCGACTGGGCCGACCCGGAGCGGCTCGACCACACGACCTCCCTGGCCCGCGTCCTCGCCCAGCTCCTTCCCGACGACGTCACCGAAGGCAGCATCTCCACACTGCCCCTCGCCTGGCGCACCGCGTACGACGACGAGCGGGCGGCGACCGCCCTCACCGCGCTGAGCACGCTCGCCCAACGCCTCGACGCCCTGCACGACCTCACCGGCCGCTCCATCCGCGTCGGCCTGGAACCCGAACCCGGCTGCACCGTCGAGACCACCACCGACGCCCTCACCCCGCTCACCGCGATCGGCCACGACCGCATCGGCATCTGCGTGGACACCTGTCACCTCGCCACCTCCTTCGAAGACCCGCACACCGCTCTGGACGCGCTCACCCAAGCCCGCGTCCCTGTCGTGAAGTCGCAGCTCTCGGCCGCCCTGCACGCCGAACACCCCCATCTCCCCGAAGTCCGCACCGCCCTCGCCGCCTTCGACGAACCCCGCTTCCTGCACCAGACCCGCACCCGGACATCCGCCGGCCTGCGCGGCACCGACGACCTCGGCGAGGCCCTGACGGGCGACGCCCTGCCCGACGCCTCGCCATGGCGCGCCCACTTCCACGTCCCGCTGCACGCGGCCCCCGCCGCGCCTCTCACCTCCACACTCCCCGTACTCCAGGCCGCGCTCGCCCACCTCGTCGGCGGCCCGCACCCGCTCACCCGCCATCTGGAGGTCGAGACCTACACCTGGCAGGCCCTCCCGCCGGAGCTGCGCCCCCGCGCCCGCGCCCACCTCGCCGACGGCACCGCCGCCGAACTCGCCCTCGCCCGCGACCTGTTGACGGACCTCGGCCTCAAGGAGCTGCCGTGAACCAACCTCCGGCACCGACACCTCAGCCCGAGCGCCTCGACGAGCACCCCCGTCCCACCCCTCTCCTCGTCCTGGACGTCGTAGGCCTCACCCCCCGTCTCCTCGACCACATGCCGCACCTCAAGGCCCTGGGACAGTCCGGCTCCCAGGCGCCCCTGGGTACTGTCCTGCCCGCCGTCACCTGCGCCGCCCAGTCCACCTTCCTCACCGGCACCCACCCCTCCGAACACGGCATCGTCGGCAACGGCTGGTACTTCCGCGAGCTCGGCGACGTACTCCTGTGGCGTCAGCACAACGGCCTGGTGTCCGGCGACAAGCTGTGGGACGCCGCCCGGCGCGCGCGCCCCGGCTACACGGTCGCCAATATCTGCTGGTGGTACGCCATGGGCGCTGACACCGACATCACCGTCACTCCCCGTCCCGTCTACTACGCCGATGGCCGCAAGGAACCCGACTGCTACACCCGGCCCCCGGCCCTGCACGACGAACTCACCGACCAGTTCGGCACGTTCCCCCTCTTCCACTTCTGGGGTCCCGGCGCCGACCTCGTCTCCAGCCGGTGGATCATCGACGCGACCCGCCACATCAACCGCACCCGCCGGCCGGACCTGACTCTCTGCTACCTCCCCCACCTCGACTACGACCTGCAGCGCTTCGGCCCCGACGACCCGCGCTCCCTCCAGGCGGCCGCGGACCTGGATGCGGCCATGGCTCCCCTCCTCGACGACGCCAAGGCCGAAGGCCGCAGCGTCGTCGCGCTCTCCGAGTACGGCATCACCCGCGCGGACCGCCCCATCGACATCAACCGCGCCCTGCGCCGCGCCGGACTCCTCGAAGTGCACACGCAGGACGGCATGGAGTACCTCGACCCGATGGCCTCCCGTGCCTTCGCGGTCGCCGACCACCAGATCGCCCACGTCTATGTGCCACGTCCAGAGGACTTGGAGGCCACGAAGGCAGCGCTCGCCGACCTGCCCGGCATCGAGCAACTCCTCGACGACGAAGGCAAGAAGACCCATCACCTCGACCATCCACGTTCCGGCGAACTCGTCGCCGTCGCGGAGCCGGACGCCTGGTTCACGTACTACTACTGGCTCGACGACGCCCACGCGCCCGACTTCGCGCAGCTCGTCGAGATCCACCGCAAACCCGGCTACGACCCGGTCGAGCTCTTCATGGATCCCCTCGACCCCTACGTCAAGGTGAAGGCGGCCACGGCTCTGGCCCGCAAGAAGCTCGGCATGCGCTACCGCATGGCGGTCGTGCCCCTGGACCCCTCACCTATTCGCGGCAGCCACGGCCGCCTTCCCCTGAGCGACGACGAAGGTCCGCTCATCATCTGCTCCACCCCCCGCGCAGTCACCGGCCGCGTCGCGGCCACCGAAGTGAAATCCCTGCTGCTCGACCTGGCCGGCCTCACCTGACGAGGCCTGACAAGCCGTGACGAGCGACTACAGAAAGTGAAGCACGCGCCACTGACAACGCGTCTCGCAGCGTGACCTGTACGCGTCTGACCTGCGTACAAGCAGCAGACCGTCCGGCATCCGCCAGCGCTGAACACCGACCCGAAAGAGAGAAGCCGTGACCGCGTTCAACGACGAATCCAGAACCGGCGAAGCCCTGCGTCGCACCCTCGGCGTCAGCCGCCGCCGCTTCCTCAGCACCTGCACCGCCGCCGCGACCGCGGCGATCGCCGCACCCGTCTTCGGCGCCTCCCCCGCCCTGGCCCAGGACGGCGACGGGGGCCAGGACCGCGGAGGCGACGTCCTCGTCCCTCCGAACAGGCGCGGCATCATCCTCTACACCGTCAGGGACGCGACAGGCCGCGACCCGCTCGCCAGCGATCTGCCCTCCGGGTTCCGCGAGGTCTTCGAGCAGCTCTCGCGCTTCGGCTACCGGCAGGTCGAGTTCGCCGGATACGGGCAGCACGCCAATGCGCCGGGCGGCGCGAGCCTGGAGTCGGTCGAGGGCGCCAAGCTGCTGCGCTCCTGGCTCGACGAGTCCGGGCTGCGGGCGCAGGGCAACCACGGCTTCATACCGCCGTCCTGGCCCTTCACCACGTCCGACCTGGACACCTTCAAGAAGCACCTGGAGATCGCCAACATCCTCGGCATGGCGCACATGGGCACCGGCGGCGACCCCACCGGCAGCGCCTACCGCGCCGACTGGGACGTGGCCGCCGACAAGTGGAACGCGCTCGGCGAGATCGCCCGCCGCGAGGGCATCAAGCTGTACACCCACAATCACGACGCGGCATACGGCTTCCTGCTCGACGGTGGCCCGCTGGACGCACAGGGCCGCCCCACCCGCAGCTCCGGTATCCGCAAGCTGGAGTACTTCCTCAAGATCACCGACCCGAAGGTGGTCTGGCTGGAGATGGACATCTTCTGGGCGCACGTGGCCCAGTACAAGTTCCACACGTACACGGCCCACGACGGCTCCCCTCAGGAGAACGTCTTCGATCCCGCGGGGCTCGTCGCCTGCCACAACAAGCGCTACCCGCTCTTCCACGCCAAGGACGGCACCGTCAACACCACCAACGGCATGGGATACGACATGGTGCCGTTCGGCACCGGCGTCATCGACTACACCACGTTCTTCACGCGCGTCGGTGCCAGGAACTACCACAACCCGATGGTCGAGCAGGACAACGCCCCGAGCGCCACCGACCCCGGACAGTCGCTGAAGCACGCGAAGATCGGTTACGACAATCTCGCGGCCCTCCGCGAAAAGCGTCACCAGTCCTGACAAACGAAACGGGCGGCCCTTCCCACGACGAGTGTCGTGGGAAGGGCCGCCCGTTGTCCGGACTACCCTCCTCAGCCGACCGGTTGCGGCTGCGGAGCCGAGGTGCCCGCCCGGGTCCGTCCCGGCTGCTTCAGCAGCAGAGCGATCGCCGCCGCCACCATTGAGATGCCGCCGGCCAGCGCGTAGGCGCCGTTGTAACCCCAGGCGGCGACCACCATGGAGCCGAGCCCGCCACCGAACAGGCCGCTGATCAGCTTGCCGCTGTACACCAGCCCGTAGTTGGTGGCGTTGTAGTTCTCGCCGAAGTAGTCCGGCGTCAGAGCCGCGAACATCGGGTAGAAGGCCCCGCCGCCGAACCCGGAGAGGAAGGCGAAGAACAGGAACAGCGACTCGCTGTGGATGTCACCGGCCCAGATCACGCCGAACTGGGCAAGACCCAGGACGACGATGACGAACACCAGGGTCTGCTTGCGGCCCCAGGTGTCGGACAGCCAGCCCACCACTCCCCGTCCGATGCCGTTGATGACGGCCATGACGCCCATCGACGAGGCCGCCACCAGCGGGCCGAAGCCCACCTCCTTGGCGAAGTCGACCTGGAAGGAGATTCCGAAGATCGACACACCCGCAGTCATGACCAGGGCGATCCACATGAGCGGCAGCATGCCGGTCCTGATGGCCTCCTTGGGCGTGTACTGCTTCACCGCGGGAGGGTTCTTGGCGAGGCTCGCGGCACCCTTCTCGGTGCCGCCGTACGTCAACGGATCGATGTCCGCCGGCCACCAGTTCTTCGGCGGGTCCTTGAAGAAGAACGCGGAGGACAGCACCACGATCATCACGTAGCAGCCGATGAGGTCCAGAACGCGGTGGTAGTTGGCCGTGTCGAACGCGTAGTTGAAGATGAAGATGAACGGCAGGGAGCCGTACGCGAATCCGCCGTTGACGAATCCCGTCTTCGCGCCACGGCGCTCGGGGAACCACTTGCCGACCATGTTGATGCAGGTCGCGTACACCAGGCCGGAGCCCATGCCGCCGATGACGCCGAAGCCCAGGATGGCCAGGAGGACGTTGCCCAGGTGCGACAGGGCGAGGAAGCCGATCACGCACATGACCGAGCCGACGTACATGGCCTTGCGGGCCGTCAGGATTCCCTTCTCCCGCAACCAGCCCGCGGGGAAGGCTATGCCGGCCTGGAAGAAGACCCAGACGCTCAGGATCCAGAAGGTGTTGCTCTGCGTCCAGCCGTGCGCGTGGGACAAGGTGTCCTCGGCCGAGCCGTACGCGTACTCGAAGACGCTGATGGCCATCATGGCTATCCATGGCAGGTACACCATGAACTTGCGTGAGTGGCCCAGGATGTCCCGGTCAGTCTCGCCGATCCGGTAGACACGTCCCCGGGAGTCGGTGACTTCACGGTATGCGCGTTTCGAGGCGTCGGGGTCGTCCGACGCGTTCTTCGCGGCGATGGGTTCCGCCGTCATTACGCCATCTCCTCGCCGAGCGGTTGCGGGTTGGGAACGATGCGCCGGGTGGCCTGCGGCCTGCCCGGGGCTTTGAGGAACAGGGCGAGAACCGCCGACGCCAGACCGATGGAGCCCGCTATGACGAAGGCACCCTCGTAGTCCCACGCGCCGACCACGACCGCGCCCATGCCGGAGCCCACGAGCCCGGAGATCAGCTTCGAGCTGTAAACCATCCCGTAGTTGGAGGCGTTGTTGTTCTCGCCGAAGTAGTCCGCCGTCATGGCCGCGAACAGCGGGAAGATCGCGCCGCCACCGAATCCGGAGACCATGGAGCAGAACAGGAAGAACGGCATGCTGCCCATCTGGCCGGAGACCAGCACACCGAACTGGGCGGAGCCCAGCACCAGACACACGATGATCAGCGTGTTGCGGCGGCCGAACCTGTCGGAGATCCAGCCGATCACACCGCGCCCGGTGCCGTTGACGATGGCCTTCAGGGACATCGCCGTGGCCACGATCCCGCCGGCGAACCCCATGTCCTTGCCGAACGGCACCTGGAAGGCGATGCCGAAGATGTTGATCCCGGCCGTGCACAGGAGACAGAACCACATCATCCAGAGGACGGGCGTTCGGGCAGCCTCCTTCGGGGTGTACTGCTTCACCGCCGGCGGGTTCTTCTCCAGTGCCCGCCGGACCCTCGGGTCGTCCGAGACCTTCAGCGGATCGGCGTGCGCCGGCCACCAGCCCTTGGGCGGGTCCTTGAAGAACCAGCCGGCGAACGCGACGACGGAGCAGCAGATCACGCCGACCATCACCAGGACGTTCTCGTAGTTGCTGAGGTCCATGTACGAGGTGAACAGGAAGACGAAGGGCACCGAGCCATAGGCGAAGCCGCCGTTGACCATGCCGGTCTTGCCGCCCTTGCGCTCCGGATACCACTTACCGACCATGTTCACGCAGGTCGCGTAGACGAGGCCGGCTCCGATGCCGCTGAACATGCCGAAGCCTATGTAGGCGACGATGACGTGCGGCGCGAACGCCAGTGAGAGGTAGCCGCAGATCGTGCCGAACGCGCCGAGCATCATGGCGTACCGCGCGGGCAGTTTCCCGCTCTCGCGCAGTTGTCCGGCCGGGAAGGCCACGGCCGCCTGGAAGAACACCCAGACACCCATCAGCCAGAAAATGTGTCCGCTGTTCCAGAGATGTGCCTCGTGCAGTGTGTCCTCGGCCGAGGTGAACGCGTACTCCGAGGAACTGATGCCCAGCATGCCCATCCAGGGGAAGAGCACCATGGTCCAGCGTGGTCGCCCCATGATGTCCCGATCGGATTCACCGATGCGGTAGACGCGGCCGTTGACGTCCGTCACCTCCCTGTAGGGGACGGACGTTGAGTAGTCGGTGGTTGTCATATCGCTCAAGCACCCCTTGCGTCGAAAGATCTGGTCAGCGCCCCCTGCCAAATGCCTTTCGTGCGCTTACGGGTCCCGGGGGCGGCCGACGCGCACCGTCGACCGCCCCCGCGCATACTCACGTCATGAACCCGCCCCCCAACAGCCCTGCCGCACGAGCCCAGCGGTACTTCGCGCCGAGTACGGCCACCGGCTTCTCGGTCGTGTACGGGTAGGCCACGACCCCCCGCTCGTACAGGTACTGGCAGGCCTCCTCGACCTCGACGTCGCCCGCGAGTGACGCCACCACGGGCTTCTCGATCCCGCGCTCGCGGAACTCGGCCACCACGCGCGCGGTGAGCTCGGCGAAGACCATGGGAGGGGTCACGATGGTGTGCCAGTAGCCGAGGACGAGCGCGTGGACGCGCGGGTCCGTAAGGCCCAGCCGGATCGTCGCCTCGTACGTCGACGGCGGCTCGCCACCCGTGATGTCCACGGGGTTGCCCGCGGCCCCGAAGGGCGGGATGAACTTCCTGAAGGACGTGTCCAGGTCCGGCGGGATCTCCATCAGGGAGAGGCCGTTGTCGGTCACCGCGTCGGACAGCAGCACGCCGCTGCCGCCCGCGCCCGTGATGATCACGACGTTGTCGCCCTTGGGGGTCGGAAGCACCGGCAACGCGCGCGCGTACTCGAGCATTTCGTTCAGCCCAGGGGCCCGGATGACGCCGGCCTGCTTCAGGATGTCGTCGTAGACGGCGTCGTCGCCCGCGAGCGCGCCCGTGTGCGAACCGGCGGCCTTGGCACCGGCCGCCGTACGACCGGCCTTCAGGACCACGACCGGCTTCTTCGGGACCGTGGCGCGGGCCGCGTCCACGAATGCGCGGCCGTCCTTGAGGTCCTCCAGGTGCATCGCGATGCATTCCGTGTGCGGGTCCTCGCCGAACCAGGTGAGCAGGTCGTCCTCGTCCAGGTCCGACTTGTTGCCGAGCCCGACGATCGCCGAAACGCCCGTCTTCGTAGTGCGCGCGAAGCCCAGGATTGCCATTCCGATGCCACCGGACTGCGAGGTCAGCGCGACGCCGCCCTTCACGTCGTACGGCGTGCAGAAGGTGGCACACACGTCGTGCCACGTCGAGTAGTAGCCGTAGATGTTCGGACCGAGGAGCCGGATGCCGTGCCGTTCGCCGATGGCCACGATCTCGTCCTGGAGTTCGGGCTGGCCGCTCTCCGCGAACCCGGAGGGGATCAGTACGGCGTTGGGGATGTGCTTGCGTCCAACTTCCTCCAGGAGTGGGGCCACGGACGGGGCGGGGACGGCGAACACCGCCACGTCCACCTCGCCCGGAATGTCCGTGACACTCCTGTACGCCTTGCGGCCCAGAATGTCGTCGGCCTTGGGGTTCACCGGATGGATCTCACCGGAGAAGCCGCCGTCGATGAGATTGCGCAAGACCGCATTGCCGATCTTGCCCTGTTCGTTGGAGGCGCCGATCACGGCGATCGACGAGGGCTGCATCAGCCGACGCATGGAGGTGAGGATCTCCTCCCGTGTGTGCGTCCGGCGCTTGGTGGGAGCCTGTTCCGCGAGGATCACGCGGATGTCCGCCGCGACGGCACCTTCCGGGGTGGCGATCACCGGGTTGAGGTCCACCTCGGCGATCTCCGGGAAGTCCGCGACGAGTTCGGAGACTCGGTGGATCTGCTCGGCGATCGCCCGCCTGTCCACCGGCCGCGCACCGCGCACCCCGCGCAGAATCTGCGCCGAGCGGATCGAGTCCAGCATCGACAGTGCCTCGTTGGCGTTCACGGGTGCGAGCCGGAACGTGACGTCCCTGAGCACCTCGACGAGCACACCGCCGAGCCCGAAGGCCACGACCTTCCCGAACGTCGGGTCGGTCACCGCGCCGACGATGACCTCCTGCCCCTGCGGGAGCAGCTCCTGGACCTGCACGCCCTCGATGCGGGCCTGGCGGTCGTACTCCCGTGCGTTCTCGACGATCTTGCGGAAGGCTGCCCGCACGTCCGACGCACCCTCGACGCCGACGACCACGCCGCCCGCGTCGGTCTTGTGCAGGATGTCCGGGGAGACGATCTTCATTACGACGGGCCCGCCGAAGCGCGCCGCGCAGGCCACCGCCTCGTCCGTGTCTCTCGCCAGTTCCTCGCCAGGGACGGCGATCCCGTACGCGTCGGCGATCACCTTGCCCTCGGGCGCCGTGAGCGCGGTCCGTCCCTCGGCCCGTACGGCGTCGAGGAGGGCCCGCACCCTGAGTGCGCGGTCCTGGGGCACCATGTCAGATCACCCCGTTCGACTTGAGCAGGCGCAGCTCTTCGTCCCCGAGGCCGAGCTCGCCGATGTAGACCTCTTCGTTGTGCTCGCCGAGCAGCGGCGAACTGGTCACATCCACGGGGGAGTCGGAGAGCTTCAGCGGGCTTCCCACGGTCATGAACTCACCGCGTTCGGGGTGCGGCACTTTCACGACCATCTCGTTGGCGACCAGCGACTCGTCCTCGATGATCTCCTTGGTGGACAGGATCGGGCCGCACGGGATGTTGTGGGAGTTGAGCTTCTCCAGCACCTCCCACTTGGGGAGGGTGGACGACCACTCCTCGATGAGTTGGAACATCTTCTCGAGCTTGGGCAGTCGGGCTTCGGGGGTGGCCCATTCGGGGTCGTCGGCCAGCTCGGGCCGTCCGACGAGTTCGCTCATCGGTTTCCAGCCGACGGGCTGCACGATGACGTAGACGTAGTCGTTCGGGCCGCCGGGTGCGCATTTGACGGCCCAGCCGGGCTGGCCGCCGCCGGAGGCGTTGCCGGACCTGGGAACCTCGTCGCCGAAGTCCTCGTTGGGATATTCGGCGAGCGGGCCATGTGCCAGTCGCTGCTGATCGCGCAGCTTCACCCGGCACAGGTTGAGCACAGCATGCTGCATGGCCACGTTGACCCGCTGACCACGCCCGGTGTTCTCCCGCTGGAACAGCGCCGCGAGAATCCCCGCCACGGCGTGAATGCCCGTGCCCGAGTCACCGATCTGCGCGCCGGTCGCCAGCGGTGGCCCGTCCTCGAAGCCGGTGGTCGACATTGACCCGCCCATGGCCTGCGCGACAACCTCGTACGCCTTGAAGTTGGTGTACGGGCCGTCCCCGAACCCCTTGATGGAGGCGTAGACGATCCGCGGGTTGATCTCGCGAATGCGGTCCCAGGTGAAGCCCATGCGGTCGACCGCGCCCGGTCCGAAGTTCTCGACCATGACGTCGGAGCGGCGGATCAGCTCGGTGAGGATCTGCTTGCCGCGCTCGGTCTTGGTGTTGAGGGTGATGCTCCGCTTGTTGCTGTTGAGCATCGTGAAGTAGAGGGAGTCGACGCCTGGGATGTCACGCAGCTGCCCCCGCGTGATGTCTCCGGTCGGCGCCTCCAACTTGATGACGTCCGCCCCCAGCCAGGCCAGCAGTTGGGTTGCCGAGGGGCCGGACTGGACGTGCGTCATGTCGAGGACGCGGATGCCTTCGAGAGCCTTCGTCACAGGTCACCTCACTTGTCCGTTGCCTTGAGCGCGCTGGCGTCGCTGGTTGTGAGCCATGCCCGGCACATTGCATACAGTCGACGGATACTGTATGAAGATTGTTATCCCGCATCCGATGGGTGATGTCCAGGGGTCGTGCAGCACTTTTAAGACAGGAGCCGAATCATGGACCTGTACGAGCACCAGGCACGAGGGCTCTTCGAGGAACACGGCATCTTGGTGCCGCGGGCCGAGGTCACGGGCTCGCCCAAGGAAGCGCGGGAGATCGCCCGCCGGCTTGGTGGCCGCGTCGTCGTCAAGGCCCAGGTGAAGACCGGCGGGCGCGGCAAGGCGGGCGGCGTGAAGCTCGCCGCCGACCCGGCCGCCGCCGAGCTCACGGCACGCCGGATCATCGGCATGGACATCAAGGGCCACACGGTCCGCGAGGTGATGCTGGCTCAGCCTGTGGACATCGAAAAGGAGTTCTACGTCTCGTACGTCCTCGACCGCGCCGCCGGACGCTTCCTCGCGATCGCCTCCACCGAGGGCGGCATGGAGATCGAGGAGGTGGCCGCGGCCAGGCCGGAGGCGGTGGCGCGCATCCCCATCGACCCGGCGGAGGGCGTGACGTCGGCGAAGGCGTCCGAGATCGCGCAGGCCGCTGGTCTGCCCCCGCAGACGGTCGACGTCCTGGTTCGGCTCTGGCAGGTGTTGACCCGTGAGGACGCCGTCCTCGTCGAGGTGAACCCCCTCGTCCGCACGGCTCAGGGGCAGATTCTCGCCCTGGACGGCAAGGTCACCCTCGACGACAACGCCCGCTTCCGGCAGGCGCGTTGGGGAGAGGAGGACGCCGGGCACGACGATCCCTTGGAGGCGGCGGCCGCGGCCAAGGGTCTCAACTACGTCAAGCTGGACGGTGAGGTCGGCATCATCGGCAACGGCGCGGGCCTGGTCATGTCGACGCTCGACGTGGTCGCCGGCTGCGGAGCCCGGCCCGCCAACTTCCTGGACATCGGCGGCGGAGCCTCCGCGCAGATCATGGCCGACGGCCTGTCCGTGATCCTTTCCGACCCGGACGTGAGGTCCGTCTTCGTCAACGTCTTCGGCGGCATCACGGCCTGCGACGCGGTCGCCGACGGCATTGTGCAGGCCCTGGAGGCCGTGCAGTTGACCAAGCCGCTGGTGGTGCGCCTGGACGGCAACAACGCCGTCCGCGGCCGCGCCATCCTCGACGACCGCGCGCACCCCCTGGTCCAGCAGGCCACCACCATGGACGGTGCCGCGCGCCGTGCCGCCCAACTCGCCAACACAAGCTGAAGGAGCGGGACATGGCCATCTTTCTCACCAAGGAGTCCAAGGTCCTCGTCCAGGGCATGACCGGCGGCGAGGGCATGAAGCACACGCGGCGCATGCTCGCGGCCGGCACGGACGTCGTCGGCGGTGTCAACCCGCGCAAGGCCGGGCGGACCGTCGACTTCGACGACCGTGCCGTGCCCGTCTTCGGGTCGGTGCGCGAAGGCATGGAGGCGACCGGAGCGGAGGTGAGCGTGGTCTTCGTGCCACCGGCCTTCGCCAAGGCGGCCGTTGTGGAGGCCGCCGACGCCCGGATCGGACTCGCCGTCGTCATCACCGAGGGCATCCCGGTCCACGACTCCGTCGCCTTCCACGCGCACGCCGCGAAGAAGGGCACGCGCGTCATCGGCCCCAACTGTCCGGGCCTGATCACGCCCGGCCAGTCGAACGCGGGCATCATCCCCGCCGACATCACGAAGCCCGGACGCATCGGCCTGGTCTCCAAGTCCGGCACCCTGACGTACCAGCTCATGTACGAGCTCCGGGACATCGGCTTCTCGACCTGCGTGGGCATCGGCGGCGACCCCGTCGTCGGCACTACCCACATCGACTGCCTGGCGGCCTTCCAGGAAGACCCCGACACCGAACTGATCGTTCTCATCGGGGAGATCGGCGGCGACGCCGAGGAACGGGCGGCCGCGTACATCCGCGACCACATCACCAAGCCCGTCGTCGGCTATATCGCAGGCTTCACCGCGCCCGAAGGCAAAACGATGGGGCACGCGGGCGCCATCGTCTCCGGCTCGTCGGGCACCGCCCAGGCGAAGAAGAACGCCCTGGAGGCGGTCGGGGTGCGCGTGGGCGGCACACCGACCGACACGGCGCGGCTGGTGCTGGCCCAGCTGGAAACGGAACGTGACGTCACTCATAGTTAATGTGGGGTGACTGTCAGAAACAGAACACTCTCACTACGTTCCTCCTTACGTACGCGACCCCTGTTCGCGCGGGCCCCACGCATCCTGCGGTTGCGCAGAAGCCAGGCCCCCCGCCCCCGACTGTGCACCGAGAGCGGAGACACCGAATGGCAACCACCCTCAACCCCACCCCCCTCGTCGTGAAGTCCGGCACGTCCTGGACCGACGCCTGGCAGCGCTGCCTCGCCGTCGCCCCCGAGGCGTTCCGGGACGACCGTGTCCTCAACCTCTGGAACTCCGCCTGGCAGGCGGACGGCCGGGCGCTGCCCGCCACCAGCCCCGTCGACGGAAGCCCCATCGCGGGCCCGCCACGGCTGGACCGCGCCACCGCCCAACAGGCCGTACGCGCCTCGCTCGACCAGCACCGCGCCTGGCGCCACGTGCCCCTGGAAGAACGCCGCGCCCGCGTGGCGGCCACCCTCGACGCGCTGACCGAGCACCGCGAACTGCTCGCCCTCCTGCTCGTCTGGGAGATCGGCAAGCCCTGGCGGCTCGCGCAGGCCGACGTGGACCGGGCGATCGACGGCGTGCGCTGGTACGTCGACGGCATCGAGCCCATGGTGGAAGGCCGGGCCGCACTCGACGGACCCGTGTCCAACATCGCGAGCTGGAACTACCCGATGAGCGTGCTCGTTCACGCATTGCTGGTACAGGCATTGGCAGGCAATGCGGTCATCGCCAAGACCCCGACCGACGGCGGCGTCGCCTGCCTCACCCTGGCCAGCGCGCTCGCCGCGCGCGAAGGGATTCCCGTCACCCTCGTCAGCGGCAGCGGCGGCGAGTTGTCGGAGGCGCTCGTCCGCGCCCCCGAGATCGGCTGCGTCTCCTTCGTCGGCGGCCGCGACACGGGCGCCGCGGTGGCCACCGCCGTCGCCGACCTCGGCAAGCGGCATGTACTCGAACAGGAAGGACTCAACACCTGGGGCATCTGGAACTTCACGGACTGGGACGCGCTGACGGCCGTCGTCCCCAAGCTCTTCGACTACGGCAAGCAGCGCTGCACGGCCTACCCGCGCTTCGTCGTCCAGCGGTCGCTGTTCGACGAGTTCCTCGCCGCGTACCTGCCGGCCGTCCGCACCCTGCGGATCGGTCACCCGCTCGCGGTCGAGCAGCCCGACGACCCGTACCCCGCCCTGGACTTCGGTCCCGTCATCAACGCGGCCAAGGCCAAGGAACTGCACGACCAGGTCGCCGAGGCCATCGACCGGGGCGCCGTCCCGCTGCACCGCGGCAAGCTGTCCGATGCGCGCTTCCTGCCCGGCCAGGACACGGCGGCGTACGTCCAGCCCGTCACGCTCCTGAACCCGCCCCCGTCCTCACCGCTGCACCACGCGGAACCCTTCGGCCCGGTCGACACCATCGTCCTGGTCGACACCGAGGCCGAGCTGCTCGCGGCGATGAACGCGTCGAACGGCGCGCTCGTCGCCACGCTCTCCACGGACGACGAGGCGACCTATGACCGACTCGCCCCGCAGATCCGCGCGTTCAAGGTCGGCCACGGCAAGCCCCGTTCCCGCGGTGACCGTGACGAACTCTTCGGAGGCTTCGGCGCATCGTGGCGCGGTGCGTTCGTGGGCGGGGAGCTGCTGGTGCGTGCCGTGACACAGGGGCCGGCGGGGGAGCGGCTGCCCGGCAACTTCCCGGACTATCACCTCATGCCGTGAGATGAGGTCGGGCGGCGTCCATATCGGGGCGCCGCCCGTCGACCGGCTCGATGATCTCGTCCACCAACCAGCGTGCGACGCCCGGCGGATAGGGCGCCGGCAGGGTGAGGACGACATGGTTCACGCCGATGCCGATGAGCTCGGCGACCACCGCGCGGGTGGCGCCGGGATCGTCGTACGAGACGACGACCTGCACGGAGCGGGTGATCTCCCGCGGATCCCGCCCGATGTCCGCGCAGTGTGCGTCCAGCACGCGGGCGCGCTCGGCGATGAACTCGACGCCGTTGTGCGGCGGTCCGGGGATGTTCCAGATGTCCGCCTGCTCGGCGACCAGCCGCAACAGTCGGGTGCCCCAGCCGCCGATCAGCAGCGGGGGACCGGGCCGCTGCACCGGCTTGGGCTCGTTCCGCGTGCCCCGGAGCCGGTAGTGGCGCCCCTCGAAGTCGAAGGCGTCCTCCGTCCACATCCGCCGCAGGATCTCAACGGTCTCCCCGAGCCGGGCGATTCCCTCGCCGGGCGGGACGAGCGTCAGCCCGTACGCCTCGTACTCCGCGATCGCCGGATTCGCCCCGGCGATCCCGCCCGCGCCGGACGGCTGATGTGTGCCACCGACGCCGATGCCCATGACGAGCCGTCCACCGGAGACGACGTCGACGGTCGTTGCGATCTTTCCCAGGACAGCGGGCGGGCGCATGCGGTTGCTGGTGACCAGCAGCCCGAGCCGCAGCCGCTCGGTCTGCGCGGCGAGGGCGCCGAGCAGGGTCCAACTCTCATACGTATGGCCGCTCTTGGGTCCGCGCAGGGGAAGCAGGTGATCCCTGAGCCAGGCGTCCTGGATCGCGGGCAGGGCGTCGGCCTCCAGCCAGACGCGGCGGATGTCCTCGTAGGAGACATGCATGGGGGTGGTCTTGATGCCGAAGCGCACGCGTTGTTCGCTGACATCCGTCAGCCTAACAAATCATCAGGATCGCTGACCATCAGTCTTGGGTACAGTCTGGGTGTGACCGCTGAGCAGCCTCCCGCGCCCCTTGAATCCCGGCTGGGCTACCTCCTCAAGCACGCCCAACAACGGCTGGCCCGGGCGTCCGCCGGGGCGCTGGCGCCCTTGGGGATCGACGGGCACGAGCTCGCCGTGCTGGCACTGTTCTCCGCCGAATACCCGTTGTCCCAGGTCGAAGCGGCCGGACGGCTCGGCGTCGACCGCACCACGATGGTGGCGCTCGTCGACGGCCTGGAGGACCACGGCCTGGTCGAACGCCGCCGCAGCCCCCAGGACCGGCGCAAGAACATCGTGGAGCTGACCGCCGCGGGCCGGGACTGCCTGCGCCGCGCCGAGCGGGCGCGCCGTGACATGGAGCGCCGCTTCCTCGCCCCGCTGGACGAGGAAGCGGCGGCTACGCTCGTACGGTCCCTGCAGCTCCTGGCGGCGGAGGATCGGGTCACGGAGTGACGGTGTAGGTCTGCACGTCGAAGGTCAGCCCCAGGGAGTTGGTCGGTGCGACCGTCACCGAGGTGCCGTCCACCGTGATCTTCAGGAAGTGGTAGACCTGTGCGTCGTCCGTCGGAGCGGTCGCGGCGCCGCAGGCCGAGCCGCGGTTGCGGCTGTAGGACCAGCCGATCCCGTACGCGTCGGTCGCCGAGCAGCCGTTCTCGCCGACGGAGTGCACATCGGCTCCGCCGCCCCCGGTGACGTAAGAGACGATCCGTCCCGGGCCGCCGGTGTTGCGCTGGTAGAGATGCGAGTGGCCGTTGAAGACGAGGTCGACGCCGCCGTCCAGCAGCGTCTGCTCGACGTCCGCGAGGAAGGTGTCGCTCGGCTCGCTCGCGCTGTCCGAGCGCAGTGGGAAGTGGAAGAAGGCGAACTTCGGTCCGGTCGGATGCGCTGCGAGGTCGGCCTTCAGCCACTCGTACTCGGCGGACCCGTTCTGCCAGTGGGCGTGCGCGTCCTGCTCGTAGATCGCGCAGTGCGCACCGCACGAACCACCGGTCGCGGAGCCGGTGTTGGAGTTCCCCCACGCCGTGTCGAGGACGTAGAAGCGGACGCCGCCGGTGGTGAAGGCGTAGTACGTCGTCGGATAGCTGATCGCGTTCGAGCCGAGGTACGACGGATAGTCGACCATCGCGAAGACGCCGCCCGACGCCGCCGTCAGCGCCGACTGCTTCCACACCGACAGATAGGTGGCCGTCATGCTGTGATTGCCGACCGTGCCGATGAGGGGGAGGCGCATGCCGGGCTGGGTCCAGTAGGACGGGCCGAACCACGAACTCACATCAGGGCCCGTCTGGTTGAGGTCCCCGTACTGCGTCTGCGAAGTGCCCGGATGGGTGTTGTCGCCGGTCTGCAGGACGAAGCGCGCGCCACTCGACGCGATCTGGCTCATCACGTTGGCCTGGTTCACGTTCACCGAGCCGTCATTGACGCCGCTGTTCGTGGTCTCGCCGGTGTCGCCGAGCACCGCGAAGGTGAAGGGCGCGGTCGAGGAGGCCGAATCGGGTGTGGTGAAGCTTGGGGTGGCCAGGGAGCCGAGCAGGTCGGTTCCCGAGGCGGTGAAGACGCGGTAGCAGAAGCCGGTGCTCGCGCTCAGCCCCGTCATTGTCACCGAGTTGGCGTACTCGCGGGTCGACCCGACGGTGATCGGGCTGCCGAGCGTCGCCGAAGTGGCCGTGTTGGCGGTGCAGTTGCCCAACGGGCCGTAGCGGACCGATCCCCGACTCTGGGTCGTGGTCGCCCAGTTCACCTGGACCGAGGTGGTCGTGGCGTCCGAGAGATACGGCGCCCGCGCCAACTGCGGATCAGCGCCCGGGAGATCGGCCTGCGCCGGAGCCGTGAACGACAGCGCCGCGCCCACCCCCAGTGCGAGGGCCAGCGCGGCGCGGCGTGTCTTTCTGGTCAGCGAACCTCTGCTCATGTTCTTCTCTCCCTTCTCGTTCTGACACCCCGCAGCCGGGCAAGGCCCGCCACCGCGCCCACCAGCAGGGCGGTGCAGCCGAGGATCCGCAGCAAACCCGGCCAGTAGCCGAGGGGTTGCTGCCGGGCGGCCCCATACGCTGCGGGCGGTACCGACGGCGAGGCGGAGGCGGGCAGGCCACGCAGTCGGCGCAGCTCGTCGAGGGCCTGCGTGCCGTGGGCCACCGACGGCTCCACATGCGAGTTCTCACTGAACTCGTTCCAGCTGATCAGCCCGAGCACGTCCGGGTCCGAGGCCACGGCCGCCGCGTACTCGGCGCGCAGTGTCCGGCCCCCGTCGCGCGGTACCGACTTCGTGCCGCCCACCTTCCGCGCGTCGAAACCCGGCGCGAACGGCGCCATCCAATAACCGCTCGCCCGGTGCACGGTCTCGGCCATGACGCGCAGTTTCGTCTCGTGCCGGTCATTGGTGTCGGGGTTCACCGACGACCAGTAGTACGCGTCCCCGTCGGTGACCCGCGCCAGCCTGCGGCAGCCCTCCGGATTCTTCTCGGTGCCGAGGACGGTCATCCGGGACCGCACGGGCCCGGTGATCCGCGCGACGTCCGCGGTCGAGTATTCCCAGGTGCCGCTGAACACGGTGAGCGGCTTGCCGTCGATGCGGAAGAAGGCCGGGTCCCGCGCGTAGTGGTCGCGCAGCAGCCGGAAGTCGGCCGCGACGCGGGCGGTCGCCAGCGGGCGGCGGTGGAAGTCGAGGCCCTGGTAGATCACCGCCACGTTGAAGTCCTGCGCTCTGGCCTCGGTCAACAGCAATTCCAGTCGACGGTTGTTGACGGCATTGGACTTCCAGCTCACCACGAAACCGTCGATGCCGGCCGACCGCGCCCACGCGATGTGCGTACGGATCACGGAGACGTCGTCGCTCGAATACCGGCCCAGGCGCGGATAGTCGCTCTTCGCACGCTGCCAGGAGGAGCGTTCGAACCACTGGTAGTAGTAGGCGAGGAGCGGCGCCCGGGGCTCCGCCGCGGGCGCGGGCAACGGCAGCAGCCCGGCCGCCACCAAGGCCAGGACCATCACCAGCGCCGCTCGTCTCATACCCCACCCCGCCGTCTGCGCAGCCTCCGCCCCACCAGGAGCAGACCAAGTGCCACCGTCGCCAACATCCCGGCCGCCAGGGCCAGATCGGCCCTGCTGACCACCCGTACATCCACGGACCGGGTCCGTGAGAGACGGATCTGCTGCGCGGCCCGCAGCCCGTTGCCGCCGGTCACCTCCACCTCGTACTGCCCGTGCGGCAGATCGCGCAGTGTCGCCGTCCGGTCGTCGCCGAATGGGATGGCGCGCACGGATCCGTCCGGCAGCGTCACCCGCGCGGTGCTCCCGGCGGCCGAACCGAATACGGCGTCCCGCGCCGAGACGGTCAGATCGTGGAAGGGTGTCGTGAAGGTGACCTCCCGCACCTCGGCGGGCCGGAACCGCTGCCGGCCGGCGTCCACGGTGTTGGTGCCGTACGCGTCGGCCGACAGCAGCACGTAACCGACTCGCCGCGAGGTCAGCACGCTCTTGCGGTACACGGGCCGCAAGCCGTCCAGCCAGACCGGACGGCCCACCGGCAGCCGCTGCGTGCGACCCGTGTCACTGCGTACGGTCACCTTCGGCACCAGGGCCCGAGGCACCGCCTTCCCGTCCTGGTCGACGCAGCGCAGCGTCACCCGGTAGCGTGCCGTGAAAGCCGCCGTCACCGTGTAGTCCGCGCGCAACGGCAGCCCCTCCACCGCGCGCCGGAAGGCCTGGTCGGGGTCCCGCTGCCCGGCCCACCGGGAGAAGCTGAACTCCTCATCGGAGGAGCCGAGTTCACTGTCATCGACTGTCAGTGTGTGACCGTCGAAGTCGTGCGCCCCCGTGAAGCGTGCCGTGCCGTTCGCGCCCGTGACGGCCGTCCGCCCATCGAACACGAAGCGCACTCCGGCCAGTTGAGGCTCAGTACGTACGGTGACGGTGACCTTGCTCGCCGCGAACGCGGGTGTCGGCAGCAGACAACCACCCAGGACGACCATCGCGAAGAGCGCCAACCACCTCATGACATACGCCATGTGGGCCGCACCGCCCCCCACAACAGCAGCGCGACCACGGCGCAGGCTCCGCCGTACACCGCGTACGCAGGCAGAGGCGAGGGCCTATGGGCCACAGGAAACGCCGCCTCCCGGACGTCGTCGGGGATGAGTTCGGCCTGCCGCGGTGGCGCCCCGAAGTCGAAGGCGTCGGCCAGGCTGCGCACTTCGGTGGTCCGTCCGCCGAGCTTGCGCAGCCCCCAGTTCTCCTCCACGAACCGCAGCGCGCTGGCCGCCTCGTACTGACCGTGCTGCACCTCGCCGCGTGCCACGTACGGACTGACCAGCAGCGCGGGCACCCGCAGCCCGCGCCCGGCAGGCGGCTTCACATGGTCGTACCAGCCGCCGGACCCGTCGTAGGACCACAACAACGCCGATGAGCTCCAGTACTGACTGACCATCAGCTGTGATGTCAGCTCCCGTACCAGCCGCTGTCCCGCCGGGATGGAGTGCGCGGAGCGCTCGCCCGCGCCGGACGAAGCGATGTACGCGACGGCGGGCAGTGTTCCGCGCTCCACGTCCCGGTAGTACTCGCTGAGATCGGCGATGTGGGAGTTGAGTTTGGGGTCGTCGACGAAGCGCGGGATGTCGAGGAGCGGTACGCGTACGGTCTGGGTGGCCGGGTCGGTGGGGGAGGTGGTGCGGTAGGTCTGCTTCGGGTCGTAGTTCTGAACGTAGAACTTCCAGCTGACTCCCGCCTCTTCGAGCCGGTCGAAGACGGTCGGCCGGTCGAGGTCGGGGCCGCCGGTCACCCAGTGGGCGCGGTTGGCGCGGGTGCCGTCGAGGGAAGACGCGAAGAAGTGGTCGAAGAGTGCGTAGCGGTCCGCCGCGTTCCAGTAGAAGGGCAGGTCCCGGCGGTCGTAGTGGCCCATCGCCACGCGCCCGTCCCGGCCCTGCCGCTTGAAGGCGGCGACGAAGGAGTCCATCCGCCCGCGGTTGTACTGCTGTTGGACCAATAGGGGCCCGGCACCCGGCGACACGGGTGTGGCGTCGTGCAGCGGATATGGCGCGACCAGACCGTCGTCCGGATGCTTCAGATCGATCGCCTGGCGGGCCCGCGGCGGCAGCCCGTCGGCTCCGGGATACGTACCGAAGTAGTGGTCGAAGGTGCGGTCGCCCTGCATGAGGTAGACGAAGTGCTCAATCGGCGTACGAGGACTCGGAGTTGATGCCGAAGCGGTGCCGCTTCCCGCGAGCAGCAGGAGGATCACCGCGACGAACACCACCCTCAACCGGGAATTCATGACGCCCTCACCCGGTAGACGACCACGACCCGCACCCCGTCCGCGTTCCGCGCCGTGAACACCGCGTCCCCGTGATAACGCCCCACCAGTTCCTGCAACTTGGCGGTGAAGAAGCGCGTACGACGGGCGGTGTACGCGTCCCACACCAGGTACTGGAAGCGGCCGTCCCGCAGGGCGCGGTCCGGGTTCTCGACGGCGCGGTAGCTGGGGTTGCGGCGCGCCGGATCGGGCGAGACGGACAGCGCGGAGACGGGCCGCAGCCCGTAGTACTGCACCACATTGGCCATCGAAGGGCCGATGGCCAGCAGCCGTGCCCCCTCGGGTGCGTTCGTACGTACCCACAGTCCCGCCTCCCGCCCGCCGGGCAGCCCGCCGGTCCCGGCCAGAAACCGGGTGCCGGTCTGCGGCGCAGTCCGCAGCCAGGACGGAACGGCCAGGGAGACGACCACCAGGCAGATGGCGGCCGCCGCCGCGATCCGCTGCGCTCGCAGCACGCGCGGGAACGAGGTCAGCGTGCGTCCCGCCAGGACCGCGAACACGGGAGCGGCGGGCAGCAGATACTGGAAGCCCTTCACCGGCCACACCGTGAAGAACAGTGCGGGCACGGCCACCCAGCACACCAGCAGCCGCTCCCGCCAGGTGTTCTCCCTCCGTAGCCACACCAGCCCGGCGAGGGCGGCCAGGACCGCCAACGGGCCGACGGCCCAGCGGACTTCGTGCGCGTAGAAGGAGTAGGGGTGGTTGGCGCGCCGGAACATCTGCCACAGCAGATAGTTCCCGCCCGCCTTCGAGTGCCCGGACAACGCCTGCGACAGCGGATGGGCCACCGCCACCACCGCGATCGCGCCGAGCGCGGGCAGCAGATGCCGCCAGCGGGTGCGCACGGCCGGGGTCAGCGCGAAGAAGGCGTACAGCGAACCAAGGAAGACGATCGACGTCTCCTTGGCGAGGACGGTGAGCCCGAGCATGCCGCCCGCCGCCAACAGCCAGCGCGGCGCGGGCGATTCGGCGTACCGCACGACGCAGTACAGCGTCCCGGTCGCGCACAGCGTCATCGGCGCGTCGAGCAGCACCTGGCGGCTCACCACGACGTGGTACGGCATCACGGCCAGCAGTAGCGCCCCGACGAGCGCGGCCCGCCGCCCGTACAGTCTGCGGCCCAGTCCGTACGTCAGCGCGACCGTCGCCACGCCGAGCAGCGCAGGGACCGCGCGCGCCGTCCAGTCGCTCTCGTGGACCCGCAGTGCCAGCGAGACCAGCGACTGGAAGAGCACGGGATGCGCCCTGAACACCGGGAAGAGCGAACCGAGTTGGCTGTCCCCGGCGAGCGAGGCCGACGTGCCGGCGTACACCGCCTCGTCACTGTTGAACCCGGTGTCTGTCAGCCGATACAGGCGCAGAAACGCGGCGACGAGCAGCACCACGACCAGGGGCGCGGCGCGGCGCAGTGAGACCCCGGCGCCGGAGGGGGCCGGCACCGGGGTGGTGCGGGGCGCTCCCGAAGGGAGCACGAACCGTTCAGTCATGCGGCGGCGCCGGGCAGCAGCCCCCACCGGGGCCAGGCCTCGGCAGCCGTACGCGACGTGTGCCGCTCCCCGGCCAGCAGCCGCGGTATCTCGTCTGCCCAGCCGAAGCAGTCCGAGGCGAGGACCCGGGTGCGCACTCCGGAGAGGAACCCGGCGAGGATCTCCCGCTCACGGGCGCGCAGTTCGGCGTGGTCGAGGCTGCCGATGCGCAGCGCGGGCGCGAGATAGCGGTACGGCGGAAAACCGTACGCGTCCTCGGTGTTGACGAGCATCCGCTCCAACGCCTCGGCACCGTCGAGGTCGTACAGGGACGGCGCCCCGCGCTCGATGACGAACAGGTCCTTCACCTCGACGCTCGATCCGAGCCGGCAGGGCACGAGCCGGTCGACGCTGTACTTCGGCGGCGGCACCAGGATCTGCGTGATCGCGTTGATGCCCATGATCGGCAGATTGAAGCGGGCCAGCATCAGCGCGATCGACCGGCCACCCTTGGAGTGCAGGCGAGACTGGAGGTTGAGCCGTCGCCACTCCTTCTTCGTCAGGTCCTCGGCATGCACGGCGCGCAGCGTGTGCGCGCTGATGGTGAGCGGCTTCGGGAAGCAGACGGCCCGCCCGCTGGCGTCCACCACGGTCATGTCGTCCGACAGGAAGCGTCCGCCGTGCTCGCGCAGCAGCCGCAGTACGGTCGCGGTCTTGCCGGTGTCGGTCAGTGCGGACAACATCACGCCGTGTCCGTCGAGTTCGACACAGGCCGAGTGCAGCAGCATCCGCCCGCGCGAGATCAGTACGAAGCGGAGCAACGCCTCGACGACGTTGGTGTACACGACGTGGGGGGAGCGGGCGAGGAGCGGACCGACCTCCACGGTGATCGGCGGCCCGAGGCGTACGCGGAAGTTGGCGCCGAAGCGGCCCAGGTGCTCCTCGTACCGCAGCGCTGCCGACTCGCCGCGATCCTCGGTGAGGGCTGCCCGGCGGCGCGGCCTGCGCCGGCCGACGTCACCGACCCGTATCGCGATGTCGACCTCCGCGTCCGGGATCCACTGGGCGCGGAAGAACTCCAGCTCGGGCAGCCGGATTTGGGATCCAATGGTGACGGTGCCGGCCACGTCGTACCGATAGGGGAGGTACACGGACCGTTTGCGGCTGGGCGCTTCGGCGCTTTCCGCGTCGGAGTCCACCAACATCCTTACGGGGTCACGCCGTTGGACCTTCTGCTCGCCTCCCCGATAGATCAGGCGGTCGCTGACCACGAAGCGGAGCAGGAAGAGGAGGACGAGCGTGAAGGCGTTGGCGGTGAGCACGCCCATGCCGGCCACCACCAGCCACTGCAGCAGCGGCAGCCGGGCGACGAGCAGCAGGTTGTTCATCGCGAAGAACCTTCCGGCACGCCCATACCAAGTGCCCTGCCGCTGTCCCTTGCGGTACACGGCGGCGTCGGTGAGGACGAAGTTCCAGGCGGTCGAGAACTGGGTGGCGAGAGCCGCGCCGACCAGATGATGGACGCCGAGCAGATCGAAGAAGAGCCACAGCGCGGCCGTGTTCACCGCGACCCCGGACAGCCCGACCGCTCCGAACGCGATCATCCGCAGCAGCTGCCGCTGCCCGCCCGCCACTCCGCGACGCAGCCGCCCGACATGCCGTACGAACGCGATCCCCTCCCGGAGCGAGGCCTTCGAGCGGCCCGCCTCGCGGGGCGCGAAGGTGTACGCGACCTCGGCGACCCGGGCCGCCGGGTGCCGTACCAGGATCTCCAGCAGGATCTTGAAGCCGACGGGACGCAGCAGATCGGTGTCGATCGCGTCCTTGCGAAAGGCGAAGAGCCCGCTGAGCGGATCGCTGACGGTGGCGAGCCGACGCGGGAACGCGGCCTTGACCAGGCGCGTCGCGGTCGACGAGGTCGCCTGGCGTCCGGCGCCCGCGAGCCCCTCGGGCTGACCGGTACCGGCGTACCGGGTTCCGACGGCGATGTCGACGCCCTCCCGCATCGCTGTCCTGGCCAGCAGCGCCGCGGCCCCCGGCGGATGCTGCAGATCCCCGTCCATGACGAGGACCCAGTCGCCGCGCGCGACCCGGGCGCCGGCCACCACCGCGCCCGACAGACCGCCGCCGCGCACACCTGGCGGACGGTGCAGCACACGGATGGGTATGCGGCTGCCGGGCGCGAGCGCCGCGAGTTCCTTGACCGTGCCGTCGTCGCTGTCGTCCACGAACAGGATCTCCGCGCCGAGCGGTGCGACCGCGGGAGCGAGCCGGTCGAGGAGCAGTGGAACGCTTTCCTGCTCATTGCGCGTGGGCACCAGGACGGTCAGCCGGGGCGCGGCGCCGTCGCCGCCCCCGCCGAGATCCTGGACACCGGGGTGATCCGTACGGTCCCCCTCGCGGGCATCCGTACGGGAATTGATGACGTGCGCCATGGAGTCCCCCCAGAACGCGTGCCCGTCGGCGGTGCAGCGCGACGGACACCGAAGCCGCCCGAGGACACGGGCGGAGGAGCGAGCGGTGACCCTCGCGGCGTACGGTCTCGACGCGGCGCGGGGCGGTACGGGACGTGCCAGTGGTACGGAAAGGTACCGGGCTCCACGGTCAGGAGCGGAAGCCAGAGGCTAGCAGCGGGCGTGCGTGATTCGCCCGGCATTCGGCTTGTATCCGATGGTAATTTGCCTGCTGTTAACCGGAGTTGATCGCATACTGCACCTTGAGTCGCTTCCCGCCTCACCTGTCCCGGCCAGACGTAGCCAGATCTACGCATCTATTACATCGAGGTGAAAGTCTGCGCATTCTCCACGGAAACTCTGGTGGCGCCGGGATTTCGCGACAACCATGGCCCGCATGACTTCCGACGGATCAGCACCCATGCCGGAAGCCCCCGCCGACGCGCCCGGGGGCGCGCCACCCCCCTCACGGCGGGACCACGCACTCACGCTCATGGACGCGATGCGCGCGGTCCTGGACATGATCGACGACCTGGAGGCGCTGAGAACCGAGAACCGTCAGCTCAAGGACGCCCTTGAGGGCCGCGCCCTGATCGAACGCGCCAAGGGCATCCTGATGGCTCGCCGCGGCTGCGACGAGGCGACCGCCTTCCGGATGCTGGTCGCCCTCTCCCGCGAACAGCACCGCAAGGTGCGGGCGGTGGCGGCGGACTTCGCGAAGGGGGGCGGGGTGGATCTGGGGGCGTTTCCGCTGACGTGAGGGCGTGGGCGCAGTGCCTGGCTGTGGCTACCCGACCGTGTGCGAGGCCCAGCCGGTGGTCGTACGGCTATCCGATGCCCTGTCGGTTGGGCCGCAGAGCGAAGGCGCGGTCGGCCGCCTCGGGGACCGTCCGCTCCACGGGCTGCGCGAGCAGTTCGCGGCAGCGGACCAGCGGCTCTTGCCCGTCCGCGGGGGCGACCAGCAGCGGATCGTCGAGCCCGGCGAGCATGCGCCGCGTGACCTGCGGGCTGCCCGCCGCGCACCCCGGATCTCCGTGAACACTGGATCCACCAGTCGGTCCAGCGCGGCACGAGTTGCACCAGGCGCACGCGGCCGCGCCGGTCGCGGTGCAACGAGGCGTCGAGCGGCCGGCCGGAGACGGCGGCCGGGAGCTGCACGATGCGGTCCACGGTCTGCACGGCGGTGGTCGGGTCGTTCACGGCAGGCGACACGCGCGCGGAGCCCGATGTCGGACAGCTGTCGCAGCCTGAACCCGAGGGAAAGGTGCGCTCGACGCCCACGGAGACGGTGTAGCTCAGGGAGCGCCGGGAAGGAGCGGGACCTCCGTGCACGGCGAGGAGCACGGGTGTTCCGGGTACGGCGAAGTCCCCGATCCGCGGGATGAGCCGCAGTACGACACCCTGCTACCGCGCCGCCCTGACCAGCCGGGCGATGTTCACGTCCCGCAGCACTCCGGCCCGCCCATGATGGGCGACCCACGCGGTCTCGGGCCCGAGTGTCTCCTCCTCTCCCGAGGGCCGGACCGCGGGCATGCGCGCGACCACCCTGAACGACTCCCAGGTGACCCGGGTCGATCACATGGCTGACCCGCATGCGCCGCAGCGTCGAGTTCACGTACATCACGAACAGCAGCAGGCTCAGCCCCAGCATGGTGAGCGTCAGGACCGACTGCACCAGGGGGACGGACGTGACGGACCGCGGGTTGGCCTCTCCTCGTACGCCGCCAGTACGAGGAGAGACAGCACGAAGGTTGCGAGGAACCGACTACGACACGGTCGGCGAGCTGCTCAGGATTGCCGAGGACGCGGACGCCGTGGTGACCGCGGTCAGCTCGGCGATGATGACCTCCCGCAAACCCTCGGTAGTCAGTCAGTAACCCATGGTGAGACTCTAGGCGCACCCCCACCTCGCCCCCAGCATCCGCTCCGGCGACGCGGATACGCAGGTGAAAGGCACTCCGAAACCTTGGTATTGTTGTCCATGTCGCCGCGGGGAACACCCCCGGCCAGGCGGCAGACACCTGGTCCGGGTGGCGGAATGGCAGACGCGCTAGCTTGAGGTGCTAGTGCCCTTTATCGGGCGTGGGGGTTCAAGTCCCCCCTCGGACACACATCATTGCCCCATGGTGCCCGTTTTGCGGGCAGGGGAAACTGGCACCCGCCTCCGGCTCCCGGCCGGGCACGGGTGCTTTGTCGTTTCAGGGGGTTCCTGGCCTCCTCCTTCCTGCGGTGTGCGCGTGCGGGGCGGTGGTCAGCCGATGGTGATCCTTTCTCGTCGTGGCGTGTCTGCGGTGAGGGTCCGGGCTGTCGGGTCGAAGGTCAGTGTGAGGGTCTTGGCCCGGAGGCGCGCAACGGCGTCTGCTGGGGGTATCCCGTCTTGTTCGGACTGGTGGTCGGTGAGGCGGATGAGTGGGGCGGGCGGTTGGGCAGGATGCGGTCCTCGCGGACGCAGGCATTGGGCGTCTGCCTGGCGGAGGGTGGGGTGGCGCTGGTGTGGCCGCGGGCCGGCACCGGTAGGCGGGTCGGTGGGCCCAGTACGACTCCATCCGGCGCTCGCACAGTCCGCAATGCAGCAGTCCGGCCAGGAGGTAGGTGTGGCCGGGGCGGTTGGCCGGTCGGCGCGGAGGTGCTGGACCGTGATGAGGTCGGCTTCGCTGACCAGGGCCGGGTGCGCGGGAGCGGTGGAGATGATCCAGTCGGTGGGGGTGTTCCAGCGCACGTCCCGGTGGCCGAGGCTGGTGTTGGCGGGGTCGATGAGGTCGTGGTCGGTGCGTTGCCGGTTCCAGACCTGGCGGCCGGTGTAGCGGGGGTTGTCCAGGATGGACCGCACCGTGGTGAGGATCCACTGGCGGCCGGACTGGTGCGGGTTGAGACCGGGGTCGGCAGCGGACGGTCAAGGGATGCCGGCATCGTTGAGGGCGCGGGTGATCCGGGCGATACTGTGCCGGGCCAGCCGCTGCGCGAGACGGCATCGCCGCGTGATGGAAGCCCGCACCCCGCTCCGGATCGCCCGAGAGTCCTTCGCGGCCCTCGGTGTGGAGCCCTGGTACGAACGTGCCCGCCAGGAACTCCGCTCGGCGGGCGAGGGCAGCAAGCGTCAAAGCCGTACCGACTGGGACCTGCTGACACCTCAAGAGCTGCAGATCGCCCAGCTCGCGGCGGAAGGCCTCTCCAACAAGGAGATAGGCCAGGAACTGTATCTGTCACCGCGAACGATCGGCGCGCACCTGTACCGCATCTTCCCGAAGCTCGGGATCACCTCTCGGGGCCAGCTGAGGGACAAGCTGAGCGCGAACTGAGCATGACCCTCGTGGCCGCGCACGCTTGTTGTCCCTCACCGCACAGTGGGGTGCTACGCAAAGAAGCACCCGCGCCCCGCACCAGCACAGGCCTGGCCTGCCGCCGTCGGCTATGTGCCTCGGGCGGCCGCTCTGGTGGAAACGGACGAGATCGCACTCGACTCCGCAAGAGCGGCACGATGCGATGCGGGCCACTGAACTCGTCAGTGCCTGGAGCTCACCTAGCCAGCACGGTCTCCAGCCACTGCAGGACTTCGGGAGTCACGGGGTCGGCTATGTCGGCGAACTCCTCGTGCTTCTTGAGGAACTTCGCCACGTAGGGGCAGACCGGCACGATGCGCTTCCCGGAGGCACGTACGTCGGTCAGGGCCTGCTGGACGAGGAGCGAGGCCAGGCCCTGACCGGCGAAGGCGTCATCGATCTCGGTGTGGTAGAAGACGCGCTGGTTGTCGCGGTCGCGGTACGCGGTGAGGCCGGCGGTTCTGCCGTCGACCAGGATTTCGTACCGGTGCTTGGCGTCCACTTGCAGGACGATCGGAGCGGAGGTGGGCCGTGTCATCGTGTGCCTTTCAGTGGCGCGTCGGGTTTTTGCGCGGTGCGATGGTGGCGTTCGGAAGGGCGGGTGCGGGAAGGCGGTCGCCGTCGTAACCATCGACCCTGCCGAAGCGGTCGGATGCGTTCTGCCACGCTTCCCGGGCTTCGGCGATGTCTTCGTGGCTGCGGCCGATGAAGTTCCACCACATGACGATCTGTTCCTCGAACGGCGTTCCGCCGAGCAGCACCGCCCGGGCGGGGGTGTCCGTCTCGTTCGTCAGCGTCAGCGTGTCGTTTCCCGTGCCGAGGTAGCCCAGTTCCGCTGGGTGCAGGAGTGTTCCGGCCATGCGGACATCCCCTTGGTCGACGAGCAGGCCGTACTCGAAGATGGCATTCACCGGGAGCGTGGTCGTCGAGCGCGGATCGAGGACGAGTTCGGCGCCGAGCAAGGGCGTGAACGTCCGCACCGGAGAGGTGTCACCGGCGAGGGATCCCAGAAACACTCTGATGTCTGCCCCGCCCACCCGGACCGGGCTCGGCACGTAGTGCCGGAAGTCCCGGCCGGTGTACCGGTGTTCATCGGGAAGCGCCACCCACAACTGGACGCCGTGCAGGGTCGTGGTGCGGGCGGTGGAGACTTCCGAATGGCTGATGCCGTACCCGCCGGTCATGAGGTTCAGCTCACCGGGCCGTACGAGCGCGTGGCTGCCCAGGCTGTCGCGGTGCTCGATCTCTCCGCTGAACAGCCAGCTCACGGTCTGCAGGCCGGTGTGCGGATGGGGAGCGACGTCCATGCCGCCCGTGTCAGCGACGTTGTCGGGGCCGTAGTGGTCGACGAAACACCAGGCTCCGATCAGCGTGCGGGCACGCTGGGGCAGCGTGCGCCGTACCGTCATCGCTCTTGGCCCGCCCAACGGGACGTCCCGAGCGGACAGCACGTCGACCTGCGGCGCGGCCTCACCGTGGTCCGCGGCATCGCAGCGCAGTTCGGCGGGATCCACTTCGACGTTGCTCATCGCACGCCCCTCTCACACCCGAGGATGATTTCATATTCAACAATCATGCCTGATAGTAAGTCCATGTCCCATCACATGCACGGCAGAGCGAGCGAGGGCCGGGAGCGGCCCTGAAGGAGCCCACGTTGAGTGACACCACAGCAGACCCCGCGAGCCGGCGGGTCTGCATCGACAAGCAGAGCCCCAAGGCCTACCACGCACTGGTCGAGACGGCCGACGCGGTCCGCGCGGTCGCCGCCGAGGCGGGGCTGGACCGCAGCTTGGTAGAGCTGATCAACCTCCGCGTGTCACAGATCAACGGCTGCGCCTACTGCCTCAACGTGCACACCAGGGCCGCGCTGCGCGCCGGCGAGACCACCCAACGTCTGGGCGTGCTGGCCGCCTGGCGCGACACCGAACTGTTCACGGAACGGGAACGCGCGGCACTCGCCCTGGCGGAGGCGACCACCGAACCCGCGAACGCCGTCGCGCAGGAGAGCGCCTACGAAACAGCTCGCCAGGTCCTCAACGACGACGAGATCTCCGCGGTGATCTGGGTGGCGATCACCATCAACGCGTTCAACCGGGTCTCCGTCCTGAGCAAGCACCGCGTCGTCCCCCTGACACTCGGTTCCCCGCGTGGGTGATCGCCACCTCGGTCCGCTCAGCGGGCAGCGCGCAGGATCAGGTCGGTCACGGGGTCGGGGTCGCTCACGGCGACCGCGTGGGGTGCGCGGACGGTGATGGTGCGGGCGCCGGCCCGGTCGGCCATCCACTGCTCGGCGGCCGGTGGGATGTTGCGGTCCTCGGTGGCCACGAGGTACCAGCTGGGGATCTTCTTCCACGCGGCCGCGGTGGCCTTCTCCTGGAGGGCGGCGACGGTGATCGGACGCTGACCCGCGGCCATCACCTGGGCGGTCGGGACGGCGACGCCGGCCGCGAACTGTTCGCGGAACAGGTCCCTCTTGATGATCAGCTCCTCGCCGGTGCCGCCGCCGGGCAGCGGGTAGGACTGGGTGGACGTCGCCTGCGCCAGGGTGCTGCCGGGGTACTTGTTCGTCAACTCCAGCGCGCTTTCCCCGACGTCGGGTATGAAGGCGGCTATATAGACCAGTGCCTTGACCCGTGGGAACTCGGCTGCGGCCTGGCTGATGACCGATCCGCCGTAGGAGTGGCCCACGAGCACGATCGGTCCCGGAACGCTGTCCAGGACGCTGCGGATGTAGGCGGCCTCGCTCGCCAGCCCGCGCAACGGCAGTGCTGGTGCCAGTACGTGGTGCCCCTGCCGTTGGAGGCGCTCGACGACAGCGCTCCAGCTGGAGCCGTCGGCGAACGCGCCGTGGATCAGGACGATGGTGGGCTGGACCGGGTGCTGGTGCGAGTCGGCCGACCGGTCGTTGGCCGGTGACGTGGCCGAGAACGCGGCACGGGGCGCCGCCAGGACGGCGGCGCCGGCCAGGAGGGAGGCGGTGACGGTGCGCCGGGTGATCGGTGAGTTCATCGTTGACTTCCTACGGGGCGGTGAAGGGGATGCGTCCCCATACGGACGGGGACGGGTGCGCGTGAGCAGGGCGCATCGGGTTGCCGCGACAGCCCGGACCGCCCGCGCCGGCGATGATCGCGCGGTCGGGCAGCGGAAAGCGCCGCCCGTCGAAGCCGCCACGTGGGTGGCGAGGGAGCGTCCGCGTCGAGGAGGAGCGGCTGCCAACCGCCGGGGCCGAGGCCCCACGGCAAGACAACTGGCCGAGGGACAGGCCGACTCAGTGGGCGGTGGCCCGGACGGCCTCCTCGATCAGCTTGATGACGCGCTCGGGGTGGGCAAGCATCACCAGGTGCGAGGAGTCGACCTCGACGGTGGTCATGCCGGCCCGCTGGTAGCCGTAACGTTCCACATCGGGGTTGATGGTGCGGTCGGCTGCAGCGACCAGACCCCAGGAGGGCTTGGTCTTCCACGCCGCCTTCGGTGCCTTCTCGGTGAAGGCCTGCGCGGCAAGCGGACGCTGGGAGGCGGCGAGGACGGCCGCGAGGCGGGGGTCGACGTCGGCGGCGAAGATGGACGGGAACTTGTCGATCCGGACCGACACGTCGGTGCCGGGAGTGGCGGAGCCCTCGATCGGGAACGGCGTGTAGACGAGCGCGGTGGCGAGGTCGGAGTCGGGGAAGCCACCCTGTAGCTCGCCCAGGCTCTCGCCCTCCTCCAGGGCGTAGCCGGCCAGGTAGACCAGCGCCCTGACGTTGTCCTCCACGCCGGCGACGGTGACGACGGCACCGCCGTAGGAGTGTCCGACCAGGATGACCGGTCCGGGTATCTCACGGACGATCGAGGCGATGTAGGCGGAGTCGCCGAGCAGGCTGCGGTTGGGCACCGCCGGCGCCACCACGTCCAGGCCGCGGGCGATCAGCTCGGGGATGACGCGGGCGAAGCTGGACGCGTCGGCGAAGGCGCCGTGGACCAGGACGACGGTCGGGCTGTCGGAACGGGACAAGGCACAACTCCCTGTTGATGTCGTGGTGATCGGATGATGCGCGGCTGGGAGGTCGCGGTCAGGCCCGCTGCCTGTGCTGGGAGCGAGTGCCGCCAGGAGACACGGACGACTGCCCCGGTCGAGGCGCTTCACCTGGCGGGAGCGGCGCAGGCGGGCTCCGAGCCGAAGCGATGCGCCGCAGGCTTGAACAGCACATTAGGGGCGGCCGGCGAAGGCACCTTGTCTGTTGGTGCACCACTTGTGGTCCGTCCGCGCCTCCGAGGGGTGCGGGTGATGGACGTCTTCGAAGGCCTTGCGCAGCAGCGGGCCGGGACATGTCCCTTCCTGGCACTTCCAGGCAAGAAGCGGTGCGTTCGAGGACAACAGGCGGCGAGATGTTCGCCCTAGCGTGATGACATCCCGCGCCGCGAACGCCCGGACGTCGGACGCCGATGGGCCGATGCCCTCCGTACAGCGCCCTGTCTCATCGAGACGGAGCGTGGTCCTGCGCGCGTCAGTCACTCCGGACGAAGGAACGAGACCTTGCCGTACATCACCGTGGGCCAGGAGAACTCCACCACCATCGATCTCTACTACGAGGACCACGGCACCGGACAGCCGGTCGTCCTCATCCACGGCTTCCCGCTCGACGGCCACTCCTGGGAGCGGCAGAGCGCCGTGCTGCTGGAGGCCGGCTACCGCGTGATCACCTACGACCGCCGCGGCTTCGGACAGTCGAGTCAGCCGACGACCGGCTACGACTACGACACCTTCGCGGCCGACCTGAACACCGTGATGGAGACCCTCGACCTGCGGGACGCCGTCCTGGTCGGGTTCTCCATGGGCACCGGTGAGGTGGCCCGGTACGTGTCGACCTACGGCTCGGCCCGGGTCTCCAAGGTCGCCTTCCTGGCCTCGCTGGAACCCTGCCTGCTCAAGACCGACGACAACCCGGACGGGGTCGCCCCGAAGGAGTTCTTCGACGGCGTCGTCGCGGCCGTCAAGGCGGACCGCTACGCGTATTACACCGCCTTCTACCAGGACTTCTACAACCTGGACGAGAACCTCGGCACCAGGATCAGCGAGGAAGCGGTCCGCAACAGCTGGAACGTCGCCGCGGGCGGCGGCTTCTTCGCCGCCGCTGCCGCGCCGTCGACCTGGTACACCGACTTCCGGGCCGACATTCCTGCCATCGACGTGCCGACCCTGATCCTGCACGGCACGGGCGACCGCATCCTGCCCGTTGAGGGCACCGCGCGGCCGTTCCACAAGGCCCTCCCGTCCGCGGACTACGTGGAGATCGAGGGCGCCCCGCACGGCCTGCTGTGGACCCACGCGGAGGAGGTCAACGCGGCCTCCTCACTTTCCTGGGGAAGTAACTCCACGCCCCAGGGCTCTCGGCTTGCTGACCGAGGTCGTCGGCGTGATCGCCGGAGCGGGTAGGACGCGACGGCGCTCGCCGCTTCCCCGGCCGCGGGACAGGGGATCCCGGCTGGGGACACCGCGCTCGCCGAGAAGGTGAGCCGCTGCCCCAACGAGCCGATCACGGTCACGCTCACCCGATAACGGCGGCCGCACGACGGCGGTGTGGGGGCGTGGGCCACACGGAGATGAAAGCCCCGGCTGGACGGGGGAGACCAGCCGGGGCAGTGAGTGGTGGCCTGCGGAGGGCGGCCGCCTCTCGGCGGAACGCTCGACAGGGCTTCAGTCGAACGCTCGCCCCCGTGGGCAAAGGGCGAGGTCCGGGGCACTGTCCCTCCGCAGCCACGTCTGGATGAACGATGAACTACCCGCGCCTGTTCCGCTGTTGGCGCCGCGCGGCGTGTGAGTCGAGGCACGCTGCCCCTTTCGTGATCAGACGTGGCATACCGGCTGTGAGCGCGTGCGGCGGTGCCTCCGGCGTGTAGCCGCTGGCGACCCGATGCCGGGCGCGGCGGCGTCGCTGCCGTCAACCCTTCTCGTTATATGCGCTTTCCCGGCGCTTGAGCTGCCCGCCACCATCGGGCCGTCGACCCACCGCCCCGGCCCGATGACAGGCACCGGAATTCCTCACGGCACCGTGATCTGTCTCTGCCCAAGATCGCCCTTCGGGACAGGCCGAATGAGACAGATGGCAAGATATGAGCCATCTGCCCAGCGCGCTGTGACGGGCAGGGTGGTGCACACGTGGCAAGGGAGAACATCGTGGTGGCCGAACCCTTGATGGATGTTCCCCGGATACCCTGCGCGGGCGTCGGAACCGAGGCTCGGCATGGCGAGTAGCCACCGCACCCTGCGCCCATCCGGACCTGGTGGGTCCCTGGTGGGCCGGGAGGCGGAGATCGCCCGCCTCCTGGAGATCGTCGAGGGCCGCAGCGAACCGCGGATGCTGCTCCTGCTCGGCGAGGCCGGCACGGGCAAGTCGAGGCTGCTGGTGGTCGTCGGCGACCACGCGCGGGACAGCGGAACGCTCGTCCTGGCGTCCCAGGGCGTCGAGACCGAGTCGCGGCAGTCCTTCGCGTCCCTGCACCAGTTGCTCCTGCCTGTGCTGCCCGACGTCGCCACCCTGGCCGACCATCAGCGGAATGCACTCGAAACGGCGTTTGGTATCGCTCCCGCCGAGGGTCCGCCCGACTCCATGCTGCTGCGTGTGGCCGTCCTGACGCTGCTGAGCGAGGTCTCGGACCGGCAGCGCGTCCTGCTGGCCCTCGACGACGTCCAGCACTTCGACCGGGACTCCCTCGACGTGCTCGGTTTCGTGATGCGCCGCATCACGGCACAGGACGTGCCGGTGCTGCTGACCGCACGCGGGCAGACGGCCCCCGCCGGGGTTCCGGCAGACCTGCCTACCGTGCTGTTGGGGCCGCTGACCGAGCAGGCCGCGGCCGAACTCGTGGACGCCCAGCCGCAGGCACCCACCGGCCGGACACGGATCGAACTGCTGCGGCAGGCCGGCGGAAACCCGCTGGCCATCATCGAACTGTGCCGTGCGCCCGGAGCTCACGGCACGGGCGTGCTGCCAGGCGGCGGACTGCTGCAGACGGAGCGCATCCAGGAGCTGTACGCCGCCCGGCTGCGCGGCCTGCCCATGACGACCCAGCGGCTGATCCTGTACGCCGCGGCGTCGCAAGGCGAAGACCTCGCCACGATCATGGCCGCCGCGGGCGTGGGGCCCGATCTCTCGGCGTGGGCCTCGGCTGAGGAGGCCAGCCTCGTGGCCATCATGGAGGGGCGGGTGCTCTTCCGACATCCGCTGGCCCGCGCGGGTTCCTATCACGCGGCGTCGGCCTTCCTCCGGCAGCAGGCGCACCGGGATCTGGCGGCCGCCCTCACGGCCGATCCGGACCGCCGCGCCTGGCACCTGGCTGCCGCATGCGTCGGCCCGGACGAGTCCGTGGCGGCGGCCCTGGAGGACACCGCCGAACTCGCCGAGCGGCGCGGCGGCTTCTACGCGGCGGCCCAGGCTCTGCAACGGTCCGCCGAGTGCAGTCCCACGACCGCCGACCGGGCGCGCCGGTACGTGAAGGCGCTGCATGCAGCCACCAACGCCGCCGACCCCTCGTGGGTCGGCGAGCTGTACGACAAGGTCACCGCGTTGACCGAGGATCGGGACCTGCTGGGCATGGCGGCCTGTGGCGCGGGCATGGCCCTGTCCCTGTTCGGCTACCAGCGCCAGGCGTTCCGGGTGCTGATGAGCGCGCTGGAGCCGGAGCCCCCCGAGTCCGGCATGACCGTGTTCGCCGTGGCCAGCGCGCTCGCGGCAGTCGCGTACCAGTCGGGCCTGCCGGAGATCGGGCGCCCGGTCGCCGGCCTGCTGGACGAGGCCGGGGCCATGAACCGCGACACGCCCTACTCCGAACTGACGACGAGTGACACCTGGACTGCCGTGCGGGCCGTGACCTTGGCCGCGGTCGACCCGGCCGAGGCCACCGAGTTGATGCGGGGTATCCGTCGGCGGGCGGGCGCGCCGGAGCCGGCGACCAGCGTCGCGGAGATGACCCGGGCCCTCGGGATCGGCGGGGTGGCCTGGTACGCCGACGAGTCCGACCTGTGCGTGGAGACCTTCCGCCGGACGTACGCCATGCTCAGCGCGTACGGTGCCATGGGCCCCGCCGTGCCCACGCTCACCGCGATGGCGGGAGCGCTGATCGACAACGGCCGGTGGGCGGAGGCCGACGAGCACCTGGAGAGGACCGCGGCGCTCGCGGGGGTGCACAAGCTGAGGTTTGTGCAGATCGACGTCGAGACGCTGCGGGCGACCCTGCGGGCCCTGCGCGGCGAGACCGCCGGCATGACGGCGGACCCGGCCTGGACGGCGGTCGGCCTGGACGAGAACCGCGCCACCCACGCACGCATCCTGCGGGCCGCCGGTATCGCAGCCAGCGCGGCCGGTGACTTCGACGGCGCGTTCCGGCAGTTCAGATCGCTGTTCGACGACGACGGCACGTCTCTGCACTACTTCCTGTCACCCCGGTCGATCGCAGATCTCGCCGCGGCCGCCCAGCGGACGGGCCGACAGGACGAGGCGGCACACATCCTCGCGGTAGTGCGACTCCGCGGTGGGCCCGCAGCCGACCACCCGGATGACGCTGCTGATGCACCACGCCGCCGCGCTGACCGGCGACCCGAAGGACGCCGAACACCACTTCCGGCTCGCCACGGTGAACCCGGTAGGCGATCAGTGGCCGCTGGCCCGGGCACAGGCGAGGCTCCACTACGCGCAGTGGCTGCGCAGACGGCGGCGCTCCCTGGAGGCCCGCCCGCTCCTTGCCACCGCGCTCGAGTCGTTCACCCGGCTCGGAGCGTCCGCCCTGGCAGAGGAAGCCCGCGCCGAGCTACGGGCGAGTGGTGTGGCCACCGCCCCCGCCCAGGCCGACCCACTGGCGGAACTGACCGCCCAGCAGCGACAGATCGTACGGCTCGCGGCACGAGGGCTGCGCAACCGGGAGATCGCGGAGCAGCTGATGCTCTCCCCGCGCACGGTCAGCTCGCACCTCTATAACGTGTATCCGAAACTGGGTGTCAGCAGTCGCAACCAGCTCCGCGATCTGTTCGACGATCTGTGATCCCCACAGCGAGTCGCACCGCGGGCTGCTCCCACAGTGTCACCGGAGCCCCTCGGGGCAGGGGTGAGGTCGCAGACCATCCAGCGGACGACCGACCGTGACGATGGAAGGAAACGTGAGCCGTTGAAATTCGAGCCCGTAAGGGGCCGAAGCGGGCCGGAACGCCCTGCCGTCGTCCTGGATCCCCTCGTGCAACGGCTCGTTGACGCCTCTTCCGCACCGCCCTACCTCCACCAGCTCGGTCCGGCCGACGGACGGCAGGCACTGCTGGAGATCCAAGGTCACACGTTCGACGACTTCGGCCTGGACGCCGAGTTCCGGGTGGCACCGGTGGGCCCGCGTGGGCTGGTCGGCTTCTGGTTGTTCCGGCCGACACGGCCGACGAGCCCACTTCCCGTGGTCGTATACCTGCACGGCGGCCGGTGGATGCTGGGCGACGCCCGGACCCACGCGCGAATGATCGGCGAGCTGGCGGCCGCGAGTGCCGCCGCCTTCGTGGTGCCCGAATACACCCGCACCCCGGAGGCCCGGTACCCGGTCGCGTTGGAGGAGTCGTACGCGGTCCTGACCTCGGTGGCGGAGCAGGCCGACGCCCTTGGCCTGGACGGCTGCAGGCTGGCGCTGGCAGGCGACTGTGCCGGCGCGACCATGGCCACGGCGCTCACCATGATGGCCAAGCAGCGCGGCGGCCCCCGTATCCGCGCACAGCTGCTGTACTACCCGATGACCGAGCCGGACTCCGCCACCCCGTCGCGAGACCAGTTCGAGTCCGGCTACCTCCTGACGAGTGAGGCTCTGGACTCGTACTGGCACGAGTACACCGACGACGCGGGCGAACTCGCGGAGCCCACGGCCTCACCGATGCGGGCGACCACTGCGGACCTCGCGGGACTGCCGCCGGCCTTGATCGTGACGGCGGAGGCGGACGTCGTACGGGACGAGGGCGAGCAGTACGCCCGCCTGCTGCGGCAGGCCGGCGTGCCGGTGATCGCCGCCCGCTACCTGGGGACGGTGCACGACTTCGTGTCCCTGAGACCTCTGCAGGACAGCCCGCCGACGCTGGCGGCGATCAAGCAGGGCGGCCACTTCCTCAAGGATGCTCTCGCCGACCGGCGGTGACGACCGGCTCAACGGGGCGGCGGGATGGTGGGTGAGGCGACCTGTCGCTGCTGCCGTCGGAGATGGACCGTCAACATACTGATGCGTGCGGAGCAGGCTGCTTGCGAGGGTGAAGGGCGTAAGGCCGCCTTTGGCGGCACGTCCTGCACAGCAAGAGGGCAGCATGTCCACCGTCCCACCCATTCTCGAGCCGGCCGCGCAGGACTTCGCCGACGCGACCGCACACCCTCCGTTCCTGTACGACCTGGGCCCGGTCGAGGGGCGAACGGCCGTGGACAGAGTCCAGGACGGCGACGTCCCCGTCCCGGGCGCAGACGTGGAGGACCAGTCCATCTCGGGCGGCCCGTCGGGCGAGGTCTCGATCCGCATCTTCCGCCCGGCCGGTGCCAAGGGGCCGCTGCCCGTGGTCCTGTACCTACACGGCGCCGGCTGGGTCTTCGGCAACGCCCACACCCATGACCGACTTGTGCGCGAACTCACCGTACGCGCGCACGCCGCGACGGTCTTCGTCAATTACAGCCTCTCGCCCGAAGCGAAGTACCCCACGGCTATCGAGGAGACCTACGCCGCACTGTTGTGGATCTCGAAGGAAGGAGCCGCCCACGGGCTCGACCCGGACCGCGTCGCGGTGGCGGGCGACTCGGTCGGCGGCAACATGGCCGCGGCCACCACTCTCCTGGCCAAGCAGCGCAAGGGGCCCAAACTTGCGGCGCAGCTGCTGTACTACCCCGTCACCGATGCGCGTTTCGACACCGATTCCTACGAGCAGTTCGCGAGCGGCTACTTCCTCAGCCGCGACGGCATGAAGTGGTTCTGGGACCAGTACACGACCGATCAGGCCGAGCGCGCGCAGATCACCGCCTCCCCACTGCGGGCGAGCCTGGACGAACTGCGCGGGCTGCCACAGGCGTTGGTCATCGTGGCCGAGGCGGACGTCCTGCGCGACGAGGGCGAGGCGTATGCCGCCAAGCTGCGCGCCGCCGGCGTGCCGACCACGGCCGTGCGCTACCAGGGCGTCATCCATGACTTCGTCATGCTCAACGCGATGAGGGACACCTGCGCCGCCACGGCCGCGACCCAGCAGGGCGGCGAATTCCTCCACGACGCGCTGCACTCCTGCTGTCCGGCCTGATATCCGGTACCGGGAACACCTCGGCGACGACGCCGAAGCGGAGCAGCCCCATCTTGCACAACGAACTACGACCCGGTTGGAGTTCTCATGGCCGAGTTGACGATGACACACATGCCGAAAACCCCTGTCGAACAACGATTCTCCCGCTCTTTGCACACTGATCCCGGGCTCATCCACGTACTCTCTCAGCTTCCGAAGAAGGGACACTCCGAATTCCTGTACCTGAGAATGCACATAAGCGGCGCGGCCACGATCTCCCATAAAGGGACGCAGGTCTCAATGGAGCCCGGCGACCTGGTTTTCTACGACCATGATCGGCCCCACGCCGTGCAGTCCGACGGCGATTGCCAGGTGACGGTCTTCCGCGTGTCCAGGCGCCATCTTGGTGTATCGGAGCCGGAACTGCGCCACGTCGTGGGGGTACCGGTGCGGGGTGGTGAAGGCGTGGGTGCGCTGGTCTCGGTCATTCTGTCCTCGCTCGCTGACGAGGAGGAGTTCCACGGATCGAGGATCGGCGATCGGCTCGCCCGCAGTGCGGTGGACATGCTCGCCGTGCTCGTCATGGAACTCCTCACGGAGGGGACCAGACGGGAGACAGCCTACGCGGCAGACGTAGGCACCGAGACGCTGGCACGGATCCGGGCGTTCATCGAAGAGCACCTAATGGATCCTGACCTGTCACCCCGGTCGATCGCGGACGCGCACCACATCTCCGTCCGGTACCTGCACAAGCTCTTCGAGAACGAGGGCACCACGGTGAGCCAGTGGGTACGGCAGCGCAGGCTCGAATTCTGCCGACACGATCTGGGCCGGTCGTCACACAGAAAGCTGACCGTGGCCGCCGTGGCACGACGCTGGGGTTTCCGCAGCGCGTCGCATTTCAGCCGGGTGTTCCGCGACGCCTACGGCATGTCCCCCAGGGAATGGCAGGCATGCGCGTAGCCGGAGCTGGGCTCGCCGAGTACCACTGATACAGATCGCTCCTGTTGCGGGAGTTGGTCCGCTACCTCCGGGAGTTGGTCGTCGGATCCCCTCATGATGCGTCTTCTCCGGAGGGGGCGAGGTCGGGCAAGTAGCCATTGGCCCGCAGGAAGATGTCGAGGGACAGCGCGACGATGTCGCCGTGCTGGATGCCACTGTCTGCGTTGCAGCGGCGGATGCGTCGTTGCAGCTGAAGTGCTTCAGGGACTGCGTAGTTGAGTTGGCCGCGACTGGTGTGACGGCCGTTGATGATGGCCAGCGCGTCGGGATGGGGAGCGAAGGGGGCGACGGTCGGATCGGATTGGGCTTCGCTCCGGCTCGTTGGCGCAGTGCTGGCCGAGCAGAACGACGAGTGGACCGAGGCCCGCCGCGGGTCGCGAAGTGCTGGCCAAGGCCGCCTCCACCCGCTCGAGGAGTAGTCCCCGGCCCCGCACTCCCCGGTGCCCGGCTTCACCATGGCCGCCCCCTCCGAGGCGACGGTGGAGAACCCGCAGCCGCAGATCGAGTACACCCTCTACGGTGCCTTCGCCGCCGCCCGCGCGGGGCTGCCCGCGATGCGCGAAGCCGGCGCAGGCACCCTGCTGTTCACCACCGGCGGCGGCTCAGTGGATTCCAACCCCATGATGGGCAACGTCAACGCCGCCGGCGCGGCCCTGCGCAACTGTGAGATCAACCTGGACAAGGAGTTGGCCGGCAGCGGCGTGCACGCCGCGCACGTGGCGATCAACGTCTGGATCGGCGAGGGCGGCCCGGAGGGTTTCCCGACGGCCACGCCCGAGCAGATCGCCCCCTGTACTGGGATCTGTACGAACACGGAGACCGCTCCGAGGCCGTCTTCAACGGCTGACGGTCCGTCATCGGGAGGGTTCGCAGCCCCTCTCCGCACCCCTTGACGCTGCCCTGATCTACTCATCGTCTCGGACGAGGCTGAGACACAAGCCGGACAGTCGGCCGCGGCCCAGACGAAGGTCGGCCGCCAGCGCCGGACAGGAGATCGGGGTTGGGGCTGGGCTGGTATCCGCCCCTATGGAGCGAGCGAAGGTGCCGGCCCGCCCCGCTGCGGTGATACGGGGCGGGCGGGGAGTGCGTACGGGGCAGGTCAGAGGGTGAGGAGCACCTTGGCGGCGCGCCGCTCGTCCATGGCCTTGTGGCCCTCCGCGGCCCGCTCCAGCGGCAGGGTGAGGTCGAAGACCTTACCCGGGTCGATCTTGCCGTCCCAGATGAGCTGGATCAGGTCGGGCAGGAACCGGCCCACCGGGGCGGGGCCGCCCTCCATGTGGATGCCGGCGAGGAACAGGTCGAAGCCGGGGATGGAGACGTCGTAGTTGACGCCGACGAAGCCCATGTGCCCGCCGGGGCGGGTGGCTCCGATCGCCTGCAGGGTCGATTCGTGGGTTCCGACGGCCTCGACCACCGAGTGCGCGCCGAGCCCGCCCGCCCGTGAGTTCCTTGATCTTTGCTACTACAGCTTCACCGCGTCCGTCCCGCGCGAAGGACTGCGGCCCCTGCGCGAGACGGACGCGGTCGAGCTGGACGATGATGACGATGGTGGCGAGAACGTGTAGTTGTCGTCAGTCCGATGGTCGTGTCTTCAGCGTCCCCCGTGGTCGAGGGCGGCGACCTCGCGTATGGCCTCGGCGATGGCCGGGAAGTCCTTCTTGAGGATCGCACCGTGGTTGCTGGCGACCTTCGCGCCGATCTGGATATTCGGGTTGTGGGCGGTCACCGTATCGAGGCTGGTGCGTATCCGTTCCTGCTCATCACCGCGGCTTCCGAAGGACGTCCCCGAAGCGACCACATACCGCACCGGGACGGTGATGTTGTCCAGCACGGGGCCCAGCTCGCGCTCGCGGGAGAGCCTGCCGAGCTCGATGTTGCTGTTCGCCTGCTGTTCGGCGGTCATCCGCGGGGCCAGGCCCGTCGGGCGCAGCAGCGGCAGGAACCAGCCCATCCGCCGGAACAGCTTGCGGATCCGCTGCTCCATGGCCTCGTCGAGCCAGTCGTACGGGAACGCGCCGTCGACCAGGACCGCGCCCAAGGCACGCTCCGGATTCCGGCTGGCCCAGTGCGCCCCGACGAACGCCCCGTAGGACCAGCCCACCACCAGCGCCCGGTCCACACCCCTGGCCGCGAGAACGGCATCGACATCCCGGACGGCTGCCTCGAAGGAATAGTCCGCCGAACGCTTCGATTTGCCGCGAGCCCGCTCGTCGTAGGTGATGTGCCGCCACCCCGTCCCCAGTTCAGCGATGACCCGCCGCCAGTACCCCTGGGTGGCGAACTGGCCATTGAGGTAGACCACCGGGATCCCGGGACCGCCGGTGTCGGTGACGGCCAGGGCCGTATCGTCAACCGGCACCATGCCGGTCCACTTCGAACTGGTCGAGGAAGTGCTGTTCTTCGTCATGTGTTCCCCCTGGTCGCGTGAGGCGTCTTGTACGGCTTCTCCAGGCCCTGCACGTGGATCGCGGGCCCCTCGGGACGGACGGCCGCGCCCTCGGCGACGACCGACAGGATCTCGATCGCGGTGGGCCCGGCCGGACAGGCCTGGTTCTGCTCCTTCAGAGGCTGCGGGCGGTGATGTCGCCGCGGGAGGTGGTGGCGCGGATGTCGAGTTCGGCGGTGCCATCGTTCTTGAGGGCGTTGCTGACGCGGCCGTAGTCGGTGCCGGCGTTCAGGGCGGCCGAGACGCCGGCGGCGGCGGCGATCGAGATGTCGCCGGACTGGGTGCGGAGCACGACCGTGCCGCGCACCGCCTCGGCGATCCGGATGTCGCCCCTTGCGGTGCTGATCTCCGCGGGGCCGCCCAGCCGGCCGACCTCGACGTCGCCGTCGATCGCAGTGAGGCGGACGCTCGCGGCCTCGTCGATCTTGATCTGGCGGTACGCGCCTTCGAAGGCGATGCCGCCGAGGCGTCCGACGCCGCGGAGCTCGGCGCCGGCGGCCCTGGCCTCGATGCGGGAGCCGGCGGGCAGCTGGACGGTGACCTCGATGGATCCGGAGGGGCCGAAGAGCTGGTTGTCGGGGGCCTGGGCCGTGATCCGCAGGACGCCGTCGGCGTAGGCGACTTCTGTCTGCTCAGCGGTCTTGGTGTCGCTGCTCTTGGAGGGGTTGGCGGGCAGGACCTCGACGGTGGTGTCGGCGCGGTCTGCGGCGATGAACTGGATGCGTCCGGCGGGGATGTCCAGGACGGCGGAGATCGGGGCGGGGGTGTCGAACTTCTGCATCGTGCTCTCCTGTGCTCGTTCGTTGTTTCTGACACCGGAAACGCTACGTTGCTTTCCAAAATCCGGCAACGCACCTGTTGCATAGAATTGACATCTATGCAGGTAGAGACCGGTAAACTGTTGCAACGGTCTTGAAGATAACGCAACGGCCACTGCTCTGATCATTGCAATGGATGAGAAGTGAACGCTATAGTGGGGATCAGGGACCGCCACGAAGGATCACCAAGGAGATCGCGATGCCGGGAGGCAGGCTCACCCAGCAGGAACGCCAGCAGATCGCGCTGGGGCTGGCCGACAGCCTCCCCTACGCCGAGATCGGCCGACGCCTCGACCGTCCGACCTCGACGATCACGCGTGAGGTGATGCGCAACGGCGGCCCCACCGCCTACCGCGCCGACCTGGCCCACCGCGCCACCGAACGCCGCGCCCACCGGCGCAGGCCCGCCCCCTCCCGAGGGCCGGAGTCAGTCCCCCAGCCGCACGGACGCGACGCCGAGGCCGTGGCCGAGTACGAGGAGACGCTCACCACCGTCCTCATGGCTTCGGGCCTGACCAAGATGACGGCCCGGGTGCTGACCTGCCTGTTCACCACCGACGCGGGCAGCCTCACCGCGTCCCAACTCGCCCAGCGCCTCCAGGTCAGCCCGGCGTCCATCTCCAAAGCGATCGCCTTCCTGGAGAGCCAGAGCCTCGTCCGCCGAGAACGCGACGAACGCCGCCGCGACCGCTACATCGTCGACGACGAACTCTTCTACCAAGCGACGATCGCCAGCGCCCGATCCAACGACCAGCTCGTCGAAACCGCACGCCAAGGCGTCGCCATCCTCGGCCCCCACACCCCCGCCGCCACCCGCCTGGAGAACATCGCCCGCTTCCTCGACTTCATCAGCGAAAGCATCACCCGCGCCGCCGAACAGGCCCGCGAAGTGCTCCACACCAAACCCGAAACAACCTCAAGCGACACCGCCCAACCAAGTCCAGACCACGGATAGACAGCCGTCTCGATCGTCACAGCCATGAGACGAAGCCGGCTGCGTCCTCGGGGAAACACAGGGTTCCACCACGGCGGCCGTCCGCGACAGCGCGCGGTCATCCGCACCCTCGCCGTCCAAAAACCTCTACTTTTTCGGACACTCTGGCGACCAGGGATGATGTCATCCAGAAATCTCCGTCCAGAAAGTCGATGCGGAGTGTGGGCACAGTACGGCCTGGCCGCCGCGCTGCGCCGCGCGGCGGAGTTGCTGGAGTCCCCGCCCGGACAGTGACCGCAAGCGGCCCGCGCGCCCTTCACCGCCTACTGCCGCCGGGCGCGAGCAGGCTGGTGACCTCGGCGATCGCCTCGGCCGAGGGATGGAAGCAGCGCCGGACGTCCTCCGGCTTCTTGTGCCGCGACTTGGCCATGAGCATCGGCGGGCTCGCCCCGGCCTACTGACGGCCGAAATCTCATCCGCGCTCGCGGAGATACGCCTCCAGCTCGGCGGCCCCGGCCAGCATCGCGCGCCCGCGGGCGGACAGCCGACCGTGCCAGTCGCGCAGGGTGGCCTCCAGCGGCTCCGGCCCGCCGGCCGCCCGCACCTGGGCGATCAGCGGGGCGATCTGCTCCAGCAGGTAGCCGCCCCGCCTGAGCTGGTGCGCCAGCCGGGCGTCCCGCACGTCGGCCTCGTCGTAGACGCGGTACCCGGTCCGCGGGTCGCGGCGCGGGCGCACCAGCCCGGCGCGCTCCCACTTGCGCAGCGTCGCGGTGTGGGGACGCCTGCCGCGTCTTCCCCGGCGCGCGGTACCTGGACTGGCCGCTCGATGACCGGGCACGGCCTGGTCGTCGAGGCCGTCCGGCCGATCCGCGACGCCATCGAGGCGCGGGTGCGCGGTCTGCTCGCCAGGATGGGCGTCCCGGCCTCCGCTTGACCGCTGCGCGGGGCGCGGTCACGTGCCGAAGGGCGGGACCTGCTGCACGGCGAGGTCGTCGCGCAGCCGCAGGAAGCGAACAGGACGGTACCGGGCCTCGTCGACGGCGGTGTCGGCCTGGAACTCCGCCACCAGGTCCGGGCGGACGGGGTGGTACTCCAGTTCGCCGCGGGTGCCCCAGCTGGCGCTGAACCGGCGTCCGTGCCAGGGATGGTCGGGGTCGGCCGGATGCAGCCGCTGTGCGAGGTTGCGCCGTTGGGCGGTAAGCAGGGGGGTGGTGCGGGCGATCAGCCGCAGGTTGCCGACGGCGTCGTGGCGGGCCAGCAGCAGGGTGGCCGGAGAGGCGAGCGCCCCCGTGACCCGCCGACCAGTGCTTCGGCGGTGGGGCGGGCGCGGAACTTGATCAGGCCCGTTTGCCGGGCAGGGAGGGCTGCTCGCTGCCCTTGATGACGACGCCCTCGATGCCCACAGTGACCCAGGCCGGGTCCAGCCAGTCCAGCGCGGCCTGCCGATCCGTCGTTGCACAGGGTGAAGGGGGCGGTGTTGGGGCTCCTTGAAAATAACCCCAGCCCCGCTCCTCGTCCCCACTTGGTTGTGGGCTTTGACCAGGGGGCGGGTCCGTCTGGTAGCCGCCAGATTACGAGGGGCGTCGCGGACTGTCAGGGGTGGCCTTAGGCGCCATCGCGGGGTGACGCACAAAGAACCCTTGACCGGCCGTGGCGCTCCCGCACCCTCCGGAGGCCGGGCGGACCCGCTTCTGTGACTGAGCGCCCTGGTTGCCCGACTGGTCAACCAGAGCGCCCAAAGGAAGTGCTGGCCGGCGCGGTCGCCGGAGGCGGGGTACCACCCCGGCGTCCGGTCAGCGGATGGCGAGGAACTCGAGCGTGTCGATCACGCGGTTCGAGAAGCCCCACTCGTTGTCGTACCACGCGACCACCTTGACGTGGCGGCCGTCGACGCGGGTGAGGGCCGAGTCAAAGATCGACGATGCGGGATTGCCCGTGATGTCGGACGACACGAGCGGGTCCTCCGAGTACTCGAGGACGCCGGCGAGCGGCCCCTCCGCTGCGGCGCGGTACGCCGCCAGCACGTCGCCGCGCGTCACGTCGCGGGCGACGGTCGTGTTGAGTTCGACGATCGAGCCCACCGGCACCGGTACGCGGATCGAGTCGCCCGACAGCTTGCCGTCGAGGTTCGGCAGCACCAGGCCGATCGCCTTGGCGGCGCCGGTCGTGGTCGGCACGATGTTGACGCCGGCGGCCCGGGCGCGACGGGCGTCGCGGTGCGGACCGTCCTGCAGGTTCTGCTCCTGCGTGTAGGCGTGCACCGTCGTCATGAACCCGTGCTCGATACCGGCGAGTTCGTCGAGGACCGCGGCCAGCGGCGCGAGCGCGTTGGTGGTGCAAGAGGCGTTCGAGACGATCGTGTGCACGGCCGGGTCGTAGGCGTCGGTGTTGACCCCGAACGCGAGCGTGACGTCGGCGCCGTCCGACGGCGCGCTGACGAGTACCTTCTTCGCGCCCGCGTCGAGGTGGGCTCGGGCGGCCTTCGCCGAGGTGAAGCGGCCGGTGGCTTCCAGGACGATGTCGACGCCGAGTTCGGCCCACGGCAGCTGCGCCGGTTCGCGCTCGGCCATCACCGTGATCCGACGGCCGTCAACGACGAGGGCGTCCCCGTCGACGGTCACCGGACGCCCGAGCCGGCCGGCCGTGCTGTCGTAGGCGAGCAGCCGGGCGAGAGTGGCGGGCTCCGTCAGATCGTTGACGGCGACGATCTCGAGGGCGCTGTCGCGTTCGAGCAGTGCGCGCAGCACATTGCGTCCGATGCGGCCGAATCCGTTGATGGCGATGCGAGTCATGAGTGATGTCCCTTCCCTTCGCCACCATGCTCATCTGCGGCTAGCGCCGCTGACAGTGGCGGTATCGCCACGGTTCAAAAGGATCCCGCCACGCGGTGCCGGGCGGGTTACTCGCCCCGGGTGAAGGTGCGCCGGTACTCGCTCGGTGTGGTGCCGAGGATGCGCTGGAAGTGCAGGCGCAGGTTCGCGCCGGTGCCGAGCCCGATGTCGGCGGCGATCTGTTCGACGCTGCGCTGCGAGCGCTCGAGCAGTTCGCGGGCCAGGTCGATGCGGGCGCGCATCACCCACTGCATCGGCGTGTAGCCGGTCTCCTCGACGAAGCGCCGGGAGAACGTGCGCGGCGAGACCCCCGCCTGCCGCGCCAGTATGTCGAGGGTGAGGGGCTCGCCGAGCCGGTGCAGCGCCCACTCGCGGGTGGCGGCGAACCGCTCGCCGAGCGGCTCGGGGACGCTGCGCGGCACGTACTGGGCCTGGCCGCCGCTGCGGTAGGGGGCCGCAACCAGACGCCGGGCCGCGTGGTTGGACGCGGCCACTCCGAGGTCGCCGCGCAGGATGTGCAGGCACAGGTCGATGCCGGAGGCGGCGCCGGCCGAGGTGAGCACGCTGCCCTCATCGACGAACAGCACGTTCTCGTCGACCTGGACGAGCGGGTGCCTGGCCACGAGTGCCCGCGTGTAGTGCCAGTGCGTCGTGGCGCGCTTGCCGTCGAGCAGGCCCGTGGCGGCGAGCGCGAAGGCGCCCGTCGAGATGGCGGCGAGCCGCGCGCCCCGGTCGTGGGCGGCGATCAGTGCGTCAACGACGGCCTGCGGCGGGTCGTCGCGGTCCGGGAACCGGTAGCCGGGGACGAAGACGATGTCGGCCCACGCAAGGGCGTCGAGGCCGTGGGCGACGTAGTACGCGAGGCCATCGCCGCCGGTCACGAGACCGGGTGTCGCCCCGCACACCCGCACCTCGTACGGCATGCTCGCGCGGGTCGTGAAAACCTGCGCGGGAATTCCGACATCGAGCGGCTTCGCACCCTCGAGCACAAGGACGGCAACGCGATGCTGGCGGAAGGCTGGCACAGGAAGAGGTTACGTGGGGCGTGACTTCGATACGCCCACTGCGCGGACCGGACAGACGACACACCGCCCTGGCTGTCTTCCACGTTGCAGTCCACCGCCCGTCCCACCCTTCGCCCGCCTCCAGCCGATCTGAGACCAACCCCGCGCTGGGCAGCTCAGCGAACAAATAATCGGTTGCCTGTTGGCGACGGTGGTGGATGCAATGTCCGGCATGGTCACCCAGGTGCGCCCGCCACGGCGAGATGAGATGAACGCGTACTACCGGGCCTTGCCACTCTGCGATCCGGGCGAACTGCAACCGAATCGCCGCACGGGAGACGCCAACGCATGAATACGCCGCCATCGCCAGCTGGGGCGGAGCGGACTGACGGATCATCCGTCCAGATCGGCGCTCTCGTTCCGCTGACTCGGCCTGGCTGGGTCGAGGCAGGCCAACACTTGCTCGCTGGACTCGAGCTGGCCGTTCGCGAAGTCAATGACGCCGGCGGGATCGTCGGAAGACCACTCGAGCTGGTGGTCCGAGACACCGCGGCTGATCCACAGAGGGCCGCGGCGGCCGTAGACGAATTGGCTCGCCTGGGCGTGGCTGCCTTGGCGGGGGAGTATCACAGCGTCGTCGCTCGCGCCGCTGCCGCCAGGGCCGACGCCCTCGGCCTGCCGTTCCTCTGCTCGTCAGCGGTTCTCGACGCGCTCACCGAACAGCCGACGGAATGGGTCGCGCGCCTCTCCCCGCCGCAGTCCCGCGGCTGGCAGGTCTACGCAGACTTCCTCCTCAGTGCGGGCCACAGCCGAATCGCCGTAGCAGCCCAGCCGAGTGTCTACTGGGCATCCGGGGCCCGCATTCTGCGGGACTACCTCGCTCCACGCGGCGGCACCGTCATCGAACTCGACATGAGCGCGCTCACCCCCGCGGCCGTGTGCGACGAACTCGTCGACCATTGCGCGACAGCCCTCCTTCTTCTGGTCGGCCACCCGGAACCGGCAGTGTCGATCGTCAAGTCCGTCCGCCGCGACCAGCGCCTCGCCGAGATCATGATCGGTGCTCCGGCCGGACAACCGGAGTTCGCCGAATGGGCGACGTTGCTGGGCGACGACAGCGCCGCGATCCCGTTCTTGCGCTACCTGCCCGAGCGCCTCACCCTACTCGGTGCACGAGTCGAGACGGCCCTCCGCGAGCGGCTGGCCGAAGCGCCCTCCTTCGTCGCCTTCGAGGGCTACGACACGGTCGCCGTCCTCGCCGATGTGCTGCGTTCTCACGGCGCGGACCGGGCGCGCACTGCCGGATCCTGGCCGCGCGTTGCAGTCGAAGGCACCCGCGGGCAGATCCAGTTCTCCCGCACGCCAGGCATCAGCGTTTGGCAATGGGCTTGGACGCCCATCCAAGTCGTTGATCGAGATCCGGCGGAACCCGATCGCTTTCGGATCCTTCACGCCGGCTGAGCTTGATGTTTAACCTCGCACGTCATCCGACCTGCTGAAGCCTCCCGTTTCCGGGCATGCGTGACGCGGCCGTCCTCCACGCTTCGAGATGTCG
>NZ_JBIAVS010000004.1:0-67688 GCF_042894545.1 Streptomyces sp. NPDC001530
TGGTGACCAGGATGACAAGAGCGGAGTGACGGGAGACTGTCACGCTCCGTTCTGTGGGAGCCCGGGGGTGCGATTCCCCCGGGCCACCCGACCCCACAGCTGGAAGCCCCGCAGGTCTTCGGACCTGCGGGGCTTTTGCGTTGTCCAGGGACTGCGCGGGTGCGCCGTGTGATCATCCGGGGTGAGGACAATCGCACGGCGCGCGTGGGGTGGTGACGGACCCCGGAGGGATTACGCGGCGAGGCGCTCGGCGAGCTCCTTGGCCTTGGCGGCCGCGTCGTCGAGGGCCTTGGTGCGGGAGGCCTCGAAGAGGGGGATCAGCTCGGACATCGCCGGGTTGTGCGGCGCCATCGTCAGCTCCGGAACGATGAAGTCGAGGTCCAGGGCGAGCATGTCGCGCAGGACGGCCTCCAGGTAGTTCTGCACGTGCTCGTAACCCTCGCGCGGGGTGCCCGGCGCGTAGGAGCCACCGCGGCTGGCGACGACGGTGACCGGGGTGCCCTTCACCTTCGACTCCTCGGTCATGGCGGTGCGGCCGATGAGGACCACGTTGTCCAGCCACGCCTTGAGCGTCGACGGGATCGCGAAGTTGTACATGGGCGCGCCGATCAGGATCGCGTCCGCCCGCTCCAGCTCCTCGATGAGCCCTACGCGCTCGGCGAAGGCGGCGGCCTGCTCCGGGGTGTGGGTGTCCGGGGTGGCGAAACCGGCGGTGTGGGCGTCGGCGGTGATGTGCGGCACGGGGTTCGCGGCGAGGTCGCGGTAGATCACCGTGCCCTCCGGGTGCTGCTCCTCCCAGGTCTTGCGGAAGGCGTCCGTCACGGCGCGGGAGGCGGAGGCGGCGCTGGGGAACACGGACGAGTCGATGTGGAGGAGGGTGGCCATGGGGTTCTCCAAATGAGCGGGGTTGATGAGCGGGGTCGTGAAACGGGCCCGGGGAGGACTTCCGTTTCGTACTCAGCTAGAGATTACACAGCTACTTACTTTTTTTCACCCCCGTACGGGGACGCAGTACTCTGGACCCATGCCGGATCGGGGAAGCCACGACGTAGGGGCGTGCCAACAGGTCGACGACGGCATGGCCCGGGTGTTCCAGCTGCTGGGAAAGCGCTGGACGGGCCTCGTCGTGGCCGTCCTGCTGCAACGCCCTGTCCACTTCGCGGAGCTGCGCAGGGCGATCCCCGGCATCAGCGAACGGATGCTCTCGGACCGGCTCACCGAGCTCGGCGCGGCGGGACTGGTCGTGCGTGAGGTCGACGAAGGTCCTCCGCTGCGGGTGGCGTACCGCCTGACGGAGGGGGGCGCCGCGCTGGAACCCGCGCTCAAGGAACTGGGCTCCTGGGCGGAGAGGTATCTGCCGGAGACCGGGCCGTGTCCGGGGGAGCTCCGGAAGTAGTCCGGCCCAGCCGTGGTGGGTCCGTGTGGAGTTGTCCACAGGGTCTGACGCGTCTCGACGCCCGGCTGTACGGTCAGCACGAGTTGATGTTCGTGCACGGGGGAGGCGGTCGGCATGACCGAGCTCGGGACAGCGGTTCAGGCGCAGCAGGCGCCCGGGGCTTTCGGGGCTTTGGGGGTACGGGGGTTCGCGGTGCGCGGATTCGCCGCATGGCCCGTGCAGGGGTCACCCAAAGAAGAGGGGAAGGCCCTGCGTGGGCAGGTGCCGCGCGGCACGCACGCAGAGTTGACCGTGGACGCCGGCCGGCCCGACGCCGTGACCGCGGTCGAGGAGTCCAACCGCGGCCGCATCCCCGAGCTCACGCCGATACGGGTCGGCAGGATGGCGGCCACCCCCTTCGCCTTCCTGCGCGGTTCGGCGGGCCTCATGGCGTACGACCTCGCGCGCACCCCCACGACTGGCATCGGCGCCCAGATCTGCGGTGACGCGCACGCGGCGAACTTCGGCCTGTACGGGGACGCGCGCGGCGGCCTCGTCATCGATCTGAACGACTTCGACGAGACGGTGCACGGCCCCTGGGAATGGGACCTCAAGCGGCTCGCCACCTCGCTCGTGCTCGCGGGCCGAGAGGCCGGGGCGGACGAGGACACGTGCCGGGCCGCCGCGCACGACACGGCGGGCGCGTACCGCCGCACCATGCGCCTGCTGGCCAGGCTGCCGGTGCTGGACGCGTGGAACGCGATCGCCGACGAGGAACTCGTCTCGCACACCGATGCCCATGATCTGCTCGGCACGCTGGAACGGGTCTCGGAGAAGGCGCGGGCCAACACCAGCGGCCGGTTCGCCGCGAAGTCGACGGAGGCGGTGGAGGGCGGCGGCCGACGCTTCGTGGACGCGCCACCGGTGCTGCGCCGGATACCCGACGCGGAGGCGGCCGCGGTCGTGGCGTCGCTGGAGCACTATCTGACGACCCTCTCGGAGGACCGCCTCCCGCTCCTCGCCCGGTACGCGGTGCACGACGTCGCCTTCCGCGTCGTCGGCACCGGCAGCGTGGGCACCCGCTCGTACGTCGTGCTGCTGCTGGATCACCGAGGCGAGGCCCTCGTCCTCCAGGTGAAGGAGGCCCGCGCCTCGGCGCTGCTCCCGCACCTGGCGACCGTCGGCCACGCGATTCCCGACGTGCCGCACGAGGGCCGCCGCGTGGTGCTCGGCCAGAAGCGCATGCAGGTCGTCAGCGACATCCTGCTCGGCTGGACCACGGTCGACGGCCGGCCCTTCCAGGTACGCCAGTTCCGCAACCGCAAGGGCAGCGTCGACCCCGCCGCCCTCGCCGCCGACCAGGTGGACGACTACGCCCGCATGACCGGCGCCCTCCTCGCCCGCGCCCACGCCCACAGCGCCGACCCGCGCCTCATCGCCGGCTACTGCGGCAAGAACGAGGAGCTGGACGAGGCCGTCGCGACGTTCGCCGTGACGTACGCGGACCGGACGGAGGCCGACCACGCGGAGCTGGTGGCGGCGGTGAGGGAGGGGCGGATCGCGGCGGAGTTGGGGGTTTGAGGGGCGAATGAAAGGGAGGGCCCCCAAGCGGTGGTTCGGCGTGGGGCCGGAGCACCGTGGCCTACGCTGGTCGGGTGACGACGCCGGAAGCCGAGCAGAGCCAGTCCGAGCCCACCGATGAGGGGGTGCGGGAGCCGTCCGGCGCCCTGAGGGGCGAAGCGGACGATTCCACCGCGGCGGACTCCTCGCATGCGGCGCCCGAGGCGGAGACGTCCTCGCATGCGGCGCCTGAGGGGCAGACGTCCTCGGAGGCGGCGCCTGAGGGGCAGACGTCCTCGGAGGCGGCGCCTGAGGGGCAGACGTCCTCGGACGCGGTGTCCGAGGGGCAGACGTCCTCGGAGGCGGCGGTCGAGGGGGAGGCGCCCCAGTCCGCGGATGCTGAGGGTGGGGCGCGGCCCGAAGAGCGGTTGGAGCGGGCCGTGCGGGCGGCCGAGCAGGCGTTGATCGAGTTCGAGATCGCTGTGGAGACCTTCCGGGTCGAGGTCGACAATTTCTCGCGGCTGCACCACCAGAAGCTCGGGCCGATGTACTCCCGGCTCGACGAACTGGAGGCCCAGATCGCCGAGGCGCGGGCCGCGCGCACCGGCGACCCGGAGGACATACGCAAAGCGCACGAGGCACGGGCCCGGGTCATGCCCATGCCCGGCGTCGAGGAGCTGTTCCACGGCTGGATGGACTCGGAGGGCCTGTTCCCGGAGGCCGTGGCGATGCTCACCGACCAGCCCGTACGGCCCCCGCAGCGCGTGCGCCCCAGCGAGGAGGCCCGCAAGCTCTACCGCGAGCTGGCCCGCAAGGCCCACCCCGACCTGGCGCAGGACGAGGACGAGCGCAAGCGGCGCGACGAGTTCATCGCCCGGGTGAACGCCGCGTACGGCCGGGGCGACGAGGCGCTGCTGCGGGAGCTCGCCGCAGAGTGGGCCGCCGGTCCCGTGCCCGAGGAGTGGAAGCCGAGCCGCAGCGAGGAGCTCTACGCCCGCCTCGAATGGCTCACCCAGCGCAAGGAAATGCTCACGTTCGTCGCCCACGAACTGGAGGAGAGCGCCATCGGCGCGATGCTCAAGCTGGCCCCGGACGACCCGGACCGCCTCCTTGAGGAGATCGCCGAACAGCTGCTGGCCCAGGTCGACGAGCGCGAGGCGGAGCTGGCGGAGCTGATCGGCCAGGCTCCCTGAGTCTTTGGGGTCTCCGAAGTCTTTGGGGCCTCTGAGGTCGTTCGGGTCTCTGAGGCCCCTGGGCTCCCCGATGTCTCTTCGGGTCTCTGAGACCCCGGGGAGCTCTGAGGTCTCTGGGGGATCGGGCTGTCCGTGCGGTCGGGTAGCGTCGGAGGCATGAGTTTCGGAGCTGGTGTGCCCACGGTCGAGGTCGGGGATCTCGCGGACGGAGACTTCCTGCTGGACGTCCGGGAGGACGACGAGTGGGAGGCAGGCCATGCGGCGGGGGCGCTGCACATCCCCATCAGTGAGTTCGTCGCCCGCTACGGCGAATTGACCGAGGCGGCCCCGCAGGACGGCCGGGTGCACGTGATCTGCCGCTCTGGTGGCCGTTCGGCCCAGGTCACGATGTACCTGGTCCAGCAGGGTATCGACGCTGTGAACGTTGACGGCGGTATGCAGGTTTGGGCAGCCGTCGGCCGCCCGGTCGTGGACGACAAGGGTCAGCCGGGCTTCGTGCTGTAGTCCTGGGTGGCCGGGGTGTCGGCCGCAGGTTTCGGCGAGCGCGAGCCCACGCATTGACGTGGGCTTGGTGCTGCCGCCCGGCGATCACCCGGGCGAGTGCGCGGTGGGGTGCTGCTCAGTCCGGGCGCGTGGGCTGGGGCGTGGTGCTCAGCGCGGCGAGTGAACCGTTGCGTCGTGCTCAGCCCGGTGGATCCGCCACTGTCCTGCCCGCGCCGTGCCCGGTGATCAGCCCAGAGGGTGCGCCGCGAGCAGATCCCCCAGCGTCTCCTCGTGCGCCGCCGCCGGTCCGAGCGACAGCTCCAGGTGCTTGGCCCAGGCGTGGTACCGGTGCAGCGGATAGTCAGTGTCGGCGCCGAACCCCCCATGCAGATGTTGCGCCGTCTGCACGACCCGCCGTACCCCTTCCGAAGCCCAGATCTTGGCGACGGCCACGTCCCCGGACGCCGGCAGCGCACCCCCCGCCCCCGTACTGATCCGCCACGCGGCCTGCCACAGCGTCGCCTCCATGGCGCGCAGGTCGATATAGCGGTCGGCGGCCTGCACGGCGACCGCCTGGAACGTGGCGACCGGGAACCCGAACTGCTCCCGCTTGCTGGTGTACTCGCTCGTCATCCCGAGTACGCGCTCCCCCAGCCCGAGCGCCAGCGCACACGTCCCGGTGGCCAGCAGCTCACGCAGCCACTCCCACGCCCCCTCCGCGTCGACGACATCGCGGGCGGCGATCCGCGCGGACTCCAGACTCAGCTGCCCGAGCCGCTCACCGGTGGTGGAGATCTGCTCGGCGAGTACGACCCCTTCGTGGACGCGGGGGACAAGGGCGAGGACGGTGCGGTCGGCGTCCGTGTGGGCCGGTACGACGGTGAAGTCGGCATTGTGCGCCCAGGGAACCGCCGTCTGCACGCCGTCCAGCACCCACCACCCGTCTCCGTCCCGGCGCGCGGTCACGGCGAGTTCGGCCGGGTCGTGGCCGGTCCGGCCATTGGCGGCCACGGTCAGCACGAGCTCGCCCCGGCCCGTCCGGGCCAGTAGCTCCGCCTTCACCTCCGCACCGCCGAACCTCTGCACGGCTACCGCCGCCGCACTGCTCTCCAGCAACGGCACCCGCGCGAGCACCTTCGCCGACTCGCGCAGCACCAGGCACAGCGCGACCGCGTCGAGGCCCGCCCCGCCGTACTCCGCGTCGAGCATCAGACTCAGCAGGTCCGCGACGGCAAGCCTCGCCCACAGTGCCCGGTCGAAGTCCTCGGCGACGGCGCCCGCGGTGAGCGCGGGGCTGGGCACCCCGTCCGGCGCGACCCCGCCGAACACCGCCTTCGCCGCCTCGACCGCCGCCTGCTGCTCCTCGGTGAAGGTGAAGTCCACGGTCCTGTCCTCCCACGCGTGCGCCGGCCCACCGAACAGGCAGCGCCTGATCTGACGGAGCGTCAAGATAGAACAGGTTCTACGAGAAGGGAACGGCTCACCGCCTACCGGACGTAAGTCCAACTTCACCGTCTCCGCATCTCCCCACGCCCAATCACCCGATCGTTCGGTCGTTCGGTCGTTCGAATCCGTGGTCGGTCGAGCGCCGTAAGGTGTCCACCGCTGTGGATAACCTCATGGCCACCGCTGTGGCCACTGTGTCCCATGGGGCTGTGCCGGGTGGCCGGGTCTGAGTACGGTGCCCGTGCGAACGTCGCGGTGCGGTGCGGCGTGGCGGTACGGTGCCCGCGGCCCGGCGGCCGGCATCGGATTCGGGATCGTGAATCGGGGCGGAATGGACGCGTACGACGAGAACGCGAAGACCGGGCCAGGGCCGGACGGCTCCACGCCTGACGGTTCCCCGTCGGACAGGTCTGCGCGTGACGGGTCTGGGCGTGACGGATCTGCTCAGGGCAGTTCCGTGCCCGACACCTTGGTGTCCGAGCCCCCCACGTCCCAGCCCCCCGTATCCGATGGCCCCGTATCCGAAGGCCCCGCACCCGAAGGCCCCGCACCCGAAAGCCCCGCACCCAGGGGCCCCGCCCGCCCGCAGACGGAGCCCGGCGCCGATCCCCCCGTCCCGGAGGGCTCCGCCCCCACCGGCATAGCCGCCCTCCCCCTCCGCTCCCAGATCGCCGCCGCCCTCGCCCTCGCGGTCGTCGCGGTCACCGCCTGTGTGCACCTCGGCATGGTGTTCCTGCACGTCGCGCCCTCGAACACGGCCACCAAGCAGCACGGCCGGGCGATCGACGAATGGATCTACCCCGAGTTCGAGCAGAACTGGAAGCTCTTCGCTCCCAACCCGCTGCAGCAGAACATCGCGGTCCAGGTCCGCGCCCTGGTCCGCGCCAAGGACGGCACCAGCCGCGAGACCGGTTGGTACGACCTCTCCGCGCTCGACGGCCGGGCCATCGACGGCAATCTGCTGCCGAGCCACACCCAGCAGAACGAACTGCGTCGCGCCTGGGACTTCTACGTCAGTACGCACGACAGCCAGAACCGTCCCGCGGGCCTGCGCGGCGACCTCTCCGAACGCTATCTGCGCCGGATAGCCGTACTGCGCCTCGACCGTGAGCACGCGGGCGGCGAGGGCGCCGTCGTCGAACGCCTCCAGGTCCGCTCCCGCACCACCAACGTGCCGGCCCCCGAGTGGAGCGTGGAGAAGGTGTCCGACAAGCCCATCGTCCGCGAGTTGCCCTGGTGGTCCGTCCCCGAAGGCGACCGCAAGGACGGGCTGACGGAGGCGAGCGCCCGATGAGCCGATTCGCCCTGTCGGTCTCGCGCGGCATCACCCGCGTCACCGAGACCGCCCTCGGCCCGTACCAGAGCGCCGTGATCCGCATCGGCTTCGCCGCCACCTGGCTGCTGTTCCTGCTGCGCGAATACCCGCACCGCCAGGAGATGTACGGGCCCGACGGACCGTGGAGCTGGGATCTCGCCCAGCAGCTCATCGCGATCAATCACTCGTTCACAGCCCTGATGTGGTCCGACAGCCAGGTCTGGTTCGAGATCGTCTACGCCCTCGCCGTCCTCTCCAGCGCCCTGCTGCTCGTGGGCTGGCGGACCCGCGCGATGTCCGTGCTCTTCATGGTCGGCGTGCTGTCCCTGCAGAACCGCAGCGTCTTCATGGGGGACGGCGGCGACAACGTCATTCACCTGATGGCGATCTATCTGGTGTTCACGCGCTGCGGCCAGGTGTGGTCGCTGGACGCGCGGCGGGCCCGGCTCGCGCGGGAGGCACGCGCGCGTGGCGAACGGACGGGGCCCGACCGGGTCGGGCCCGCCCTGTGGGGAGTGCTCGGCCTGGCGCTGGCCGCGGTGACACTCGCGGGGTGGCTCAGCGCCGGCTGGCTGGTGATCTTCTGGGGACTGTGGGCGGTGCAGGCCCTGTGGTGGGTCGTCGGCCACCGCGCGCGCACCGCGGAGCCGCGCATCCTGCTGGACGTCGTCACGAACCTCGTGCACAACGCGGCCCTGCTCGTGATCATGGCCGAGGCGTGTCTGATCTACGCGACCGCCGGCTGGTACAAGATCCAGGGCTCGCGCTGGCAGGACGGCACCGCCGTCTACTACCCGCTCCACCTGGACTACTTCTCCCCCTGGCCCGCGCTGTCCGACCTGATGTCCGCGCACGGCACGATCGTGATGCTGGTGACGTACGGGACGGTCGTCGCGCAGGTCGCCTTCCCCTTCACCCTGTTCAACCGGCGGGTCAAGAACGTCCTGCTGGCGGCCATGATGACCGAGCACGCCGTGATCGCCGTGGTCCTCGGGCTGCCGTTCTTCTCGCTCGCGATGATCGCCGCCGACGCGGTGTTCCTTCCGACGTCCTTCCTGCGGCGACTCGGCGGATGGGCGGCACGCGCGCGTGGAGTGCTGATTCGGCGCAGCGGCCGTACGGTGCCGGGGCCGCGCGAGCAGCAGGCGCGCATCCCGGAGCAGGCCGAGGACACCCACGTAGGCTTCACGGCATGAACGAGACGGACGCCCACACGTCGGACGACGAGAGCCACACCCGTACGTCGGATGACGAGAGCGGCGCCCGTACGTCGGACGACGAGAGTGGCGCCCGTACGCCGGACAGCTCGGACAGCGCGTCCGCCGTACGCGCCTGGCGGCGGCTCGCCGACGGCTCCGTCCTGCTCGACGGTTTCCACGCCCTCAAGCACGCGGTGCGCTTCCAGGCGCACATCCCGGTGGCCATCACCACCGACCGGCAGGCGGCGCTCGCGCTGGCCGACGAGCTGGCCCCGGACGTACGCGAGGCCGTCGACGCGCTGCTGGTGGAGGTCCCGGAGGCGACGTTCCAGACCCTCGTGGCGCGCCCGCACCCCACCGCAGTGGCCGCTCTCGCGGTACGGCCGTCCAGGGCGGCGAACCTGGAGACGCTGGCCCGCACACCCCGCACCGCGCCCGTCGTCGTCCTCGACAACCCCCGCAACCTCGGCAACGCCGGTGCCGTGATCCGGCTCGCGGCGGGTTTCGGGGCGACCGGTGTGGTCACGACGGGCACGCTCGACCCCTGGCACCCCACGGTCGTACGCGGCGGCGCGGGACTGCACTTCGCGACCGCCGTGGAGCGGCTGGCGGTGGACGAGCTGCCGCCGGGCCCGGTGTTCGCCCTCGACCCCGAGGGCGAGGACATCCGCGGGCTGAAGCTCCCCGACGACGCCGTGCTCGCCTTCGGCTCCGAGCGCAGCGGCCTGTCCCCCGAACTCCGCGCCCGCGCCGACCACTTGGTGTCGCTGCCGATGCGCCCCCAGGTCTCCAGCTACAACCTCGCGACCAGTGTGGCCATGACGCTGTTCCACTGGAGCGCGACCGGGAGCGCGTCGGCGTAGCCGCGGCACGGCACCGGTGTGGGCGCCGTGGCGGCGTACACGCTTACGCCTCCCGGCGCACCTCGACCACCCGGAAGCGGTTCGCGACGAAGGCTCCGTCGCACAGCGCCGCGTTGGCGGCAGGGTTGCCGCCCGAGCCGTGGAAGTCCGAGAAGGCCGCCGTCTGGTTGACGTAGACCCCGCCCGTGAGGTTCAGGGAGAGCTGGGCGCACTCCTCCAGGCAGGCCTCCTGCACGGCCTGCTCGACCTCCTCGTCGGTGGTGTACGCGCCGACCGTCATCGCACCCTTGTCCCTGATGGTGCGGCGCAGCAGCTCCACGGCGTCCGTGGCCGAGTCGACCGCGACGGCGAAGGAGACGGGCCCGAAGCACTCGCTCATGTAGGCGGCTTCGTCGTCCGGCTTGGCGCCGTCGAGCTTGACGATCAACGGGGTGCGTACGACCGCGTTCGGGAATTCGGGGTTGCTGATCTCCCGTGAAGGGAGGGCGACTTCGCCGAGTCCGGTGGCGGCCTCCAGGCGGGCCTTCACGTCCGGGTTCACGATGGCGCCGAGCAGGGCGTTGGCGCGGGCGTCGTCGCCGAGGAGTCCACCGACGGACTTCGCGAGGTCGGCGACCACCTCGTCGTACGACTTGGGGCCCTCCTCCGTACGGATGCCGTCGCGGGGGATCAGCAGGTTCTGTGGGGTCGTGCACATCTGGCCGCTGTACAGGGACAGGGAGAAGGCCAGGTTGGACAGCATCCCCTTGTAGTCGTCGGTCGACTCCACGAGCACCGTGTTGACGCCGGCCTTCTCCGTGAAGACCTGCGCCTGGCGGGCGTTGGTCTCCAGCCAGTCGCCGAACGCCGTCGAGCCCGTGTAGTCGATGATCCGGATCTCGGGCCGGACGGCCAGGGTCTTGGCGATGCCCTCTCCCGGGCGCTCGGCGGCCAGCGCCACCAGGTTCGGGTCGAAGCCGGCCTCGGCGAGGACTTCGCGCGCGACCTGGACGGTGAGCGCGAGCGGCAGCACCGCGCGCGGGTGGGGCTTCACCAGCACCGCGTTGCCGGTGGCGAGGGAGGCGAACAGGCCCGGATAGCCGTTCCACGTCGGGAAGGTGTTGCAGCCGATCACCAGGGCGATGCCGCGCGGGACGGGTGTGAACTGCTTGGCCAGCGCGAGCGGGTCGCGCTTGCCCTGGGGCTTGGTCCACTCGGCGTTGTCCGGGGTGCGGACCTGCTCCACATACGCGTACGCCACCGCCTCCATGCCGCGGTCCTGCGCGTGTGGGCCGCCCGCCTGGAAGGCCATCATGAAGGCCTGGCCGCTGGTGTGCATGACCGCGTGCGCGAACTCGTGCGTGCGGTCGCTGATGCGCTTGAGGATCTCCAGACAGACCACGGCGCGGATCTCCGCGCCCGCGTCGCGCCACGCGCGCTGGCCCGCGCGCATGGCGGGCAGCAGCACGTCGATGTCCGCGTGCGGGTACGTGACGCCCAGATCGATCCCGTACGGCGACTGCTCGCCGCCCACCCAGTCGTCCGTGCCGGGCTGGCCGAGGTCGAGGCGGGTGCCCAGGAGGGTGTCGAAGGCGGCCTTGCCCTCGGCCATTCCCAGGCTGCCGTTCTCGCCGTACGCCTTGGGGTGCTCGGGGTGGGGGGACCAGTACGCGCGCGTGCGGATCGCTTCCAGCGCCTGGTCGAGGGTGGGCCGGTGCTGGGCGATCAGCTGGTGCGCGGACAGTTCGGCGGCCATGCGGGACCATCTCCTCGTCTCAAGAGCTCTTCTTTGAACTCATGACCTGGGCAGAAACAGCCGGACAGAGTTAGAGTAACCGAACGATCGGTCGGTACAAGGGGGTCCGCCGCATCTGTGGAAAACCCCGTGCGGGAGGATCGCGCACATGACAGCACTCGACCTCAGCAGCCCCGTGGCCGTCGTCGGCACCGGCACCATGGGCCAGGGCATCGCCCAGGTCGCGCTGGTAGCGGGCCACCCCGTGCGGCTCTACGACGCGGTACCCGGGCGCGCCGACGCGGCGGCCGAAGCGATCGGCGCCCGTCTCGACCGGCTCGTCGAGAAGGACCGGCTCACCGGCGCCGACCGGGACGCCGCCCGCGCGCGGCTCCACGCGGCCGGGAGCCTCACCGACCTCGCGGACTGCGTGCTCGTCGTCGAGGCGGTGCTCGAACAACTCGACGTGAAACAGCAGCTGTTCCGCGATCTCGAGGACATCGTCCACGAGGACTGCCTGCTCGCCACCAACACCTCCTCCCTGTCCGTCACGGCCATCGGCGGCGCCCTGCGCAACCCCGGCCGCCTGGTCGGACTGCACTTCTTCAACCCGGCGCCGCTGCTGCCCCTCGTGGAGGTCGTCTCCGGGTTCGCCACCGACGTCACGTCGGCCACGCGCGCGTATGAGACGGCACGCGCCTGGGGGAAGACCCCGGTCGCCTGTGCCGACACCCCCGGCTTCATCGTCAACCGCATCGCGCGGCCCTTCTACGCCGAGGCCTTCGCGGTCTACGAGGCCCAGGCCGCCGATCCGGCCACCATCGACGCGATCCTGCGCGAGTCCGGCGGCTTCCGGATGGGCGCCTTCGAGCTGACCGACCTGATCGGCCAGGACGTCAACGAGTCCGTGACGCACTCCGTGTGGCAGTCCTTCTTCCAGGACGTGCGCTTCACGCCCTCGCTCGCCCAGCGGCGGCTCGTCGAGTCGGGCCGGCTCGGCCGCAAGACGGGACACGGCTGGTACGACTACGGAGACGACGCCGAGCGCCCGGAGCCGCACACCGCGGAGAAGGCACAGGCGCCCGCGTACGTCGTCGCCGAGGGCGATCTGGGCCCGGCCTCCGAACTGCTCCCCCTGATCCGCGAGGCGGGCATCCAGGTCCGTGAGGACGAGGAGGACCACGGCACGCGCTTTGTGCTGCCCAGCGGCGGCCAGCTGGTCCTCGCCGACGGGCAGACCTCGGTCGAGTTCCGCGACGTCGTCTACTTCGACCTGGCGCTGGACTACCGCAAGGCGACCCGGATCGCCCTGTCGGCCTCCCAGGACACCGTTCCCCAGACGCTCTCCGAGGCGATCGGCCTCTTCCAGGCGCTCGGCAAGGACGTCAGCGTCATCGGGGACGTCCCCGGCATGATCGTCGCCCGGACGGTGGCCCGGATCGTCGACCTGGCGCACGACGCCGTCGCCAAGGGCGTGGCCACCGAGGAGGACATCGACACCGCGATGCGCCTCGGCGTCAACTACCCCCTTGGCCCCTTCGAATGGAGCCGCAGGCTCGGCAAGGACTGGTCGTACGACGTCCTGGACGAACTGCACCTGCGTGAACCCTCCGGGCGCTTCGCACCGTCCCTCGCGCTCTACCGCCACGCGAACGCCTCCGAGAAGCGGGAGGGCACCCCATGACCACCGTCAAGCGCGACACCTACACCCCGGAGACCCTGCTCTCCGTCGCCGTCCAGGTCTTCAACGAGCGCGGCTACGACGGCACGTCCATGGAGCACCTCTCCAAGGCGGCCGGCATCTCCAAGTCGTCGATATACCACCACGTCGCGGGCAAGGAGGAGCTGCTGCGCCGGGCCGTCAGCCGGGCGCTCGACGGCCTCTTCGGGATCCTCGACGAGGAACACGCGCGCGTGGGGCGTGCCGTGGAGCGCCTGGAGTACGTCGTACGGCGCATGGTCGAGGTGCTCACCGCCGAGCTGCCGTACGTGACGCTGCTGCTGCGCGTGCGCGGCAACACGGACACCGAGCGCTGGGCCCTGGAGAAGCGCCGCGACTTCGACCACCAGGTGGCCGAGCTCCTGAAGGCGGCGGCCGCCGACGGTGACGTACGCGGCGATGTGGAGGTCCGGCTCGCGACCCGGCTGGTTTTCGGGATGATCAACTCGATCGTGGAGTGGTACCGGCCGGACGGGCGCGGTATGGGCGAGCGCGAAGTGGCCGACGCGGTGGTGCAGTTGGTCTTCGCGGGGCTGCGCAACGAGCGCTGAGGATCACCCCTCCGGCTCCAGGTCCTCCTCCTCGAACACCAGCAGCGTCCGCGTGCTGAGTACTTCGGGGATGGCCTGGAGACGCGTGAGCACCAGCTCGCGCAGTGCCCTGTTGTCCGGCGTGTGCACCAGGAGCAGTACGTCGAAGTCGCCGCCCACCAGCGCGATGTGGGAGGCCCCTGGGAGCACCCTCAGCTGCTCGCGCACCGTGCGCCAGGAGTTCTGCACGATCTTGAGGGTGATGTACGCCGAGGTGCCCTGCCCGGCGCGCTCGTGGTCGACGCGCGCCCCGAAGCCGCGGATCACTCCGTCCTCGATGAGACGGTTGATCCGCGCGTAGGCGTTGGCCCGCGACACATGGACGCGTTCGGCCACGGAGCGGATCGAGGCGCGGCCGTCCGCCTGGAGCATCTGCAGGATGTCTTGATCTATGGCGTCGAGGGGGCGGGCGGGCGGAAGCACGGGGCCGGCCTCCGTTGGCTCGGCCATTTGTTCAGGTGCCATGTCCCCCCGCCTCTCTACCATGGACGTACTGCGTTCATTTCAAGCTGTGCAGAACCGTTTGTCCACAGCCTGGTGGTGCCTGTAGCCAAAATGTGCCGACGACCGAACAATCGGTAGGTGAGGCGCCTCACACCCGTGTCGTGCCCGAAGCCGCTCCCACGAGGAGGTGCCGTCATGACGGTCATGGAGCAGCGAGGCGCTTACCGGCCAACGCCGCCGCCCGCCTGGCAGCCCCGCACCGACCCCGCGCCGCTGCTCCCCGACGCGCTGCCGTACCGCGTCCTCGGCACCGAGGCAGCCGCGCAGGTCGACCCGGGTCTGCTGCGTCGTCTGTACGCGGAGCTGGTGCGCGGCCGGCGCTACAACGCGCAGGCCACGGCCCTCACCAAGCAGGGCCGTCTCGCCGTCTATCCCTCCAGCACCGGCCAGGAGGCCTGCGAGGTCGCCGCCGCGCTGGTCCTGCAGGAGCGCGACTGGCTCTTTCCCAGCTACCGCGACACCCTCGCGGCCGTCGCCCGCGGCCTCGACCCCGTCCAGGCGCTCACCCTGCTGCGCGGCGACTGGCACACCGGGTACGACCCCCGTGAGCACCGCATCGCGCCGCTGTGCACGCCCCTCGCGACCCAGCTCCCGCACGCCGTGGGCCTCGCGCACGCCGCCCGCCTCAAGGGCGACGACGTGGTCGCGCTCGCCCTGGTCGGCGACGGCGGCACCAGCGAGGGCGACTTCCACGAGGCACTGAACTTCGCCGCCGTATGGCAGGCCCCGGTCGTCTTCCTCGTCCAGAACAACGGCTTCGCCATCTCCGTCCCGCTCGCCAAGCAGACCGCCGCCCCGTCGCTGGCCCACAAGGCCGTCGGCTACGGCATGCCCGGGCGCCTGGTGGACGGCAACGACGCCGCCGCCGTGCACGAGGTGCTCAGCGAGGCCATCGCCCACGCGCGCGCGGGAGGCGGTCCGACGCTCGTCGAAGCCGTCACGTACCGCATCGACGCCCACACCAACGCCGACGACGCCACCCGCTACCGGGGCGACGCCGAGGTCGAGACCTGGCGCGCGCACGACCCGATCGCGCTCCTGGAGCACGAGTTGACCGAGCGCGGGCTGCTCGACGACGAAGTCATACGGGCCGCGCGCGAGGACGCCGAGACGATGGCCGCGGATCTGCGCGAGCGCATGAACCAGGACCCGGTGCTCGACCCCATGGACCTGTTCGCCCATGTGTATGACCAGCCCACCACTCAACTGCTGGAGCAGGAGACCCAGTTGAGGGCGGAGTTGGACGCCGAGGCGGACGGCCCGCATCACCATGGTTCGGAAGGAGCCGGGCGATGACCACCGTTGCCCTCAAGCCCGCCACCATGGCGCAGGCCCTCACGCGCGCGATGCGCGACGCCATGGCCGCCGACCCGACCGTCCACGTCATGGGCGAGGACGTCGGCACCCTCGGCGGCGTCTTCCGGGTCACCGACGGGCTCGCCAAGGAGTTCGGCGAGGACCGTTGCACGGACACGCCGCTCGCCGAGGCGGGCATCCTCGGGACGGCCGTCGGCATGGCCATGTACGGCCTCAGGCCGGTCGTGGAGATGCAGTTCGACGCCTTCGCCTACCCGGCCTTCGAGCAACTGATCTCCCACGTCGCCCGCATGCGCAACCGCACGCGCGGCGCCATGCCGCTGCCGATCACCATCCGTGTCCCGTACGGCGGCGGCATCGGCGGCGTCGAGCACCACAGCGACTCCTCCGAGGCGTACTACATGGCGACTCCGGGGCTCCATGTCGTCACGCCCGCGACGGTCGCCGACGCCTACGGGCTGCTGCGCGCCGCCATCGCCTCCGACGACCCGGTCGTCTTCCTGGAGCCCAAGCGGCTGTACTGGTCGAAGGATTCCTGGAACCCGGACGAGCCGCCGGCCGTTGAACCGATAGGCCGCGCGGTGGTGCGGCGCTCCGGCCGGAGCGCCACGCTCATCACGTACGGGCCGTCCGTGCCCGTCTGCCTCGAAGCCGCCGAGGCGGCGCGGGCCGAGGGCTGGGACCTCGAAGTCGTCGACCTGCGCTCCCTGGTGCCGTTCGACGACGAGACGGTGTCGGCGTCGGTGCGGCGGACCGGGCGTGCGGTCGTCGTGCATGAGTCGGGCGGATTCGGCGGCCCGGGCGGGGAGATCGCGGCCCGCGTCACCGAGCGCTGCTTCCACTACCTGGAGGCGCCGGTGCTGCGCGTGGCCGGGTTCGACATCCCGTATCCGCCGCCGATGCTTGAGCGGCACCATCTGCCCGGTGTCGACCGGATCCTGGACGCCGTGGGGCGTCTGCAGTGGGAGGCGGACAGCTGATGGCCCAGGTGTTGGAGTTCAAGCTCCCCGACCTCGGGGAGGGGCTCACCGAGGCGGAGATCGTCCGCTGGCTGGTGGAGGTCGGTGACGTCGTCGCCATCGACCAGCCCGTCGTCGAGGTCGAGACCGCCAAGGCGATGGTCGAGGTCCCCTGCCCCTACGGGGGCGTGGTCACCGCCCGCTTCGGCGAGGAGGGCACGGAACTGCCCGTGGGCGCCCCGCTGCTGACCGTCGCGGTGGGCGCGCCGACGTCCTCCGTCGAGGGCGACGCGGGCGACGAGGGCTCCGGCAACGTGCTGGTGGGGTACGGCACGGGGGCGCCTCCGGCGCGGCGCAGGCGGGTCCGGCCGTCCACCGGGGCGGTTCCGGTACGACGGCCGGCGGATCCGCCCGCGGGCGCGGACCGTCACGCGGCCACCGTGCCCGCGGCGCACGATTCGGGGCAGTCCGGGCAGCGCGCCGCCGTGCCCGGCGACGGCGCCAGGAACTCCACGCGGACGCATGCCGACGGCCCTGTACCCGTCATTTCCCCGCTGGTGCGCAGGCTCGCCCGGGAAAACGGAGTGGATCTGCGGGAGTTGGAGGGCTCAGGGCCCGACGGTCTGATCCTGCGGGCGGACGTCGAGTACGCGTTGCGTGCGGCGGCCCGGCAGGTGCGGACACCCGCGCCCGCACCCATGCCGACGCCGGCTTCGGCGGCGCCGCCCCAGGCGCAGCCCGTCGCCCACGGTGCGGGAGCGCCCGCCGCACCCGGGCTCACGGGGGCTCCGGCGCACGGCATGCGGGTCCCCCTCCGGGGCGTCCGCGGTGCCGTCGCCGACAAGCTCTCCCGCAGCCGGCGCGAGATACCCGACGCGACCTGCTGGGTGGACGCGGACGCGACGGAGCTCATGCAGGCGCGCGTGGCGATGAACTCCACCGGCGGCCCGAAGATCTCCCTCCTCGCGCTGCTGGCCCGGATCTGCACCGCCGCGCTGGCGCGCTTCCCCGAGCTCAACTCGACGGTCGACATGGAGGCCCGCGAGGTCGTCCAGCTCGACCAGGTGCACCTGGGCTTCGCGGCGCAGACGAAGCGGGGGCTCGTCGTACCGGTCGTACGGGACGCGCACGCGCGCGACGCCGAGGGGTTGAGCGCGGAGTTCGCCCGGCTGACCGAGGCGGCGCGGACCGGGACGCTGACGCCCGCGGAACTCACGGGCGGCACCTTCACGTTGAACAACTACGGAGTGTTCGGCGTCGACGGCTCCACGCCGATCATCAACCACCCCGAGGCGGCCATGCTCGGCGTCGGCCGCATCGTCCCCAAGCCCTGGGTGCACGAGGGCGAGCTGGCGGTGCGGCAGGTCGTCCAGCTCTCGCTCACCTTCGACCACCGGGTGTGCGACGGCGGCACGGCGGGTGGCTTCCTTCGGTATGTGGCGGACTGCGTGGAACATCCGGCGGTGCTGCTGCGCACGCTGTAGCCCCGGCAGCGCCACCCCCGTCCACATGCTGTGCACGGGGGTGGCAATGATCCTTCGGGCGCCCATACTCGGGGGATGACCGCGTACGAGCCACCGGGTACACCCGAGCCACCGGGTATGCCCGAGTCGCCAGGTACACCCGAGCCACCGGGCGCGCCCGAGCCCTCGGGCAGCCCCGAGCCCCCGCGCACTCCCGGCGCGGAAGTCCCGTACGACGCCGTCGTGCTCGCGGGCGGCGCCGCGCGGCGGCTGGGCGGCGTGGACAAGCCCGGCGTGCGCGTGGGCGGCCGGGCGCTGCTCGACCGGGTGCTGGCCGCCTGCGCCGATGCCGTCCACACGGTCGTCGTGGCCGAGCCCAGGGCGACCGCACGCCCCGTGGAGTGGGCCCGCGAGGACCCGCCCGGCGGGGGACCGCTCGCCGCGCTCGACGCCGGGCTGCGGCACACCACCGCGCAGTACGTCGTCGTACTCTCGGCCGATCTGCCGTTCCTGGACGAAGGGACGGTACGGCGCCTGCTGGCCCCCCTTCAGGAGAGCCGCGCCCCGGAGGGACCGGCGAAACCCGACGGTGTGCTGCTCACCGACCCCAGCGGCCGCGACCAACCCCTGGTCGCCGCCTACCGGGCGGGGGCCCTGCGCCGCGAGCTGGCCGCGCTCGCCGCCGCCCACGGCGAACTCACCGGGCTGCCGCTGCGCCGGCTCACCGCCGCGCTCGACCTCACCCGCATCTCCGACCCCGTCGCGTCCTTCGACTGCGACACCTGGGACGACATCGCCGCCGCCCGGGCACGTATCAGGGAGCATGGGCACGTGTTGGATGAATGGATTTCCGCAGTCAAGGACGAGCTGGGCATCGACCTCGACGTCGACACCGGCGTCCTGCTCGACCTGGCCCGTGACGCCGCGCACGGGGTCGCCCGGCCTGCCGCGCCGCTGACCACGTTCCTCGTCGGGTACGCGGCCGCGCGGGCCGGCGGCGGCCCGGAAGCCGTCGCCGAGGCCGCCCGCAAGGCCGCGGCGCTGGCGCTCCGCTGGGCCGACGAGGACGCCTCCGACGCGAAGCCGGACGCCGGAGCCACCGCCGAGGCCAGGCCGGACACCGACGCCGCCTCCGACGCCAGGCCGGACGCCGGAGCCACCTCCGAGGCCAAGCCGGACACCACCGCCACCCCCGAAGCCAAGCCGGACGCCGGATGACCCCCGCCCGCTCCACCTGGGACAGTCAGGACGCCGAGGACTTCGACGTCGAGGAGGCGCTCGCCTTGGTGAAGGAAGACGGCACGTCCGCCCCCGAGGGCCGTTCGGTGCCCGCGCCCGCCCCCGAGGCCGAGCAGCACGGACGGCGGGCCGCGCACGCCCGTCACAAGGCCACCCCCTGGCCCGAGGCCCGCGTCGTCGCCGAGCGAGCCGCCCGCTCCGTGCCCCGCCGGTCCCCCGTCTCCGTACCCCTCGACGCCTCCCTCGGCCTCGTCCTCGCCGCCCCCCTCACCGCGCTCACGGATCTCCCCTCCTTCGACACCTCCGCGATGGACGGCTGGGCGGTCGCGGGACCCGGGCCCTGGGAGGTACGGGAGGAAGGGGTGCTCGCCGGGCACGCGGAGCCGGAAGCGCTCACCGACGGCGAGGCGGTGCGGATCGCCACCGGGGCGCGCATCCCGCAGGACGTCACCGCCGTACTGCGCAGCGAGCACGGGCGGATCGACGACAAGGGGCGGCTGCACGCGACCAGGGAGGTCGTGCACGGGCAGGACATCCGCCCGCGCGGCCAGGAGTGCCGCAGCGGCGATCAGCTGCTGCCGGTCGGCGTGCTGGTCACCCCCGCCGTGCTGGGTCTCGCCGCGGCCGCCGGGTACGACACGCTCGCCGCCGTTCCGCGCCCGCGCGTCGAAGTCCTCGTGCTCGGTGATGAGTTGCTCACCGAGGGGCTGCCCCAGGAGGGGCTCATCCGGGACGCGCTCGGTCCGATGCTGCCGCCGTGGCTGCGTGCGCTTGGCGCCGAGGTCGTCGCGATGCGCAGGCTCGGCGACGACGCCAAGGCGCTGCACAAGGCGATCACCGGTTCCGACGCCGACCTGATCGTCACCACCGGCGGTACCGCGGCGGGCCCCGTCGACCATGTCCACCCCACGCTGGCCCGCATCGGGGCCGAACTCCTCGTGGACGGCGTGAAGGTGCGCCCCGGGCACCCGATGCTGCTGGCCCGCACCAAGGAGAACCAGCACCTCGTCGGCCTGCCCGGCAACCCCCTGGCCGCCGTCTCCGGCCTGCTCACGCTCGCCGAGCCCCTCCTGCGCACCCTCGCCGGACGCGCGGCCCCGGAGCCGTACACGCTGCCCCTCAAGGACGCCGTGCACGGCCACCCGTACGACACCCGGCTCATCCCCGTCGCACTGCGCGCGGACCTCGCCGTGCCGCTGCACTACAACGGTCCGGCGATGCTGCGGGGCATCGCGGCGTCCGACGCCCTCGCGGTCGTACCTCCCGGCGGGGCCCGCCCGGGCCAAGAACTCGAACTCCTCGATCTGCCCTGGGTGATGGCCGGAATCGGGTCGTCCCTCGGGTGAACTTTCTCCTGCGCGCGGCGACGCCCAGGCCGACGGCGAGTCGATCCCACCTCCGCCCGAACTCCGGACCGGGGGTTGCTCCTTTGGCAGAACGGCTGAGGGCGATGACACGGTCACCCACAGAAGGGGGCCGCGCGCCTCAGGAGTAGCGTCCCCCTCATGTACGCGATCACGATTCCAGAACCTGGTGGGCCCGAGGCGCTGGTGTGGGACGAGGTCCCGGATCCGGTGCCCGCCGAGGGCGAAGTGCTGGTCGAGGTGGTGGCCAGCGCCGTCAACCGCGCCGACCTGCTGCAGCGGCAGGGCCTGTACAACCCGCCGCCCGGCGCGTCCCCGTACCCCGGTCTCGAATGCTCGGGGCGGATCGTCGAGATCGGACCCGGTGTCTCGGGGTGGGCGGTCGGCGACGAGGTGTGCGCGCTGCTCGCGGGCGGCGGATACGCCCAGAAGGTCGCCGTTCCGGCCGGGCAGCTGCTGCCCGTGCCCACGGGCCTGGACGTCAGGCAGGCGGCCGCCCTGCCCGAGGTGACCTGCACCGTCTGGTCGAACGTCTTCATGGTGGCCCACCTGCGCCCCGGCGAGACCCTGCTCGTGCACGGAGGCTCCAGCGGCATCGGCACCATGGCGATCCAGCTCGCGAAGGCCGTCGGCGCGAAGGTCGCGGTGACGGCGGGCACCAAGGAGAAGCTCGACTTCTGCGCCGAGCTGGGCGCGGACATCCTGATCAACTATCGCGAGCAGGACTTCGTCGAGGAGATCAAGCAGGCCACGGACGGCGGGGGTGCCGACGTCATCCTCGACAACATGGGCGCCAAGTATCTGGACCCGAATGTGCGGGCCCTCGCCGTCAACGGACGGCTCGCGATCATCGGTATGCAGGGCGGAATCAAGGGCGAGCTGAACATCGCCGCCCTTCTCAACAAGCGCGCCGCCATCAGCGCGACCTCGCTGCGCGCCCGCCCGCTCGGCGAGAAGGCGGCGATCGTCGCGGCCGTACGCGAGCACGTGTGGCCGCTGATCGACTCCGGCCATGTACGCCCGATCATCGACCGCGAGCTGCCGATGAGCGACGCGGGGGCGGCACACCGGGTGCTGGAGGAGAGCGGCCACATCGGAAAGGTGCTGCTCGTCGCTCCTTAGGTTTCCCGGCGCTCCTTAGGTTTTTCCCGGCGAGCGTTCCGGCGCCGCGGTGTTCAGCCGCGCCGTACCCGCAGTGCCAGGAACGCCAGCCCCAGCCCCAGGCCGATGAGGATCAGGCCGCTGCCGAGCGGCAGGATTTCGAGTACGGGCTCGGGGGCGGGACCGGGGCGTACGACACCCTGCTCGACGGGCACGGCGTCATTGCGCGACGGCTCGGGGGCGTCGCCCGCCTCCGAGCGGTCGGGGTCGGGCTCCGTGTCCCCGTTGTCCTCGGGGTCGGGCACCGGGTCCTGGCGCCCCGGCCGCATGCGGCCCTCGCCCGCGAGGCTCCCCGCGCGGGAGGCGTCGGCGCTGGGGGCGGGCTCGGCGGCGTACGCGGAATGGCCAATGGCGTACGCGGGTCCGCCGCCGCCGGTCAGTAGGACCAGCAGCAGTCCGGTCGCTCGCAGTGCGCGAAGCCGTCGAGTCACATCACCAGACTCACATGACGCTGCGCATCCGGCATCTCGACGGAGCGTGACCGTCACCTCGTGCGCGCCGGCGTAAACGGTGCCCGCGTACGTGGTGGATCACCCAGTACCGGGGGCACCACCGTGGTGTGGTGTACGGGTGCGAGAGAATGGGCGGCATGGAGATGCCGAGGAACGAAAGGTCGCCGGAGAACCCTCAGATCCTGGTCGTAGGCCAGGACGGAATGGCTCTTGGCGGCACCGGAGACGAGGACTCCCGCGAGGTCCCGGTGACGGAGATGGTGGAACAGCCCGCCAAGGTGATGCGCATCGGCAGCATGATCAAACAGCTGCTGGAGGAAGTGCGCGCCGCGCCTCTGGACGAAGCCAGCCGCGTCCGGCTCAAGGAGATCCACGCGAGCTCCGTGAAGGAGCTGGAGGACGGCCTGGCCCCCGAGCTCGTCGAGGAACTGGAGCGGCTCTCCCTGCCCTTCACGGACGAGGCGACGCCCAGTGACGCCGAACTGCGGATCGCGCAGGCTCAGTTGGTCGGTTGGCTCGAGGGACTCTTCCACGGTATCCAGACGACCCTGTTCGCCCAGCAGATGGCGGCCAGGGCGCAGCTGGAGCAGATGCGCCGCGCCCTTCCGCCGGGCGTCGGCGGCCCGGACGGCGACGACGACCACCGCTCGGCCGGCCGCTCGGGCGGACCGTACCTGTAGCCCCGGGGCACCCCGGACGACTTCAGCTCACCCCGGACGAAACGGGCCCGGCACCAAAGTGCCGGGCCCGTTCTCATGCCCATGTCTCAGGACGGGTCGCCCGTCGAGACCTTGAGCTCGATCTCGGGCATGTCCTTGGGGTTGACGTCCGTTCCCGCGGAGGGGAACTGGTCCATGATCGTGTCCTCGCCGTACGTGTTCTCGTCGACGCGGGAGACCTTCATCTGCCAGCCGGCGGCCTGGAAGCAGGACTTCACCGAGGTGAGGTTCTTGAAGGAGAAGTCCGGGACCTGGATCTTGTCCGGGTCGTCGTACGACTCGACCGGATCCGTGCACTTCTCCGTCTCGATCGTCTTCGAGGTGTCCGGGTCCTTGTGCCCCGCCACCACGGTCGGCGACTTGCTGGCGTCGCCGCCCTTCTTGTCGTCGTCGCTGCCGCCGTTCAGCGTGAGCGCCGTGATCAGGCCGCCGATCGCGACGAGCGCGACCACGATCGACCCGACGATGACGCCCTTGTTGGTCTTGCGACCCCCCGAACCGCCCGAGACGGGCGTCATGGGCTGGGGCGTGATGTTGTACGGCGGCGGAGTGGACGATGCCTGCTGCGGGGAGTACGCCGCGGTCTGCGGCGGAGTCTGGTAGCCGCCGTGCTGCGGATAGCCGTACGCCGGGGAAGGGGCGGGGGACGGCGCCGGGGCCGGCGTGCCGTACGGGCCCGGCTGGTACGGCGTCTGTACGGGGCCCGGTGCCGGAGTGCCCTGTTCGACGGGCGGGAAGACGGCGGAGCCGACGCCCGCGCCGCTCGACGTCTGGGCGCCCGGCACGATGCTCGGCGCGGCGGCCTGGAACGACTGGGCCACGCGCAGGCACTCGTCGCGCATGGTCTCGGCGCTGGGGAAACGCTCGTTCGGGTTCTTCTTCAGCGCGCGGGCGACCAGCGCGTCCACGGCCGGGGGCAGTGAGCGGTTGATCGAGGAGGGCGCGACCGGCTCCTCCTGGACATGCGCGTAGGCGATGGCCAGCGGGGAGTCCGCCTCGAACGGCAGCCGCCCGGTGACCAGTTGGAACAGCATGATGCCGACCGAGTACAGGTCGGATCTCGCGTCCACGCCTCTGCCGAGCGCCTGCTCGGGGGAGAGGTACTGCGGGGTGCCGACGACCATGCCGGTCTGCGTCATCGAGGTGACACCGGACTGCATGGCGCGGGCGATGCCGAAGTCCATCACCTTGACGACGTTGCGCTTCGTCATCATCACGTTGCCCGGCTTGATGTCGCGGTGGACCAGGCCCATCTCGTGGCTGATCTCCAGGGCCGCCAGCACATCCGCGGTGATCTTGAGAGCCTTGTCGGCGGGCATGGCGCCGTACTGCGCGATGTCCTGGTCGAGCACGGAGCCGAGCGGGCGGCCCTCGACGTACTCCATGACGATGTACGGAGTGGTCATGCCGTCGAGGTCGTCCTCGCCGGTGTCGAAGACCGAGACGATGTTCGTGTGCGTGAGCTTCGCCACCGACTGGGCCTCGCGGCGGAACCGCTCGCGGAACGCCTGCTCACGGCCGAGCTCGGTGTGCAGCGTCTTGATCGCCACCTGGCGGTCGAGCACCGAGTCGTACGCGAGATGCACCGAGGCCATGCCGCCCTCGCCGAGCAGATCGCGCAGCTGGTAGCGGCCGCCGGCGACCGCACGCCCCGCGTACCGGCCCTGTGCGCCGTCCTGGCTCATGTTCTGCGTCCCCCATCGGCGCGGCGGCAGCGGCTGGTTGCTCCCGCGGTCCGTGATCTATTGTGCGGCGCGCAACTCTGCGGTGCGCGGCCGGTCTTCGGTGATCCATTGGCTTATTCCCGGCCAAGTCTGCCCCAGGGCACTGACACGTCAAGCTCGGTGCCCGTTCCGTGACCGTCTGCGAAAGAAGCGTCGCGGAAGCGTTACAGGTGCCGTGCGGCCGGTACACAGAATTTGCACGCGGGCCCCTGTGGCGGGTTTGATGGCCGGTCCATCTCACGTCCATCTCGGCTCGGCGCCTTGCGCCGAGCCTGTAGCGTGGCCCGACGGAGACCGTAACAACCACCGCGCAGACCGCGGGCAGAAACGACGGCGAGGACTGATGGCACAGCAGCAGCGCGCTCAGGGCCCGTCCGACCCCGAGGCGACTGGCGGCGGTATGTCAGATGCGCCGGAGATGTGGGGTAACGGCGGGCTGGTCGGCGACGGCCGATATCGGCTGACCCGCAGACTCGGCCGGGGCGGCATGGCCGAGGTGTTCGCGGCCGAGGACGTACGCCTCGGACGCACGGTCGCGGTCAAGCTGCTCCGTTCCGACCTGGCCGAGGACCCCGTGTCCAAGGCCCGCTTCACGCGCGAGGCCCAGTCGGTCGCCGGGCTCAACCACCACGCCGTCGTCGCCGTGTACGACTCCGGCGAGGACGTGGTCGGCCACGGCGTCGTCCCGTACATCGTGATGGAGCTCGTCGAGGGCCGCACGATCCGCGATCTCCTGATCAACGCCGAGGCCCCCGGGCCCGAGCAGGCGCTGATCATCGTCTCCGGTGTCCTGGAGGCGCTCGCCTACTCGCACCAGCACGGCATCGTGCACCGCGACATCAAGCCGGCGAACGTGATCATCACGCAGACCGGCGCGGTCAAGGTGATGGACTTCGGCATCGCGCGCGCCCTGCACGGCGCGCAGTCGACGATGACGCAGACCGGCATGGTCATGGGCACACCGCAGTACCTCTCCCCGGAGCAGGCGCTCGGCAAGGCCGTCGACCACCGCTCCGACCTGTACGCGACCGGCTGCCTGCTCTACGAACTCCTCGCGCTGCGGCCCCCGTTCACCGGTGAGACGCCGCTGTCGGTGGTCTACCAACACGTTCAGGACATTCCGGTGCCCCCGTCCGAGGCCTCGGACGCGGCGCCGCCGGAGCTGGACGGGCTCGTCATGCGCTCGCTCGCGAAGGAGCCGGACGACCGGTTCCAGACCGCCGAGGAGATGCGCGGGCTCGTCCAGTACGGGCTGCAGATGCTGTACGACCAGGGCAGCCACACCGGCACCTGGAACACCGGCCCGGTCACCATGCACGAGGGTGTGCACACCCCTGCGGGCGGTTTCGCGGGCACGACCGCGCTGCCGCACCCCGGTGACTCCGGCACCACGCAGATCCCGCAGCCGATCCTGCCCAGCGGGTACGGCGGCGGCTATGGGGGCGGGGACGACGGCGGCTTCGAAGGGCACGGCAACAAGGGCAGCGGCCGCGGCAAGCTGTGGATCCTCGCCGTCCTCGCGGTGATCGCGATCGCGGCGGGTGTCGCGCTCGCGCTCCACAACACCGGGAGCAGCACGGGCGACGACACCGGTACGACGCAGTCACCGACGGCCACCCACTCCCGCACGGACGACCAGTCCAGCGAGACGCCGAGCGACGAGGCGACCGGCGAGCCCACGGACGAGACCACGGACGACTCGACCAGCACGGGCGGCGGCCAGGACTACACGCCGTCGTACACCCCCTCCCCGAGCGACACCAGTCAGCCGACCGACGAGCCGACCGAGGAGCCGACCGAGACGACGCCGACCACCGCGGAGCCGACGGACGAGCCGACGACTCCCACGGTGGAGCCGACTACGCCGACGGATCCGGCGGACGGCGGTACCGACGCCGGCACGGTGGCGGGCGGTGGCGAGGGCCCCTGACCCGCGCCGGGCCACTGGCCCGCTGATCAAAACACCCTCCACGCGCGCGTGCGGCCCGAAAACGGGCTCCACGCGCGCGTGCCGTTGGTGACGGCCACTGGGCCGACGATCAGGTCGCTGTGACTGCCACCGGGCCGACGCTCACCCCACGAAAGCCTCGCACACCGACTCGTACTCCCGCGTCCACCACACCGCCAGCGCCGAGGCGGCCGGGAACTGCGGATCGGCGCGGGTGTCGCCGCGCTCGTAGTGCCAGCGCAGTATCCAGAAGTCGTTCAGGCGCTCCCACCACACGCGGTGCACGGCGGCCGTGAGTTCGGAGGGGGTGGCGCCCGCCGTACGCCGGTACGCGCGCGCGTAGGCCCGCACTTTCGTCAGGTCGAGCGTGCCGACGGGCCGTACGAAGAAGATCACCGCGGCGCGGACGGCCTCCTCGGCGCGCGGCTGGACGCCCAGCCGGTCCCAGTCGACGATCGCGGCCGGCTCGCCGTCGCGGTAGAGCAGGTTGAACGGGTGGAAGTCGCCGTGCACCCAGCCCACCGAGCCGCCCTGCGGAGGCCGCCGGTCGGCGTGCCGCTCCAGCAGGGCGCGCCGCTCCAGGAGCCGGTGCCGGGCCAGTTCGTCGAAGGCGTCGGTGGGGCGGTGGCGGCGCACCTGGGCGAGCAGGCGGTCGATGAGCGCGAAGGTGTCGGAGGGGTCGGCGCCTCGGGCGGGATCGGCGCCTTCCGGGGACTCGGCGTCGGCGGGCGCGGCGCTTTCTGGGGGCTCGGCGTTGGCCGCCTCGGCGTCTTCCGTGGACTCGGCGTTGGCCGCCCCGGAGCCGTCGGCCGGATTCGCCACCGTCCGCCCCTCCGGCGGCATGACGCGTTCCAGGCTCGCGTGTACGACGCCCAGGAGCGCCCCCAGGCGCGTGCACTGCTCCGTGGTGAGCTGGCCGCCGTGCCGGTGGCGTCCGTCGATCCAGGGGTGCAGCGCGTACGCGTGGCCCCCGATGACGGCGACCGTGCGCCCGTCGGTGCCGGTCAGCGGTGGGGCGACCGGGACGCCGAGGTCCGCGAGGCGCTGGGTCGCCCGGTGCTGGCGGGCGATGGCGGCGGGGTCGGCGGTCTCCGGGTCGAAGTGGTGCTTGAGGAAGTACCGGCCGCGGGTGGTGCACAGCCGGTAGCCGCGGTTGAGCAGCCCCTGGTCGACGGGTTCGCAGGTCAGCGCGGACCCGGCGGCGTACTGGCGGAGGAGGGCGCCCAGAGGGGGCGCGTGAGACACAGGGGGTGGTACAGATGAGCGCGGCACGCGCCAGATGCTAGGGCACGAGCTGATGCCCTGACCTCGCGTTTGTCACAGACAGTCGTCTTTGATCACGGGGCAGTCACAGGACGTGCTGGAACTGCCGTTCCAGGCCACCGCGGGGCAGCACTTCGTGATTGTCGATGAGAAATACGGTGATTTTCCCGTTTTCGCGCATACTGTCGGTGTCACGCGCGATCATGGGCATTGCCCCAGGTGAACTCTTCCCGTGCCCGGGGTCACCGGGATAACGTGCCGGTGTTCCGGCCCCCTGCAAGGCTGTAACCAGTGCTGTGACCAGCGGCTGTTCCCGACCGACTTGATTTAGTAGGAAATCCACGTTTGAAAGTACTTGGATTTCCTATCAAAATCGCAGGTCAGGAGGGGTTTCACAGAATTGTGAAGCACTGGGTAACGTGGCAGTTGCAGGGCGCTCGCCGGGGCACCTGTCACGCCTGTTCCCGACCGAGTGGCACCCACCCCGTGCACGGGTACCTGGAATAGGCGAGCCGCACTGGCTACCCGGCAACCCCGGGGGCCGGACCGACGGAGGAGCACACGTGACCGTGGAGAGCACTGCCGCGCGCAAGCCGCGACGCAGCGCCGGGACGACCGGTGCGAAGAGCAGCGCCAGTACGACCGGTACGAAAAGCGCCGCGAGCAAGCGCACCAGCGCGGCCGCCAAGAAGGGTACGACGGGCGACGGGCCCGAGCTCGTTCAGCTGCTGACCCCGGAAGGCAAGCGGGTCAAGGACGCCACGTACGACCCGTACGTCGCCGACATCACCCCCGACGAGCTGCGCGGTCTGTACCGGGACATGGTGCTGACCCGTCGCTTCGACGCCGAGGCCACCTCCCTGCAGCGCCAGGGCGAGCTGGGCCTGTGGGCCTCGCTGCTCGGCCAGGAGGCCGCCCAGATCGGCTCGGGACGGGCCACCCGCGAGGACGACTACGTCTTCCCGACCTACCGCGAGCACGGCGTCGCCTGGTGCCGCGGGGTCGACCCGACGAACCTGCTCGGCATGTTCCGTGGCGTGAACAACGGCGGCTGGGACCCGAACAGCAACAACTTCCACCTGTACACGATCGTCATCGGCTCGCAGACGCTGCACGCCACCGGCTACGCCATGGGCGTCGCCAAGGACGGCGCCGACTCGGCCGTGATCGCGTACTTCGGAGACGGCGCCTCCAGCCAGGGCGACGTCGCCGAGTCCTTCACCTTCTCCGCGGTCTACAACGCCCCCGTCGTGTTCTTCTGCCAGAACAACCAGTGGGCCATCTCCGAGCCGACCGAGAAGCAGACCCGCGTCCCGCTCTACCAGCGCGCGCAGGGCTTCGGCTTCCCGGGCGTCCGCGTCGACGGCAATGACGTTCTCGCCTGCCTGGCCGTCACCAAGTGGGCGCTGGAGCGGGCCCGCCGCGGCGAGGGCCCCACGCTCGTCGAGGCGTACACCTACCGCATGGGCGCGCACACCACCTCCGACGACCCGACCAAGTACCGGGCCGACGAGGAGCGCGAGTCCTGGGAGGCGAAGGACCCGATCCTGCGCCTGCGCACGTACCTGGAGGCCTCAAACCACGCGGACGAGGGATTCTTCGCGGAACTCGAAGCCGAGAGCGAGGCGTTGGGCAAACGAGTACGCGAAGTCGTACGGGCCATGCCGGACCCGGACCACTTCGCCATCTTCGAGAACGTGTACGCGGACGGGCACGCGCTCGTCGACGAGGAGCGGGCCCAGTTCGCCGCCTACCAGGCGTCGTTCGCGGATGAAGGGGAGGGCAAGTAGCGATGGCTGCGGAAAAGATGGCGCTGGCCAAGGCGATCAACGAGTCGCTGCGCACGGCCCTCGACGCCGACCCCAAGGTCCTCATCATGGGCGAGGACGTCGGCAAGCTCGGCGGTGTCTTCCGGGTCACCGACGGGCTCCAGAAGGACTTCGGCGAGGAGCGGGTCATCGACACCCCGCTCGCCGAGTCGGGCATCGTCGGCACGGCGATCGGCCTCGCCCTGCGCGGCTACCGCCCGGTGGTGGAGATCCAGTTCGACGGTTTCGTCTTCCCGGCGTACGACCAGATCGTCACGCAGCTCGCGAAGATGCACGCGCGGGCGCTCGGCAAGATCAAGCTCCCCGTCGTCATCCGCATTCCGTACGGCGGCGGCATCGGCGCCGTCGAGCACCACTCCGAGTCCCCCGAGGCGCTCTTCGCGCATGTGGCGGGCCTGAAGGTGGTCTCCCCGTCGAACGCGAGCGATGCCTACTGGATGATGCAGCAGGCCATCCAGAGCGACGACCCGGTGATCTTCTTCGAGCCGAAGCGGCGCTACTGGGACAAGTCCGAGGTCAACACGGACGCGATCCCCTCACCCCTGCACAAGGCACGCGTGGTGCGCGAGGGCGGCGACCTGACGCTCGCCGCGTACGGCCCCATGGTGAAGGTCTGCCTGGAGGCCGCCGCGGCCGCCCAGGAGGAGGGCAAGTCGGTCGAGGTCCTGGACCTGCGCTCGATGTCCCCCATCGACTTCGACTCCCTCCAGGCCTCGGTCGAGAAGACCCGCCGCCTGGTCGTGGTGCACGAGGCCCCGGTGTTCCTCGGTACGGGCGCGGAGATCGCCGCCCGCATCACGGAGCGGTGCTTCTACCACCTGGAGGCACCCGTCCTGCGGGTCGGCGGCTACCACGCCCCGTACCCGCCGGCGCGCCTGGAGGAGGAGTACCTTCCGGGCCTGGACCGGGTGCTCGACGCCGTCGACCGCTCGCTGGCGTACTGAGGAGAGGGTCGTGACGACGATGACTGAGAACGCGTCGGGGCTCCGCGAGTTCAAGATGCCCGACGTGGGCGAGGGACTCACCGAGGCGGAGATCCTCAAGTGGTACGTCCAGATTGGTGACCACGTCACCGACGGCCAGGTCGTCTGCGAGGTCGAGACGGCCAAGGCCGCGGTGGAGCTGCCCATCCCGTACGACGGTGTGGTGCGCGAACTCCGCTTCCCCGAGGGGACGACGGTGGACGTCGGCCAGGTGATCATCGCGGTGGACGTGGCCGGTGGTGCTCCCGCCGAGGAGGCCCCCGCCGAGCCCCAGGCCGCCGCGGCACCCGCCCCCGCTCCTGCCGCTCCCGCCGCCGAGGAGCCCAAGTCCGAGGGCCGCAAGCCGGTCCTCGTCGGGTACGGCGTCGCCGAGTCCTCCACCAAGCGGCGCCCCCGCAAGGGCGTCGAGGCCCCGGCCCAGCAGTCCGAGGCCCCGGGCACGTACTACGCGGCCACCGCGATCCAGGGCGAGCTCAACGGCCACGGACACGCCAAGCAGCGCCCCCTCGCCAAGCCACCGGTCCGCAAGCTCGCCAAGGACCTCGGCGTCGACCTGACGACGATCACGCCGTCGGGCCCGGACGGCATCATCACGCGCGAGGACGTGCACGCGGCGGCGACTCCGGCATCCGCCGCGCCCCCTGCCGTTCAGGAGGCCCCGGCTCCCGCCCGCGTCCAGGCACCCGCCCCGGTCGTCACCTACGACTCGGCGCGCGAGACCCGTATCCCGGTCAAGGGTGTCCGCAAGGCCACGGCCGCCGCGATGGTCGGCTCGGCGTTCACCGCGCCGCATGTCACCGAGTTCGTGACGGTCGACGTGACGCGCACGATGAGGCTCGTCGAGGAGCTGAAGCAGGACAAGGAGATGCAGGGGCTGAGGGTGAACCCGCTGCTGCTCATCGCCAAGGCCCTGCTGGTCGCGATCAAGCGCAACCCCGAGGTCAACGCGTCCTGGGACGAGGCCAACCAGGAGATCGTCCAGAAGCACTATGTGAACCTGGGCATCGCCGCCGCCACACCCCGTGGTCTGATCGTGCCGAACATCAAGGACGCCCACGCCAAGACCCTGCCCCAACTGGCCGAGTCGCTCGGCGAGTTGGTGGCCACGGCGCGTGAGGGCAAGACCTCGCCCGCCGCGATGCAGGGCGGCACGGTCACCATCACGAACGTCGGCGTCTTCGGCATCGACACGGGCACGCCGATCCTCAACCCGGGCGAGTCCGCCATCCTCGCGGTCGGCGCGATCAAGCTGCAGCCCTGGGTCCACAAGGGCAAGGTCAAGCCCCGTCAGGTCACCACGCTGGCGCTGTCCTTCGACCACCGCCTGGTCGACGGCGAGTTGGGCTCCAAGGTGCTCGCCGATGTGGCGGCGATCCTGGAGCAGCCGAAGCGGTTGATCACCTGGGCATAAGCCCGCACTCCGTCAGTGGGCGCCTCTTCTCGTTCGAGAGGGGGCGCCCTTTGCATGGGGCCCCGAGTGTTCTGAGCGAATGGAACAAGCCAAGTTTCGAATTACCGGCTGTCCTTGATCTTTGCCTGCCTAAGATCACCACCGTCGGGTGGTTCGACCAGCCATTCGGCAGCTGGCGGGGGGAAACAGCGCACGAGCCCGCCGACTCGGAAGTGGTTCGGCGGGCCCACTTTTTCGGACGTGGGCCCTTCTCGAAAGGAAATCCCTTGACGGTTGGAAAGTCCTTGACGGTGGGCAAGTCCTTGACGGTGGGCAAGTCCCTCGCCACGTTCGCTCTCGTGGGCGGCGCGCTCGCCGGCGGTATCGCGTTCGCCTCTCCGGCGGCTGCGGTCAGCTCGTGTTCGGACTCGTTCGCGCACCAGTTCAACATCATTTTCCCGGGCCAGAAGCCCGAGACGACGTACTACATAGAGAACTGCGCCGACGTCACCTCGGGGAAGGTGACCGCGTCGAGCAACGTCACCTGGAACATCGTCGACGACCAGGTGATCGACAACAGCAAGAGATTCACCTCGTTCAAGATCACGACACGTGTCGAGTCGCGTACCGACTCGGGTGGCGACGACAAGATCGTGGCCTCGAAGACGTGTGACTGGACGACCCTGTTCAACGCCAACTACTCGGGCCCCGGTGAGCCCGGCCCCGCGAGCACCTGCACCGCGCCGTCGGTGACGTACAACAAGGACCTGTACTGGTCCTCGGACTCGACGGTCGTGTACGACATCGAGGGTGACGGCAAGGGCGCGATCACCAAGGAGCTGTACGGCTCGCCGCTCATGCACGGCTGATCCTCGCAGAGGCACGTAAGGGGGCCTGCCGCGCGGTGCGCGGCAGGCCCCCTTCGCCGTGTGTGTGCCCTACAAGGCGAAGCCGTAGTTCAGCAGCTTCTTCGCGTCCGCCGTGCGGGCGTCGATCGACGTGGAGGCGAGGACCGTGCCGATGACCGTCTTGCCGTCGCGGGTGGCGGCGAAGACGAGGCAGTACTTGGCCTCGGGGCCGGAGCCGGTCTTGACGCCGATCGTGCCGGTGTAGCCGGTCAGCAGCGGCTTGTTGGTGTTCTCCCAGGTGTAGTAGCGGTAGCCGCCGCTCTGGGTGGTGACCTTCTGCGTCGTTTTGACCGTCTTCACGATCGACTTGAAGGTGGAGTTGTTCATCGCGCTGCGGGCGAGCTTCGTCAGGTCGCGCGGCGTCGAGTAGTTGGCGCCGTGGCCGATACCGTCGAACGAGTCGAAGTGCGTGTTCGTCAGGCCGAGGCTCTGCGCGGTGGTGTTCATCTTGCCGATGAACGACTTCACGCGCTCGGCGCGCGTCGTGCCCGAACCGAACTTGTCGGCGAGCGCGTACGCGGCGTCGCAGCCGGACGGCAGCATCAGCCCGTACAGAAGCTGACGGACGGTGACCTTGTCGCCCACGATGAGGTGTGCCGAGGAGGCGTAGTTGTTGTCGACGATGTAGTCGCTGTACGCCGACCGGATGGTGACCGTGGCGTCCAGGTTGAGGTTCGACTGGGCCAGCACCACCTTGGCGGTCATGATCTTGGTGGTGGAGCCGGTGGAACGGCGGGTGTCCGCGGCCTTCTTGTAGAGGGTCGTGCCGGTGCCGCTGTTCATCACGTAGCCGCCCGCGGCGGCGATTGTGGGCGTGGTCACGGCACCCGCGGGTGCCGCGCCGAAGGCTGCGGCCGCCAGTACGGCGCCGGTCGTGAAGGTCACAGCGGCGGCCCTGCGGAAACGCGTGCCCTTGATGCCGATATTCAAAATGAACGCTCCGAATGCGCGAAATGCCCCTGGGAGAACGACACATGGGAGTGCCGTCTCACGTACGGACTCTTGAGACGCGCAAAGGGATGTACGGCGAAGGGGTGAGAAATATGTGACACGGGTTACGTGGAGAGATGCCCGGGGTCTGCATGCTGAAATGGGAGCGGCCATGCGTACGTGTTGTATCTATGATGTGCGCATGCCCTCAGCCCCACCCGTGCCCGCGAACCCGTCACTGAAGCAGCCCATGAAGCAACCCCCCGCCGCCGACCGCGTCTACGCGCACGTCAAGCAGGGTGTCCTGGAACGCCGCTACGAGGGCGGGACGCTGCTCACCGAGGGCGAGCTCGCCGAGGCCGTGGGGGTCTCGCGCACGCCGGTGCGCGAGGCGCTGCTCCGGCTCGAGGTCGAGGGGCTGATCAAGCTCTACCCGAAGAAGGGCGCGCTCGTCCTGCCCGTCTCCGCGCAGGAGATCGCGGACGTGGTCGAGACCCGGCAGCTCGTCGAAGAGCACGCCGCGCGCAAGGCAGTACCGGCTTCACCGCAGCTCATCGCACGCCTGGAGGAGTTGCTGGCCCAGCAGAAGGAGCAGGCCGCCGCCGGAGATCTGGCGGCAGCCGCCGTCACCGACCGCTGCTTCCACGCCGAGATCGTGCGCAGCGGCGGCAACGAGATCCTCTCCCGGCTCTACGACCAGCTCCGCGACCGTCAGTTGAGGATGGGAGTCGCCGTGATGCATGCCCACCCCGACCGGATCACCAAGACGCTCACCGAGCACGAGCAGATCCTCGAAGCGCTGCGCTCCGGCGACGCGGAGGCGGTCGTCGGGCTCATCCACGGGCACGTCAGCTGGTTCTCCAACCTGGCGCGGGGCGAGGTCCGATGAACTCCTCGGCCACGCTTCCCGGGGATCCGCCCGGCGGACGGCGCGCCATCGCCGTGTGGGGCATAGGCGTCTCGGTCTACTTCGTCGCCGTCATCTTCCGTACGTCGCTGGGGGTGGCCGGACTCGACGCCGCCGACCGCTTCCACGTGGGCGCCTCCGCGCTGTCCACCTTCTCCATCCTCCAACTCCTCGTCTACGCGGGCATGCAGATACCCGTCGGCCTGCTGGTCGACCGGCTCGGCACCAAGAAGGTGCTGACCATCGGCGTCGTGCTGTTCACGGCGGGGCAGCTGGGCTTCGCGTTCTCCCCCTCGTACGGCATGGCGCTCGCCTCGCGGGCGCTGCTGGGCTGTGGCGACGCGATGACGTTCATCAGCGTGCTGCGGCTCGGCACCCGGTGGTTCCCGGCCCGGCGCGGTCCGCTGGTCGCGCAGCTCGCCGGGCTGGCCGGCATGGCGGGCAACCTGGTCTCGACCCTCGTCATCGCGCGGCTGCTGCACGGGGTGGGCTGGACGACGGCGTTCGCCGGCAGCGCGTTCGCCGGTGTCGTGGTCCTCGTACTCCTGCTGCTGTTCCTGAAGGACCACCCCGAGGGGCACGAGCCGGAGCCGTTCCCGCACCAGGGGGCGGCGTACGTCCGCCGTCAGATCGTGGCGTCCTGGCGGGAGCCCGGCACTCGGCTCGGTCTGTGGGTGCACTTCACGACGCAGTTCCCGGCGATGGTGTTCCTGCTGTTGTGGGGCCTGCCGTTCCTGGTCGAGGCGCAGGGGCTCAGCCGGGCGGCGGCCGGTGAGCTGCTGACGCTCGTCGTCCTCTCCAACATGGTGGTCGGCCTGGTGTACGGGCAGATCGTAGCCCGGCATCACGCGGCGCGGCTTCCGCTGGCGCTCGGTACGGTGACGGCGACCGCGGTCGTCTGGGCGGCGGCGCTGGCGTACCCCGCCGAGCACGACCCCATGTGGCTGTTGGTGCTGCTGTGCGTGGTGCTGGGGGCGTGCGGCCCGGCCTCGATGATCGGCTTCGACTTCGCCCGGCCCGCCAACCCGCCCGAGCGTCAGGGCACCGCGTCCGGCATCACCAACATGGGTGGTTTCGTCGCCTCCATGACGACGCTGCTGGCGATCGGCGTGCTCCTCGACGCGACCGGCGACAACTACCGTGTCGCCTTCGCCGCCGTGTTCGTGCTCCAGGCGGTGGGCCTGAGCCAGATCTTCCGGTTGCGGAAGCAGGCGGCTCGCAGGGAGCGCGAGCGGTTGGTGGCGAGCCGGGTGGAGACGGTGCACGTGCCTGCGTAGCGGTGCGTGGGGCGGTTTGTAGTTTTTCGCCCCCTCCGCCCCTACCCGTCCCGTACCTGGGGGGCTGCCGCCCCCCAGACCCCCGCTTCGGCCTGAACGGCCTCGTCCTCAAACGCCGGACGGGCTGGATGGTGCCGACCGGGGTGGAGGGTGCGGCGGGGGCAGGGGTGCGGCGGGGGCAGGGGTGTGGCGGCGTGGGTGGGATGCGGTCTTGGCGGCGGCTCGCCCTCGAGCGGTGGACGGGCTGGGGCTTGGTGGCCGGGGCTGAAGACTTCTACGGCGTCACCGCGAGGTGTCGCAGGATCGCTGCCGTCAGGTCCGGGTCGCCCTCTGTCTTGATGCGGTCTGCCACGGTGTCGGGGTGGACGCGGCCGCAGGCCAGGCGGACGAAGGTTTCCCAGTCGAGGGCGAGAGTGGCGGCCGGGCCCAGGGAGGGGGCGCCGTCTATCGAGCCGTGCCCGTCGGCGTCGACGCGGACCGTGCGGAGGAACTCGACGGGCCCGTGGACGTCGAAGACGACCGCCGAGTTCGCCGGGGCGCCCGCGTCCTTGGCGACGACCTTCGGGAGGGCGGCGAGGAGGACGTCACGGGCGACGTACGCGCCCGGGGAGTCGAGGTTGCCCGGCCGGCCGAGGGCGGCGCGCAGGTCCTGCTCGTGCACCCAGACGTCGAACGCGTGGTTCCGCATGGCCTGTTCGAGGGTGACCTCGGTACCGAGCGGGCCGCGCACCTTGGTGTCGGGCTGCCGGGACTCGTTCCGCAGCTGCCGGTTGCGGCGGATGATCGTGTACTCCAGCTCGGAGGTCATCTCCGGAGCGGTGTGGTGGCGGCGTACGTCGACCTGCATCTCCATGTACCGCTGATGCTCGTTCGTCACGTGGTACAGGTCGCGGGGGAGCGTGTGGATCGGCCGCGGGTCGCCGAGCATCTCGCAGTCGAGGCCGATGACATGCGAGACGACGTCGCGCACGGACCAGCCCGGGCACGGTGTCCGCCGATTCCACTCGCCTTCCACAAGGGGCTGCACCAGCTCGGCTATCGCGTCGATCGAGTGGGTCCAGGCGTCGGCGTAGGACTGAAGGCTGGGATGCAGACTCACGGAACGGGACCCCTCGGGCGGTTGGACGCGGGCAGTGCACAGGCAGCGGGTGTCTTGGGACGCTAAGTTACGCTGCTGTGAGGCACCCCGGCAGTGCTTTCGTGTGACGATCGTAGGCCCGTATGGACGGCTCGAATGCCAGGACGGTGGTAGTGTGCGCGCCTCTCTGCTCCAGATCGACGTAAACGACACCGAATCGGTCGATTCGCGCCGGCAGCGTGTGGCGGCTCTCGTACGAGAACAAGCCGGTGCCGATCTCGTGGTGCTGCCCGAGCTGTGGACGACCGGTGCGTTCGCGTACGAGAGGTTCGGGGCGGAGGCCGAGCCGCTGGAGGGGCCCACGTACGAGGTGATGGCCAAGGCGGCGAGCGATGCGGGGGTGTGGCTGCACGCGGGCTCGATTCCCGAGCGGGCTGCATCCGACAGCGGCTCCGCCGCGGGCGAGGGGCCGCTGTACAACACCTCGCTCGTCTTCTCTCCCTCCGGTGAACTCGCCGCCGCCTACCGGAAGATCCATCGCTTCGGCTTCGACAAGGGCGAGGCCGTGTTGATGGGGGCCGGGGCGGAGCTGGTGACGGTGCGGTTGCCGGAGACCGTGATCGGCGTGGCCACCTGCTACGACCTCCGCTTTCCCGAGCTCTTCCGGGGGCTCGTCGACGCGGGGGCGGAGACGCTGGTGATCCCCGCCGGGTGGCCCGAGCGGAGGCGGTCGCACTGGACGCTGCTGGCGCAGGCTCGGGCTGTGGAGAACCAGGCGTTCGTGCTCGCGTGTGGAACGGCTGGTACGCATGCGGGAGTTCCCCAGGCCGGGCACTCGATCGTGGTCGACCCGTGGGGGGAGGTTCTCGCGGAGGCGGGGGCCGGTGAGGAGGTGCTCACCGTGGAGTTCGATCCCGCGAAGGTGGCGGCTACGCGTGAGCAGTTCCCGGCGCTGAAGGACCGGGTGCTGGGGCTCGCGGTGCCTCGCCGCCGCTGATTGGTCACCCGGGGCGGGGGCTGAGCTCGGGGTGGGCGCGCTTGCCTGCGCTGACAGGGTGCCTCCCCCAAGCTCTTCGAGTAGGGGGTACCCCCAGCGCCACCCGTGCCGCGTGGGGGTCCCCCCACGCCGTCAAGGCAGTGGGGGAGGCACGATTGCCCGCAGCTGGAACGGCTTCATTCCTCAGCCCTTTCTTTCTCCGCCAAGTGGATCACGCACACCGCCACCGCGATCAGGAGTGCTGGGTCGGCGTCGTCGCGGACGACGTCGACGCCGTAGGTGTCGCGGATGTGGAGCCAGCGGCGGGAGATCTGGGCGAGGAGTTCGTTGTCGTAGTCGACGGCGAACTCGCGGTCGAGGATCTTGCCGCTGACGTCGAGTTCGGTGCCGTCGACGAGGGACACGCGGTAGTGGTTGCGAAGTAGGGACAGGCGTTTGCGCTTGATGGTCGCCAGCGGGTCGCCGTCCCGCTCGATGATCATCGTGTCGCGCAGGGCCAACATCTTCTGGTGGATGTCGATCAGGACCCGGCCCTGGGTGTCCTTCAGCTCGAAGGTGTCCCGCAGTCGCATGGCCTTGCCGTCGACGAAGAAGACCTTGTTGCCACGGTCGTCCTCGATCCAGTAGTCGTCGCCGAAGCCGAGGAGCCGGTCGCGTACGAGGTATCTCATGCCATCACCGCTTCGAGGTGTCTCATGCCATCGCCCGTTTCGAGGCGTTTCATGCCATCACCGGTTCCCCGGTGGGCGGTCCGAAACGCCGACGGTAGGCCGACGGGCTGAGTCCGGTCACCGCGCGCAGTCGCGCGCGCAGGTTCGCGGCGGTTCCCAGACCGCTGCGTTCCGCCACCACCTCCAGCCGCTCCTCCCCGCGCTCGATGAGCCGGCAGGCGAGCGCGACCCGCTCCCCCGTGAGCCATGCGAGGGGGGTGGTGCCCAGCTGGGCGCGGAAACGCCGGTGCAGCGTCGCCGGGCTGACCGCCGCGCGCGCCGCCAGGTCCGCGACGGTCAGCGGTTCGCCGAGCCGCTGCTGCGCCCAGGCCAGCAGCGGTGCGAGGGACTCGTCCGGTACGTCGGGCACGGGCCGCTCCACGAACTGGCGCTGACCGCCGTCCCGGTGCGCGGCGAAGACCAGTCGGCGGGACACCGCGTTGGCGATCTCCGCGCCGTGGTCGCGCCGGACGACGTACAACCCGAGGTCGAGCGCGGACGCGCTGCCGGACGCGGTGAGGATGTCCCCGTCATCGACGAAGAGGACGTCCGGTTCGAGGCGCACCTGCGGGAACCTCGTCCGGAACGACTCCGCCCACATCCAGTGGCAAGCCGCCCGCCTCCCGTCCAGCAGCCCGGCTTCCGCGATCGTGAACGCGCCGGAGCAGAAGCCGATGAGCCGGGCGCCCCGCTCGTGCGCCCGGCGTACGGCGTCCAGGACCTGCGGGGAGCGCGGGGCGTCGGTGTCGGGCCGGTTCGGCACGATCAGTGTGTCCGCGCTGTCCGCCGCGTCGAGACCGGCGACACCGGTGAGCGTGAAGAACCCGTCCCGCATCCGGGTCCGTGGGGTCGCGGCGCACAGTCGGAAGTCGTACAGCTCCCGGCCGAGTTCGGGCCTGCGCAGCCCGAAGATCTCCATGGCGCAGCTCATCTCGAAGGGGTTCGAGTTCTCGTCGACGACGAGGACGACGCGATGCGCGGCACTTTTGAACGGCGGCTGAGCGGCACCTCTGCGCGTCGGCTGAGCGGCACCTCTGGACGGCAGCTGAGAGGATCCTTGCGGCATGTGCGATTTCTAGCACTCGCGGGGTCGCCCGGCCACCGCCGAGGATCGCCGTATGAGCAGCGAATCCACCCCGCGCAGCGAATCCACCCCGCGCAGCGAACCCGTCTCCCTCTCCACCGCCCTGGCCTCCTTCACCGACCTGTGGAGCCCCCGCATCGTCACCGCCGTCAACGACTACGACGTACGGATCGCCAAGGTCGAGGGCGAGCACGTCTGGCACGTCCACGACCACACGGACGAGTTCTTCCTGGTCCTGGAGGGCGAGTTGACCATCGCACTCCGGGAGACGGACAGCGAGCGCACCGTCATCCTTCCCAGGGGCTCGGTCTTCACCGTCCCGCGCGGCACCGAGCACAAGCCATACGCCCCGAACGGCGCCTCGATCCTGATGTTCGAACCCACCGGCACCCTCACGGTCGGCGACCGCCACGACGAGGTCCCGCACCACGTGGACGCGACGACGGGGCACGCGCTGGCCTGAGGGCGGGCGAGGGCCGACGTGGTCGAGTCCCCCGCGGCCACAGCCGCGGGGGACTCGACGCGATCCGCGGCGCCCGCTCCTAGAAGCGGTCCCGCATCTCGTCCTCGTCCTCGGCGGCGTAGTCGTCGCCGACGGCCCGGTGGCGCCGGTCGGGGTCATGCATGTCCGAGTCGCGCATGTCGTCGTCCCGCATGCCGGAGCCCGGTCCGCGCCGCTCTGTCCGGTCGTCGTCCCGCATCCGCTTGCTGCCGCGGTCCCGCATGTCGGCGTCGCTCATGCCGGAGTCGCGCATCTGGGACTCGGGCATGCCGGTGTCGCGCACTTCGGAGTCGCGCATCCCGGGATTCTTGGGCTTGCGTGCCATGGAAACTGCTCCTTCGCAGTGGCCCCCCTGCGTGCGTAGAGCATCTCTCCGCCACGGACTGTGCGCATCCGGTAGGAGTACGCAGAGTGACCGTGCTGAGTGCTGCTCCGTGGCGGGGGACGCGGCCCGCGGTGGCACCCTTGTTCCATGAACGATTCCGCCCCGGCCCCCGCACCCCGCCGCGCCCGTGTCCGCGCCCCCGAGCTGATCGGCAAGGGCGGCTGGCTGAACACGGGAGATGAGCAGTACACCCTCGCCGACCTGCGAGGACGTATCGTCATCCTCGATTTCTGGACGTTTTGCTGCATCAACTGTCTGCACGTCCTGGACGAGCTGCGGGAGCTGGAGGAGAAGCACCGGGACACGGTGGTGATCATCGGGGTGCACTCGCCGAAGTTCGTGCACGAGGCCGAGCACCAGGCGGTCGTCGACGCCGTCGAGCGGTACGAGGTCGAGCACCCGGTCCTGGACGACCCCGAGCTCGCGACCTGGAAGCAGTACGCCGTACGTGCCTGGCCGACGCTCGTCGTGATCGACCCCGAGGGGTACGTCGTCGCCCAGCACGCCGGCGAGGGGCACGCGCACGCGATCGCCCGGCTGGTGGAGGAGCTGGAGGCCGAGCACGCGGAGAAGGGGACCCTGCGGCGCGGCGACGGTCCGTACGTGGCGCCCGAGCCCGAGCCGACCGTGCTCCGCTTCCCGGGCAAGGCGCTCGCTCTGCCGAACGGGAACCTGCTGGTCAGCGACACGACCCGGCATCAGCTGGTGGAGCTGGAGGCCGACGGGGAGTCGGTCGTACGGCGGATCGGATCCGGCGTACGGGGCTTCGCGGACGGCGCGGCCGAGGCGGCCGCGTTCAGTGAGCCGCAGGGGCTCGCCCTGCTCGACGACGGCTCGGTCGTCGTCGCGGACACCGTGAACCACGCCCTGCGCCGCCTCGATCTCGCGACCGGCGAGGTCACGACCCTCGCGGGGACGGGCCGCCAGTGGTGGCAGGGCTCGCCGACGTCCGGGCCCGCGCGCGAGGTCGACCTGTCCTCGCCGTGGGATGTGGCGGTGTTCAACGGGGGTGTGTGGATCGCCATGGCCGGGGTGCACCAGCTGTGGGCGTACGACCCGGCGGAGGGGACCGTCGGGGTCGCCGCCGGGACGACGAACGAGGGGCTCGTCGACGGGCCCGGCGCCGAGGCGTGGTTCGCGCAGCCGTCCGGGCTCGCCGCCACCGCCGACCGGCTCTGGCTGGCCGACTCCGAGACGTCCGCGCTGCGCTGGGTGGACCTCGACGGCGCCGTGCACACCGCCGTCGGCACTGGACTCTTCGACTTCGGGCACCGCGACGGTGCGGCCGAACAGGCGCTGCTCCAGCACCCGTTGGGCGTCACGGCCCTTCCCGACGGCTCGGTCGCGGTCAGCGACACGTACAACCACGCCCTGCGCCGCTACGACCCGGCGACCGGTGAAGTGACCACGCTGGCCACGGACGTGCGGGAGCCGAGCGACGCGGTCCTCGTCGGCGACGACATCGTGGTGGTGGAATCCGCCCGGCATCGGCTGACCCGACTGCGCCTCCCCGAGGAGGCCGTACGGGTCGAGTCGGTCGCCCACCGTACGCAGCGCGCGGCCACCGAAGTCGCCCCGGGCGGCCTGCGGTTGGACGTCATCTTCCAGGCTCCGGCGGGCCAGAAGCTGGACACCCGCTACGGCCCCTCCACCCGGCTCCTCGTCTCCTCGACCCCGCCCGAGCTGCTGCTCAAGGGCGAAGGCGCGGGAACCGATCTCTCTCGTGCCCTGGAGCTGAACCCGGCCGTCACGGAGGGAGTCCTGCACGTCTCCGCGATGGCCGCGTCCTGCGATGACGATCCCGCCAACGAGTACCCGGCCTGCCATGTCCACCAGCAGGACTGGGGCGTACCGGTCCGCCTCACCGAGGGCGGCGCGGACCGACTGCCGCTCGTCCTGGCGGGCATGGACGAGTGACGTACGGCCGGCGTTGAGGGTCTACGCGCCGTACCCGTCGCTGTAGCCGCCCCGGTGGTGTCGATCCTCCTCGACCACCGAGGTGGTCGGCGGCACGATCACCCGCCTGCGCCGGGCGATGCTGCTGAACGTCGACACGCCGATCAGCCCGACGATCATGAAGATGACCCCGACGAGGTCGAGGTTGACTCCCTGCATGTTCCAGTCGGTCGCGAACGTGAGGATCGCTCCCGCGGCGATCAGGATGATGCATCCGCCCAGGCCCATGAGTCTCGCCTCCCTGCCCGGCTCAGGTGTTCCGGGCCGGTGCCGGGTACCCGTGCCCCGGCGAACCATGCGGCGGACTATCCCTCCAGGAACGCCACCAGCGCATTGGCCAGCAGGAACGGGTCGTCGGCGCCGCAGAGTTCGCGGGCGCTGTGCATGGAGAGGATGGCCACGCCGATGTCGACGGTCTTGATGCCGTGGCGGGCCGCGGTGATGGGGCCGATGGTGGTGCCGCAGGGCATCGAGTTGTTCGAGACGAAGGACTGGAAGGGGACGTCGGCCTTCTCGCAGGCGGCGGCGAAGACGGCCCGGCCCGAACCGTCCGTGGCGTAGCGGTTGTTGACGTTCACTTTGAGGATGGGGCCGCCGTTGGCGCGCGGGTGGTGCGTCGGGTCGTGCCGTTCGGCGTAGTTGGGGTGGACGGCGTGGCCGGTGTCGGAGGACAGACAGACCGTGGCCGCGAAGGCGCGCGCCCGGTCCTCGTACGAGCCGCCGCGCGCGAACACCGAGCGCTCCAGCACGCTGCCGAGCAGCGGCCCGTCGGCACCGGTGTCGCTCTGCGAGCCGTTCTCCTCGTGGTCGAAGCCCGCGAGCACGGGAATGTGCGGGAGGCCGGAGTCGCTCGCCGCCACCGCGACCAGCGCGGCCGTGCCCGCGTGCAGGGAGAGCAGGTTGTCCATGCGCGGGCCCGCCACCAGCTCATTGTCGCGGCCCAGGTACGAGGGCCGCTCGATGGAGTGGGTCATCAGGTCCCACCCGGTGACCTCGCCCGCGGCCAGCCCCAGCTCCTCCTCCAGGAAGGCGATCAGGTCGCCCTCGCCGGGCTCGCCGAGCCCCCAGATGGGCTGCAGATGCCGCTGCTTGTCGAGCTTGAGCCCGTCGGTGGTGACGGAACGGTCCAGGTGGACGGCGAGTTGGGGCACGCGCAGCAGGGCGCGGTCGATGTTGACCAGGCGTGTCGAGCCGTCGCGCAGCGACAGGCGTCCCGCGAGGCCCAGGTCGCGGTCCAGCCAGGAGTTCAGCAGCGGTCCGCCGTAGATCTCCACGGCCACCTGCCGCCAGCCGTGCGCGCCGCTGTCCGGCAGCGGCTTCACCCGCAGGTTCGGGGAGTCGGTGTGCGCGCCCACGATCCGGAACGGGGTGTGCGGCTCGGCGCCCTCCGGGACGTACCAGGCGACGATCGCGCCGCCGCGCAGCACGTACTTGCCGCCGCTGGTGCCCTCCCACGCGTCGGTCTCGGCCACCTGACGGAATCCGGCCTTCTCCAGCCGCTCGGCGGCGTTCGCCACCGCGTGGTACGGCGTCGGGCTCGCCGCCAGGAAGGACATCAGGTCGTCAGTGTGGCCGCGATCGAAGCGGGAGGGTGCTCTCATGGGTTCACCTTAACGACGCACAAAGGCCCGCTTCCCAAGGTTGGGAGCGGGCCCTCGTAAGGGGGATGTGGAGGGTTGGGCGGCTGACCGGACGGACAGGGTCCGATCGCCGCCCAACCCGGACCGGGGTGGGGTGATCCGGGCGTACCCGGTACCCGGCGCGAGGGTGACCGTCGGGGTGGTGCGCTTACCGGCGCTTGCAGGGTGCCTCCCCCACCGCCTTAACGACGTGGGGGTACCCCAAGCGCCCACCCGTGCCGCCCCTTGCGGCATGCCTGCACGCAGCTAGGGCGGGTGGTCAGAACGCCGCCTCGTCCAGTTCCATCAGGTCCAGGTCCACGCCCTCGGCGAGCTTGCGGGCGCCGGTGACGCCCGGCAGGACGTTCGCGGCGAAGAACTTCGCGGCGGCGATCTTGCCGGTGTAGAAGGGCTTGTCCTTGGCGGAGGCGGTCTCCAGCTTCTCGGCGGCGACGGCGGCACCGCGCAGCAGCAGATAGCCGACGACCACGTCACCGGAGGCCATGAGCAGGCGGGTGGTGTTCAGGCCCACCTTGTAGATGTTCTTGACGTCCTGCTCGGTGGCCGCGAGGTCGGTGAGCATCAGGCCGACGATGGCCTCCAGCTCGACGGCCGCCTTGGCGAGCTGCTCACGGGCGGTGGAGAGCTCCTCGCCGCCGGTGCCGAGCGCCAGGAACTTCTTGATGTCCTCGGCGAGGGAGTTCAGCGCGGCGCCCTGGTTGCGGACGATCTTCCGGAAGAAGTAGTCCTGGCCCTGGATCGCGGTGGTGCCCTCGTACAGGGTGTCGATCTTGGCGTCGCGGATGTACTGCTCGATCGGGTACTCCTGCAGGAAGCCGGAGCCGCCGAAGGTCTGCAGCGACTGGGCGAGCTGCTCGTAGCCCTTCTCGGAGCCGTAGCCCTTCACGATCGGCAGGAGCAGGTCGTTGAGCGCCTCCAGGGCGGCGGTGTCCTCACCGGCCGCTTCCTTGAGCGCGATCTCGTCCTGGACGGCCGCGGTGTGCAGCACCAGCGCGCGCATGCCCTCCGCGTACGCCTTCTGCGTCATGAGCGAGCGGCGCACGTCCGGGTGGTGCGTGATGGTGACCTTGGGCGCGGTCTTGTCCATGAAGTTCGCGAGGTCCGGGCCCTGGACGCGCTCCTTGGCGTACTCGAGGGCGTTCAGGTAGCCCGTCGAGAGCGTGGAGATCGCCTTCGTGCCGACCATCATGCGGGCGAACTCGATGATGCGGAACATCTGGCGGATGCCGTCGTGCTTGTCGCCGATCAGCCAGCCCTTGGCGGGGTGACGGTCGCCGAAGGTCATCTCGCAGGTGTTGGAGGCCTTGAGGCCCATCTTGTGCTCGACGTTCGTCGCGTACACGCCGTTGCGCTCGCCCAGCTCGCCGGTCTCGAAGTCGAAGAGGTACTTCGGGACGAGGAAGAGGGACAGGCCCTTGGTGCCGGGGCCGTGGCCCTCGGGGCGGGCGAGGACGTAGTGGAGGATGTTCTCCTCCATGTCGTGCTCACCGGACGTGATGAACCGCTTCACGCCCTCGATGTGCCAGGAGCCGTCCTCCTGCTGGATCGCCTTGGTGCGGCCGGCGCCCACGTCCGAGCCCGCGTCGGGCTCGGTGAGGACCATGGTCGAACCCCAGGTCTTCTCGACCGCGATCTGGGCGATCTTCTTCTGGACCTCGTTGCCCTCGTCGAAGAGGATGCCGGCGAAGGCCGGGCCGGACGAGTACATCCAGACCGCCGGGTTCGAGCCGAGGATCAGCTCCGCGTACGCCCAGATCAGGGACGGCGGGGCAGTCGTGCCGCCGATCTCCTCGGGCAGGCCCAGACGCCAGTACTCGGAGTCCATGAAGGCCTTGTACGACTTCTTGAAGGTCGCGGGTACGGGCGCGGTGTTGGTCTCCGGGTCGAAGACCGGCGGGTTGCGGTCGGCGTCCGCGAAGGACTCGGCGAGCTCGTTCTCCGAAAGGCGCGTCAGCTCCTCCAGGATGCTCTTGGCGGTGTCCGTGTCCATCTCCGCGAACGGGCCGGTGCCGTACAGCTTGTCGCGCCCGAGCACCTCGAAGAGGTTGAACTCGATGTCGCGGAGATTCGACTTGTAGTGCCCCATGGCGACGGCTCCGTTAAGGGATCGGCGAGGCACTGACTCCTCGCGTAGTTCACGTACCAACAAGTAGCTACGATGATGCTACCCGTCAGTAATAAGAATCAACCCCTGATGGTCCATATGTGGCCCACTACTCTTTGACGCATGTACGGCTACGACCAGAGCGCAGGCGCCCAGCAGGGGTACGTCCCGCCGCAGCAGCAGATGCCCGGGCAGATGCCGGGCGGGCAGATGCCCGGCGGGTACGGCCAGCAGCCGCCGCTGTACCCGGAGCCGTCTCCACCGTCCCTCGCGGACGCGGTCCGCGCCTTCACCACGGGGTCGATGTCCGCCGAGGACTTCCAGCAGGTCTTCGCGACGTCGAAGGTGTACTGCCCGCGCGGCGACAACCCCGGCTTCCTCGCGCTGCACAACACCCAGCAGCCGGTCATCCCCATGTTCACCTCGCTCAAGGAGCTGCGCCGGTACGCCGGCAAGGAGTCCAAGTACTTCGTGATCACCGGCGCCGAGGTGATCGACCTGCTGCCGACCGGCTACGGCTTCGTGCTCGACATGGAGGGCGAGCACCGCATGGTCTTCGACGCCAAGGCCGTGGAGCAGATGGTGGACTTCGCGATGCGCCGTATGTACGGCTGATGTGCCGCATGTATGGCTGAGCTGACGCGCCACATGTACGGCTGACGCGCGCGCACGCGGCCAGGTGCCGCACGCGCGGCGGTCGGCCCCGCACGCGCGGTCAGGCCCCGCTCTCGTACGACATCCCGGGACGCCCGGAGGGAATGCCCTCCGGGCGTCTTTCGTTAGGGGTGGCAGAAAGTTCAATGCTCAACTAAACTCGAAGCACAAGGAGGTACCGACATGCCTGCAGTGACCGTCGAGAACCCGCTGACCCTGCCCCGTGTGGTTGCGCCGACCGACGCCGTGTCTCGTCCCGTGCTCACGGTGACGACCGCGCCCAGTGGCTTCGAGGGCGAGGGCTTCCCGGTCCGTCGCGCGTTCGCCGGGATCAACTACCGCCACCTCGACCCGTTCATCATGATGGACCAGATGGGAGAGGTGGAGTACGCGCCGGGCGAGCCCAAGGGCACCCCCTGGCACCCGCACCGCGGCTTCGAGACCGTCACCTACATCATCGACGGGATCTTCGACCACCAGGACTCCAACGGTGGCGGCGGCACCATCACCAACGGTGACACCCAGTGGATGACCGCGGGCTCGGGCCTCCTGCACATAGAGGCCCCGCCGGAGTCGCTCGTCATGTCCGGCGGCCTCTTCCACGGGCTCCAGCTGTGGGTGAACCTCCCGGCCAAGGACAAGATGATGGCCCCGAGGTACCAGGACATCCGCGGTGGCTCGGTCCAGCTGCTGAGCACCCCGGACGGCGGCGCGCTGCTGCGCGTCATCGCCGGAGAGCTCGACGGTCACCAGGGCCCGGGCGTCACGCACACGCCGATCACCATGGTCCACGCGACCCTGGCGCCCGGTGCCGAGATCACGCTCCCGTGGCGCGAGGACTTCAACGGCCTCGCGTACGTCCTCGCCGGGCGCGGCAGCGTCGGCACGGAGCGCCGTCCGGTCCACACCGGCCAGACCGCCGTGTTCGGTGCCGGCAGCTCGCTGACCGTCCGCGCGGACGAGAAGCAGGACGCGAACACCCCGGACCTGGAGGTCGTCCTCCTCGGCGGGCAGCCGATCCGTGAGCCCATGGCCCACTACGGCCCCTTCGTGATGAACACCCGCGATGAGCTCCAGCAGGCCTTCGAGGACTTCCAGAAGGGCCGGCTCGGCACGATCCCCGCCGTGCACGGGATGTCCGAGGGCGGACTGTGAACACAGCCGGCTTCGCTGGGTGACTGAGTACGGGAAAGCCCCGTCCGGGAGAACGGATCAACAGGGTCCGGCAGAACGGACGGGGCTTTCCCGTGCGCGTGTGCTGCTCGGCATGCCTGGGCGGGGCTCGGCGGGTAGCTTGTCGGGCAGACATGTGGGCGGGGTCACTGAATCCCGGCTCTTTGGGCCACCGCAACTCACCTGCTAGGAGCGCCTCATGCTCACCTCGACGAACGTACCGGGCGGGCCGAACTGGCTCGACCTGGGGACACCGGACATCGACGCGGCCGTGGCTTTCTACGAGGGCACGTTCGGCTGGCAGTTCCGGTCCGCGGGACCGGAGGCCGGCGGCTACGGCTTCCTGCAGAAGGACGGCAAGACCCTGGCCGCCCTCGGCCCGCTGACCGAGGAGGGGGCGTCGTCCGCCTGGACGGTCTACTTCCGCACCCTGGACGCCGACGCCACCGCCAAGGCGGTGGAGCAGGCCGGCGGCACGGTCCGCCTCCCGCCCATGCAGGTCTTCACCGCCGGGCGGATGGCCGGCTTCACCGACCCGACGGGCGCCGAGTTCGCCGTGTGGGAACCCCAGGACACGGACGGCCTGGAGGTCGTCAACGAGCCCCGCACCCTCAGCTGGATCGAGCTCTACACCACGGACGCCGCGGCGGCGAAGGACTTCTACCGCTCGGTCCTGTCGTGGGACATGCGCGACATGCCCATGGGCCCCGACATCGTCTACACCATCGCCGGGCCCGCGGGCGGCGGGGAGTCGACCATGCACGGCGGCATCATGCAGCTCCCGGCGGAGCACATGCAGCGCGGCTCGACCTCCGAATGGCACCCGTACTTCGAGGTCGAGGACTGCGACACCGTGGTGGCCCGGGCCCAGGAGCTGGGCGCGACGGTCATCATCCCCGCCGTCGACGCCGAGGGTGTCGGACGCCTGGCCATGCTCCTCGACCCGTTCGGGGCGCCGTTCGCCGTCATCACGAGCGCCACGCCCTGAACCGGGCTGCGCAACGCGATGCGCTGACACCGCGTCACCCGGGCGGGCCTCTCCACAGGACGGCCCGCCCGGCGCGTGTTCGGGTGGAAGCGTGCAGCTACTCCCCGAAGGCGCCCGGCGGTTGGCCGCCTGGTGTGTCGTGATCCTGCTCATCGCCGGTGTGGCGTGGGTCGGGATCCGGCTGTGCGGGGAGTTCCGTACGGCGGTGGTGCCGGTGCTGCTCGCGCTCCTTGGAACCGCGCTGCTCGGGCCGCTGCACCGGCGGCTGGTGAAGGTGGGGGTCAGCCGGTCGCTCGCCGCCGGGCTCACCTGTGTCGCCGTGGTCGTGGTCGTCGGCGGCGCCGTGTACATCGTCGTCGCCGCGCTCATCGACACCGGCGACCAGATCGTCGCCTCGCTCAAGCAGGCGGCGAAGTCGCTCGCCGAGTACTTCGGGGCGGCGGGTACCTCCCTCGACGACGTCGCCTCCAATTCCAAGGACCTGCTGACCAAGTTCGGCGGGACCGCCGCCTCCAACGTCATCAGTGGCGTGAGCGTCGTCGGCGAGAGCATCGCCATGGCCGTACTGGCCCTGCTGCTCGTCTTCTTCTTCCTGCGGGACTCGCACCGGGCGGCGGGCGTGCTCCGGTCGCTCGCGCCGCGGGGGACCGCCGACACGGTCGAGGCCATGGCCCGGCGCGCCTACAAGGCCGTCGAGGGGTTCATGCGCGGGACGACGGTCATCGCCCTCATCGACGCCCTCTTGATCACGGTTGGGCTGCTGATCCTGCGGGTGCCGGGGGCGGTGGGGCTCGGCGCGCTGGTCTTCGTGGGGGCGTACATCCCGTATCTCGGTGCGTTCATCTCCGGCGCGGTGGCGGTGCTGGTCGCGCTCGCCGACCGGGGGTTCGTCATCGCGCTGTGGGTGCTCGGGGTCGTCGTCGCCGTGCAGGTCCTGGACGGGCATGTGCTGCAGCCGATGATCCAGAGCCGGACCGTCCAGATGTATCCGGCGGTGGTGCTGCTGGCGCTCACGGCGGGCGCGTCCGTCGCGGGGATCCTGGGCATGCTGCTCGCCGTCCCGCTGACGGCCGCCGCGTTCGGGGTGGTCTCCGAGCTGCGTACGCGCTACCCGCCGGGAGCATCAGGAGAGCCCGGAGCACCTGGATCGCCCGGTTCGCCTGGAGCACCTGGAGCGCCGGACGTGCCGGAACCGTCCGACTCGTAGAACTCGAACCAGATGCTCTTGCCCTCGCCCCGCGGGTCCACGCCCCACGACTCCGCGAGGAGCTCCACGAGCACCAATCCCCGCCCGGAGGACGCCAGTTCGCCCGGATGGCGCCGGTGCGGCAGGTCGTCGCTGGCGTCGGTGACCTCCACCCGCATCCGCCGCTTGCCCCGATCGCCGGTCACCTCGGCGATGAGCAGCGCGTCGGCGTCGGTGTGCACGAGGACGTTGGTGAGTATCTCGGAGACGAGGAGGACCGCGGAGTCGAGCTGGTCCTCGGACGCCCAGTCGTGCAGCAGCTCCCGCAGCTGCTGGCGCGCGCCCGCGATCCGCTCGGGCTCGGCCTGCGCGACCGTCAGCATCGTGCGCCGCACCGGCGGCAGTGCGGCCTTGTCCGGGTCGCCGCAGCCGCAGCCCGGCCCCAGCCGACACAGCAGCAGGACGGCGATGTCGTCCTCGCGCCGGTCGACCAGCGGCCCGGTGGTGTGGTGCGAGGAGGGCCCGTGCACGGCCTGGACCAGGGCGTCGGCGAGGGACTCCATGTCGCCGTCGTGCGATTCGAGGGTCCGGCGGATGCGACGCCAGCCGGTGTCGAGGTCGTGGCCCCCGGTCTCGATGAGCCCGTCGGTGCAGATCAGCATGGTCTCGCCGGGCTCCAGGACGAGCCGGGTCGTCGGGTAGTCGGCGTCCGGGTCGACGCCGAGGGGCAGGCCGCCGGCGGTGGGTCGCATCAGCACCGTGCCGTCGGCCATGCGTATCGCGGGGTCCGGGTGTCCGGCGCGGGCGATGTCGAGCGTCCCGGTCGCCGGGTCGACCTCGACGTACAGACAGGTCGCGAAGCGCAGATCGCCGGGGTCTCCGTCGCCGTCGCCCGCGCCGCCGCTCGACCCGTACGTCACCGAGTCGGTGACTCCGTACAGGAAGCGTGAGGCCCGGGAGAGCACCGCGTCCGGGCGGTGGCCCTCGGAGGCGTAGGCGCGCAGGGCGATGCGGAGCTGGCCCATCAGGCCGGCCGCGCGGACGTCGTGGCCCTGGACGTCGCCGATGACCAGGGCGAAGCGGCCGGTCGGGAGCGGGATCATGTCGTACCAGTCGCCGCCGACCTGGAGGCCGCCGCCGGTGGGGACATAGCGGGCGGCGACGTTCATGCCCGGTATCTCGGGGCCCAGCGTGGGCATCATCGAGCGCTGGAGGCCGTCGGTCAGCTCGCGCTCGGTCTCGGCGGCTCCGGCGCGAGAGAGGGCCTGCGCGAGCATGCGGGCGACGGTCGTGAGGACCGAGCGCTCGTCGGGCGTGAAGGAGACGGGGTACGTGAAGGCCGCCATCCACGCGCCCATGGTGCGGCCCGCGACGGTGAGCGGCAGGAACGCCCAGGACTGGCGGCCGAAGTGCTGGGCGAGCGGCCAGGAGACGGGATAGCGGTCCTTGTAGTCCTCCGGAGAGGAGAGATACACCGCTCGGCCGGTACGGACGACCTCGGCGGCCGGGTAGTCCGTGGCCAGAGGCATATGGGTGAAGGGTCTCTCGTCACCGGGCTGCTGTCCGTGGTGCCCGATGACGGTCAGCCGGTCGCCCTCCGCGCCGAAGACGGCCAGCCCGTCCGGCGAGAATCCGGGCATCGACAGGCCGGCCGCGACCCGCAGCACCTCCGCCGTGGACCGCGCCTCGGCCAGCGCCCGCCCCGCGTCCAGCAGGAACGCCTCGCGCGAGCGGCGCCAGTCGCCGGTGACAGGGGTGCGCGCGGCGGCGCCCGGCGACGGCTCGGTGACTTCCTGGAGGGTGCCGATCAGCTCGTACTCCCCGGTCGTCGGGTCGACGATCGGCTTGGAGCGGCTGCGTACGGTGCGGATCACCCGGCCGTGCCCGTCCATGATCCGCAGCCGGGCCTCGGCGAGGGTGCCCTCGGCGACGGCGAGCTGCACGATTCCGTCGATCTCGTTCCAGTCGACGGGATGGAAACGGGAGCGCGTGCCCGCCTCGGTGAGCGTCGTCGGCTCCGCGGGCAGACCGAGGAGCCGGGCGGCTTCGGCGTCGAAGGTGACCAGCCCCGCGGCGTTGTCCCAGCGCCACAGGCCGGTCGCGAGGGCGGCCAGGACGTCCCCCATGGCGGGCAGGGGCTCACCAGTGCGCATTGCCCCACTGTATGAAGAGGTGATCGATACCTGCCACCGAGAGTATTGGGGTGGGCGATCTTGGGGTGCCCGGTACCCTTGGGAGGTCCGGGCCTCGGCCCCGACGTTTCACGTGAAACAGACCCGGGTGAGCAGATCCGGATCACCAGCCCCCAATCCGCGAAGACTGGATGAACGACGATGCATCGGTACAGGTCCCACACCTGCGGCGAGCTCCGCGCCTCTGACGTCGAAAGCGACGTCCGGCTGAGCGGCTGGCTGCACAATCGCCGAGACCTGGGTGGCATCCTCTTCATCGATCTGCGCGACCACTACGGCATCACGCAGCTCGTCGCCCGCCCCGGCACGCCCGCCTACGAGGCCCTCGACAAGCTCTCCAAGGAGTCGACGGTCCGCATCGACGGCAAGGTCGTCTCGCGCGGCACGGAGAACGTGAACACGGACCTGCCCACCGGCGAGATCGAGGTCGAGGTCACCGAGGTCGAGCTGCTCGGCGCCGCCGCCCCGCTCCCGTTCACGATCAACGCGGAGGACGGGGTCAACGAGGAGCGGCGCCTGGAGTACCGCTTCCTCGACCTGCGCCGCGAGCGCATGCACCGCAACATCCTGCTGCGTACGGCCGTGATCTCGGCGATCCGTCACAAGATGACGGCGCTGGGCTTCAACGAGATGGCGACGCCGATCCTGTCCGCGACCTCTCCCGAGGGCGCCCGCGACTTCGTCGTCCCCTCCCGCCTGAACCCGGGCAAGTTCTATGCCCTCCCCCAGGCCCCGCAGCAGTTCAAGCAGCTGCTGATGATCTCCGGCTTCGACCGCTACTTCCAGATCGCGCCCTGCTTCCGCGACGAGGACGCGCGCGCGGACCGCTCGCCGGGCGAGTTCTACCAGCTCGACGTCGAGATGAGCTTCGTCGAGCAGGAAGACGTCTTCCAGCCCATCGAGAAGCTCATGACGGAGCTGTTCGAGGAGTTCGGCAACGGCCGTCACGTCACCTCCCCCTTCCCGCGGATCCCGTTCCGCGAGGCGATGCTGAAGTACGGCTCCGACAAGCCGGACCTGCGGGCCCTGCTGGAGCTCGTCGACATCACCGACATCTTCGAGGGCTCGGAGTTCAAGGCCTTCGCGGGCAAGCACGTACGCGCCCTGCCGGTGCCGGACGTGTCCGCGCAGCCCCGGAAGTTCTTCGACCAGCTCGGTGACTTCGCGGTCTCGCTCGGCGCGAAGGGCCTGGCGTGGGTCCGTGTCGCCGAGGACGGCTCCCTGACGGGCCCGATCGCGAAGTTCCTGACCGAGGAGAACGTGGCGGAGCTGACGAAGCGCCTGTCGCTGTCGGCCGGCCACGCGGTCTTCTTCGGCGCGGGCGACTTCGAAGAGGTCTCGAAGATCATGGGCGCGGTGCGGGTGGAAGCCGCGAAGCGTGCCGGCCACTTCGAGGAGAACGTCTTCCGGTTCTGCTGGGTCGTCGACTTCCCGATGTACGAGAAGGACGACGACGGCAAGATCGACTTCTCGCACAACCCGTTCTCGATGCCGCAGGGTGGCCTGGAGGCCCTGGAGACCCAGGACCCGCTGGACATCCTGGGCTGGCAGTACGACATCGTCTGCAACGGCGTCGAGCTGTCCTCCGGCGCGATCCGGAACCACGAGCCCGAGATCATGCTCAAGGCCTTCGAGATCGCGGGCTACGAGCGCGAGACCGTCGAGGAGCAGTTCGCGGGCATGCTGCGCGCCTTCCGCTTCGGCGCCCCGCCGCACGGCGGCATCGCGCCGGGCGTCGACCGCATCGTCATGCTGCTCGCGGACGAGCCGAACATCCGCGAGACGATCGCGTTCCCGCTCAACGGCAACGCGCAGGACCTGATGATGGGCGCGCCGACGGAGCTGGACGAGACGCGTCTGCGGGAGCTGCACCTCTCCGTACGGAAGCCGCAGCCGAAGTAGTTCTTCGTGTGAGGGGTGGCTCGGAACCGAACCGGTTCCGAGCCACTTTTGCGTGCGTACGGGAAACCACAGTCCTTACCCACGTCATTGACAGGTTCCGTCCCTAGCGTCCGGCGCATGACTGAGACCCAAGGACCGGCGCACAAACGGAAGATGACGCGACGCAAGGTCGTCGTCGCGGGTGGAGCGGCCGTCGCGGCCGTGGGCGTGGGCGGCGGCATCGCCGTGAACGCGTTCGCGGGCGAGACGACCACCGACACCTCGTCATCGTCGTCGAGCGCCGAGACGTGTTACAAGCTCACCACGGAGACCACCGAGGGACCGTACTACATCGACGCGGACAAGATCCGCCAGGACATCACCGAGGACCAAGAGGGCATCCCCATGACCCTCAAGCTCAAGGTGATCGACGCGGAGACCTGCAAGCCCGTCCAGAACGCGGCGGTCGACATCTGGCACTGCACGGCGCTCGGCGTGTACTCCGGCTACGAAGCGATGGGCAGCGGCGGTGGGGGTGGCGGCGGCGCTCCGTCCGGCGCGCCCACGGACGCCCCGTCCGGCACCCCCTCGGGCACGCCGACCGGCGCGCCCTCCGGCGGCACGGGCGGCGGCCACTCCGAGCCGACCGACGACGAGCGGTATCTGCGCGGCACCTGGAAGACCGACAAGCACGGGTACGTCACCTTCAAGACGATCTTCCCGGGCTGGTACCAGGGCCGCTGCGTGCACATCCACGTGAAGGTCCACGTGGACGGCACCTGGACCGACGCGGGCTACGAGGGCGGACACACCTGCCACACGGGCCAGCTGTTCTTCGACGAGAAGTCGGTGCTGGCCTCGGCGGAGGTGGAGCCCTACTCCACCAACACGACCACCCGCACCACGCTGGACGAGGACACCATCTACCCGGACAACGGGCACGAGGGCGGCCTCCTGTACCTCAAGTACAACAAGAAGCACATCGCCAAGGGGGTGCTGGCCCACCTGACGATGGGCGTCGCTCCGGACGAGACGCACGACAGCACGGACACGCAGCCGAGCGCGTCGGCTTCGGCCGGCTGATCCTCGTCCATCCAGGAAGGGCCCGGAACCACTCCCAGGTTCCGGGCCCTTTTGCGACACACCTCGGCCCACGTGAATCGCTATCCGACATCGCGTGGATTGGTGGGGACAAGCTCCTTCGCATGGCTGACCGTGGGGGCCAGGTCCAGCCAGTCGGCCAGGGCCTTCAGATCGGTACGGGAGCTGATGTAGCCGTGGATTTCGTCGGAGATGGGGACGTCGCGCTGCTCCAGGATCCGCAGGACGGCCGCGGCCCAGCCCTCGGCGTACCCCCTGGCCCATCCGTCGGCGTACTCGTCGGTCCACTTCGCCAGGACGGCGACCACGTGGGTCATCTCCTCAAGTGACATGGAGCCGCGCTGACAGTGCTCCTTCAGGCTTGTGGCGAGGCTGTGCACCACCTTGATCGGGTGTACGCCCACGGCAATCATGATCCCCGTGAGCTTGAGCTGCTTCGCCAGCAGTGCCTCCATGTCTGGGTCCATGTGCGCAAGCTACGTGGGCCGTAGGGGCGGGATCCGGCCGACGGGATGCAATGACTCTTTCGAGGGGTGTGTGCTTGTTCGCCGGGCGCGGGCGGAGTGGATCAATAGTGGGGGCTGAGGACGGCCGAGATCGCCCGGGGTCTGTCGTCCGGGCGCCCTCGGCGTTGTATAGGGAGACCGGGCGCCGGGCGTCCGGCGGACGGAATGGGATCACTCTTTCGGGTCGGGAAGGAACGTTCACGCCGTCGCGGCCAGTTCGCACCAGATGTATTTGCCGGTGCCGATGATGTTCTTGGTGTCCCGTTGGGGGACCCAGCCCCAGGTGTTGGCGCAGGTGCGGACGAGGGTGAGGCCGCGACCTGTTTCTGCGTCCAAGGTGGTGGGACGGGTCGGGTGCGGCGGCGTGGGGTCCGCGTCCCAGACGCCGATGCGGAGGGTGCCGTTTTCCGCGCGGAGCTTTATGGCGGCGGGGCCCTTTGTGTGTTGTACGGCGTTGGTGACCAGCTCCGCTGCCAGCAGCTCGGCGGCTTCCGTGAAGTGGGGGAGGCCGTGGGCGGTAAGGATCAGACGGAGGGTGCGGCGGCAGATCGTGACGGCACGGGGGTCGTTGGGGATGTAGAGGGTGTACTCCCAGGGTTCGTGGTCGGTGGGTTCTCCGTTTTTGGGCATGCGGGACTCCTGGTCAGGGAGGGGGAGTTGGGGGCAGCTGTGGATTTCGGGCGGTGGCATGCCGCCCCCGTCATGGCGTGACGGGGCGGTGCGCTTCCGGGGGTCCCGGGTTCCGCAGCGTGTGCGTCGCGTCACTGACGGTACGTGTAAAAATTTACTCCGTGCAAGCCGTTCGCGTAATCTGACACCCGAACGGGGTGGTTCAACTCCGCTTCGCGGCCGTGATGTTGAGGAACAGGAGCCGTATGCCGGCGAGAACGCAACCCACTGCCCGCCAGTTGCGCCTCGGCGCCGAGTTGCGGAAGCTGCGGGAGGCCGCAGGGCTGTCATCCGGTGATGCGGCAGGGCTGCTGGGGGTCGCTCCGGCCCAGATGAGCCAGATGGAGGCCGGAAACGTCGGGATCAGTGGGGAGCGGGTCCGCAGACTCGCGTCCCATTACGCCTGTGCGGATGCCGAGTTGGTCGACGCGCTCGCGGAGATGGCGACGGACCGCACGCGCGGGTGGTGGAGGGAGTACCGGGGGGTGCTGCCTCCCGGCTTCCTGGATCTTGCGGAACTGGAGCATCACGCCCAGTATCTGTGGGAGATCGGCACCACACACGTACCGGGGTTGCTCCAGACCGAGGACTACGCTCGCGCGGTGTTCTCGTACCGGGTTCCGGAGCTCCCGGAAAGCGAACTGGAGCCGCGGGTGGAGCACCGGATGCGACGCAAGGTGGTCATCGAGCGGGACGGTGCGGGAGAGTACGAAGCCGTCGTTCATGAATCGGTGCTGCGTACACGTGTCGCCAACCGGCGCGTGGCGCGGGCTCAACTGGACGAACTGCTCGGGCAGTCGGAACGCCCGAACGTCACCGTTCGGGTGATCCCCTTCGCCGCCGACGGCTTCGCCGGAGCGAGCGCGGCGCTGTTGTACGCGGGTGGTCCGGTCCCCGAGTTGGACACGGCCCGCCGGGATGCGCCGTACGGTGCCGTGTTCCTTGACGCGGCCTCACAACTCCTCGCCATGCGAACGCTCTTTCGTAAAGTGGAGTCGTCAGCGCTCGATCCCGTGCTGTCGCAGGACTTCATGCACCGCTTGGCGAAGGAACTGTGAGGGACCCCATGGCTCGGCCCATCCACTGGCAGAAGTCGTCGTTCTCCGGCGGCGGTGACGGTGACTCCTGCGTGGAACTCGCCACCGTGAGCGGCGATCTCCTCCTCCGCGAAAGCGACGACCCCGCCCGAATACTCCCCGTCACCCGTGACGGCCTCGCGGCGCTTCTTCAGCGGATACAGGCGAACCGGCGGTGACTGACACGATGTCCCAGCTCGCCCGGTTCCCAACACTCCAGTGGCAGAAGTCGAGCTACTCCAGCGGTTCGGACGGGGCGTCTTGCGTGGAACTCGCCCACCGCGATGGCCGGTTGCTGCTCCGCGAAAGCGACGACCCCGCCCGAATACTCCCCGTCTCCCGCGACGGCCTCGCCGCGCTTCTTCGGCGGATACAGGCGGACCGGTCGTGACCGACGGCGAGGAGTTCAGGCGCGTCCTGGACGTCGTCCTGTGCGACGTCCGCGCGCAGTGTTCCGTACGGCCCGATGTGCGTGCGGCCGAAGACGGCTACCCCGGTCTCATGCTCTATGCCCCGGACGGATCCGGTCAGGGCGTCTACTGGGGGTCGGACGACCGGCCCGGTGCGCGGCTTGCCGAGGTCGCGGACCAGGTGCAGGAGTGGGCCGTGGAGGCGTTGTGGGGGGAGGCGAAGTCGGCGGTGTGGCCGCACTGTCCGGTCCATCCGGACTCGCATCCGTTGAGCGCGACCGTGGTCGAGGGCGTGGCGGTGTGGGTCTGCGCCAAGGCCCCCAAGGGCGCGGCGCCGGTGAGCCGCGTCGGGGAGCTGCCCCCGCGCGGAGTCGATGCCTGAGGGTGCCGAACGGTGCCTGAGGTCGGCTAACGGCTATGGCCCCCCGGAGAGTTGAAAGAACGTCGGCAACCTTTCCGCGTCCCGCGACCACTGATGAGTCAGAAGCCCCGTTCACGGGTGCTTCACCGCACAGCATGTGCTCCACACACACGTAAGGACTCATCCGTGGCATCCCCCTCCCACCGCCGGTCCCTCCGCAAGCGCCGCACCGTTCTGGTCTCCGTTGCCGCCGTGACCGCCGCCGGTCTCGGCGCCGCCGTCTTCGTCATGAACGCCAACGCCGGGGCCGTCGACCTGGCGCACCAGACGCTGCCCGCCAAGGACGGCTGGGCGGCCTCCGGGACCGGGACCACCGGTGGCTCGAAGGCCGACTCCGCGCATGTCTTCACCGTCAGCACCCGTGCGCAGCTGGTGAAGGCGCTGGGCAGCAGCACCGACTCTACGGCGAAGATCATCCAGATCAAGGGCACCATCGACGCCAACACGGACGACTCGGGGAAGAAGCTGAGCTGCGCCGACTACTCCTCGGGTACGGGATATTCGCTGGCCGCCTACCTCAAGGCGTACGACCCCTCCACCTACGGCCGCTCCAAGCTGCCGTCCGGTACGCAGGAGAGCGCCCGCGCCGCCGCGCAGGCCAAGCAGGCGAAGAACATCGTCTTCAAGGTGCCGGCCAACACCACCATCGTGGGCGTGCCGGGCACCAAGGCCGGGATCACCGGCGGCATGCTGCAGGTGCAGAACGTGGACAACGTCATCATCCGGAATCTGACCTTCTCCGCGACCGAGGACTGCTTCCCGCAGTGGGACCCGACCGACGGCGACGACGGCAACTGGAACTCGAACTACGACGCCGTCACCCTGCGCGGGGCCACCCACGTCTGGGCCGACCACAACACCTTCACCGACGCGGCGCACTTCGACAGCGCCAACCCGAAGTACTTCGGCCGCGAGTACCAGATCCACGACGGTGACCTCGACATCACCAAGGGCTCCGACCTGGTGACCGTCGAGCGGAACCAGTTCACCAACCATGACAAGACGATGCTGATCGGCAGCAGCGACACCGACAGCGTCGGCAAGCTGCGCGTCTCCATCCACCACAACGTGTGGAAGGGCATCGTCCAGCGTGCGCCGCTGGCCCGTATCGGCCAGATCCACGTCTACAACAACTACTTCGACACCACGACCCTCAACGGGTACGCGCCCCTCTACACCATCAACTCCCGCGCCAAGGCCCAGGTCGTCGCGGAGGACAACTACTGGAAGGTCCCGACCGGCGGCAAGGTCGCCAAGCTGCTCAGCGGCGACGGCACCGGCTCGGTCGCGGGCAGCGGCAACCTCGTCAACGGCACCCAGACCGATCTCGTCGCCGCCTACAACGCCGCGAACTCGAAGAAGCTGAAGACCACCGTGAACTGGACGCCGACCCTCACCGCAGGCCTCCAGACCTCCGCGAAGAAACTCCCGACCGAGCTGGCCACCACCACCGGCGCCGGGATTCTGACCAACTCCTGACGGTCACAACTAGCCCTTTACGGCCACCAGTTCGTCCAGCGGCGCGGCCGGCTCGGGCGTCTCCTCGGCGACGGCGGCCGGCGCCCGCGGCACCGCGGGCAGCGGAACCTTGGGAAAGGCAGCGATCAACAGGCGCCTGCGCGGGAGCTTTTGGACGAAGGTCCCGGAGTTCCTCGGCTCGCTCGGGGCCGGTGTCCTGCTCGCGCTCGCCGGGGCCGGTGCCACACGGTTCCACGCCCGTCGAGCCCGAGTGGAGGACGGGGCCCAGGTCGAGGATCGATCACGTCCCCTCGGGTGAGCCACCGGCCCGGTCAGGTGTCGTACGTGCCGTCCCACGGCTCGCCGAAGCCGAGCCGGTCCGGGTAGAGCTCGGCCCAGGCCTCGCCCTCGTCCTCGCCGGTCAGCAGGCCGAACAGCACGCCGTCGACGGTGAGTTGGAAGGGGCGGACGGCGATGTCCGTGTAGGAACGCCGGGGCAGGCTGCGCAGGAGCTTCGCCAGGTGGACGCGGGCGCGGGAGAGTACCGAGTCGTCGCCGTACGGGTTGCGCTGCTGCTCGGCCCACGTGCCCGCGCACCAGACCTCCGAGTCGCGGTAGCGGCCCTCGGCGTCGAAGGTGTGGAGCACCACGTAGAGGCGTTTGAGCTCTTCCCAGCCGTCGTCGGGACGGAACCCTTCGGGGAAGGCGTACGTGATCGACGCCAGGAACTGACCGTCCGCATACCGTCCGATGGTCTCGGTACGGTGCTTCGGCTCATAGGCGATCGGAATGACCTCGGGGACTGCCATGGCGGAAACCATACGGGTGAGCGGGGACATGCCAGCGCCGGGGGCCACTCCCGGATCGGCGGGACCGGGGCCGCCGCGTCCACACCCCCACCACGGTGCACCAAAGGGGGCGCCCGGGACGTGAAGTCCCGGGCGCCCCATGGCATTGAGGGTGGTCCCTCAGGAGAGAGACAGGTATCCGCCCCACCCGGTCGCGATCTTCGTACGCGAACCGAACGACCCCTTGCCGTCCCCGCTGTTGCGGTACAGGTTGCCGCTGGTGTCGCGGGAGACCAGGTCGGCCTTGCCGTCGTCGGTGAGGTCGCCGGCGCCGACGACGGCGTTGTAGGAGCCGCCCCAGTCGCTGAACAGCTTCACGCGGGCGGCGAAGGTGCCGTCGCCCTTGCCGTTGTACCGGTAGAGGTTGTTGGACGTGTCCTGGGCGAGCAGGTCGCCGATGCCGTCGCCATTGAGGTCGCCGGCGCCGACGATCTTCTTGTAGCCCTTCCAGTTGTCGTAGAGCTTCACGCGGGCGGACAGGTTGCCCGTGCTGGTGCCCTTGTAGAGGTAGACGGCTCCGGTGGACGCGTTGCGCGCGATCAGGTCGGGGCGGCCGTCGCCGCTCATGTCGCCGGGCGAGGTCAGCACGTCGTACTGCGTCCAGCCGCTCGTCGCGAGGGTCGTGTACGACGTCGTCGGCTTGACGGCGGCGTTGCAGCCCGGCTTGTACAGGCGCAGGGCCCCGCTGCTCAGCCGCACGAGGACGTCGTTGCAGCGGTCGCCGCTCAGGTCGCCGAAGGAGATCACCTTGAGGGAGGTGGGCCAGCCGGTGCCGGTGGTCTTGGTGCTGAACGTGCCCGTTCCGGTGCCGTTGTGGACGGTCAGGCCGCCGGAGGAGTTGAGGGTGAGCAGGTCGCCCCTGCCGTCCGGGCCGTCGACGCTGCCGAAGTCATGGCGTACCGCGGCCCCGCGGGTCAGGAAGCCCGCTCCCGTGCTCACCGTGGCCGGGGTGGCGCTGCCGAGGCCGGTCGCTTTGAGGGCCCAGGTGAACTCGCCGTTGGGGAAGTAACTCCCGCTCGCCGTCCTGCCGTTCCAGGTCGCCGACAGCCAGGCCGTGGCCGCGTCGCCGGTGAGGGTGCGGGTGGCCTTGCCCGTCGCGCCGCTCTGGACCGAGGTGAAGGTCAGGGACCAGGAGGTGACGGGGCGGGAGAGGAGCCACTGGCCGTTCCAGGGGTCCGACGAGGGCGGTTCGGCGTGGTCCTCGGCCGCCGTGTCGAAGGCGGTCGGGGCGGACGGCGTGACGCCGGTGGTGGCGACGTGCGTCTGCTCGAACGCGCCGATCCACGCGACCAGGCCCGTGTACTCGTCGACCGTCCACCGGTAACGGCGGTCCGCGACCAGACCGGTGTCGGGGACGCCGGAGGCGATCACGCGGGTGGTGCCGGTGGCCGCGTCGGTCAGCACGAGCTGGTCGCTCCCGTGGTCGTGTCGCACGGTGAACCCGTCGCCGAGCAGTACGTCACCGGGCTCTACCGCCACCGACGTTTTGGCCTTGGTGTCGTACACGCCCGCCGAGGCCGCCTGGCAGGACCAGTACACCCAGCGGCCTGCCGCCTGGAGCTCGCTCGGCACGCAGCCCAGGTTCGGGACCGTGACCGTGGCGAGCGTCTTGTCCTCGGTCAGGCTGTACGAGGTGAGCTGGCCGGGGGTGGAGGTGGCGCTCCACAGGGTGGAGCCGTTGAGGGCGGCGGCGCGGATCGAGCGCTTCAGCTCCTGGCCGTAGCCGAACTCCCCGACGTACTGCAGGGGCGAGGCGCCGCCGGAGTTGTAGACGGCATAGTTGTCGGAGACGTCGACGATCGCGCCGCCCTCGGTGCCGAACTCCAGCTCGGTGTAGCCCGCGCCGTCGCTGATGCGGACCAGTCGGTCCGCGTTCCCCAGGCCGCTGCCGCCCTCGTCACCGTCGTAGAACGTCTCGAGGTAGACGTCCTTGGGCGCGGAACCGTAGTTGCCGTACATCGCCGAGCACGTGGTGCCGGCGAACGGGCACACGGGGCGGACCGTGTTGCCCTCCGTGGCGGCGGACGCGGTGAGCGCGGTGCCGCCGTCCGTGGTGAGGGCCCGGACGGACGTGGTGTCGTTGCCGCTGTCCGGGTTGTCCTCCGCGATACGCAGGCTGCCCCGGCTCAGGGCGAGCCCGGTCTTGGCGTTCTCGTACGGGGCAACCTTGGACAGCTTCTCCAGCTGCGGCAGGCCGTCCGTGCCCTGGCTGACGCGCCGGACCCACCAGTCGGCCGTGCCGGTGCCGCCGGTGACGAGGGCGGCGCCGTCGGGCGTGGCCAGCGGCTGGCCGTACGCCCTGGTCAGCAGGGTGCGGGTGGAGCCGTCGGTCAGGGACACGGCCGTGACGCCGCTGGACGACGTCAGGACGAGCCAGTCCCCCACGAGGACGGGGGAGCCGCTCGGGGCGCCAGCGGCCACCGGGACCGTTTCCTCGGCGCCGAGGTCGGTGCGGGACTTCAGGTGCAGGCCGGAGGCGGCCGTGTACCAGCCGAGCCGGTCCTTGGTGAGCACCAGCTCCGGCGAGGCGTCCGCGCCCGTGAAGACCACGGTGAACTCGGCGGTGGCGAAGTCGAGATAGCCGACGGACCATGTCTCGGCGCCGGTCTCCGCGTCGGTGACCGGGTAGGAGAGCAGGGCGCCGTCCTTGTCGCCGGTCCGCTGCCTCGGCCAGTCCTCGTCGGCCGGGTAGCCGGTCACCGTGCGGGTGCGCTCTGCGCCGTCGACGTAGTCGGTGAGCTCCAGCCAGGTGCCGTCCACGCCGTAGCCGTCGATGGTGCTGTCCCGGTCGGCCGCGACGACCGTGGAGCCGTACGTGCCGACGTACTCCTTCGACGACAGCTGGACGGTCCGCAGCCCGCTTCCGTCCGGGCTCCACAGCGACACCGGTTCGGTGTAGGAGATGTCCGGCAGCGCCACGATGTCGGCGCCCTGCCCGAACGTGCCCGAGGGGCAGACGTCGGCGATGGACCAGCAGCTGGTGGTGGTCGGCTTGTAGACCCCTCTCGGGCCTTCGACGGTGACGGTGGTGCCGTCCTCGTAGCTCGTCCAGAGCAGCCCGGCGACGTTGGCCTGGCGGTGCAGGAATCCGGTCTCGCCCGCCGCCAGCAGCCGATCGGAGCGCGGGGTCTGGGTGCGTGGATCGTCCAGGACGATCTCCGTGGTTCCCGCCGCGGTGGCCGACGTTGAGGCCGACGTGGCGGCCTGCGCGCTGCCGCCGCCGTCCGGTGTGCCGGAGAACAGAGTGATGGTTCCGGCCGCCAACGCGACCGCGAGCGCAGAGACGAGGGCGGTGGGCCCGCCCCGTCTCAGGGCGTGTCTGCCCACTGAAGTTTCCCTCCCCGCGAGGGCCCCGCCCTCGCACAAGTGAGCGGATGCTAGCAGGGGCGGGAGGGGCAGTGACCAGCGGATCTACCGCGCCACGAACTGCGTGAGGATCGCCTGGACCTCGTAGATGTCGACGCCCTTGGTGAAGGTCTTCTCGATGGGGGCCGCGGTGCCGGAGATCCAGATCTTGAGCTCGGCGTCGAGGTCGAAGGTGCCGGCGGTCTCCACCGCGAAGTGGGTGATACTGCGGTACGGGATGGAGTGGTACTCCACCTTCTTCCCCGTGATGCCCTGCTTGTCCACGAGGATGAGACGGCGGTCGGTGAACAGGATGGTGTCGCGTATCAGCAGGTACGCGGCCTGGACCTGCTCGTTCTGGCCCAGCAGGCGCGCGAAGTCCTGCTGCGCCGAGGCCGGGTCGACGGTGTGTGCGTTTCCGAACAGTGCCATGGATGAACCCCCCACTCAGTTGACTCACCTGTCGAGTCATGTCCCAGTAAAGCCACTGGCTTCACATGATCTTCACGATGTATATCGCCTGAGAGATCGACATGCCTAGAGGAGTGGGGGGTTCCGTGTCGGGAACAGGTTCGTTCCCGGGCTCCGGTCTCGTGGCTGCCGCTACTCCGGCGCCCCGCCGAAGCGCTCCTTGTACGTCTCCAGGTCCTCGTCCGTGAGCTTGGCGAAGAGGACCGGGGGGACGGTGAACGGGGTGCCCGCGGGGACGGACTCGAGGGACGTGGCCTCCTCGGCCGTGACCCACGTCGCCGTGTCGTCCGTCAGCGCGAACGCTTCGCGCATCGCCCTGGCGGAGGCGGGGATGAAGGGTTCCGAGACCACCGAGTAAAGGTGGATCAGGTTCATCGCCGTGCGCAGGGTCAGGGCCGCGCCCTCGGGGTTGGTCTTGATCTCCAGCCAGGGGGCCTTCTCCTCCAGGTAGGAGTTGCCGGCCGACCACAGGGCGCGCAGCGCCGCCGCGGCCTTTCGGAACTGGAGGGCCTCCATCTGGGTCTCGTACTCGGCGAGGAGACCGGCGATCTCCCCGCCCAGCTTCGCCTCCGCCTCGCCGGGCTCCGCGCCCGCCGGGACCTCCTCGCCGAAGCGCTTCTTGGAGAAGGACAGGACGCGGTTGACGAAGTTGCCGAGGGTGTCGGCGAGATCCTTGTTGACCGTGGCCGTGAAGTGCTCCCACGTGAAGGACGAGTCGTCCGACTCGGGGGCGTTGGCGATCAGGAAGTAGCGCCAGTAGTCGGCGGGGAGGATCTCCAGCGCGTGGTCGGTGAAGACACCGCGCTTCTGGGACGTGGAGAACTTTCCTCCGTAGTACGTCAGCCAGTTGAAGGCCTTGACGTAGTCGACCTTCTTCCATGGCTCCCGCACGCCCAGCTCGGTGGCCGGGAACATCACGGTGTGGAAGGGCACGTTGTCCTTCGCCATGAACTGGGTGTAGCGGACCTCGTCGTCTACGTCGTACCACCACGACTTCCAGTCGCGGTTCTCCGGGTCCTGGTCCGACCACTCCTTGGTCGCGCCGAGGTACTCGATCGGGGCGTCGAACCAGACGTAGAAGACCTTGCCCTCGGCGGCCAGCTCCGGCCACGTGTCGGCCGGGACCGGGACGCCCCAGTCCAGGTCACGGGTGATCGCGCGGTCGTGCAGGCCCTCGGTCAGCCACTTGCGGGCGATGGAGGAGGCGAGCTGCGGCCACTCGTGCTCGTGGCGCGCCACCCACTCCGAGACCTCGCTCTGCAGCTTCGACTGGAGAAGGAAGAGGTGCTTCGTCTCGCGGACCTCCAGGTCCGTCGAGCCGGAGATGGCGGAGCGCGGGTTGATCAGGTCGGTGGGGTCCAGGACGCGCGTGCAGTTCTCGCACTGGTCGCCGCGGGCCTTGTCGTAACCGCAGTGCGGGCAGGTGCCCTCCACGTAGCGGTCCGGGAGGAAGCGGCCGTCCGCCGGCGAGTACACCTGGCGGATCGCGCGCTCCTCGATGAAGCCGTTCTCGTTCAGGCGGCGGGCGAAGTGCTGGGTGATGTCGCGGTTCTCCGGGCTGGAGCTGCGGCCGAAGTAGTCGAAGGCCAGCTCGAAGCCGTCGTACACCGCCTTCTGCGCGTCGTGCGCCTGCGCGCAGAACTCGTCGACCGGCAGGCCCTGCTCCTTGGCCGCCAGCTCGGCCGGGGTGCCGTGCTCGTCCGTCGCGCAGATGTAGAGCACGTCGTGGCCGCGCTGGCGGAGGTACCGGGAGTACACGTCCGCCGGGAGCATGGACCCCACCATGTTGCCCAGGTGCTTGATCCCGTTGATGTACGGAAGGGCGCTGGTGATGAGGTGTCGAGCCATCGCGGGCTGCTCCCAAGTCGCTACGTGGGGTGACGATCGTCGGTTCAGGTCGTGTCGTCGGTCGTCTTACGAACCTTGAAATCGTAGCCGACATGGGTGGGCCGCCCGCTTCCCGTTTTAACGGGTGGGAAGCGGGCGGCCGGGTTTGACGTGGGTGGGGCGGCTACGGGCGCCAGTTCGCCAGTACGCCCTCGTAGACCTCGGCGTCCGTCAGCTCGCGCGGGGTCGGGCCCGCGTGGAAGAAGGCCGTGTTGTCGGTCTTCAGTTTGCGGAGGTAGTCGAAGGCCTTGTTGTCGTGCTCGCCGAAGGCGACGAAGGAGAAGAAGACGGTGGGGTGGTCCTTCGCCGCGTCCGTGAGGGACTGGGTGGCGGGGGTCTTGGCGTCCGGGGCGCCGTCCGTCTGGAAGATCACGAGGGCCGGCTCCGCGCCGGAGTGGTGCTTCTCGTGGTGGGTGACCACTTCCTGTACGGCGGCGTGGTAGCTGGTACGGCCCATGCGGCCGAGCCCTGCGTGCAGGTCGTCGATCTTGTTCTCGTGCTCGGTGAGGGTGAGCTCGCCGGTGCCGTCCAGCTCCGTGGAGAAGAAGACGACGTGGACGGTGGACTCCGGGTCGAGGTGGGCGGCGAGGGCGAGGGCCTGCTCGCCGAGGGCCTGGGCGGAGCCGTCCTTGTAGTACGGGCGCATGCTCGCGGAGCGGTCGAGGACGAGGTAGAGCTTGGCTCGGGTGCCGGTGAGGTCCCGCTTCTTGAGCGCGGTTTCCGCTTCCTTGTACGCGGTGACCAGGCCCGGGGCGCGGGTCTTGAGGCGGGTGAGGGGGACGGCGGGCTTGCGGGGCGTCTCGGCCTCGGCTTCGGCTTCACCTTCGGCCTCGGTCTTGCCGGCGGCTGCCGGCTCGTCCGCCTGGGCGGCGGCGGGCTCCGGCTGCGGCTCGGGTTCGGGTTCGGCCTCGGCTTCGCCTTCGGCCGTGTTGTTCCCGCCGGCACCGCCCGTGCTGCTTTCGTCGTCGGCTGCGGGTGGCCCCTGTGGGGCCTGATCGCCGTCGGCGGCCGCGGGTTCGTCCGCCTGGGCGGCGGCCGGGGTGGGCTCTTCGGTGACGACCGGTTCCGGCTGCGGTTCGGGTTCGGGTTCGGCCTCGGCTTCGCCTTCGGCCGTGTTGTTCCCGCCGGCACCGCCCGTGCTGCTTTCGTCGTCGGCTGCGGGTGGCCCCTG
>NZ_JBIAVS010000004.1:67787-110949 GCF_042894545.1 Streptomyces sp. NPDC001530
GTGGGGCCTGATCGCCGTCGGCGGCCGCGGGCTCGTCCGCCTCGGCGGCGACGGGGGTGGGCTCCTCGGTGACAGCGGGCTCGACCACCGGCTCGGGCTCCGCTTCGGCCACAGGCTTGGGCTCGACCACTGGCTCGGGCTCGGCCGCGGGCTCGGGCTCCGCTTCGGCCACAGGCTCGGGCTCGGCCACCGGCTCGGGCTCAGCCGCGGGCTCGGGCTCCGCTTCGGCCACAGGCTCGGGCGCGGCCACAGGCTCCGCCTCGGCCGCCGGCTTCGGGGTCGCCTCCGCGGCCGGAGCGTCCGCGGTCACCGTTTCCGCCGGAGTCTCCGCCGTGACCGTTTCCGCCGGAGGTGTCGGCGCCGGCTTGGGCACGGTGACGTTGTCGAAGGCCGCCGACACCAGCTCGTCCACGACGGACGGCTTGGCGGTGGGCTCGGGTTCGGACGAAGGGGACGGAATCTTCGGCCCGGCCTCCGGTGCGGGAACCCGCTCGGCCTCCTGCGAGGGAACCCGCTCGGCTTCCTGCGAGGGAACCCGCTCCGGTTCCTGCGAGGGAACCCGTTCGGTCTCCTGGGAAGGAACCCGTTCGGAGGCCTCCTGTGCGGGAGCCGGATCGGCCTCCCGGGAAGGGGCCTGCTCCGTGGACGGGGCCGGAACCGTTGGAGCCGAGGCCTCTCGCGAAGCCTCCGCGTCGGCGTCACGACCCTTGCGTGAGCGGCCGAACGCGTTCCGCAGGAGAGTGAGAATGCCCATGTGCGCAACCCTTCGCGTGAGTTGATCCCGTCAATCCCTGGCCAGGACGGACACGTAAGGTTAGCGGCCGCTGCCGGTGATCTTGGGCAGGGGCGGGGAGCCGTAATGCCGCCGTGTCAATACCCCCACAGCTCCCACAGGTTCACCCTTAATTCACCGGAGTGCAGCGTTCCTGCACGCACGCCCCCCTAGCGTCACGCTCACACCAAGGGTTCGCATGGGGAGAGTAAAGTGCGCAGACTGCTGCCGTTGATCGGAACGCCCGGCTCACATCCCGGCGGTCGGTCCGCCATGACCTGCAGGTTCCGCTGTGGTGACGCATGCTTCCACGAGGTGCCCAACACCAGCGACAACGCCTACGTCGGTGACGTCATCGCCGGTGCCCTCAGCCGCCGTTCGATGATGCGGGCCGCGGCCGTCGTGACGGTGGCCACGGCGACGGGCGCCGCGGTCGTCGGCACCGGCGCCCAGAAGGCCTCCGCGACCGAGACGGCGTCCGCGACCGAGGCGGCGTACATGAGCGAAAGGGGGGCGCGCGGGCTCCGCTTCACGCCCATCGCCCCGAACACCACCGACGCCGTGACCGTCCCCGACGGCTACAGCCAGAACGTCGTGATCCGCTGGGGCGAGCCCATCCTCCGCGGTGCCCCCGCCTTCGACCCGGAGAACCAGACCGCCGAGGCCCAGGCCGGCCAGTTCGGTTACAACAACGACTTCCTGGCCCTGCTCCCCCTCCCTGGCGAGCACGGCCGGCAGGTCCTCGTCGCCAATCACGAGTACACCGACGAGATCCTGATGTTCCGCGGGTACGACGCCGAGAACCCGACCCGTCAGCAGGTCGAGGTCGCCTGGGCCGCGCACGGCCTGTCCGCCGTCGTCGTCCAGAACGACCACCGCACCGGCAAGCTCACCGCCGTCCCCCGCCACCCCCTCAACCGCCGCGTCACCGCCACCACCGAGTTCCGTCTCACCGGTCCCGCCGCCGGTTCGGACCTCCTGAAGACCTCCGCCGACCCGACCGGTCGCAAGGTCCTCGGCACGCTCAACAACTGCTCGGGCGGTACGACCCCCTGGGGCACCACGCTGCACGGCGAGGAGAACTTCAACCAGTACTTCGCCAACAGCAGCCGCGCCACGGACAAGCGGTACGGCATCGGCACGGGTGCCACCGAGCGCAAGTGGGAGCGTTTCGACAAGCGGTTCGACGTCGCCCAGGAGCCGAACGAGGTGCACCGCTTCGGCTACGTCGTCGAGTTCGACCCGTACGACCCGACGTCCACGCCCCGCAAGCACACCGCCCTCGGCCGCTTCAAGCACGAGGCCGCGACCGTCCGGCTGACGGAGGACGGCCGCCCGGTGGTCTACACCGGCGACGACGAGCGCTTCGACTACTTCTACAAGTTCGTCAGCAGCAAGCGGATGCGCAAGGGCAGCTCCCGCGCCGTCCGCGAGCACAACCTCTCGCTCCTGGACGAGGGGACGCTGTACGTCGCCAAGCTGACCGGCGACTCCCCGGCCACCGACATCGACGGGACCGGGAAGCTCCCGAGCGACGGTGAGTTCGACGGCAGCGGCGAGTGGATCCCGCTGGCCACCGCGAACGCCGACGGCGCCGTCTCGCACGTCGACGGCATGACCGCCGACGAGGTCTTCGTCTTCACCCGGCTCGCGGGCGACAAGGTCGGCGCCACCAAGATGGACCGGCCCGAGGACATCCAGCCCTCCCCGGCCACCGGCAAGGTCTACGTCGTCCTCACCAACAACTCCAACCGCGGCAAGACCGGCTACGCGCCCGCCGACGAGGCCAACCCGCGCAACGCCAACAAGCACGGGCACATCCTGGAGCTCACCGAGCGCCGGGGCCGCGCCGAGAGCACGACCTTCGCCTGGTCGCTGTTCCTCGTCGCGGGCGACCCGGCCGACCCGGCCACCTACTTCGCGGGCTTCCCCAAGGACAAGGTCAGCCCGATCTCCTGCCCGGACAACGTGGCCTTCGACCCCTACGGCAACCTGTGGATCTCCACCGACGGCAACCAACTCGGTTCGCACGACGGCCTGTTCGGGGTCGCGACCAAGGGTGAGCGGCGCGGTGAGCTGAAGCAGTTCCTGACCGTGCCGACCGGCGCGGAGACCTGCGGCCCGCTCGTCCAGGACCGGCGCGTGGTCGTCGCCGTCCAGCACCCGGGCGAGATCGACGGCGCCTCCGTCGAGAAGCCGGCCAGCGTCTGGCCCGACGGCCCCGGGAAGATCGTCCGCCCGGCCGTGGTCGCGGTCTGGCGCGCGGACGGCTGCGACGTGGGCATCTAGCGGTAGCCGTACATACGAGTTGGGGGCGCCCTTCGTTCGAAGGGCGCCCCCAACCTGTCGCGATCAGCGCGGCGAGGTGATCGCCCGCGCCGCCGCGACCTCCTGGCGGACCGGTTCGAGGACGCTGTCCGGGGGGCCGGTGAGGTCCGTACGGACGGCGAAGAGCACGTCGGTCTCGCGCAGGCCCTCCGACAGTTCCCGGAGCTGGAGGGCGACGTGGGCGACCTCGGCGGCGGACGGTGCGGGCGCGCCCTGTTTGACGCGGACGCGCGCGGCGGTCGTGGCGTCGACGATCCGTTCGACGGCGACGACGAGCGGCCACCAGGCGGCGGCGCGGCGCCCGATGGGCGGCGGTTCGGTCAGGGCGCGCTGGAACTCCGTACGGATGGAGGAGAGGTCGCGGTAGAGGCGCCGGCGCCTGCGGGCGCGGGCGGCGGGATCGGCGGTGTCCCCGAACGCCAGCTCCACATAGCCGGCCGTGTCCGCGACCGCGTCCGCGAGCCGGTCGCCGACCCGGGTGTGCCAGCTCTCCGGCCACAGCAGGTACCCGGCGACGAGCGCGATCGCGCAGCCCATGAGGGAGTCGACGAGGCGGGGGACGAGGAGCGCCGTGCCCTGCTGGTTGAGGATGTCGGAGAGGAGCAGGATCACCGGGGTGATGGCGGCGGTCTGGTAGCCGTAGCCGCGCGGGGTGAGCGCCGGGATGAGCGGGGCGAGGACGAGCAGGACGGGCACGTCCCACCAGCCGCGCGGTACGACGGCGAGGACCCCGGCCGCGACGACGAGCCCGGCCACCGTGCCCAGCGCGCGCAGCAGCGCCCGGGAGAAGACGGACCCGAAGTCGGGCTTCATCACGAAGGTGATGGTGAGGGCGACCCAGTACGAGCGCGGCACCGAGATGATCGAGACGAGCACCTGCGCGAGGCCGATGCACAGCGCGAGGCGCAGGCCGTAGCGCCAGGAGGCGGCGGACAGGACGACGTTGCGGGCGGCGCGGGCCGCGCGGATGCGGAGGGCGGCGGGCCGGCCGAGGCGGTCGTCGAGGTGGTGCGGGTCCGGTGCCTGGTCGGTCACCACGTCAGCGGCATGGCGCAGCGCGTGGTTGACGGCGCGCGCGGTCTCGTTGGTGGGGGCGGGCAGCTGGAGTCCTATGGGCCCGGTGTAGCCGGTCTCCACGGCGTCGGCGAGATGGCGTACGGCGGTGGGGACCTCGGCGGGCAGCGGCTTGCCGTGCTGGTGAGCGGCCGGGGCGGCCTCGACGACGGGCGTGACGGCGTTCAGCTGGGCGAGCAGCCGGACGAGGTCGGGGCTGCGGCCGTGGTGGAAGGCGCGCCGGGCGAGGACGACGTCGTACGACTGGTTGAGGGACTGGGTGACTGCGTAGCGGACGTCGTCGTAGGCGTCGGTCCCGCTCGCGGCGAGCAGGTCGGCGACCGTCCGGTAGGTGCTCGCGACGGCGGCCCGCTCCGGCACGCCCGAGCGCAGGGGCCAGGCGAGCAGCGCCAGGACGAGGACGAGGAGGCCGCCGGAGGACATCAGCAGGGGCGCCAGCCACCACTGTCCCGGCAGCGGAAGCCCGGCGCCGATCACGCAGTTGAGCAGGAGCAGCAGTCCGGATACGGAGGCCACGGCGCCGATCGTGGAGATCATCCCGGAGATCAGCGCGACCGCGGTGACGGCGGCGACGGCGACCCAGCCGTGCCCGAAGGCGAGCGAGCCGATCGTGACGCCGACCGCGCCGAAGAACTGGGGCACGGCGATGTTGAGGATCCGCAGGCGGTAGGCGTCCGCGGTGTCGCCGATGACCCCGGACAGGGCGCCCATGGAGGCGAGGGCGCCGTAGGCCGGTTTTCCGGCGGCGAGGCCGAGGGCGAGCGGGAGGGCCATGGCGACGGCGGCGCGGGCGACGGCGGCCCAGTTGACGGCGGCCTGCTGCGGTTGGAGGTTCCTGACCAGCCAGTCGGGAGGGGTGAGGCCGATGGGGAACTCTCGGGACATGCCCCAAGTATGGCCGCCCTCCCGGCTCATTCGTGCTGGTGGAGGGTGAGATCGACGACGAGGGCGCGGTGGTCGGTGCCGGTGATGTCCAGGAACGTCGCCTCGTTCGCCGAGAAGTCCTCGGAGACCAGGACATGGTCGATCTGCGCGCCGAGCGCCGGGGCCGTCTTCGCGGGCCAGCTCGGGGTACGGGGGTCCCCGGCGAGGCGGGAGCTGTCGCGCAGGCCGGTGTCGAGGATGCGGCGGAACGCGGCGTGGTCCTGGGAGGCATTGAAGTCTCCGGCGAGGATGGCGGGGCTCTTGCTCGCGGCCGCGTAGTCGCGCAGCTCGCCGAGCTCGCGCCGCCAGACGCCGAGCTGACCGGGCAGCGGGGGCATCGGGTGCGCGAGCTGCAGCCGTACGTCGTGTCCGCGCACGTCGGCGACGGCTCCGGGCATGCCCATCGTCCCGGGCACACCGTCGGCCCGTGTCAGCGGAAACCGGCTCATGATGACCGACCCGTCGGATCCGCTCCCCTCGACGGCCTCCCGGTAGGGATAGGCCCCATCCGTCCCCCCGAAGGCGTCCTCCAGCGCCCGCGCACACCCGTACTCGCACTCCTCCACGAACAGGATGTCGGGCCTGTGGCGCCGGACGGCGGGGATCAGGGCGTCGGTCCCGCGGCCGAACTCCACGTTCGAGGTCATGACCCGCAGCTCGGCGAGCGGAGTCCCCCCGGGTTCACTGGTCTTTCCATACGGCTCGATGAACCATGCGAGGACCCCCAGCACCACCACGGCCCACACCATCCCGACCCGCCAGCGCGCGAGCAGCGCGAGCAGCAGCCCGAACCCGGTGGGTGCGAGCAGCCACGGCAGGAATGCCAGCAACTGCGGCACGGGCGTGATCCCGTCGCTGTCGGCCACCCGGCACCCGACGACCACACTCACCCCGGCCAGCACCAGCCCCGCCGCCCAGGCTCCGGCCACCCGCCCGGCTCGCCGCCCCCCGACCGGTCTCTCCGAGTCCGTCCACTCCGCCGCAGCAGTGTCCAACTCCAGGCCTTCCGCTCGTCCGTGGGGGGATGCCCGAATCCTCCCTCAAAGACGGGGTGCGGTGGTGGAGGGTTGCCGCTAGAGGTCGCTGAAGGGCGGAATGACTCTGGTGATGGCGATGAGGCGGAGGCGGGGCACGGGCAGGGCGTAGAACCAGCCGTCGGCGAGCAGCGGCACGCGGCGCACGCCGCCGGGAACGCCCCGGCGCGGGCCTTCGCCGATGTCCGTGACATCGACACCGACCTCGGCGAGGGCGACCATTTCACCGGCGAGGCGCTCGACTTCGAGCACCACGTGTTCGGGCAGGCCCGACACGACGTGGTGGGCATCCGGGTCATACTCCCAGCGCCACTGTTCCTGGTCACTCACGCGGCGCCCGGCTCCCGTGCGACTCCTGCCTCGACGCTTGCCGCGTCCAGGATGCGCCCGATCTCGGCGGCGATCGACCGGGCCTCGTCGAGGTCTGCGGTCTGTGCCGCGTGGACTTCGAGATCGTGCAGCCGGGCGGCCCGTTCGGGGTACCGCTCTATGGCCACGTACACGGCCCATTGGCCGGCGAAGCGCCGCATGGGCGCCGCGCTCACCTGATCCCGCGCCTGCTGCAGCGCAGCCGCCCGCTCCGCGTCGAAGGTGGGCAACACGTCGGGGGCGATCACGGCGAGTGCCGCACGCAGTTCCTCCGGGGTGCTCGCGGGTTGCGCGATGCGCGGGTGGCCCGAGGGCGGGGGCGGGCCGGGCTGCGTGCTCATCGCGATCTCCTGAAATGTCGACTGCGTCGCTGCGCTTCAACGGTACGGGCTCCGGGCGACGTCCCGCACGCCGTTGACCGGGTGTAACCCGATAGTGGCACCTCAGCCCCGGTCGCGGCGGTCAGCCCTCGACCCGGGCCAGGAACGCCGCCAGCGCCCCGTTGAACTCCCGTGCCCGCTCCAGGTTCGGCATGTGCGCCGCCGACTCGATGACGTGGAGGGTGGAGTCGGGGAGCGCCGCGTGCATGGCCTGCGCGTCGGAGACGGGGGTGTACTCGTCGTCGGCGCCCACGACGACCAGGGCCGGGACGGTGACCTGGGTGAGCAGCTCGCGGTAGTCGGGGCGTTCCGCCCGGCCTCGCAGGGCGGCCGCCGCGCCCTCGGGGGGCGTCGAGGTCATCATGCGGTGCACGTGCGCCGCGACCTCGGCGTCGGCGTAGGGCGCGACCATCTTGTGCAGCACCTCGTCGGCGTACCCGCGCATCCCCTCGCGCACGAGCCGGTCCGCCATGTCGTTGCGGGCCTTCTTGCCCGCGGGCGTCTCGGCGGCCGGGAACGTGTCGGCGAGGACCAGGCCCCGGATCCGCCCCGGGAACTGCCGGTAGCACTCCATGACGATCTGGCCGCCCATGGAGAGCCCGGCCAGCACGAACTCCGCTACCCCCAACTCGTCCAGCAGCGCCGCGATGTCCTCGGCGAAGGTGGCGAGCGGGGTGACGCCGGGGACCACCGGGGACGCGCCGTAACCACGCAGGTCAGGGGCGATCACGCGGCGCTCCGGTGAGAACGCGGCGATCTGCGGGGCCCACATGGTGTGGTCGAAGGGGTGGCCGTGGATCAGGACAAGGGGCAGCGCCGTCGAGTCGGCGCCCCCTCGGTCCTCGTATGCGAGGAAGGGTGCCATGGCCACGACCCTAGGCTCGCCCAACTGCTCGGTGCAATAAGATCTTTGCCCTCGGTGCAATCTTGTTCCGGGGACGCGAGACAGGGGGCTCACGTGGTGGAGGACTACCGGCGTATCGCCGACCGGATCGCCGACGACATCGCCGCCGGGCGGCTCAAACCCGGTGAACGGCTGCCTCCGCAGCGGGTGTTCGCCCGGCGGCGCGGGATCGCCGGGTCGACGGCCGGGCGGGTCTACAGCGAGCTGGTACGGCGCGGACTGGTCGTCGGCGAGGTCGGGCGCGGCACGTTCGTCCGGGCCGCACCGCTCCCCTCGGGCCGCGCGCTCGCCGAACCGGCGACCACCGCCCCGGTCAACCTGGAGCTCAACTACCCTTCCGCGCCGGGCCAGTCGGAGCTCCTCGCCCCCGCCCTCGCCCCGCTGCTGCGCCCCGACGTCCTCACGGAGTCCCTGCGCACCGCGCCCGCCACCGGAACGGCCGCCGCCCGCGAGGCCGCCGCCGCTGTCCTCGCCACCCCGGGCTGGCGCCCCGCCCCGTCCCGGCTGGCCTTCGCGGGCAACGCCCGCCAGGCCATCGCGGCCGCGCTCGCCTCCCTCGTACGGCCGGGCGGCCGCGTCGGCATCGAGTCCCTGACGTATCCGCTGGTCAAGGAGATCGCGACGCGTCTGGGCATCACCCTCGTCCCGCTGCCCATGGACGCGCAGGGGCTCCGCCCGGAGGCGGTCGCGTCCGCCCACCGCTCGACACCGCTCTCCGCCGTGTACGTCCAGCCGACCCTGCACAACCCGACGTCGGTGACGATGGGGGACCAGCGCAGACGCCAACTGGCAGCTGTCGTCCGGGACGTGGACCTCCCGGTCGTCGAGGACCGCATCTGGTCCTTCCTCCACGAGGGACCCCTCCCTCCCCTCGGCGCGTACGCCCCCGAGCGCACCTACGTCGTCGACGGCCTCTCCAAGCGCGTCGCCCCGGGCCTGACGGTAGGTTTCCTCGTCGTCCCGGACGACCGGGTGGAACAGGTGGCGGCGGCCCTCCGCTCGGGCGCCTGGACCGCGAGCCGGTTCGCCCTGGAGGCGGCGGTGCGCTGGATCGCCGACGGCACGGTGGACCAGCTTGTCGCAGCCAAGCGGGTGGACGCGACGGAACGCCAACGCCTGGTCGCCGAGCACCTGGACGGGTTCGCTGTCCACTCTGACCCGCGCGCGTATTACGCCTGGTGGGAACTGCCGCCCCCGTGGCGGGGCGACACCTTCACGGCAGCGGCCGCGGAGAGGGGGATAGCGATCACGCCGGGTTCGGCTTTCGCCCCCATAGCTGTGGGCATGCGTGCCGCTAGGGGCGACATCCCACCCGTCCCAGCTGTGGGCATGCGTGCCGCTAGGGGCGAGGGGGGTCCCCCCTGTTCGAGCGAAGTCGAGAACTTGGGGGAGGGTGGGCACTGGGGGTACCCCCTGCTCGAAGAGCTTGGGGGAGGCACCTCGCAAGCGCCGAGCAGCGCACCCACCCCGAGCCCAGCCCCCACCCGGAGCACCGTGCAAGCTGCCCCACCCCAGGACTGCGTCAGGCTCGGACTCGCGTCGAGCCCTCCGCAGGAGCTTGCCGAGGCCCTGCGGACCCTCGCCGGTATCGCACGTACGCGCCCGTGAGCAGGGCGATCAGGGCCACGGAGAGGCCCAGCACCAGCAGCCCCCAGGACACCAGCCGGAGCGTGTCCGTGAGGGCGTCGTACACCGCGCCCGCGGCCGTAGGGGACACGTCGGGCGGCAGATCGGAAAGAGTGAGCCGCCGCCCCACGGCGATCGCGACGCCGAGCAGCGCGGCGCCCACCGCGGTGCCGAGCCCGGTCGCCACGACCGCCCGCCGGCGGCACACCGCGAGAAGGATGCCCGCGAGGGCGAAGACGACCGCACCGACCGGCAGCCAGAAACCGGCGACTTCGAGCACGTGGAACCCCTTCCGGAGCCGGGTCAGATCCTCGGCCTCGAGCACCGTGACCTCGGTGTGCTCGACGGGGATCCGGTTCGCCAACGGCACGTGGTCGTCGGCGAGTCGACGTTTGACCTGTTCGGTGACGGGCGCGAGGTCGACGGTCACCGGCCCCTCGCGGTCGTCGCGCAGCGCCCGCATCACGGCGTCGTGCGCGGCCCGGTTCGCGGCCTCCCACGCCGTGCGGTAGGCCTCGGTCTCGGTGAACGAGCGCACCGCGTCCCGCACGAAGTGGTTCACCGGCCCCTGCAGCCGCGGCCGTACGTGGACCTCGCGCAGGATCCCGTCCGTCACGCCGGCCGCGATCGCGTCCCGTACGTCGGCGTCGGTGGCGAGCGGCGCCATCGTGGCCTCGTACCGCGCGGAGTCACCGAGCCCGTACATCACCCAGGTCGACAGCGCGCCGAGCGGCGCGAGCAGGCAGGCGAGGACGATCAGCACGGCCGACAGAGCGCTCCGGAGACCTTGGGACACCCCACCAGGCAAGGCCTCCCGGCGGCCCCGCGCGAGCGGTGTGACTGCAAATGGGCGCAGACGACAGTCCGAACGGGGCCCTCGGTCACTCACCCGGACCTCGGTCGTCGCAGGCCCGACACCCCAGTCATCACACGGGCCCCACGCGCTCCGGTGGAGCACTCACCCGAACGGGTGTTTCCTGGATCTGGGAGAAGGAGGCCGATATGCGCACCACCCGGGCTCTGCGGACCCTTGCCGCGGCCCCGTTGACCGGCGGAGTTCTCACCGCCGCGGCGGCGCGCACCTCGGCAGCGGCGACCCCGTCGACGCCCACCTCCGGTGGCGACGGCTCGGGCGGTGCGGTATGGGGCACCGTCGTCTCCCGAGTGTTTCGTGGACACCTATGGACAGTGGATGCCGAGCTGTTCGGACCCGTGCCCCGGCCGGCGGGACGGATCCTGGACCAACTCGGACTGGGGCAACGCCAACTGGGACGACTCGTACGGGTACATCGACCCCTGTGACGACCCCGGCTGGACTGCGTCCGGTTCGGGAACCTGGAGCTTCAGCGTCTCCGGCTCGTTCAGCTGGAACCTGACCGGCTCCTCTTAGGGCTCCTGGGACTGGGTCCCAGGGGGTAGGTGAGTGAGGGAGACGCACGAGGCCCCGGCAGCCTGCCGGGACCTCGTGCGCCATCACCGCCATGACGCCTCGTGCGCCATCACTTGGTGCTAGCGCGGATCGGGATGCCCCTCCGCGTCCTCGTGCGTGTAGTAGCGGTAGAAGGCCAGCGCGAACACGGTCGCCGCGATCACCAGTCCCATCCACGTGGACTGCAGGACGGTCTCGCCGGTCTGGCTGTACAGGAACCCGAACGTGATGCCCGCGAACGAGGCCCAGAGCACCGCGTGCAGTTCGCGCTTCAGCAGCGGCGCCATCGCGCGGACGCCGATGTAGAGCGCCGCGAACCCGATGGTGCAGACGAAGCCGAACAGGACGTTCCAGCCGGTGATCGGGCCGGCGTCGCGGTTGATGGCCGCAGCCCAGTAGCCGTAGATGAGCCCGCCGACGACGGGCGTCGCCCACCTGGCGATCCTGTGGGTGCGCTCGTCGAAGACATCGGGTGTGCTGGGCGTTGGTATGGCCGGTATGCCTGGTGTCCTCGGGACGGGTGACGCCGGTGCCGCATGAGCCATGGGAGCACTCCTCTCTCCTCGCCCCCCGCCTTCCAGAGCACACCCCGGCAGGGCCCCTGGCAAGTCGGGATGCGGCGGCTTTGACCCCGTGTTTCGCTGAGTCCCATGAAGCTCGTTCTCTTCGGCGCCACCGGCATGGTCGGGACCCGTATCGCCAGGGAGGCGTCGGCGCGCGGACACCAGGTCATGGCGGTGAGCAGGTCCGGGCAGTCCCCGATCCCCGGGGTCACGGCGACGGCGGCGGACGCCTCGGACCCGGCGAAGGTGGCGGAGCTGGCGGCGGGCGCGGACGCGGTGGCCTCGGCGTGCGTGCCGCCAAGGGATGGCTCCGACCCGCGCGGGCCCTTCCTCGCCCTCAACAAGTCGCTGGTGGAGGGCGTACGGCAGGCCGGAGTTCGACGGCTCATGATCGTCGGCGGCGCGGGCAGCCTGGAGGTCGCGCCGGGCCAGGCGGCGGCCGACCAGCCCGGCTTCCCGGAGGCCTACCTCCCGGAGGCCCTCGCCCACCGCGACGCCCTCGCCTTCTACCGCTCACTCGAGGACGAGGGCGACGAAGGCCTCGACTGGACCTACGTCTCGCCCGCCGCCGAGATCCGCCCCGGCGAACGTACGGGCACCTTCCGTATCGGCGGCGACCGGATGCTCACCGACGACCACGGAAACAGCCGGATCAGCGCCGAGGACTACGCGATCGCCTTCGTCGACGAGCTGGAGAAGGACGCCCACCCGCGCGCCCGGATGTCGGTCGCGTACTGATGCCGCTCGCGCGCTGAAGAGCGCTGGGACGACTACGAGGACCAGTACGAGGACGAGGTGGTACGGGGAGGTGGCCGGCCGGAGATCCGTACTCGACCAACTGCCGCCCGGCGGGCGGGAGGACGCCGTCCAGCGGCAGATGCTGCTGCGGGTGCGCGGCCGCAGTATCGCCTGGCTGCCGCCGCTCGTCCTGCTCGCCGTCATCGCGCTGCTCGACTGGAACACCTCCGGCGAGTTCCGGATCATCTCCTGGATCGTGCTGGTGCCCGGAATCGCGGCGGCGATCTGCGGGGTGTGGGGCACGGCGGCGTTCGCGGTGCTCTCGTTGCTCACCTACGTCGCCGTGGACACGTCCTGGCCGCATCAGTACCAGACGGGCCTGCCCGACTTCATCCTCGTCGCCGTCGGCGGCGTCCTCGCGATCCTCGCCTGTGCGGTCCGGGTCCGCGGCGAGCAGCGCATGCTGCACATGCGGGACATCGCCGAGACCACCCGGCGCACCGTGCTGCGCCCGCTGGCGCCGGGCTGGGGCGATCTGGACCATGCGGCCGTGTACCTCGCCGCCGACAGCGAGGCCCGGGTCGGCGGCGACTTCTACGACATCCAGCCGGGCCCGTACGGCACGCGTGTGCTGCTCGGCGACGTCCAGGGCAAGGGGCTCGCCGCGGTGGAGGCGGCGGCCGCGCTGCTCGGCACGTTCCGCGAGGCGGCGTACCACGAACCCCTCCTGCACACGGTCGCCGACCGCCTGGAGGTCCGGATGCTGCGGCACGTCCGCTACACCGCGGCGCTCGGCCGCGACGACGGCGACCGCTTCGCCACCGGCATCCTGATCGGCTTCCCGGAAGGTGCCTCGGATGCCCCGTACACCATCGAGGTCGTCAACTTCGGCCATGAACCGCCGCTCGTGGTCGCCCCCGACGGCGTACGGTCGCTGCCGCCCGGCGACGGACTGCCGCTCGGGCTCAGCGAGTTGGCATACCTCCCGCCGCCCGTGCTCAGCGTCCGACTGGCCCCCGGCGAAACCCTGCTGCTGGTCACCGACGGCGTGACGGAGGCCCGCGACGCGGCCGGTGCCTTCTTCCCCCTCCGCGACAGCCTCGCCCGCGCCGTGGCGGAGGACCCGCGCACCGCCGACCCCCACCTGCTCGTGCGCTTCGTCCGCGAGGGCACGTGGCGGCACTGCCGTGGCCAACTGGCCGACGACACGACGATCTTCGCCGTACGACGTCGGTAGGCCCGCCCTGGTGGACGACGGGAAGGGCCCAGTGCCCGAGACGTCCTGGCATGGGCGGGCGTTCGCACTCCTGCCGTCCCCCCTTTGCAGGCGCAGCGGTTACGGTGCTGGCGTACGTGATCGATGGGGGAGGGAACCTATGCCCGGAACCGTGCTGCTCCTCGCGGCCTCGCCGGTGGGCAAGGGGTGTCTGGTGGACGCGGCGTCCGTGCTCCCCGTGCTGGCCGCGGTGGCCCCGGCGGTGCTGTCGGGCACCGACACCGCGAACGTGGTGGAACTGGCCGACCCGCTGGAGCCGCAGGCGGTCCTCACCCGGCTGCGCGCGGCGGCGACGGCCCCCGGCCCGCTGACGGTGTTCGTGACCGGCCAGCTCCAACTGGACCGCCGCCAGCACCTGCCCCACCTCGCGCTCGCCCGCACCACCCCGGCGACGGTCCGCTACACCGCCTTCCCCTGGCACTGGATCACCGAGGAACTCCGCCTGCGCCCGCCGGGCACGACCACCCTCTTCGTCGACCTGCACGCCGACGCGGAGACCTGGGACCACCTGATCGCCCACCCCCTCACCGCGGGCCCCTTCGCCGCCCTCTACGGCCGGATCGCCCCGCCCCCGCCCCGCCGTACGGTGGCCGCACCGACGTACATGAGAGCCGTCGCCACCATCCTGCGCAGCGGCCACCGCCCGCCCCTTCCCCAGCTCCACCAGCAGGCGCTGACACGGGTGGTGGGCGAGGGCGCCCGTACGGATCTGGTGCTGGCGCCCGCGATGGCGGCGCCACCGCCGCCGTTCCCCGCACAGCCGCCCGCGCCCCCCGTCGCGGACCCCGTGGACCCCGTGGACCCGCACGAGACCATCACCGCCGCCGTCCAGGCCGGCCGGCACGATGAGGCCGCCGCGCTGGCCGGGCAGCGGGAGCAGGAGGCGCTGCGGACGTACGGTCCCGGCTCCGAGCAGGTGCTGCACTGGATGGAGGTCCGGGCGGACCTGGCGATGTTCGCGGGCGGCGCGGAGCGCAGTTGCCGTACCTGGCTGGCGATCGCGGGCGCGCGTCTGAACGCGGGGCAGGCCCCCGACTCCCCGGCCGTGGAGTCGGCCGTGGACCGGGCTCACCACCAGTGGGGTCGCATCGACGACGCGGCGTCCGCCCGTGAACTGGGGGCCGTGCTGGCCGCGTTGCGGCTGCGTGTCCCCGGGCGCAGACGGGGCGCGCTGGACCATGTGCAGCAGGCCCTCCGTCAGCTCCAGACGCAGACGTGACGTACACCTGACCCCCATATCCGAAGCCTCCCCCAGCATCAACTCAGGTGACATGATGGTGAGTTATGACTGAGGGGGAGGGCGTGACTACTCAGGCGGTCCGGGTCAGGCTGGACGGGACCGCGAGCGATGTCGGCGCGCTGCGGAAGTGGCTGGAGCGGGAAAGGCCACTTGAGGAGCGGATCGCGAGGGGCGAACTCCGGATCGAGGAGCGACCGGGAACGCCCGAGCACGGCACCCCCATGGGTGTGGGCACGGACATCCTGCTGGTGCTGGCCACCGTGGGCGCGGAAGAGGTGGTCAAGGAGCTCCTCGGGCAGACCAGGAGCGCCGTGCGGGCCTGGCGGGACAACCGCCGCTCCGTGGAGAGCGGCGATCCGCCCGAGTACCACGTCGATACGGCGGACCCCGGCGAGAGGTAGTCCGGTGGACCGCTTCGACCCGCGGGGGAAGGCGAACCGCGCGCTGCTCGTCGGCGTGTCCGAGTACGAGTTCACGCAGCCGGAGCACCGCCACGGCGTTCCCAATCAGCTGCCCGCCGTCGAGCACAACGTCTCCCGGCTCCAAGGGGTCCTGGAACGGCACGGAGTCATCACCCCGAGCGAGATCACCGTGGCCCGCTCGCCGAGCCTCGACGAGTTCGGCGATCTGCTGGACGCGGCCGCCAAGGGCGCCGAGGGCCTGCTCCTGCTCTACTTCGCCGGACACGGCGCGGTGCCCGTCGCCGGTGACGAACTCTGGCTGCAGATGCGCAACGCGCGCGTCGTACCGGGCGATCCGAGGGTGTTCCGGGGAGCCGACGCCTTCAGCAGCGTCCTGGCCATGCTGGCCACCAGCCGCGCGGAACGGATGGTGGTCATCCTCGACTGCTGCAACGCGGGCAACGCCGCGCACGTGTGGCAGCACCTGGAGAACCTCAACGACCGACGGCGCATATCCGTCCTGATGAGCGTCCAGGCCAACCATCCGATCGATGCGGGCAGCGACAACACGCCCACGCCGTTCACCGAGCACCTCGTGGAACTGCTCGACCACGGCATCGACGGCGAGAACGACGACGTCTCCTTCCTGGCCCTCTCCGAGGCGCTCAGGGAGTACATGTCCGCCCACTACAGGACCGATCGCGGAGACCCGTGGGATCCACAGAGCCGTACGGAGAACCCGCCGGTGGACGTCCTGTTGGCGACTCGGCGCGCGTACGAGCCGTCCCCGGACGAGGGGCCGGCGGCGTCCCGGAACGAGGGGCAGGCGGCGTCCGCGGACGAGGGGCAGGAGGAGACGCGGAAGCGGCAGACCTCCACGCACCTCTGGAGGGTACGACTGCGACGCGGACCGCTCCCCCGCATCCGCCACCGCCGGCCGAGCCCCGGGCAGCGACCTCACCCCCGCCGTACGACCCTCACCGCCGCTGTCCTCGCCCTCGCCGTCCTCGGCCTCGGCATCTACTACGCCTTCGGCATCGGCGCCTCCGACCAGTCCTCGTGCAAGCCGCCCCTCGAACTGCGCCTGCTCACCGACCCCGACCTGGAGTCCACCGTCCGCAAGGTGGCGGCGGCGTATCTGACGTCGCGGCAGAACACGACGTCAGGCGGGTGCCGACGCAGCGGGATCACGGTGTACAGCGCGGGCGCGGCGGACGTCGTCACGGCGTTCCACGACCAGTCCGACCCGTGGCAGCGGCCCGTGAGCGACGACGTCGACCCGCAGCGCGACGTCGGGCCCCAGCCGGACATCTGGATCCCGGCCTCGCCCGCGAGCGTGACCCGGGCGCTCCCCGGCGACGAGCAGCGCGAGTACGTGAAGCTGAAGCAGCTCGGCGGCCCGTTCGCGTACTCCCCGATGGTGCTCTCCGTGCCGCAGAACATCGCCGAGGCCGAGCTGACGGACCGGACCGGCGGCTCGCTCGCGGCGCTCAGGACGAAGCTGACCGCGCGGGACAAGGACGCCGACATACGGCGTACGGACCCGGAGTACACGGAGTCCGCGCTGCTGGCGACGATCGGGCTGTACGGCTCCGACACGACCGATCTCAGCAAGGCCGAGGGCGTCGTGGCGCAGCAGGGGCCGCCCTCGCCCACGGGCGCCGACCTGCTGTGCGCGCTGCCCGGTGACCCGGACGTCGACAACCGCACCGCGGCCCTCGTGCCCGAATTCCTGATGGTGAGCGGCGTCGGCTGCGCGGCCACCACGCGAACCCAGCGGATGGCCGAGTACCCGAAGGACGTCCCGGGCCTCGCCCCCACCTTCGTGCATGTCACCTGGGACGACGGCGACCGTGACAAGGCGGACCGGGACGACGCCGTGGACCGGTTCCACACGTGGCTCACGAGCAAGAGCGGCAAGAACAACAAGGGCGACAAGGGCGACAAGGGTGGGCAGGGGCGCGAAGGCGACACGGACAACAAAGGCGACACGGACAACAAAGGCGACACGGACAACAAGGCCGACGAGCGCGGTCTCGATGTCTTCGGCGCCGACGGCTTCCGTACCGCCTCCGCCCCCCAGACCCTCCTCACCGTCCGCGACACGAACGCCGCCGGACTGATCGCCGATCCCGGCCCCCTCACGGGCTCCGCGAGCGCCGTCGCGATGGACACGACGCTGACGCGGTACCGGAACGCCAACGGTCCCGGCCGGGTGCTGATCCTGCTGGACAGCTCGGGCTCGATGGGCGATCTGTGGGAGGGCGCGGGCGGCGCCCCCGGCATCCTGAAGCAGTCGCTCGGCGGGCTCGGTGACCAGGACGAGTACGGCGTCTGGGCCGTGGCCTCCCGGGGCGGCAATCCGTACGGCGTCCTGCTGCCGTTCGGACACCACAAGCGCGAGGACGCCGAGCGCACCATCGACGCCGAGGCCGCCGTCCAGGACGCCGAGGCCGATCCGTACGCGGCGCTGAAGGCGGCGCAGGACGACATGGCCGGACGGGGCACGGACGACAACCATCCCGAGCTGATCGTCTTCATCACGGACGACGAGGACAACACCCATCTGACCGCGGGCGGAAAGCTGGCCGGGCTGCTCAAGTCGCTGGGGGGCAGCAAGGGCGTTCCGGTGGTCATGGCGGCCCTGGACAGCGGAGGCTGCGACACGGGCAAGCCGGACCGGCAGGTCTCCGACGCCAGCGGCGGGCGGTGCCTGGACACCAAGGGCGATGTCGTGGCGGGCCTGCGGGACGAGGTCGCGCGCACGGGAACGGGAGACGAGTGATGCGACGCCGTACGTATCGCCGCACGCATGGCCGTACGTATCGCTGTACGTATGGACTCCTCGCGGCCCTCGCGCTCGCGCTGGCCGCCTGCACGGGCGGAGGCACGGGCGACCAGGGGCAGCCCGGTGACTCGGTCGCCCCCGGCTCGGCCAGGGACATCGTCGTGGCCAGCGGGCGGGACGTGACCGGCAAGGGCGGCGTCCGCGAGCAGCTCATCGACGCCTGGAACGCGCAGCAGGACGCGAAGAAGACCCACCTCCACGCCCGCCTGGTCGAACTCCCTGGCTCCGCCGACGAACAGCGCAGCCAGCTCCTGGGCGCCCTCCAGTCGAACAGCGCCCAGTACGACGTGGTCAATCTCGACGTGACCTGGGTACCGGAGTTCGCCGACGCGGGTCTGATCAGCCCGTTGCGCAAGGAGCTGATCGACTCGGATGTCATCAAGTCCGTGGCAAGCACGGCCAGTTGGGGCGGCAAGGTGTACGCCGTGCCGTTCAACAGCGACGTCGGGCTGCTCTACTACCGCCGCGACTACCTGAAGAAGGCGAGCGTCCGGAAGACCGACCTGAAGGGCATCGACTGGCAGGGGCTGCAGGGCCTCATCACCACGCTCGCGCAGCGGGACAAGGACCTGCCGAAGGCCTACGAGAACGGCTGGACCACCCAGTTCGGCGCGTACGAGGGCCGTACCGTGGGCGGTGTCGAGGCGTTCGCCTCCGCGATGGGCGGCAAGGGGCTCACCGACGCCGACGGCCGCTACACCGCCTCCGTGGAGCAGCTGAAGGACGGCCTCACCGAACTGCGCCGCCGCACCCAGGCCTCGTACCTCCTGCCCGACGCCCTGCACTCCGACGAGGCGGAGTCGCTCACCGACTTCGCGGACGGCCGCACGGCGTTCCTGCGCCACTGGCCGTACGCGTACCGCACCCTCTACCAGTCCTTCGACGAGACGCAGCTCGACGTGGCCCCGCTGCCCGGCAAGTCGGTCCTCGGCGGACAGAACCTCGCGGTGACGAAGGCATCCGGACAGGCAGCGGCCGCAAGGGAGTTGATCCGGTTCCTCACCGACCGGGAGAGCGAACGCTGTCTGCTCGACGCGGGGTTCGCGGCCACGCGGGTGTCGGCGTACCAGGGCGACGACGTGACGTGCACGTCCGCACGGACATCGAGCGCCTCCCGAGCACCCTCGTCCTCGTCCTCCGGCTCCGGCTCGGGTGAGAGCGCCGACCGCATGCCGCGCGACGCCCAGGGCCGTCCCAAGTACGCCACCAAGACGCTGCTCCCGGCGCTCCAGAACGCCGTGCAGCGCCCGCGTACCCCGCTCTACGGCGCCTTCACCCAGACCTTCACCACCGAGCTGGGCAAGCTGTTCACCGACAGGGCCCCCAGCGACGCCGCGCTGGCCGAGGAGTTGGACCAAGCGCTCAAGGGGGTCCTGCCCAACGGCTGACCGCGGGGCGTCAGCCGGTGAGGCAGGCGAGCGCGCCCGAGACGAGGGTGCGCACGCCGGGGGCGACGGTCGACAGGTCCGGCGCGAAGTGCGGACTGTGGTTGCTGGGGACGGAGTCGATCCTCGTCAGCAGGTCCTCGCCCGGTGCCGCATCCCATGTCGCGGCCGGGGTGCTCGTCACGAACCAGTAGGTGTACGGCAGGTCACCGTCGGCGAGCTGGGAGAAGTCCTCGCTGCCCATCGCCGGGCCCGGGTCGAAGACCGTGTCCGCGCCGAAGACCTCGCGGTGCACGGCGGCGATACGGCGGTCGGTCTGCGCGTCGTTCACCGTCACCGGGAACTCACCGCCCAGCGTCACCTCGGGTTCGCGCGGGCACCCGGCCGCCCGGCACTCGCCCTCCGCGATACGCCGGATCGCGGCGATCATCCGGTCGCGTACCGCGTCGGACTGCGTACGGAGGTTGAGGGAGATCCGGGCGGTGGCCGGGATGATGTTGGCGGCCGTGCCCGCTTCGATCCGCCCGACGGTCAGGACGGCCTGCTCGCGCGGCGCGATCTCCCGGCTGACGACGGTCTGCAGCCGGGTCACGATGTACGCGGCCGTCACCACCGGGTCGACGGTCGTCTCCGGCCGTGACCCGTGCCCGCCCCGCCCGTGGACGACGATGTCGACGTCCGTCGTGGCCGACATGATCAGCCCCGGCCGGTGGGCGTACCGGCCCACCGGTCCCGGCGTCACATGCTGGCCGAGCAGCACGTCCGGGCGCGGGAACCGCTCGTACAGCCCATCGGCGACCATCGCTGCCGCGCCCGCGCCGGTCTCCTCGGCGGGCTGGCCGACCAGGAGCAGCGTCCCGGACCAGGCGTCCCGCCCGGCGGCCAGCGTCTCGGCGGCGCCCGCCAGCCAGGTCACGTGCAGATCGTGCCCGCAGGCGTGCATCAAGCCGGGCGTCTCGGAGGCGTACGGCAGTCCCGTCTGTTCCTCGACCGGCAGGGCGTCCATGTCGGCGCGCAAGAGCACGGTCGGGCCGTCGCCGTTGCGCAGCAGCCCGACGACTCCGGTGCCGGCGATGCCCTCCGCGGTCTTGTACCCCGCCTTGGTGAGGCGCTCGGTGAGGCGGGCCGCTGTCCGATGCTCCTGGAAGGACAGCTCGGGATGCCGGTGCAGATCTCGGTAGAAGTCCTCCAGGGCGGGGACCGGGAGGTCGGCGGTGAGGTCCAGCGCGGTGCGGGCGGCGGGAGAGGTCACGGGGTCAGGGTATGCGGGGGAGAGACGGAAGCGGCCGCCGACGGAGGGGGAATCCGGGCGCGGTCGCCCTGGGACCTGGCGGGCGCACCCTGGGGCCGACCCCTACCGGCGCGGCATGACCGCCCGCGCCATCAGCCGCGCCGAACGCGCCCGGCTATGCGAGATCCTCGGCGAGGACGGGCACGGAGGCGAGGGCAGGTCCGGAGAAGGCAGGTCCAGCTAGGGCGGCCCGGCCGGGACAGGCACAGCCGGGACAGGCCCGGCTCGGACGCCGCGCACACCAGGCATGATCCGCATAGGCTCGAAGCAGGTGAGCGGAAAGGCCACGGAGGTCCGAACATGATCGCGTCCTGGTACGACGCACAGGGCCCGGCGGGCGACGTGCTCCAGGTCGGCGAGCTGCCCGACCCCGAGCCCGGCCCCGGCGAGGTCCGCGTCCGCGTCACCGTGTCGGGCGTCAACCCCGGCGACACCAAGAAACGGCGCGGCTGGCTCGGCTCGGCGATGCCCTTCCCCCGGGTGGTCCCGCACAGCGACGCGGCCGGTGTCGTCGACGCCGTAGGCGAGGGCGTCGAGCGAAGCCGTATCGGCCAGCGGGTGTGGGCGTACGGCGCCCAGTCCTACCGGCCCTTCGGCACCGCGGCCCAGTACACCGTCGTACCCGAGCACCAGGCCGTGCCCCTGCCCCGCCAGCTCACCGACGAGACCGGCGCCGCGCTCGGCATCCCCGGAATCACCGCCCACCGCACGGTGTTCGGCGACGGCCCGGTCGACGGCAGGACGGTGCTGGTGCACGGCGTGCTCGGCGGGGTCGGTTCGCTGGCCGCGCAGCTCGCCCGGTGGGCCGGCGCGACGGTGATCGCCACCGTGCGGCGCGGTGAGGATCTGGACCGCGTCGATCCGTCCGTGGTCGCGCACGCCGTCGCGCTCGACCAGGGCGACCCGGCCAAGGCGATCCGCGCGTACGCACCCGACGGTGTGCACCGCGTCGTCGAGGTGGCCCTGTCCGACAACGCCGACCTGGACGCGGAGGTCGTCGCGCAGGACGCGGTGATCGCCGCGTACGCCACCCGGGACGACCGGCCCCAACTCCCCTTCTGGCCGCTGCTGTTCCAGAACGTGACGCTGCGGCTGCTGGGCAGCGACGACTTCCCCGACGTGGCGAAACGGCAGGCGGCCCGCGACCTCACCGCCGCGGCCGCCGCCGGCGCCCTGTCCGTGGACATCGGCACCCGCTTCCCGCTGGATCAGATCGCCCGCGCCCACGACCGCGTCGACGCCGGCGGCCACGGACGCGTCCTGGTCACCATCCCCTAGCAGGCGGTATGAAGTAGGCCGGTACGAGGGGACGGTGGACGCTCACGGAGTGGCCGCGGACCCGCCGATGTGCTGGGTCTGTGCGGCGGGGTGCGGTTCCGCGGCCCTCGCCGGTCCCGCGTTCGCCGCCGTGACCAGCGCGGCGACGGCGATGACGGCGGCACCGAACCCTCTGGAGTAGCGCGCGGCAATACGTCGGAGCACGGTGACCTCGCAGCGGCAGCGGCAACAGCGGCGTATTAAGCAGGTTTAACCTGCCGATTAACGTAGGGGCTCCCGGCATCAAAGGGCAAGAGGGCCCAAGGGAGTTGGATATAAGTCAGGAGTTGACTGAACGTAAGTCGACTTAATGGCATGCTTAATCCATGGCGGAGCGTGACGGACCGGAGATCATCGGGCGCAGGGTGCAACAGCTGCGTACCGAACGCGGGTTGACGCAGAAGCAGTTGGCGGAGCCCGTGTACACGCCCGCGTACATCTCGACCCTGGAGGCGGGGCGGGTGCGGGCCTCCGAGCCCGCGCTGCGGCACATCGCCGACCGGCTCGGCGTCGCCTACGACGAGCTCGCCACCGGACGCCCCGCCCACCTCGCCACCGACCTGCGGCTGCGGCTGACCGACGCGCAGCGCACGCTCGCCACCGGGGAGGCCGAAGTCGCGGCGGAGCAGTACGCCGGGCTCCTCGCGGAGGCCGACGCGCACGGGCTGGTCGCCGAACAGGCCGCCGCGCTGCTGGGGCTCGGCGAATGCGCCCTGGAGACGGGGGACTTGGCCACAGCGCGTGAGCGGTTCGAGGAGTCCGAGCGCAGGATGGGGGACGCGCCGCTGCCGCAGCGGGTGCCCGCCGTGCGCGGACGGGCCGTCGCCCACTACCTCGCGGGTGAACTCCGTTACGCCTGCTATCTGTTCGAGTCCACGCTCGACGAGCTGAACCGGACCGGACTGCACGATCCCGACGCACTGCTCCTGCTCTACACAGGTGTCATAGCGCCCTACATGGACATGGGCGCACATGCCCGGGCCGCTCAGGCGGCCGAGTTCGCGCTGGCCCTCGCCCCGCAGGTCGCCGACCCGGCGCTGGTGGCCCGGATGCACCGCTCGGTGGCCCGGACGATGATCGCCGAGGGGCGTATCGCCGAGGCCGACGTGTCCCTCGCCAAGGCCGCCGAGCTCTACCGCCAGCTCCAGATCCGTACCGAACTCGCCAACTGCCACTGGATGCGCGGCTATTTGTACGCCCAGAACGGCGAAATGGAGCGTGCGGAGGGAGAGTTGCGCGAGGCGCAGGCCATGCTCTCCGCCAAGCGGGCCGCCCTCTACACCAGCCAGGTCGCCGTCGAGCTGGCCGACGTACTGCACCGGCGCGGCAAGTCGGAGGAGGCCGCCGCGCTGCTGCACGAGGTGCTCGGCGATCTCAGCCCCGAGCGCGGCGCCGTCCACTCGGCCGGGGCGCACCGCCTCCTCGGGATCATCGCGGAGGACGCCCGGGACACGGAGGCCGCCGAGGAGCACTACGTGCGGGCCATGAGCCTGCTGGAGCGGGCCGGGGCGGCGGGCGACCTCGCCGACCTGTGCCGCCTGCTGGGCGACCTGCTCCGCCGTACGGGCCGGATCGAGGCGGCGCTCGACGCGTACCGCACCGGTCTCGGGCACCGCACCGCGCCCGGCACGACGACCCTCGGCCCGGCCCCGGCTCAGCCGCCGCTCTGACCGGGCGCCCCGCCGGGACCTGTCAGGTGGGTGTGGGCGTACTTCCGGAAGGCCACGAGCAGGCGGTTGCGGTCGTCGGCGCGGCTCGCCAGCACCACATGGCACGGCTCGACGCCGTGCAGGGGGACCGTCGTGAGGTCGGGCCGGATGGTGTTGCCGTGGATGCCGGTCGAAAGGGCCACCGCCCGTCCGTCGGCGACGAGTTCGAACTTGTCCTCCATGGACTCGATGACGGGACCGTCGGGTGCCGGGCGTCCGTCGGGCCGGGGCTCGATGCGCCAGAAGGCGCTCCAGGCCGGATCCGCGCCGGGCACCCGCGGCAGGGGCTCGTCCGCGATGTCGTCGAGCGTGACGGACTCCTTCCCGGCCAGGCGGTGGTCGAGAGGAACGACCAGCACCCGGGGCTCGTCGTACAGGATCTCCACGTGCAACTGGTCCGTGGGGAACGGCAGTCGGGCCACCACCGCGTCCACCCGGTGATCGAGCAGCGCCGCGCGCGCGTCGTTCCAGGCCAGACGCACGACGTGTACGTCGGCGTCCGGGTGCCGGCGCCGCAGCTCGCGCACCGCCGGAGTGACGAAGAGGTTCGTGATGTACCCGACGGTGAGCCGGCTGGGCTCGGCGGCGGCACGGGCATGGGCCACGGCCTGGCCGGCCGACCGCAGCACTGCCTTGGCACGCGGCAGGAAGACCTCCCCGGCCTCGGTCAGCCGCGTGCCCTGCGGCGTGCGGTCCAGGAGACGGGCACCCAACTGCTGTTCAAGACGGCGGACTTGACGGCTCAGGGACGGCTGGGTGATGGCCTCGGGCGTCATCGACCTGCGCGCCATCGAGGCGATCGGCGCCGCCCTCGAAGGCTCCGGCAAGCCCTTCGTGGTCACCTCCGGAACCTTGATCGCCGGCCAGGGGCACCCGGCGACGGAAGAGGACCCGGCCGCCCCGGACACCCACCGGACCGCGGCGGAGAACGCGACGATCGCACTGGCCGAGCGCGGGGTGCGGTCATCGATCGTCCGTCTCGCACCGTCCGTACACGGCGAGGGCGATCACGGCTTCGTCCCGAGGCTGATCGAGATCGCCCGCGAGAAGGGTGTCTCGGCGTACGTCGGTGACGGCGCCAACCGCTGGCCCGCCGTGCACCGGCTCGACGCGGCGCGGCTGTTCCGGCTCGCCGTCGAATCCGCCCCGGCGGGCTCACGGCTGCACGGTGCCGCCGAGGAGGGGGTGCCCTTCCGTGACATCGCCGGCGACATCGGCCGCCATCTGAACCTGCCGGTGGTCAGCGTTTCCCGTGAGGACGCGGACGCCCACTTCGGCTGGCTCGCCCCCGTCGTGTCGCTCGACGCCCCGGCGTCGAGCACCCTGACCCAGAAGGAGCTGGCTCCTCGCGGACCTCGAAGAAGGCCATTACTTCGAGGACGGGAAGGGCTGAAGCCTTCAACGGCGGGAAGGGCTGAGGCTTTCAACGAGGTGATGGGTTGAACTTCGGCTCGCGGCCGAGGAACGCCACGAGGCGGTCCACGGCCGGGGCGTCCTCGTCGACGGGGACGATCTCGCCGAACGGCATGTTCTCGCCCCGGTACTGCGGTGGAAGCGTGGCCTTCGCCCGGGCCAGGGTCTCGGCCGCCTCCTCTTCGGTGAAGGGGATCGGCCGGCTGGTCGCGACGGCCAGGTCCCAGCCGTGGGTCATGTACTCCATGAGCGTCATGTTGAACACCGTTTCGGCGGGCAGCTTGCGGCTCCCGGTGACGGCGACCTCGCGGTCGAAGCCGTACCGCTCCCAGCCGCCGACAAGCCCGGCCGCCGCGGCACGGAACTCGGCGGCGGGATCGGCGCCGCATCTGTACTGACCGGGATCACCGTCGTACGACCGGCCGTGACAGCCGGACTCGAACAGCAGGAGCCAGCCGACGAGGTGATTGACCAGGGTCTCGACGTCGTAGTCGTGGCACGGCGTCGAGAGGCTCAGCTGGTCCGCCCCGACGCCCTCGACGAGGTCACCGGTCTTGGCCAGAACGCCCGCGAGGAGATCGACTCTCTCCATGGGGAGAGTGTAGGAACGGGCGGGGCCCGCGCGTCTTGAAGAAACACGACACTTCGCCTCCGCTGCCCCGGTGACCTCGTTACGGTGGTCGCGTGACTCGGCCGGCGGAAGCGGAACAGGACACCCGTGGCATCGTCGACCCCCGGGCCGGGTTCGAGCGCTTCACGCTGACCCGGCACGAGCCCTCGGCCGACCTGGCCTGGGCCGTCGACCGCTACTGGGTCGTCCGCTGGGACCTGCCCGACGGGGAGACGTACGAGCAGCGCGTGATCCCGCACCCCGCCTCGCACCTGGTCTTCGAGGCGGGCGCCGCGACCGTCGAGGCCATTTCTCCGCATGAATTCGTACGTCGGCTGGAGGGCCGTGGGCAGGTCCTCGGCGTCAAGTTCCGGCCCGCCGGCTTCCGGCCGTTCCTGCGGGGTGCGGTGTCAAAGATCGCGGGACAGCGGTTGGTGGCGGCGGAGGTGTTCGGGGGGGAGGTCGACGACATCGCCCGGGTCCTGGGCGCGGCCGACGACGTGAACGCATGCACGGCCGTCGTCGAGACCTTCCTCCGCTCGCTCGGTACGGACCCGCTGCCCAGGACCGCCGCCCTGAACGGCGTGGTCGACCTCATCGTCGCCGACACGTCCCTCACCCGGGTCGGTGATCTCGCCGAGCGGCTGGGGATGAACGCGCGGACGCTTCAGCGGTTGTTCGCCGAGCATGTCGGGCTCAGCCCCAAGTGGGTCATCAACCGCTCCCGGATCCACCAGGCCGCGGATCTCGCCGCCCGCGAGGGGGCCATCGACTGGGCGGCGCTGGCCGCCGAGCTCGGCTACAGCGACCAGTCCCACCTGGTCCGCGACTTCACGGCGACGGTGGGCATGCCGCCGGACCGGTACAGCAAGACCTCGACGGCGGGCGGCTGAGGCCGGGTTTTCTTCGCCCCCTCCGCCCCTACCCGTCCCGTATCTGGGGGCTGCGCCCCCAGACCCCCCTAAAAGATTGCGCAGTTCCCCGCGCCCCTGAAGGGGCGCGGGGAACTGCGCGACAAGCCCCCACCCACCCGCAGCCGAAAGGCTGGTACGGGACGGGTAGGGGCGGAGGGGGCGAAGAACCACCTACGGGGTGACGATCGGGAAGGCCTTGTCCGGCTCGGAGACGTAGGAGAGGAGCCGGGCGAGGAGTTCCGTGTCGCCGTCCGTCTCGATGCCGGCGAGGCCCTTGCCGGAGAGCAGGCCGAGCAGTTCGGGCCGGGTGAGGATCAGCGTCAGGCCCGCGTGCGGCTTGGGTGTGTGGTGGATCGGCATGCTGCGATGCGTGAGGGCGCCGTGGTGGAGATTGACCCGGTGCCGGCGCTGCTCGTCGATGACGATGAAGTCGAGGGTCAGGTGCTCGTTCCAGGCGCGCGGGCCGTCGATGCGGACGGCGAGCGAGTCGAGCAGCATGCTCACGGTCAACTCGGAGGCCATCTCGGAGCCGGTCATGTCGACCTCGATGGCGGCCGCGCCCTCGCGCAGCTCCAGGGCTGCGGTGAGATAGAAGTTGCGCCAGGTGCCGTTCTCGGCGCCGTGTCCGAGGCGGTCGTAGACGGCGGCGAGGGCTTCCTTGGCCCCCGTATGGTCCGGGTCGGCGAAGACGACGTGATTGAGGAGGGTGGCGGCGAAGCGAAGGTCGCCGTCATCGGCGTACGCCCGGGCCTTGTCGAGTACCTGCTGCGCCCCGCCCCCCAACTCAACGTAGCGTCGGGCGAGTTCGACGGGCGGATGCTCCCAGAGGTGGGCGGGATTGCCGTCGTACCAGCCCATGTACCGCTGGTAGACGGCCTTGACGTTGTGGCTCACCGATCCGTAGTACCCCCGTGCGTGCCAGGAGTTCTCCAGGGCGGGGGGCAGGCGCAGCTCCTCGGCGATCTCGGCGCCGGTGAGGCCGTTGTTGAGGAGGCGGAGGGTCTGGTCGTGCAGGTAGGCGTACAAGTCCCGCTGCTCGCCCAGGAATCGGACGACGTTCTCCCTCCCCCAGGTCGGCCAGTGATGCGACCCGAAGGCGACGTCGTACGCGTCGCCGAAGATGTCCATCGCCTCGTCGAGGTACCGCGCCCAGACTCGGGCGTCGCGGACGAGCGCGCCGCGCAGGGTGAGCAGGTTGTGCAGGGTGTGGCTGGCGTTCTCGGCCACGCACAGGGCGCGCTGCTCGGACAGCAGGAAGTTCATCTCGGCGGGCGCTTCGGTGCCGGGCGTCAGCTGGAAGACGAACCGTACGCCGTCGACGGTCTCGTCCTGCCCGGTGCGCGTGATGTCCACGGTGGGCGCGACGAGCCCGATGCCGCCGGTGGAGATGATGGTGCCGAGCCCGGTGCCGATGTGCCCGCCCGGCCCCTTCGGCAGCCGCGTCCCGTGCATGAACTCGGCCCGCCGCGACACCGCGTTCCCGGCGTACACGTTCTCGCTGACCGCGTGCTCCAGGAACCCCTCGGGCGCGAGCACCGGCACCTCGCCCTCACCCCCGTGCGGCAGCACCCCGCGCGCGCCGCCGAAGTGATCGACGTGCGAGTGCGTGTAGATCAGCCCGGTCACGGGCCGCTGCCCCCGGTGCTCGCGATAGAGCCCGAGGGCGGCCGCGGCACACTCGGTGGAAATCAACGGGTCGACGACGATCACGCCCCGCTTGCCCTCGACGACGGTCATGTTCGAAAGGTCGAGCCCCCGGACCTGATACACACCCTCGGTGACCTCGTACAACCCCTGCCGCGCACACAGCCGTGCCTGCCGCCACAGACTCGGATGCGCCGTCTCCGGGCAGTCACCGTCGAGGAACGCGTACGCGTCCCCGTCGTACACCACCCGCCCCTCCCCGTCCCGGACCACACCGGGCACCAACGCCGCGATGAACCCCCGATCGGCGTTCTCGAAGTCCGCGAGATCGTCGAAGGGAAGCTCGTCACGCGCCGGGACAGTCATACGCCCAGCCTGTGCCGCGGGCAGGCGGGGGGCTAGCCGTGTGGGCCGTTCGGGGCGCTGAGGTTCGCTTGATGCGCTGAGTGCGGGGCGCGTCACTCATCGCTACGAAACAGGCCGCCGGGGGCTTCCCCGTCGCGCCCGACGGGCGCGTGGACCGCCGCACACCGCGGCCCCGGCAACCTGCGGAGGCCGCTGCCGCGGGGTGAGGTGGCCGGGGGGTGCGGTTGCGTCACAGCGTGCGGGTCAGAGCCGGTCCATCCGGGTGTAGGGGCTGAGGACGCGGACCTGGCGGGCGCCGAAGTCGACGAGCATCGCGATGCCCTCTTCGACGCCGACGATCGTGCCCAGGCCGTACTGGTCGTGGGAGACGCGGTCTCCGAGGCTGAACTCCTTGGCCACCGGGACGACCGGGGCGGCGAAGGGGCTGGTGGGCAGGTGGCGCCGGGGCGCGGAGGGTTTCGTCATCGTGTAGCCAGTATGGGCCCTAAATTTGCGGACGGTAGGGCTTGATGGTCTCGATCCCACTGCGACTGGGGGTTCCCGAGGCCGTTGGGGCCAGTCGGTCGCGTACGTCGGCGGTGACGCGGGCGGCGAGATCCGAGGCGGTGGCGGGCAGCTGGGCCGGTCGGGCCGGGTGCTTGCCGCGGGCGGGGTGCTGGGCGAAGAGGGCGGTCGTGACGGCGAGTCGATCGTCGTACGTGGTCTGCCAGAGGGTGCGCGTTCCGGCACTGCCGGTGAAGGTGGGCAGGGGGCCGGCCGGCGCGGCGGAGTACAGGCGTTTGGTGATCAGCACCGCCGCGTCCTGGTCCATCGCGGTACGGGTGTGCCGGTGGGCCGTGTAGACGGTGCGGCCCGCTCGGGTGATCTTCTGGACCGTGTACGGCTCGGCGTAGGTGCCCCGGGCCGCCGCCGTGGCGTACGCGGCGGCCAGGCGGAGCGGGGTGGGTGCCGCGGTCCTGGGCAGCGCGGTCAGCGGAGCGCCCAGCTTCGCCGCCGTGAAGGGCTCGAGCGCTGTGCCGGCCTCCACCGCTCCGTGCAGCGCGTCGTTGAACGGCTGCCGAGCGTAGTCAGCGCCGCCGTACAGCACGCGGACGGCGCCGTCGTCCGGCACCAGCGCGACGACCGCCGTGTGGAGCCGGGTGTTCTTCACGGGCCGCTGGTCGGCCACCAGCTCCGCCGCCGCGTCCTGCGCCGTGAGGTCGAAGGTGGTGCGGACGGTGTAGCCGCCGCGGGCCAGCTCGTCCTGGGTGATGCCCAGCCGGTCGGCGGCCTCGGCCGCGGCCGCGTCGATCAGGTACTGGCGCTGGCCGTCCGTGTCACCGGGCGGATAGAAGCGGAACGCCGGGAAGCGGGCCGCGCCGCGCTGAGCGGGCGTGATGGCCCCGCTGTCGGCCATCGCGTCCAGCACCCACTCCCACCGGTGCGTCAGCTTCGCTGTCACCTTCGCGTCCGAGCCCGCCTTCTCGTAGTACGAGGGGATGTTGACGATGGCCGCCAGCGCCGCACCCTGACTGACCGTCAAGTCGTCCGCGTCCACGCCGAAGTAGTTGCGCGCGGCGGCCTGGATGCCCGCCGCGCCGCGGCCGAAGTACACCGTGTTGAGGTAGCCCTCCAGGATCTCGTCCTTCGACCGGGTCCGGTCCAGCTTGATCGCGATCAGAGCCTCGCGCGCCTTGCGGGACAAGGACTGCTCCGGGGTGAGCAGCGCGTTCTTCACGTACTGCTGGGTGATCGTGGAACCGCCCTGCCGGCTGCCCCCGCTCACCGTCGACCACGCCGCCCGGGCGATGGCGCTCGGCGAGATCCCCGTGTCCGTACGGAAGGAGCGGTTCTCCGCCGCGATCACCGCCTCCTGCACATGCCGCGGCACCTGCGCGAGCGGCACCTCCTGGCGGTCGACCGGGCCGCGCCGCCCCAGGTAGCCCCCGTGGACGTCCACGAAGACCGTGCTCTGCATCGCCGTCTCCGGGTGCGGCTCGGGGATCACCGTCAGCTTGTACGCCACCACGGCGGCGCCGACGAGGGTGAGCAGGACGACGAGCAGCGCGATCAGCGCGCGGCGCAGGCGTCGGCCGCGGGTGCGGCGGGCCCGGATGCGGCGGGTGCGGAGGAAGCGGGCCATACGGGCTCGGGTGCGCTGCACAGCCGCCGTGGCCGTGGCATTCGCGCCAGATTTGTCGACCTTGTCGGCTCCTTCGGCCCCTTCGGTCCTCCCGGTCCTTCCGGTCCTTCCGGTCCTTCCGGTCCTCCCGGTCCTCCCGGTCCTCCCGGTCCTTCCGGTCCTTCCGGTCCTTCCGGCCCTCACGGCGTGAACTCCTCGCTCGCGATCACCCCGCCGGCCGAGTCGTACACCGTGACTCTCTTGGTGACGCCGAACATGGTGTCCCTGGACGTCAGGGACTTCGGAATCTTCATCTCCAGGTACCAGACGCCCCAGCCGGGCTTGCCCGCGAGCGTGAGCGCGGTGCCGTTGCGGGCGCCCGCGACGGTCGTGACCTCGACGCGCGCCGGTTCGCCCTTGCCGTGGAAGATGCCGGAGAGGAAGTAGCCGCCCTCCTCCCCCGACTCCTGGAGGCTGACGCCGGGTTTGCTCATGTCGAGGTTGCCGTCGCTGACGCTGCGGAACTGGGCGCCGGGCGCCCCCGGTTCCAGCCAGTGCTTGCCCTCCTCGGTCAGCCAGATCTTGGTGCCGGGCGCGACCTGCACCCGCTCGCCGGGCGTCACGACCCGCACCTGCCCCGCGGGCGCCGAGGGGGAGGGGCTCGGGGTGCCGGCGCCCGCGGCGGGCGGCTTCACCCGCTCGCTGGGCCCGGAAGGCACTCCGTCGCGGAGCACCACCACCGCCAGCGGCACGAGCAGCGCCCCGCAGGCGGCCCCCAGCACGGCGGTCCTGCGGCGCCGCCTGCGCCGGCGGCCCTCGCGCTCGATGGCGGCCAGCGGCACCGCGGAGGGCGTGACGTCGTAGGCGGCCTCGGTGAACGCCTCGCGCAGCCGCTCGGCCTCGGCCGGGGGGCGCGCGGAACGGAACGGGTGGTTCATGGGCGGGCTCCGGAAACGGGGTGTCGGCCGGCGAACAAGGGGTGGGCGCGCAGGGCTTCCAGGCCGCGCCGGGCATGGGTCTTGACGGTGCCGACCGAGCAGCCGAGCAGCTGCGCTGTCTCGGCCTCGCTCAGGTCCTCCCAGTAGCGCAGCACCATCACGGCACGCTGCCGGGCCGACAGCGCGGCCAGCGCCTCGTCCAGGGCCGCCCGCTGCTCGACGGCCTCCGCGTGCCCGGGCTCGCGCTGGTGCACCCGCTCGGGCAGGAACGGCATCAGCAGATGCGCGACCCGTCTCTTGCGCACCCGGCTGAGGTTGTTGTTGACCAGCGAGCGGCGTACGTAGAAGTCGACGTCATCGCGCGGAATGCGCCGCCAGCGTGCGTAGACCTTGGCCAGCGTGGTCTGGACGAGATCCTCGGCCTCGTGGAAGTCGCCGGTGAGCATGTGCGCGGTGCGGACCAGGCGGGGCCAGGCCGCGGTGGCGTACGCGGCGAAGTCACCGCTCTCGGCGGCGACTTGGGAAGAGACGGTGAGGGCCTGGGAGGCGTCGTCGGTGGGGTTGTGCGGCACGGCCGGCGGTCCCTCGGGTCGGGTACGTGGGGGGTGGGGGCGGTGCGGGGGAGCCGAGACCTGAACAACCCGGCTCCCCCGCCCGCACGCTCAGTTCAGCTTCAGCTGGGCGTAGACCTTGCCCTTGGTGGTGTAGACGGTGACGCTGCCGAAGAAGTCGAGGCCGCCGTGGTCATCGGTCGTCGGCACGTCGGCGGTGGCGTACCAGACGCCCCAGCCGGGCTTGCCCGCCAGCTCCAGCAGCTTGCCGTGCACGGTCCCGGCAGCGGTCTCCACGTCGACGCGGGACGCGGTGCCCTTGCCGCCGTAGTACAGGCCGGAGAGGAAGTAGCGGCCGTCCACGCCCTCCGTCTGCATCGACACGCCGGGCCGCGTCAGGTCGATGTTCCCGTCGACGACGCTGCGGAACTGCGGCTCGGGATTCTCGGGCGTCGTCCAGTACTTGCCCTCCTCGGTGAGCCAGATCTCCGCACCGCCGGGGACCTTCACGTGCTCGCCCGACGCGACGACACGGGCCGCCGGCGCCTTCGCCTTCGCATGCGACTTTGCCTGCGACTTTGTTTTCGTGGCAACGGACTTGGTGACCGGGACGGCCTGCCGGTCGGTGCCGTGCGCCGCCTTCCCCTGTGAGGCGGCGTACGACACCGCAGGCGCCCCGACCAGTGCGACGGCGACCGCGGTGGCGGCCATGTACTTCTGTATCCGTGTCATGAACGGACAACTCCTCGCGATGTAGCGATGTGCGATGTACGAATCGGACTGGAGGACGCCTCTCCACTCCTCCAAACTCCGGTCACCCGCACCCCGGATGACACCGGAGCCGACATTTCTCGCGCGGGCTTCACGAGAGCGCGCTCCCCGCCCGCCACTGCTCCCAGCTCAAGTTCCAGTCGCCGTATCCATTGCCGACGGCCACCGTGTCCTTGGAGCCGACGACCGTGACGACGTCGCCGGGGATGACCTCGTCGTAGAAGCGCTTCGCCGTGCCGTCGGTGGCGAGCCCGACGCACCCGTGGGTGACGTTCTGGTGGCCGGCGTACGTGTTGGCCTTCGGGTTCTGGTGCAGGTAGGTGCCCGAGGTGGTGAGGTGCACGGCGTAGGAGTAATAGCCCGCGTACGCGTCGCCGTAGCCGACCGTGTGCGCGTCCATGAAGACCTTGGTCGCCTTGTCGGAGACGACCATCGTGCCGTTCCAGGTGTCCATGCCCGGGGCGCCCGCGGTGATCGGAACGCGGCGCGTCGAACCGGCCTTCTCCACCGTCATGGTGTGTGTACGGACATCGACCGTCGCGACGAGGGAGCGGCCCACCGTGACATGGCGAGTGATCCCGGCACCGGCCCGGACGGTGACCTCGGTGCCGGGCTTCCAGTACGCGCGCGGCCGGAAGTCGACGCGCTGCCCGTCCAGCAGATTGCGGTCCTTGACCCAGCTCCAGGAACCCTCGGCATCCGCGGTGACCTTCAACTGCCGCTCCACGTCCGCCCGTTCGGCGGCAGGTATCACATGGTCGAAGGTCACGGAGATGGGCATGCCGACGCCCACGGTCTGCCCGTCGGCGACGTTGACCCGTACGCCCTTCAGGGACTTGAGAGGTTGGGGCGCGGGCTTGGACGTGGACGTCGGTCTGCCTGCGGGGTTGACGGTCGCGGTGCCCTTCGGCTCGGCGTCCGTACCTCCGTTTCCGTCGGCCAACGCCCGCGCCGAGCAGCCCGTGAGCGCCAGCGCGCACACGGCCGCCGCGCTCCAGGCGCGGGCGAACCGGCCGCGGCCGCCCCTGAGTCCCGTGGTCATCGTGATCCCCCTGAGGTGTGTTTCGATGTGCGACGTACGGGACCTGTACGCACGGCAGGGACGGCCGGGTTGCATCGGGCCGCGGAATTTCCGGAAACTCCGGCGGGGGGCATGACCGAGGAAGAGTTCGACGCGTTCTACGCGACCGCGTTCCCCCGGCTGACCGGCCAGCTCTACGCCTTCACCGGGGACCACGGCGAGGCGCAGGACGTCGTCCAGGAGGCGTTCGTACGCGCCTGGGACCGGCGGCGGGAGTTCCTCGCCGACGGGGCACCCGAGGCGTGGATACGGACCGTGGCGATGCGGCTCGCGGTGAGCCGCTGGCGCCGTGCGCGCCACTGGCTGGAGCTCGTACGGCGCACACCGCCGCCCGAGCACACGCCGGGACCCGACCCCGAGCGCACCGCGCTGGTCGCCGCGCTGCGCACGCTGCCGGAGGCGCAGCGCAGGGCGCTGGTCCTGCACCATCTGTGCGACCTCAGTGTCGAGCAGGTAGCCTCCGAAACCGGTGCCCCCGTGGGCACGGTCAAGGCCCGCCTGTCCCGCGGCCGGGCGGCGCTGGCGCGGGTGCTGTCGGCGGACTCGGCGGATGCGGCGGCGGATGCGGCGGACCCGGCCGACGAGGGGGAGAGGGAGGACGACCGTGTCCGATGAACTCACCTCGGACCTGCGGGAGGTGGCGGCCCAGGGCGAGACGCTCCCGTCGTTGTCGGGCGCGGAGATCCGCGTCCGGGCGGTACGCCGTCGACGTCGCCGCCGTACGGCCTTCGCCGTGACCGGCGCCTGTGCCGTGGCGGGACTGGCCCTCGCCGTGGTCATGAATCTCGGCGGCGGCACGGACCAGCGCCCGTCCCCGGCCGCGAGCCCCACCGGCACGCCCAGCCTTCCGGCCGCGCCCGACGCCACGGTCGACCTCTCACGGCGGGTGATCTCGGTCGCGGGCCGGGAGCTGCCGCTGTCGTCCGGCTCCGCGTGGCGGCCCACGGCGGCGGTCCGGATGACGGTCACCGCGAAGGAGCCCGTCAAGCTGATGCCCGGCGAAGAGGCCGGTATCAAGGACGACTACAGCCTCAAGGTCCCCTGGGTGATCGAACTCAGCGCCTCCGACGGGACCGGCCGGACGAACTACATCGCCGCCCTCACCTACGACGAGAAGGCCCCCGGCAACTATGACCGCACGACCGGCTGGATCGGCCTGCGCCAGACCGACGCGAAGTGGCTGTACGAGCAGCTGAGTCCGGGCTCGGTGATCGAGATCGAGGGGAGGGCACCCTCGCCCTCGCCGACCGTGAGGCCGACGACCACGCCCCCCGCGGCGACTTCGGGTGTGGGCGGCACGGGAACCTCGGGCGGTTAGACGGCCGTGCCGCTCGTGATGTCCAGGTGGGCGTCGAGGGCGGCGAAGGTCGCGGCGGGCTGTTCGATGTGGGGCAGGTGACCGGCTTCGAACACCACCTCACGGAGGCGGGCGAACGCGTGCTCGTGGCGGGCCGTGCGGTGACCCTGGACGTCCTCACGGCTTCCTTCGCGCCGCTCACAGCCGACGAACGGGCCACGCTGCTGGGCCTGTTGCGCCGCATCGGCTCGCCGGCCGACGCGTCCTAGGATCGGTGACCATGGAAATAACGGGTCTCTTCGTCCTCGCCGCGCTCATGATCGCGAGCTTCGCGGGACTGGAAAGCAAGCTCGGCCGTGCCGACCGCAGGATCGCCCGCGTCGAGCACAAACTCGACCTGATCCTCGACCACCTCGGCCTCCACCAGGACGACCCGCAGCTCCCTCAGGTCGCCGCCCTCCTCCGCGACGGCAAGAAGATCCAGGCCATCAAGGCCTACCGCGAGGCCACGGGCGCCGACCTCAAAGAGGCCAAGGAAGCGGTCGACCGAATGAGCTGACGCCGCCCCCGGCCGACCACCAGCGTTTTCTTCGCCCACGGGTTCGGCGGGGTCAGCCCTCGGTGGGTGGGGGTGTCTTGCCGGCCAGGACGTCCTTGAGGCGTTGGGCGCCGGCCTGGGCGGCCTGTTGGGTGGAGTCCTCGTCGGCGCCGTCGAGGCCGCCGTTGGTGAGGGACAGGGCGCTGTCGCCGACCCGCACGGCGGCGAAGTCCAGCGTCAGCGTCGAGGGATCGCCCTCCAACTCGCCGGTCATGGTGACGCGCAGACCCTGTCGGGCGTCGCCCACGTCCGGCAGCGATGTCGAGATGACCTGGACAGTCTGCTGTCCACCCTTGTTGTCCACGGCCGTGAACTGGTCGCATGTGTCCGGCAGCGTCTTCAGCCACGCCAACTTCGCCTCCACCTCGGCCTGCCCGTACGCAGCGACCTGGTAGTGCATCTGCCCGTCGTCGTCGCTGTCGTCGCTGTCGTTGCTGTCGTCGAAGCCGGTGACGCCCCGGGCCCCCTTGGGCTCCCCGAGCAGGTCCTCCGCGTAGAGACCGTCCAGCAGCTGCTGACAGTCGGCGGCGTTCCCCTTGTCCGTGACGAAGGCCTCCGTGTCGACCTTGCTCTTGAGCAGCGCGTCCCGCCAGGTCGCCGAGCCCTCTGTCTCGGTCCACTGCGACCCCAGGTCGGAGTTGGTGATCAGCGCGGCCTGGGCCTGCTCCTCGCTCAGCGTGCGGACGGCGGACGCCGCAGGGGAGTCCTTGGCCGCGGGCGACGCGGAGACCCCCGTACGGCCGGAACCACCGAAGCCGCCGAGGCTCGAACACGCGGCCGTCGACAGCAGCATGCCCGCGGTCAGGGCGGACGCGAGGAGACAGGACGGACGGTTCATGGCGGCGGCCTCCCGAGAACACGGTGTGTCCTCCCACGCCACCACCGGCCACGGGCTCCCACCAGCGCACCGGGCCGTCCGGGTGAGCCAGGGTCGGCCCCGGGCCCAACCCGGCTCCGCCCGTTGGCGGACACCCTTGGGCTGGCTTCCGTCGATCTGTCAGAGTGGAGGTGATGCACCTGCCCCAGGGACCTACAGCGACCCCCACCGAAGCGAGCCCCACCGACCGTTTCGAAGACGACGACTACCCCGCGTACACGATGGGCCGCGCCGCCGAGATGATCGGTGCCACCCCCGCGTTCCTGCGCGCCGTCGGCGAGGCGGGACTGATCACCCCGCTGCGCTCCGGGGGCGGCCACCGCCGCTACTCCCGCAGCCAGCTGCGCGTCGCGGCCCGCGCCCGCGACCTGGTCGACCAGGGCACTCCGGTCGAGGCGGCCTGCCGCATCGTGACCCTGGAGGACCGCCTGGAGGAAGCGCTGCGGCTCAACGCGGAACTGCGCGCATATCTGTTTCGGCCGATGTAGAAATTGGATCGCGGCGCCGCCAGAATTTTTTATTCCCCCGGACGGAGTGAGATAGTGCGCCACCCTCCGGGAGCCGTACCGTGCTAGTGTCGATATCAGTTGCAGTTGTGGTTCCCAAAGTTTTTCCGGTGCGTTTTCCGGACGGGGCAATCATCGCGGCGACGCGGGTCCACACAGTGTGGGCCTTCGAGCTTTGCCCCGAAGGAGATATGACATGGCTACTGGCACCGTGAAGTGGTTCAACGCGGAAAAGGGCTTCGGCTTCATCGAGCAGGACGGCGGCGGCGCCGACGTCTTCGCCCACTACTCGAACATCGCCACCCAGGGCTTCCGTGAGCTCCAGGAAGGCCAGAAGGTGACCTTCGACGTCACCCAGGGCCAGAAGGGCCCGCAGGCGGAGAACATCGTCCCCGCCTAGTCCGGGACCCGCTGACGCCTGACTTCCGAGTCGGCCGACGCTTACAGGTGGCCGGGGCCAGCACCGTGAGGTGCGGCCCCGGCCACCTGCTTTTTGTTTCCCCCGGCATGCCCGTGAATTTCTGGCGAATTTCCCGGCGGCTCTACCCACTTTCGGCGCAGCAAAACAATATTTCGGCCGCGGTACTACACGGCACTCCGCCGCACTACACGGCCAGCACCGCGCGCACCGTCTTGCCGCCGAAACCGGTGCTGACGACCTCCAGACGGTGGGCCAGGAGCTGGACCATCGCGAGTCCGCGGCCGCTCTCCGAGTCAGTGTCCAGCGGGCCCACGCGGGGCCGCCCGGGGCTGTCGTCGTGGACCTCGACGGTCAGCTGCCCGTGCCCCAGCTGCAGGCGCAGCCGACAGCCGGTGCGGCCGTGCCGTACGGCATTCGCGACGAGTTCGGAGGCGATCAGCGTGGCGTCGTCCACCTGGTCGGCCGTCGGTGGCGCCATCAGCGGCCGCGGCCGGGTGAGGAACGCCGACGTCAACCTGCGGGCCCTGCCCGCCGAGACAGCCGCACGCGGCAGTGTGTACTCCACGCGGGCGGTCGGCCGGACGGCGCGCTGGTGCGCACGCATGACTGACACCTCTTTCCCCCTCCCAGGACAACCGGCACCCGGCGGCTCCATCCCCGCCGACCGGGACCCGCGCGATACGGTGCGCGGCCGGTCCTGCCTCCGGGTGATGCCCGCCCCTGGCGATCCGCAACCAGCGCCGTACGTCACAAAGCCGCCACACGGCCGTCCGGGGCAGGTCTCGGTCGCTGGGTCTCAGAGCCCCGAGTCGAGCATCCGGAAGTCCTCGTAGTCGAAGCCGGGGGCCACTACGCAACTGACCAGGACCTCCTGGTCCGTCGCCGGGCGGGCGGACTGCCAGACGCCGCCGGGGATGAGCGCCTGGGGGCGTTCGCCGGCCTCGATGGCGGGGCCGAGGCGGACGACCGTGGGGGTGGACTCGGGGGTGTTGCCGTCGCCGCCGAGGAGCAGGTCCAGGGGGCCGCCGCGGTGCCACAGCCACAGTTCGTCGGAGCGCACCCTGTGCCAGGCGGACGTGTCGTGCGGGGTGAGCAGGAAGTAGATCGCGGTCGCGGCGGCGCGGGGGCCGGGGTAGCCGTCGGGGTGGAAGGCCTGCGGCGCCGCCCATGTCTCGACGAACCAGCCGCCCTCGGGGTGCGGTTGCATGCCCAGTTCGGCGGCGAGCGGAGGGACGGCGGACGGCGTCTCTGGAGAGGTCACCACATGCCTGTACCACGCAGAGGAAAGCAGTTCAACCAACTCCCGGTGCACGCCCCGGCATGTCTGAAAGGCTGTGGTCATGCCGACCCTTCACAGAAAACTGCTAGGGCTGCTTCCCCGGATAGGGGTGCGGGTTCTGGATCTCGGTTCGGGTGCAGCGGTGGTCTACCGGCGCGGCAAGCGCACCCGCCTGCCGGTGGGGCCGGGCGCCGACCTGGTCCTGCGCGGCAGCGCCATGGCGTGGAAGAGCGTGCCCCTCGGCGACACCGGCGCCCGTCTCCTCCTCGACGAGAAGGCAACGGACGAACGCCGGTTCCAGCTGGCGGCGGCCTCCTATCTGTGCGGCCAGCACGTCGCCGCCCTCCTCGACCGGTACGAGGTGAACTGCGTCTTCGACGTGGGCGCCAACGCCGGCCAGTACGGACGGCAGTTGCGCCGCTTCGGCTACACCGGCCGGATCGTCTCCTTCGAACCCACGGCGGAGGCCTTCGCCAAGCTCCAGAAGGCTGCCGAGGACGACCCCGACTGGTGGGTGTACCAGCTGGGGCTGGGGCGTGCGGACGCCACCCAGTCCATCCATGTGGGTTGGAACACCATGAACTCCCTTCTCCCGCCCAGCGATTACGGCAAGGACCGCTACAAGCGGTTCGCGAAGACCCGTACCGAGGACATCGAGATCCGCCGGCTCGACGGCGTGATGGACAAGGCGCTCGCCGGGATCACCGATCCCCGGCCCTATCTGAAGATGGACACCCAGGGGTACGACCTGGAGGTATTCGCGGGCGCCGGGGACCGCCTCCCCGAGTTCGTCGGGATGCAGTCCGAGGTCGCGACGCTGCGGCTGTACGAGGGCAGCCCCCGGATGGGCGAGGCGATCGCCGTGTACGAGGAGAGCGGGTTCGAGATCACGGGCATGTACCCGGTGTCGCGGGAAGCGGCAACGGGACGGGTGGTCGAGTTCGACTGCGTGATGGTGCGCGCTTCCGCGGTACCGGTCGAGGACGCGGGATAGTCACGCCGGATACGGGATAGTCACGCCGGATACGCGTGCGTCTGCGCCGCCTTCACCGTCGCCCAGACCGTGGCGCCCGGGTGCAGGTCGAGTTCCGCCGCGGCGACCGTCGTCAGGTCGGCGGCGAGCGGGAGTTCGCCGGTGAGGTCCGCGCGGATCTGGTCGCCGTGGCTCTCCAGCCCGCCGACCCGGCACTGCCACAGATTGCGGGCGCTGGAGCCGGTCGGGCGGTCGCGGAACAGGGTGACGGCGCCGGGCGGGAAGGCCACGAAGACCGGTCCGTCGAGGTCCTCGGTCGTGGTGATCGCCGGGCCCGCGTCGAGACGTACGGTGTGGCCCTCGGCCTGCCCCCGGTAGAGGTTGAGGCCGACCAGCTGGGCGATGTAGTCGGTGCGCGGATGCCGGGCGATGTCCGACGGCGTCCCGTCCTGGACGACCCGGCCGTGCTCGATGACGACGAGCCGGTCGGCCAGCACCATCGCGTCCAGCGGGTCGTGCGTCACGAGTACGGCGACGGCTTCGAAGTCGGCCAGATGGCGCCGGAGTTGGGCCCGTACGTCGAGCCGTGTACGGGCGTCGAGCGCGGCCAGCGGTTCGTCCAGCAGGAGCAGCCGGGGGTGGGTGGCCAGCGCGCGGGCGAGGGCGACGCGCTGGGCCTGCCCGCCGGAGAGGCGGCGCGGCTTGGCCCCGGCGTGGTCGGCCAGTCCCATGCGCTCCAGCCACGCGGCGGCCTGCGCCCGCGCCTCCGCCTTCCCCGCGCCCTGGCAGCGCGGTCCGAAGGCCACGTTGTCGAGCGCGGACAGGTGCGGGAAGAGCAGGTAGTCCTGGAAGACCACGCCGACGGGTCGTGACTCGGGCGGCGTACGGTCCAACGCGGCGCCGTCCAGGCGCAGATGGCCCCCGTCGGACAGCGGAGTGAGTCCGGCCAAGGCCCGCAGCGCGGTGGTCTTGCCGGCGCCGTTCGGGCCGAGCAGCGCGACGACGTCGCCGGGGGAGGCGGTCAGCGCGACATCGAGGTGGAAGGCGCCGCGGTGGACGACGAGGCGGGCGTCGAGGCCCTTGTCGTGGGCGAAGCCCTTGCCGGACGCGAGGCCCTGGTCGGCGGCGAAGCCGTGGTCGGGGGCGTGGGGCACGTCGTCGAGGGGTGTGTCCGTCATGACGTCACCATCATCCACGCGGATACGTCCGTCATGACGCCGCCGTCATCCAGCGGTCCCGCAAGCCCGCGAGGACCGCGATCGACACGGCGAGCAGGACGAGGCTGAGGGCGATGGCGGCGGCCGGGTCGTTCTGCAGGGCCAGGTACACGGCCAGCGGCATGGTCTGCGTACGGCCGGGGAAGTTGCCCGCGAAGGTGATCGTCGCGCCGAACTCGCCGAGCGCGCGGGCCCAGGCCAGTACGGAGCCCGCCGCGATCCCGGGCGCGATCAGCGGCAGTGTGACCCGGCGGAACGCGGTGAAGCGGGAGGCGCCCAGCGTCGTGGCGGCCTCCTCGTAGCGCGGATCGGCCGCCCGCAGTGTGCCCTCCACGCTGATCACGAGGAACGGCATCGCCACGAACGCCTCGGCCACGATCACCCCGGCCGTGGTGAACGGCAGCGTGATCCCGAAGGCCGAGTCCAGCCACTGCCCGACGACGCCATTGCGGCCGAGGGCCAGCAGCAGGGCCACGCCGCCCACCACCGGTGGCAGCACGAGGGGCAGCGTTACCAGGGCCCGTACGAAACCGCGCCCCGGGAAGTCCGTACGCGCGAGAAGCCAGGCGAGCGGTACGCCGAGGACCAGGCTCACCGCGGTGGCCGCGGTGGCGGTGACCAGGGACAGCTGGAGCGCCTGCCAGACCTCCGTGCTGGTCAGCTGGTCGGGCAGGCTGCGCCAGGGGGCCCGTACGAGGAGGGCGATCAGGGGGAGGAGCAGGAAGGCCAGGCCGACGAGGGCGGGCAGGAGAAGGGGCAGCGGTGCGCCCAGCCGGCGACGGGTCCGGACACGCCGGCGCCGCGGCCCACCGGTCAGGGTGTCGACCGCGGTGTCGGCCTTGTCCAGGGCGGTCATGGCTGCAGGAACCCGGCCGCCGTGAGGACCTTCTGGCCCTCGGCGGACTTCACCAGCTCGATGAACGCCTTCGCCGCGGTCGCGTTGGGCGCGTCCTTGAGCAGGGCGATCGGGTAGTCGTTGATGGCCTTCGCCGACTCGGGGAACTCCACGCCCTCCACCTTGTCACCCGCCGCCTTCACATCGGTCTTGTAGACGACGGCGGCGTCGGCCTCCTTCAGTACGACCTTGTTCAGGGCGGACTTGACGTCCTCCTCGTAGGAGACCGGGGTGAGCTTGAGGCTGCTGGCGTCCAGCGCCTTCTGCGCGGCGGCGCCGCACGGGACCGTCTTGTCGCAGAGGACGACCTTGAGGCCGGACTTGGTGAGGTCCTTCAGGGAGGCGACCTTGTCGGGGTTGCCGGGGAGGGTCGCGATCTCCAGCTGGTTGCGGACGAAGGTGGCGGGCGTGGTCGCCGCGTCCTTCTTGTCCGTGACGATGGCCATCGTCTTCGGGCTGGCCGCGGCGAAGACGTCCGCCGGGGCTCCGCCCGTGATGCTCGCGGCGAGTGTGTCGCTGCCGGCGAAGCTGAAGACCACCTTCGTGCCGGGGTGCTCCTTCTCGAACTCCTTGCCCAGGGTGTGGAAGCTCTCCTTGAGTGAGGCGGCGGCGAAGACGGTCACCGTGCCGGAGAGCTTCGCCGACGAGGAGGCCGAGGAGTCGGATGTGGACGACGGGTCGTCGGAGGAGGAGCACGCGCTCAGGGCCAGCAGCGCGGCGGCGGCCGCACCCGCCATCTGCAGGGTCCGGCGGGGCCGACGAGCGTCACGGGTCATCACGGGGCTACTCCTCTGATCCTGTACTTCCTCAGGCAGGCATGCGCCGATCATACTGCCGCAGATGCAAGCCGGAAGTCTCTTGTCGCATCGCATGAGCTGCACGATCGGGGTGGCTGTACGCGCATGTGCGTTCGTACGGACCGTCGGCCGCGAGGAGCTTCTTTCGCCCCCTCCGCCCCTGCCCGTCCCGTACCAGCCTTTCGGCTGCGGGTGGGTGGGGGCTGGTCGCGCAGTTCCCCGCGCCCCTGAAGGGGCGCGGGGAACTGCGCAATCTTTTAGGGGGGTCTGGGGGGCGGAGCCCCCCAGGGACGGGACGGGCAGGG